>NZ_JACKQP010000011.1:0-343132 GCF_031625235.1 Amycolatopsis sp. 505
CGCCTTCGAGCAGGCGGGCGACCATGGTGGCGAGCATTTCGACGTGGCCGATTTCTTCGGTCGCGGTGTCCATGATCAGGTCTTTGTACTTGCCTTCGATGCGGCAGTTCCAGCCTTGGAACAGGTACTGCATGGTGACGGTCATTTCGCCGTAGGCGCCGCCGATGAGTTCCTGGAGCTTGTGGGCGTACACGGGGTCGGGCTTTTCGGGCTTGGCTTCGAACTGAAGCAGCTTCGTGTGACGGAACACATCGTCTCCCTTCCGAGCCCGCGGAGTTCCCCCGATCGGCCGCGCCAACCGGCGAATCGCGGGGTTTGACGGGTTCCGGACGGGTTATTCGAACGGGTGATCGTCGTGGAGGAGGTGGTCGCCAGTGCTCGCTCGGCACAATGCCGTGTGGCTGGTACCCCGGTACGGCGCACCGGCGAAAGCTTCGGTCGTCGGCGTGCTCGACCGCGCGACGTACCCGCAGCTGCGCGACCGGCTGCTCGAGTTCGCCGCGGACGCCGAGGACGGCGTGCTGATCGACGTCGAGCGCCTGGACCTGCGCGACCGGACGTTGATCAGGGTGTTCGCCCTGGTGGCGCTGCGCGTCGGCGAATGGCCGGCGATCCCGTTCGCCCTGGTGACGGGCCGCCCGGAACAGCGGGCCGCGCTCGCCGGCTGCGGCGTGCCGGTGTACCCGGACGCCGCCACCGCGGAGGCGGCGCTGATCAGCCCGGCCCGGCGCCGGGCCGGCCGGCTGCTCGACCGCTCGCCGCGCACGTCGGCGCGCGCTCGCGGGTTCGTCCGCGGGGTCTGCGCGGAGTGGATGGTGCCGGAGCTGGCCGAGGACGCCGAGCTGATCGCGACCGAGCTGGTCGAGAACACGTTGCGCCACACCGATTCGGCGCCCCGGCTGCGGCTCGAGCTGCGCCGGCGGACGCTGTCGGTGGAGGTCTCGGACGAGAGCCGGCGGCCGGCGGTGCTGCGGGAAGGGCTGGACCTGGCGGCCGCGGGGCTGGGCCTGCGGATGATCACCAAGGTCGCGAAGCGGTGGGGGAGCAGTCGGTCGCGTTCCGGCGGGAAGACGGTGTGGGCGCTGCTGGCCCGCTGAAGCCGGAACGGCGGCTGCCGGGGGCGAACACCCCCGGCAGCGGCCGTCACCCGAGACGCGTCAGGAGCCCGGGCCGGAGTAGATCTCCGCGGCCGGCGGCTCGGAGACGGTGGTCGGCTTGTTCCAGTCGCTGAACTCCATGGCGCCGTTCTTCGGGTCCGACATGCGCAGCAGGTAGTGCGGTGCCGTCGCCGCGACCGTGGCCGTCCCGTCCGAGCTGGTGAAGGTCAGCGCCGGCGCGCCCGCGAGGGTCGTCTGCTCGCCCGGCTTGAACGTCGTCTTCTCCAGCTCGCCCAGCGTGCCCTGGGTGAACGACTTGTAGTCGAGGAACGTCTTGAACGCCGCGCCGATGCCCTGGCCGATCTTGGCCGTCGAGGACACCCACTTGCCGGTGAGCTGCTTGGCCGCCGCGGCGGGGGCACCGGCCTGCTTCACCAGGGACTCGGTGAACTTGAAGTAGTACTTGTCGCCGATCCGCAGCACCGGGATCTCGAGACCGTCCTTCACGACCGTGCCGCTCGCGCTGTCCGGGTTGAGCTGCAGGTCCAGGTTGAGCGCGCTGCCTTCCTGGGTCATCGTGCCCTTGACGTGCACGGCGGACGCCTGCTTGGCGGCGTCGGAGATCGCCGTGCCCACTTCGGCGGCGTCGAGGGCCGGGGCCGCCGGAGCCGAGGAGGCCGGGGACGTCGTCGCGGCGGCCGCGGCCGGGACGGGCGTGTCCTGGGTGCCGGAGCAGCCGGCGAGGGCGAGGGATCCGGCCGCGACGAGCGCGACCAGGCGGAGGCGAGACATGCAGAGTCCGTTCGTGAAGGCCGGGGCGTCCCCGGACACGAACGGGCTATCGTCCGAACGGGTGTTCCGTTACCGCCGGTGTGACGGAGGTCATCGGGCCGTGCCGCGAGGCCGGAAGTCGCGCTCGGTCTCGACCTCGCCCTCCGGCGTGTGGACGAAGTGCCCGACCCGGCGCTTCCGCGCGATCTGCCGCCCCGCCAGCACCGCGTCGACGCGGCGGGGGGAGGTGTTGGACGCCCGGCGGCCGCCTTCGACGCGGTTCTTCCACAGCCCGTCTTCGTAGTAGGTGTGTACGTCACCCTCCGCCACGACGCCGCCTCCCATCGTGAGACCTGGAAGGTGGCGGATGCCCGGGGACGTAGCGGACAAACGTCAACCGGCGGTCAAGCCAGTCCGAGTACGCCGATGGCGTTGTCCTTGAGGATCAGCGGACGCACCTCGTCCTTGATCTCCAGTTCGGCGAAGTCGGCGAGCCAGCGGTCCGGGGTGATCACCGGGAAGTCCGAACCGAACAGGACTTTCCGCTTCAGCAACGTGTTCGCCGCGCGCACCAGCTGCGGCGGGAAGTACTTCGGCGACCAGCCCGACAGGTCGATGAACACGTTCGCCTTGTGCGTCGCGACCGAGATCGCTTCGTCCTGCCACGGCACCGACGGGTGCGCCAGGATCACCGTGAGGTCCGGGAAGTCGGCGGCGACGTCGTCGAGCAGCATCGGGTTCGAGTAGCGCAGCTTGATGCCGTGCCCGCCCGGCAGGCCGGCGCCGATGCCGGTCTGCCCGGTGTGGAACAGCGCCGGGACGCCCAGCTCCGCGATCGCTTCGTAGAGCGGGTAGTACCGGACGTCGTTGGGCTCGAACGCCTGCAGGCTCGGGTGGAACTTGAACCCGCGCACGCCGTGCTCGCCCACCAGCCGCCGCGCGCGCAGCACGGCCGCCTTGCCGGCGTGCGGGTCGACCGAGCCGAACGGGATCAGCACGTCGGCGTGCTCGGCCGCGGCGTCGGCGATCTCCTCGCTCGACAGCGCCGGGTGCCCGGTCGCCGCGGGCGCGTCGACGGTGAACACGACGGCGGCCATCTTCCGGGCGCGGTAGTGCTCGGCGATCGAGGCCACCGTCGGCGTGCGGTCCTGGCCGGCGCGGAAGTACTTCTCGGACGCGTCGAGCAGTTCCTGGTCGAGGGCGAAACAGCCGTGACCGTCCTGCTCGACGTGCGTGTGGACGTCGATGGCGGTCAGGGAGGAAAGATCCACGAAGAGCTCCAGGTCAGGGCAGGTCGGGCTGCGCGGCCTTGGCGGCCAGCAGGCGGTCGAGGACGGCGTCGCGGGCGGCGACGAGCCGGTCGTGGTCGGTGCCGGCCAGTTCCGCGTCGACTCCGGCGACGAGGGTCTCGGCGAGTTCCGGGGTCAGGTGGACGCGGCCGAGGTCACGCCACCACTCTTCGGTGGGCGGGCCGAGGTGGCGCAGGACGTGCGCGAGCCCGCCCGCGCCGCCGGAGAGGTGCTGGTTGACGAACGGGCCGAGCACGGCCCAGCGCAGGCCGGGCCCGTAGGCGATGGCGGCGTCGATGTCGGCGACGGTCGCGACCCCGCGTTCGACGAGGGAGTACGCCTCCTGCCACAGCGCGGCCTGCAGCCGGTTCGCGACGTGGCCGGGCACCTCCCGGGCGAGCCGGATCGGCCGCTTCCCGACCGAGGTGTAGAACGCCATGGCCCGGTCGACGACCTCGGGCGCGGTCTCGCGGCCCGGTACCACCTCGACGAGCGGGATCAGGTGCGGCGGGTTGAACGGGTGCCCGACGACCACGCGCTCGGGGTGCTTCGGGCAGCCCCGCGCGATGACGCTGGGCAGCAGCCCGGACGAGCTGCTCGCCAGGATCACGTCCGGCCGCGCGGCTTCGTCGAGGACCGCGAACACCGCGTGCTTGACGTCCTCGCGCTCCGGCCCGTTCTCCTGGACGAAATCGGCTTCCGCCGCGGCGGCGCCGGCGTCGCCGACGAACCGGAGCCGGTCCGTCGGCGTGCCCTCGAGCGCACTCCGCAGCCGCTCCTCGGCGCCGGGCGCCGGATCGGTGGCGACGACGTCGAAACCGTGGTCCAGGAAGAGGGCGGCCCAGCTCGCGCCGATCACGCCGGTGCCGACGACCGCGACGGTGCTCATGCCGGCGCCCCGAAGTGGTCCAGCGCGGTCGGATTGGCCAGCACGTCCCGGCCGACGACCTCGTCGATCGCGGCGCCGAGCAGGAGTTTCTTCACCGGCAGCTCCAGTTTCTTCCCGGTGCGGTTGCGGGGGATCGACGGCACGGCGGTGATCGCGTCCGGCACGTGCCGCGGGGAGAGCGCGCTGCGCAACGCCGAGGTGATCCGGCCGCGCAGGGCGTCGTCGAGTTC
The DNA here is from genome assembly GCF_031625235.1 of Amycolatopsis sp. 505. Taxonomy (NCBI): domain Bacteria; kingdom Bacillati; phylum Actinomycetota; class Actinomycetes; order Pseudonocardiales; family Pseudonocardiaceae; genus Amycolatopsis; species Amycolatopsis sp. 505. The sequence continues at coordinate 4,277 of NZ_JACKQP010000011.1, forward strand.
GGCGCCGGACCGCAGCGCCACGAACAGCCGGAGGTCGCCGTTGCCGCCCGCGGGATCTTCCAGGTGCACGACCAGGGAGTCGTCGATCTCCGGGAGTTCCTCCACGACGGCGTAGAACTCGGCGGTGCCCAGCCGGACGCCGCCGCGGTTGAGGGTGGCGTCCGAGCGGCCGGCGATGACACAGCTGCCCTCGGGGGTGAACCGGATCCAGTCGCCGTGCCGCCAGATCCCGGGGTAGGTCGAGAAGTACGTCTCGCGGTAGCGCTCGCCGGAGTCGTCACCCCAGAACCTGACCGGCATCGACGGCATCGGCGCGGTGATCACCAGCTCGCCCAGTTCCCCGACCACCGCGGCGCCGTGCTCGTCGAACGCCTGCGCGTCGACCCCGAGGCAGGGGCCGGAGATCTCGCCCGCGCGGACCGGCTGCAGCGGGCTGCCCTGGACGATCCCGCTGCAGACGTCGGTGCCGCCGCTGCCGACGTTGAGCAGGACGCCCGGGAACTTCTCGTGCACCCAGTGGAAGCCTTCGGCGGGCAGCGGGCTGCCGGCCGCGCCGAGCTGCCGCAGCGCGGACAGGTCGTGCTCGGCGGCCGGGTCGAGGCCCGCTTTCCGGCACGCCATCAGGAATCCCGGGCTCGCGCCCATCAGCGTCGCCCGGGTTTCCGCCGCCAGCCGCCACTGCCAGGCCAGGTCCGGGTGCAGCGGATTGCCGTCGACCAGCACGATCGACGCACCGGTGAGCAGCCCCGACACCAGCGCGTTCCACATCATCCAGGCGGTGGTGGAGAACCACAGGATCCGGTCGCCCGGGCGCAGGTCCCAGCTGAGGCCGTGGTTCTTGAGGTGCTCCAGCAGGATGCCGCCGTGGCCGTGCACGATCGCCTTCGGCTTGCCGGTGGTGCCGGAGGAGAACAGTACGCACAGCGGGTGCGCGAAGCCGACCGGCTCGAATCCGGGGGAACTTCCGGTCAGCAGGTCGGCCCAGGCGAGCGTGCCGGGCAGGTCGTGCTCGCCGTAGGGCACGTGCACGACGTGCTCGGCGGTCGGCAGGCCCGCGCGGATTTCGGCGACCTCGGCGCGGCGGTCGACATTCTTGGCGCCGTAGCGGTAGCCGGACACCGTCAGCAGCACCCGCGGCTCGATCTGGCCGAACCGGTCGACCACCGACCGGGCGCCGAACTCGGGGGCGCAGGAGGCCCAGACCGCGCCCAGGCTCGCGACGGCGAGGTAGGCGACCACGGCTTCCGGGATGTTCGGCAGGTACGCGGCGACGCGGTCGCCGCGGCCCACCCCGAGCCGGGCCAGCCCCGCGCGGGCGCGCGCGACCTGGTCGCGCAGCTGGTCCCAGGAGAGCTCGGTGCGGTCCCGCGTCTGCGAGTAGGCGATGATCGCGGCCGCGTCGCCGGGCCCGTGGCCGAGGGCGTGCTCGGCGTAGTTCAGGGTCGCGCCGGGGAACCACTCCGTGCCGGGCATGGTCCGGTCGGGCACCACCGCGGTGGCTGGCGAGGGGAAGCGGACGCCGAAGAAGTCCTTGATCGAGGACCAGAAGCCGTCGAGGTCGGTCACCGACCACCGGTGCAGGGCCGCGTAGTCGTCGAAGAAGTGCCCGCGGGCCTCCAGCCAGCGCAGGTACCGGCCGATCTCGGTGGTCTCGCGGACGTCGGGGGCGACCGGGCGCAGGATCATCGGCCCACCTTCCCGGCGCGCTTGTCGAGGAACGCCTGCATGCGCTCCTTCGCCTCGGCGCTGCCACCGGCGATCGCGGCCATCAGCGCCTCCATCAGGTAGCCCTCGGCCGGGTTCGCCTCGGCGATGCGGGGGAGGGCCTGCAGCACGGCGAAGTTCGTGATCGGCGAGTTGTCCGCGATCTTGCGGGCCAGGCCGAGCGCGTGCTCCAGGCCGTTTTCGACGCGGTAGTGCGACAACCCGGCGGCGTGGCCTTCGTCGGCGTCGAGCACGCGGCCGGTGAGCATCATGTCGGCCATCCGGTGCGCCCCGATCAGCCGCGGCACCCGCACCGACGCCCCGCCGCCGACGAACAGCCCGCGTTGCCCTTCCGGCAGCGCGTAGAACGCCGAGGGCTCGGCGACGCGGATGTGCGCGGCGGCCGCCAGTTCCAGCCCGCCGCCGACGACCGCGCCCTTGAGCACGGCGATCACCGGGACCCGCCCGCGTTCGAGCCGCTCGAAGGCGCGGTGCCACATCATCGAGTGCTCCAGGCCCTCGAACGCGTCCCGCTCGGTGAGCTCGGACAGGTCCAGCCCGGCGGAGAAGTGGTCGCCGACGGCGTCGAGCACGACCGCCTTGATCCCCGGCGGCGGGGAACCGAAGAACGTCTCGAGGCCGAGCACGGTCGTGTCGTCGAGGGCGTTGCGCTTCTCGGGACGCGCCAGCCACAGCACGGCGATGTCGTCTCGCAGTTCCAGGCGCAGCGAAGGGGGCAGGAGGGGGGTGGTCATGCGGTTCCGTTCGTGAAGGTTTCGGCGGCCAGCGTGCGCAGTTCGACGCGGCGGATCTTGCCGGTGGCGTTGCGGGGGAGCGTGTCGGTGAACTGCACGTGCTTGGGGACCTTGTAGCGCGCCAGGTGCTGTTCGAGGTGGGCGCGGAACCGCGGCTCGTCCAGTTCGGCGCCGGGCCGGAGCACGACGAAGGCCGCGCCGGCCTCGCCCCAGCGCTCGTCGGGCACCCCGACCACGGCGCAGGCGTCGACCGCGTCGAGCCGGACGGCGACCGCTTCGATCTCGGCCGGGTACACGTTTTCCCCGCCGGAGATGATCATGTCCTTGACCCGGTCGACGACGTGCGCCCAGCCGTCGTCGTCGACGCGGACGACGTCCCCGGTGCGGAACCAGCCGCCCTCGACGAAGCTCGCCTTCGACTCCTCGGGCCGGTGCCAGTAGCCGCCGAAGACGTGCGGGCCGCGCACGAGCAGCTCGGCCGGGTTCCCGTCGAGCGGCTGCGGCGTGAGGTCGGGGCCGAGGGCGGCCACGTCGGTGAAGAAGTGCGGCACGCCGGCGGCGACCGGGTGGTCGAGCGTGCCTTCGTGGGTGGCCATCGAGACGCCCGGCGCGGCTTCGGTCATCCCGTAGCCCTGCAGGAGTTTGACGCCGCGGTCGAGCCACGCGCGGGCGACGCGCTCGGCCACCGGCGACCCGCCGTAGAGCACGCAGGTCAGCGAGCTCAGGTCGGTGCGGTCCCAGTCCTCGTGCCGGCACATCATCTCCAGCATCGTGGGGACCGCGGAGAAACTCGTGATCCCGGCTTCGCCGATCCGGGCGAGGATGGTGCCCGGATCGAACCTGGCCACCGGCTCCACACTGCCACCTTTGAACAGCGTCGGCAGCGTGATCTGGCCGAGCCCGACGCAGTGGAACAGCGGCGCGATGCACAGCGCCTTGTCGGTGCCCAGGACGTCGAGGTGCGCGAGCTGGTTGACGGTGTTCCAGGTGAGGTTGCCGTGGGTGAGGACCGCCGCCTTCGGCCGTCCGGTGGTGCCGGAGGTGTAGAGCAGCAGGCACGGGTCTTCGAGCCGCACCTCGGTGTCCGGCGCCGGGCCGGCCTCGGCGATCTCCGCCTCGAAGTCCCCTTCGGTCGCGATGACCGCGCCGTCCGGGAGCCCGCCGGCCGCCGCCACGAGGCTGGCGGTGTCCGGGCTGTGCACGAGGACCGAGGCGCCGCTGTCGTCGAGCATGTACCGGATCTCGGCCGGGGCGAGCCGGTAGTTGAGCGGGACGAAGATCGCGCCGCAGCGGGCGGTGGCGAACAGCGTCTCGAACACCGTGATGGCGTTGACGCCGAGGTAGGCCACGCGGTCGCCCGGCCGCACGCCGCGCCGGATCAAAGCGCCGGAGAGGCGGTGCACCCTCTCGGCGAGCCCGGCGTAGGTCAGCGACCGGCCGGCCTCCACCAGCGCGGTGCGGTCCGGGTTGATCCGCGCCCGCCGTGCGGGCCAGCTGCCCAGGCCGAAATCGGGGCGGTTCACGGCTGCCTCCTTCACCACCGCAGGACCGGCTTGATCGTCGTGCCCGCGAGCATGTCGTCCACTGCCCGTTGAATCTGCCCGAACTCGTAGTGCGTGACCAGCTTTCCGAGCGGGAACCGGCCGGCGGCGACGAGCTCGGCCAGGGTCGGCACCAGTGCCTGGGTGTCCGCGTCGCCCATGGTGAGGCCGACGTGCCGTCCGGGGAGCAGGAAGTTGACGTCCACCGGGACCTGGGTGCCGAACGCGGGCGCACCGACGACGACCGCCGTGCCGCGGGGAGCCAGGGTGCCGATGGCCGTTCCGAGGAGGCCCGCGTTGCCGGTGGTCTCGACGACGCCGTCGACGCCGCGGCCGCCGGTCAGCTCGCCGACCGTCTCGGCGAGGTCCTCGCCGCTGGTGTCGATCGTGTCGGTGGCGCCGAGCTCGCGGGCGAGCTCCAGGCGGCCGGGGACGCGGTCGACGGCGATGATCCGGGTCGCCGGCGTCAGGTGGGCGGCCATGACCGCCGAGAGGCCGACCGCGCCCGCGCCGGTGACCAGCAGCGTGGCGCCCGGGCGCGGGGCGAGGACGTTCCACACCGCGCCGGCGCCGGTCATGATGCCGCAGCCGAGCGGCGCCAGGAGGTCCAGCGGCGCGTCGGCGGCGACCTTGACGACGCTGCGCTCGTCGGCGACGGCGTGCCCGGCGAAGCTGGACTGGCCGAAGGAGTGCCCGCCGATCGGGGTGCCGTCGCGGCAGTTCGGGCAGCCGCCGCAGGAGGTGTAGCTGAGCAGGACGCGGTCGCCGGGCTGCACGCGCGTGACCGTGGCGCCGGTTTCCTCGGCGATCCCGGCACCTTCGTGGCCGAGCACGCCGGGCAGCGGGAACGGCAGCGCGCCCGCGGCGACGCCGAGGTCGGTGTGGCAGACGCCGGTGGCGACGATCCGGACCCGGACCTCGTCCGGGCGGAGGGCGTCGAGGGATTCGGGACCGTATTCGCGGCCGAAAGCGGTGACGCCCACGGTCAGTACGGGACCGAAGATCTCCTCCCGGATCACGCGGGAGCCGGCCCGAGCGGCACCGGGCGAAGGTCGAGCAGTACGTCGGGCAGGCCCGCGCCGGCGGCGGCCGGTCGGACATCGAAGGCGGGCTCTTCCAGCCGCCGGTGGTCGCCGACTTCCCGCCGTGTTCCCGCCGAGTTCCAGGGTGACCGGCTTGAGGTGCGCCCCGGCCACGCTCGCCGCGTGCCGGCCGACCGCGGTGGAGCCGGTGACCACGTTGAGCACGCCCTCGGGCACGCCCGCTTCGGCGAGCAGCTCGGCCATCAGCAGTGCGCTGAGCGAGGTGTCCTCGGCCGGCTTGTGCACCCCGGTGTTCCCGGCGGCCGGCGCGGGCGCGATCTTGGCGGTGGAGAGGATCAGCGGGAAGTTGAACGACGTGATCGCGGCGACCACGCCGAGCGGTTCGCGGCGGGGGTAGGCGTGCGATGGGATCGGGATCTGCCGGGTCGCGCCGTCCACGCCTTGCGCGAGGGCCGAGTAGTACTCGTACTGCTCGGCGACGGTCTCGACGTCGACCGCCCGGCACAGCGAGATCGGCTTGCCGACATCGGCGCTTTCGAGAGCGGCGATTTCGTCGGCGCGGGCCCGCACCAGGTCCGCGACCCGGTGCAGCACCCGGGCCCGCTCCCGGCCCGGCGTCGCGGCCCAGCCCCCGAACGCCTGCCGGGCCGCGGCCACCGCGGTGTCGACGTCGGCGGCCGTCGCGCGGGCGAGGGTCGTGAGGGTCTTGCCGGTGGCCGGGGCCACGGCGTCGAAGCGGTCCGCGGTCTCCGCCCACCGGCCGCCGATGAACAGCCGGCCCGAGGCGACGTCCGGGCGGGTGCCCGGCCGCTCCTCCACTGCGGTCATCGTCCGGCTCCTCACTGAGTGGCCCGTATATCAGGAACCCTGAGATCGAAGTCAGGATGCGGCGCGGAGGCCGTCCGTGTCAAGGGGCGGGGTGCCGGGCCGGCCGGGGCGTGATTTCCCGACGTCCGTGGTCCGCATCCGGTGTGGACGGACGGGTTTTCGGCGAGCCGGCTGTAGTCACGCGCTGATTCACCCGGATGGGTGGTTTGAGTTGCGCGCGTGCGGGTCGCGTGCGGAGGTGCCGGGTTCGGCCGTTGGCGGGGTTGCGCCGTTCGGATCAAGGACTACGCTGCGAAGTGCGGTTCAGCAACAGCTTCCGTCCCCCGATTTGCCCGCGACCGATCGGGTCGGCGAGACCCGTCCGGCACGTCATCTGCGAATGAGGCGTGGAATGTTAGTCGTCCAGCCCCCAGCGACGGCGATCCCCGTAGCGCCGTCGAAGCGCGAACAGTTCGACATCCAGGTCATCCGCCCGTACTTCGGCGCGGTCATGGTCCGCATCCGCGGTGCCCTCGACGCCGACAGCGCACCCCAGGTGCGCTCGGCACTGAGCACGTGGGCGCACCGCCGGTTCCCGGTTCTGGTGCTGGACCTGTCCGAGGTCGACTTCCTCGACGGAGCGGGCCTCGCGGCCCTGGGCGGCATCCAGGCGCGGGTGGCCCGCGAGAACGCGACCCTGCGCGTCGTCACCGGCGACAACCGGGTGGTGCGCCGGGCGTTGTCGGCCAGCGGGCTCGACCACGCCCTCAACGTCAGCCGGCTGCCGTCCGGGTGGGAACGCGCGACGGAGATTCACAGCCAGAGCTGATCGGCCCGCGGGTGTCCCGCGACGACCAGGTCACCCGCACCCTGAACCTGGTGGTCAGCAACGCCCAGGGGCGCTTTCGGCGCCGCACGGGCAGACAACGCTGCCCCTCCGCGGAACTAAGGCCGGTCGAGCGGGTCGAGCTCGGCGAACGGCCGCCGCACGAGGACCTCCGGGCCCGACGTGTCCACGTCCTCCCAGGCCACGTACCGGCTGTGGCGGTGCAGCCAGCGGATCAGCGCCACCAGCGGGGCCGGCCCGCGCTGGTCGTGGCGCTGGTACCCGAACAGCCGGATGCGCGTGCGCCCGACGATCACCCCGCGCACCACCAGCTCCGGCACGCCGTCCGCGCGCGGCGCCGCCTCCGCGCGGATCTCGCGGATCGCTCCGAGGTCGCGGCCGGTCGCGTCGCGGGCCGGGCGGCCGATCAGTTCACCGGCTCGCACGGCCCGCTCCCGGGATCCGGCCGATGACGCGGCGGCGCAGCCAGTCCTCCGACGGGCTGTCCGTGGCGTGGGCGATCGCCGTCGTCACGACGATCGTCGGCTCGATGCGGCGGACGGCGTTCAGCGGGATGCGCTGGGGTGCCTGGGCGCGGAAGCCGCGGCCGATGCGGTGCAGCAGCTTGCCGATCGGGCCGCCCACGCGGTCGGCCAAGGCCTCCGGGCCGACCAGCAGCGCGTCGACCACGTACGTCCCGCCTTCGGCGCGCAGCTCGAGGTCGTCCACCTTGCCGACCACCGTGCCGTCCTCGCCGACGATCTGCCGGTCGAGCAGCGCGTCGCCGAGGTCGATGGGGCCGAGGTCGGGGTTCACTGGCCTACTCCGGTGAAGATCATCAGCGGGATTGCCACCAGCGCCGCGACGGCGATGACGGCGAGCATGACGACGCCGACGGTGTTGCTGAAGTGGCCGTTGGCGTGCTTGCCGAGGTACTCGCGGTCGTTGGCGACGATGAGCACCGGCAGGTAGGTCAGCGGCAGCGCCACCGCCGAGAAGATCAGCGAGATCTCGGTCAGGCCGACCGGATCGAGCCCCGTCTGCACCACCAGCACCGCGACCAGCAGGCCGGCGCCGACGGTCAGGTGGAACCGGGCGGCGTTGCGCGGCGCCCGGCGCTTGCCCCAGTCCCAGCCGAAGTACTGCGCCAGCATGTACCCCGACGACAGCCCGGTCTCCAGTGCCGCGCCGAAGGTGGCGGCGAAGATGCCGATCAGCACGATCACCAGGCCCGCCGTCCCGAGCGCGAGCGTCACCGGCAGCACGATCTGGCTGACCTGGCCGACGTCGACCCCGGCCGGGAACAGCACGATCGCGGAGCACGCCATCACGGCGATGGCCAGCAGGCCGCCGAGGGGGAACCCGAGCAGCACGTTGGCGCGCTGCACCGACAGGTCCTTGACCGTCCAGCCCTCTTCGACCCCGCCGGAAGAGAAGAAGAACACCTCGTACGGCGTCATCGCCGACGCGAACAGCGCCACCGCGTGGTAGGCGTAGGTCGGCAGCGCCTGGTCGGGCGGCGGCGCGAGCCCGGCGACCTGCGCGCCGAGCGAAGACCAGTCCGGGTGCAGGAAGAACACCGCGACGGCGAACACGCCGATCGCCAGCCCGCCGAGGCCGAACCCGGTCTCCATCCGCTCGAAGCCGACCCGCCAGACCACCAGCCAGACGAGCACGCCGATCGGCAGCACCCAGACCAGCCGGTCGACCCCGGAGGCCAGTTCGATGACGAGCGCGACGCCGCCGATCTCCGCGCACACCGTCAGCAGCGTGATGAGGAACGAGCCGGCGAGGTTGAGCAGCGCCATCCGCGGGCCGAGGCGTTCGCGGATCAGGTCGAACACCGGGCGCCCCGACACCGCCACGATCCGCCCGGACATGTCGGCGTAGACGCAGATCCCGAGCACGCCCAGGGCGGTCACCCAGACCATCGCCATCCCGTAGCGGGCGCCGACGACGCCGCTTTCGACGAGGTCGCCGATGTCGACGAAACCGCCGACCGCGGTGAGGATGCCGAGGGTGACGGCGAGGAACTTCTTGCTCACGAGGTGACGCCCCAGCGGGCGAGTTCGCCGATGAGGCCCTGCAGTTCGGCGTCGATCCGGTCCAGCCCTTCGTCGGTGCCGTCGCCGAGGCCGTCGTCGAGCCGGTGGGCCACCGCGACGGCGCGGTCGGTGATCGACGCCAGTGCCGCGCGCGCCCGGTCGTCGGTCAGCTTGCCGACGTCCTGGCCCGCCGCGCCGAGTTCGTCGGCGGCGTCGCGGACGGTGACCGACAGGCTGGGCACGGGCGGCACCCGGTCGCGGTCGGCGGTCACCACGAGCCGCAGGAGTTCGAGCTGGCCGCGGATCTCCCGCCCGGCGTGCACGGTCTCGGCCTGCGGGTCGGTAGCGCAGGCCGCCGTCAGTGCCGCGATCGCGACGACGACTGTCGCGCAGAGCCGGGTTCGCCGCAGCGCAATCACGCGGAGGGGGTACCCGCTCGCGGCGCGGGCAAACGCCGGGATGCTCCACCGTGGACAGACGAGTGGTCGGACCAGGGCACGGGCGGGAATTCGGGGCCATGCCGAGCGAACTGTCGTCTCCGGCCGCGGACGGACCGGACGAAAACGACCTTTCGGCCGGCGTGGCCGGTGACGGCGCTCAGCGCGGTGGCGCAGGGCGGCCTGCTCTGGATCTTCGTGGCCTGCGTGCTGGCGTGGCAGCCGGGTCGGCGCCGTCGGGCGGCGGGCCGCGGTGGTCGAACAACCGAAGTCGTCGGCCTTCCCGTCCACGCACGCGACGACGGCGGCCGCGTTCACGGTCGCCGTCTCGCTGACCGCGCCCGCGACGGGAGCCGCGATCGCACCGCTGGCCGCCGCGGTGTGTTACAGCAGGCTTCGCACGCGGGCGCACTGGCCGACCGACGTGGACGGCGGCGTCGCGATCGGCGCCGTCGTGGGCGGCCTCGTGCACCGCCGGCTCAGGCGCGGAAGTACGCCCGGAAGGTGGTGCCGTCGTCGCCGGTGTGCAGGCGGACGAGGTCGGCGAGGTGGTTGACGAGCAGCAGCCCGCGTCCGCGCGGCTGGTACGGGCTCGCGGGGTGGCGCCCGGCCAGGGGATCGGTGAGCCGGCCGTGGTCGTGCACCTGGCAGACGAACTCGCCGTCGCCGCCCCAGAACCGGACGGTGCCGGAGCCGCTGCCGTGCTCGACGCTGTTCGACAGCAGTTCGGTGACGACGACCTCGACGTCGGCCACCTGGTCGTCGCTCAGCCCGCAGGCGGCCGCGCGGACGTGGGCCAGCGCGCGGGCGGCCGCGAGGTCGGTGGTGTCCGCGAGTTCGACGGCCCCGTCCGGCACGGGCAGCGGCCGGTCGTACCGGGCGATCAGTTCGAGCGGGTCGTAGGCGGGGCTGGGGCGGCGCCCGGCGCGGTCGAGCAGGACCGGGTGCGTGACCTCGGCGTCGGCGAGGACGTCCGGGGCGAGCGCGTCGGCGTCGTAGGGACAGAGGATGGTCGCGTCCCGGCCGGCGAAGGCGAGGTTGATGAGGGCTTCGTGCTGGGCGCAGGCGGGGTACTCGGCGGCGGAGCGCGCCGCCCAGATCGGTTCGCCGATGATCCGCACCGGCCGGCCGGGGTGGCGGTCGGCGAAGGCGCGCAGCACGCCGGGGATGATCCGCCCGGGGTTGCGCCCGGCCTCGGTCATGTCCAGCAGCAGGACGCGCCCGGCATCGGCGCCGAGTTCGCGGGTGAGCAGCGCGAGGTTGTCCCCGGGGACGGCGACCGCCACCGGCTCGCCTGCCTCGAGGCCGCCCCGGACGAACGGCACGGTGCCGGCCAGGTATTCGGCCGGCCCGCGGTAGAACAACGCGGGGTGCCCGAACGTGCCGGTGCCCGTCTCCGCGGTTGCGCTCAAGCCGCCTCTCCTTCCGCCGGGACGTCACCAGTATGCGTGAAACCCTCACCGGGTCGGGCGAACCCCGGTCACCGGGCGGCCGCTCGCGCCGGCAGGAGCCGGCTGCTGCTCACGTCGTCTCCGCTTCGAAGGTCGCGCCGAGCTCGGCGAACTGTTTCGCGGCGGCCGCAAGAAGGGCGGCGTCGCCGTCGCGGCGGGCTCGGGCGCGGGCCAGGGCCGCTGCCGTCCAGCGGTTGCGGGCCGCGTGGTGCTCGGCGCGGGCGAGGTGGTGTGGCGCGTCCGGGGTGTCGAGGAGCACGGCCAGTTCCGCGGCCACGCCGGCCGCGTAGCCGTTGAAGCGGCCGGGAGTGAATTCGGCGCCGGCTTCGGCGAGTCGTTCCGCCCGGCCGGTGCCCGTGTGCAGGGCGACCCTGGCGCGGACGAACGCGTCCAGCGGGGCCAGGTTGGCCGAATCCGCCGGCGTGGCGACGCCCGCGACGTCCGCCGCGCGGGTGCGCCAGCGGGCCATCGACGGCTCGTCGCCGGACAGGCCGGCCGCCAGCGCCGCCGCGAGCAGCGGAACACCCAGGGTCGCGTTGCGCGGGAGCCGGGTGCGCCACAGCTCTTCGGCGGCCTCGCTCGCTTCGGCGAACCGGCCGGTCAGGGCGAGGGTGGTGACCAGGCCGCTGGTGCCCCAGTACGGGTGGCCGGCCAGCGCCGAGTCGCCGGCCGCGCGCCTGCTCGAGGCCAGCGCGTCGGACAGCGCGCCGGTGGCGACGGCGTAGGTGATCGCGGCCCGGAACGCGTCCAGGACCTCGACTGCGGCGTGCGGGTCGGTGCGGTCCAGTGCCGTGACGAGGGCGAGGCGTTCCTGGGTCGTGCGGTACGCCTGATCCGGACGGCCGGCCAGTGCCTGTGCGGTGCACCGGGCGTCCAGGGCCGCGCTGAGCAGCAGCGGGTCGCCGGCCGCCGCCGCCACGGCCCGCTCGGCCGCCTCGGGGTCGACCGACTGCGGGCCGCTCCCGGACCGCCAGGCGCGCGCCACGGCGACGTCGGCCGCCGGTGCTCCGGCCGCGCCGGCGAGCATCCGGTCCAGTTCGGCGTCGGGGACGGGGTCGGTGACGAAGCCGGCACCGCGGAACCGCTCGGCCAGGACGACGGCACCGGCCAGGCAGGCGGCCCGCGTGCCGGGATCGCCCTCGGCACGCTCGGCGGCGACGAGCAGCAGGTCGAAGTGGTCGCGCGCGTGGGTGAGCAGGTGGGTGCAGCTGCCGGCCCGCGCCAGGTGGGCGGCCGCGGCCGCGGGGGAGGGGGCCCGGTCCGCGGCCGCGCGCCAGTGGGCCACCGCTTCGGCGAGGAAGCCGCGCGCGTAGGCCAGGCGGGCGAGATCCGCGGCCAGGTCGTGGTCCGGGGTCGCGTGAACGCCCGCGAGGCCGCCGGGCCTGTGGTGGCCAGGCTGGTGGTGGCTCGGCTGGTCCGGGGTCGCGAGGTGGCTGGGCTGGTGGTGGCCGGGCTGGTGCGGGGTTGCGAGGTGGCCAGGCTGGTGGTGGCTCGGCTGGTCCGGGGTCGCGAGGTGGCCAGGCTGGTGGTGGCCGGGCTGGTGCGGGGTCGCGAGGTGGCCAGGCTGGTGGTGGCTCGGCTGGTCCGGGGTCGCGAGGTGGCTGGGCCGGTGGTGGCCGGGCTGGTCCAGGCTCGCGAGGCCGCCGGGCGTCGATATGCCCTCCGCGACGCAGGCGCGCAGGTCGTCGGCTATCCGGTCGAACTCGTCGCGCCAGTCGCCGCCGAGGCGGGCGACCAGTTCTCGGGCTCGGCGGGCAGCCCAGGCGTGGTAGCGAACCTCGACCTCCGGCGCCTCCTCCGAAGCCGCCAGCCGTTCGCGGGCGAAGCGGGCGACTCCGTCGAAGAGCGTCCAGGCGCTCGCCTCCCCATGAGCCGTGACCAACGACTTGTCCACCAACCGCCCGAGCAGGTCGGACACCGCGCCGACCGACAGCTCCGGCGACAGGGCCGCCGCGTCGTCCAGTGCGAAGGCGTTGCGGAACCGCGAAATCCGGGCCAGGACCGTGCGTTCCTCCGCACTCAGCAGCCGGTGGCTCCACTCGAGCACCGACCGCAATGACCGGTGCCGCTCCGGGCCGCGGCCGGTCGCCAGCACGCGCAGCGGGTCGTCGGCCAGGCCCGTGCGCAAGGCGTCGACACCCAGCGACGCCACCCGGGCGGCGGCCAGCTCGATGTTCAGCGGTGAGCCGCCCAGCTCGCGGCAGAGCGCGGCGATCGCGGCCGGATCGGCGTCGAACGCGGGATCGACCGCCTTCGCCCGCTCGGTGAAGAGCTCCGCCGCGGCGGGCAGCGGGCCGAGCTGCAGCACCGTCTCGCCGGGCACGCCCAGGCGTTCCCGGCTGGTCGTGAGCACGCTCAACCTCGGGTTCGCCGACGTCAAGGCCGTGATCACCTCGGCGACGTCGTCGGCCACGTGCTCGCAGTTGTCCAGCACCAGCAGGGCCCGGCCGGCCAGCCGCGCGGCGACCGCGTCGGCCAGCGGCTGTTGCGGGTGGGGGAGCACGCCGAGCCCGGCCGCGACCGACTCGAGCACCGAACCCACCCGGCTGGGGACGAGGTTGACGAACGTCGCCCCGTCCGGGAACTGCGGTGACGCCGCTTCCGTCGCGGCCACCGCCAGCCGGGTCTTGCCCATGCCGCCCGGGCCGAGCACCGTCGTCACCCGGCTTTCGGCCACCAGGCGCACCACGGCGTCGCGCTCGGCCACCCGGCCGACGAAGCTCGTCGGCGGCCGCGGCGTTCCCACGACCAGGCCCACCGGGCCGGCCGGCCCGGGAGCCCGTGCGGCCAGTTCCCGGCGGTCACGGGCGTCCAGCTTCCGCAGGAGCGCCGACACGTGGCTCTCGACGGTCCGCACCGACACGTAGAGCCGGTCGGCGATCTCCGCGTTGGTCAGCCGGTCCGCGACGGCCAGCAGGACCTCGCGCTCGCGCGGCGAGATCGTCGGCGCGGTGGGCATGGCCCCGAGTATGCCGCACCGTTGTGGAGCTCCGTGGTGGATCTCCGTGGTGGGTTCCGTGGTCACCACGGATGCCCCCGCACCCGGTCCGGCCCGAAGATCACCACAGAACGAAAACCGACCCGGGAGGAACCCACCATGGTGGTCATCGCGAAGGAAGACGACCTGCGCATCGGCAGCGGGCGGACCGCCCGGTTCGAAGGCGAGGCGTACGGCTCCGGCGTCTCCTTCTTCCACGTCCACAACACCGAAGGCCAGGGACCCGGCGCCCACGTCCACCCGTACTCCGAAACCTGGGTGGTGCTCGCCGGGCGCGCGCTGTTCCGCACCGCCGACGGCGAAGGCCTGGCCGACCAGGGCGACGTCGTAGTGGTCGGCGCCGGTACCGCGCACGCGTTCCGGGCCGTCGGTCCCGAGCCACTGCGGATGATGTGCATCCACGCCTCCCCGCGCATCGAGCAGGACTTCCTCGACGACGACGCGGCCGCGGAAGCCGGCGTCACCTTCTGAAACCCCGAAAGGACTCCGTCATGAACCTCACCCTTACCCGCCCGGCCGTCTCCGCGCGCCTGACCTGCCTCGCCCTCGCCGCGCCCCTGTGGACCACGGTGGCGCTGGCCCAGGCCGCCACCCGGGACGGCTTCGACCTGACCCGGCACCCGCTCAGCGCGCTCGGCACCGGCGGGCTCGGCTGGGTGCAGATCACGAACTTCGTCGTCGCCGGCGTGCTCGTCCTGATCGGCGCTCCCGGCCTCGGTGGTGCGGTCGCGTGGCTGCTGGGCGGCTACGGCGCCGGGATGATCGCGGCCGGGCTCCTCGTCCCGGACCCGGGGGACGGCTTCCCGGCCGGCACGCCCGCCGGTCCGCCCTCGGTGCTGTCGTGGCACGGCGCCGGGCACCTGGCGGCCGGCAGCATCGCCTTCCTCGCCCTCATGGTGGCCTGTTTCGTGCTCGGCCGCAGGTTCGCCCGCGCCGGGAACCGCCGGGACGCCGTGCTGTCCGCCGTCGCGGGGACGGCCCTGCTGCTGGGCAACCTGTGGGCGATGACCGGCGGCCGGGCCGGCACCCTGACCCTCGCCGTCGGGGTGATCACCGCGATGCTGTGGATTTCTGCCGTGGCCGCCCGGTCTCGGTGACCGCTGCGGCCGGGGCGCGCAGGAAGCGTTTCGCCGGTTCCGCTCCGGCGCCGTGCGGTACCACGCTGCCCGGCACGCAGGTGACCGTGATCGTCAGGCCACACCTGGCGCACGGCCCGGGCGACACTTCCGCACCTGCTCGCCTTCGCGCCCGGCGTGGGTAGCCGGGGCTTCCAGCGTCGCGAATGAGTCATCCCGGACGCCGGAGGTCCCCATGGCTCACTCGCGCCCGGCCGGAAACCCGGGCCGCCGCCGCGGGAGCCGGGGTCAGCCGCCGATGCGGGCGCCGACCGCGGCCAGTGCCGTGGTCACCGGCTGGAAGAACGTCACGCCGCCCGTGCGGCAGTCGCCGCTGCCGCCCGAGGTGATGCCGATGGCGCTGCCGTCGGTGGAGAACAGGGAACCGCCGCTGTCGCCGGGCTCCGCGCACACCGTCGTCTGGATCAGGCCGGTGACGCGGCCCTCGGGGTAGTTGACCGTGGCGTCGAGGGCCGTCACGCGGCCGCTGTGCAGGCCCGTCGTGCTGCCCATCCGGGACACCTGCTGGTTGATCGCGGCCGCGGCCGCACGGGCGATCGCCACCGTCCGGCCGCCGCCGGTGTCGACGACGCTGGGGGCGTTCGTGGCGGCGTTGTCGTAGGTCAGCAGCGCGAAGTCGCCGTTGCCCGGGAACGTCGACTGCTTGAGCGTGGCCACCGGCCGCCCGCCCTGGGTGAGCGACCACCGCCGGCCGGCGGCGGCGCAGTGGCCGGCCGTGAGGATGCCGGGACCGCTGTTCGTCGTCACGTTGAAGCCGAGCGAGCAGCGCGCCCCGCCGGCGAAGATCGCGTCGCCGCCTTCGGCGAACAGGCTGAGGACCCCGGGCGTCCGTTCGACGCGGACCGCCTTGCCGCGGGTCGCCGCCAGCAGGCTGTCCCACTTGGCGCCCTGGACCGTGCTGTCGGCGGTGACGACCGTTTCGCCGGTCCGCTCGTCGACCGCCCAGGCCGTGCCGGTGATGGCGGACGCCGAAGCCATCGCCGACGCGTCGCCGCCCGCGGCGTTCGCCTGGGGGAGCGCGATGGCCGCGGTGCCGGCGGCCAGGACGGCGGCGGCCGCGGCCAGGATCTTGCCTCGGCTGATCTTCCTGTGTCGGGAGCGCATGGCGGATGACCTCCGTAGCCGTTGATCCACTTCCTGTAGTGGTTCACGGCCCCGCCGGGCGTCCGGTTCACCCGGCCAGGTCGACCGGACCTTCGCCGGCCCGGCGAGCGGCCGGGCCGGCGAAGTGCGTCCGCTATGGCGCCGTCAGGTCGAACCGCTGGAGGGTGACCGAGCCGCCGAGCGCCTGGGTGGCGTGGTTGAAGACGGCGAACCGGTAACCCATGAAGAACTGCCAGGTGTTGTTCAAGGTGAACGCCGTGCCCAGCGGCGTGAAGTTCACCCCGTCGGTGCTGTAGGAGAACCGGGCCTGGCGGCCGGTGCCGGGACGGATGTCGGCGTTGGCGCGCAACCAGATCTTGCTGCCCGAGAGGGCGGCGCTCGCCACCTCCGTCCCGGTGCCGGTGGTGTTCCAGTTGCCGTCCATGGTCAGGCCGTTGACCATCACCACCCGGTTGCGGCCGCCGTCGCGTTTGACGCCGATCCACGCCGAGGAGTCGCGCAGCATCGCCAGCCCGGTCCGGTCGCCGTCGCGCATCGACGTCAGATCGAGCGTGGCGGTGCCAGTGGAGGTGGGCCCCTGGATCCGCCGGGTCACGGTGTTGCGGGCGGAGTACAGGTCGTTCGTCACCGTCGCCGTCGACAGCTTGAGGCCGTTGCTCACCGAGAACTTCGTGGTGTCGGGGTTGTGGTTCCATTCCCACTGCGGGCTCAGCCCCGGGCCGGGGAAGGTGTCGGTGCCGGTCATCGGCTCGACCTGCCGCGGCGGCGGTGGCAGGTTCGGCTTCGGGTAGGTCGTGCCCCACCGGCCGTTGACCGTCTGGAGCTTCGGCCAGCCGTCGGCCGTCCAGGTGACCGGGGCGAGCGCGGGGACGCGGCCGCCGGGGTAGGCGTCGACGAAGGCCAGGTAGTACCAGTCGCCGTTCTGCGTCTGCACCAGGCCGCCCTGGTGCGGGACTCCGCCGCCGGAGATCGGGCCCGGCAGGTCCAGCAGCACCTGCTGGATGGTGTACGGCCCCCAGGGGCTGCTCGCCTTGAGGATGTACTGGCCGTTGGCCGGGCGGGTCACGAAGATGTAGTAGCTGCCGTTGCGCTTGTAGAACCGGGAGCCTTCGAGCGTGCCGATGTTCGACGGCGTCTGGAAGACCTGCTGCGAGCGGACTTCGGTCTTCCCGTCCTTGGAGAGCTGGGCGACGCTGAGGGTGGTGTTGCCGTAGGCGACGTACATCGTGTCGTCGTCGTCCACGAGCATGCCCGCGTCGTAGTAGCACTTGTCGATCGTGGTGTGCTTCGACCACTGCCCGTCCACCGCGGTGGCGGTGTAGATGTAGGTCTTGGCGAAGTCGATGCAGCCGCCCCAGTAGTACGTGTCGTTGCTGGCGCGGTGGTTGAAGAACGACGCCCAGATGCCGCGGACGTACCCGCGCCCGCCGCTCATGTCGTACTTCGCGCCGAAGTCCAGCTTGGGCACGGAGTGACCGGCGAACTCCCAGTTCACCAGGTCGTAGGACCGCAGGATCGGCGCGCCGGGGGAGTAGTGCATCGTCGAGGCGGAGTAGTAGTAGGCGTTGCCGACGCGGATGATGTCGACGTCGGCGAAGTCCTGCCACAGCACCGGGTTCGTGAAGGTGGTGGGCTGGTTCGGGGTGGTCGTGGTGGTGGGGGTCGTCGGGGTGGTGGGCGTGGTCGGCGTCGTCGGCGTGGACGGGGCCGTGGGCTCGACCCCGCCGGTGCAGAGGGTGCCGTTGAGCCGGAACTCCGACGGGGTCGCGTTGGCCGAGGTGAACGAGCCGTTGAAGCCGAACTCCGCCTTGCCGCCGGTGGGGATGGCCGCGTTGTAGGAGACGTTCTTCGCGCTGACGGTGGCCCCGGACTGGGTGATCGTCGCGTTCCAGTGCTGGCCGACCTGCTGACCGGAGGTGAACAACCAGGTCAGCGTCCACCCGTCGACCGCGTCACCGAGGTTGGTGATCGACACGGACGCGCCGAAGCCGCCCTGCCATTCGGACGTCTTCGTGTAGGTGACCGAGCACCCGGCCGCGGCGTGCGCGGCCGGGGTGGCCACCAGGACCGCGCCGGCGAGGCCGGTCGCGGCGAGCAGGGCCGAGACGGCCGCCCGGGATCGTCGGCGTGACACCACGTCTGTCCTTTCAGCATCAGCAGGGGAGTTCATCGGGGTGAGCAGCCCGGCCTGGCGCCGGCGACGACCGCGGTCGCCGCCGCCAGGGCCGAGCGGGTGTGGACATCGGTTCCCTTCGCGGTGGGGGATCAGGCGGTGAACTGCCACCAGTTGACGTTGAAGAGGTAGCCGCTGCCGCCGGTGAAACGCAGGACCAGGTCCTGCGTGCCGGTGACGCCGCTGACCGGGCAGGACACCGACGTCCACGTCTGCCAGCCGCCGGTGGCGGGCACCGTGCAGCGGCCCACCACCGTGCCGGTGGCACTGCCCAGCCGGACCTCGATCGTGCCGCCGGAGCCCGCCGAGGCGACCCGGGCGGTGAACGTCTTGGCGCCCGCACCGAAGGCGACGTTGCGGACCTTGACGTTGTCGCCGTTCTCGATCCAGCCGATGTTCATGCCGCCTTCGGACGCCGGCTCGGTCTCGATCCCCGCTTCCCGGTTGATGGTTTCCGCTTCCTGCCGGGTGTAGGGGTCGAGCGTGTCGGCCGGCGGCGGCCCGTTCGTGGTCATGGTGATGGTGGGGATGCTGCCGTCGGCGTTGTAGGCGAACTTCTCCACCGAGACCGAGCGGGTGTAGCCGCCCCCGCCCGGCAGAGCGCCGTTGTGGTAGAAGAAGTACGAGCTGCCCTTGTAGTCGATGATCCCCGGGTGGTTGGTGAAACTGCTGCCCTGCGTGGGCATCACCGTGCCGCGGTATGTCCACGGGCCGGTCGGGCCGGGCGCGGTGGAGTAGGCGATGAACTCCGAGCAGCACTTGGCCGCGAACACGTTGTAGTACGTGCCGTTGCGCTTGTAGACCCAGGGGCCTTCTTCGTACAGCGTCGGGCGGTTGCCGCCGTTCGGGCGGGTGCCGAACCCGGCCGTGGTGAGCGGGATCTGGTTGATCCCGCCCGAGTACGACGTCATGTCGGTGTTGAGCCGCACGTACGACAGGTTCGGGTTGCCCCAGTACAGGTACGCCTGGCCGTTGTCGTCGATGAAGACGGTCGGGTCGATCTCGCCGTTTTCGACGAGCGGGCGGCCGATGGCGTCGCGGAACGGCCCGGTGGGGCTGTCCGCGACGCCGACGCCGATGGCCATCCGGCCGGTCGCCCGGTTGACCACCGGGACGTACCAGTAGAACTTGCCGTTGCGTTCGACGGCTTGCCCGGCCCACGCGTCCTGCTTGGCCCAGCTGAACGTCGCGAGGCTCATCGGCGAGCCGTGGTCGGTCCAGTTGACCATGTCCGCCGACGACCAGACCCGCCAGTCCTTCATGGTGAAGTAGGTCGAGCCGTCCTCGTCGTGCCCGGTGTAGAGGTAGACGCGGCCGTTGTGCACCAGCGGGGCCGGGTCGGCGGTGTAGATGTGCTGCACGATCGGGTTGTCGGCGTGCGCGGTGCCGGGCAGGAGCGCCATCGCGCACAGGGCCGCGGTCATCCAGGCGAGTACGCGCTTTCGGTGGTGCACGATGGTCTCCGTTCGTCGCGGGGGATCAGCTCGCGGAGCAGGTGGTGGTGATGCCTTCGGCGCTGCCGGTGCCCTGGAAGCCGAACTCGGTCGACTGCCCGGCCGCGACACTGCCGTTGTAGGAGACGTTGGCCCAGGTGACACTGCCGCTCGTGCCGGTGTTGGTGGCGCTCCAGCCGTTGGTCACGGCCGCGCCGCCGGGCAGGTTCGTCGTCACCCGCCAGCCGGTGAGCCCGGAGCCGCCCGCGGTGACCTTGACCGTGGCCACGAAGCCGCCGTTCCAGGAGTTCAGCGACACCGAGGCGGTGCAGCCGCCCGGGTTCGGCGTGGTCGGCGTCGTGGGCGTGGTCGGGGTCGTCGGCGTGGTGGGGGTGGTCGGCGTCGTCGGGGTGGTGGGCGTGGTCGGGGTGGCCGCGTTCAGCGCGTCGAGGACGCTGTTGTAGGCGGCCTTCTTGTTGCCGTTGCCGTCGAACAGCAGCGGGTTCTCCCCGGTGCGCCAGGAGTCGGTGTCGCGGATGCCCCAGGTCGTGATGCCGGCGCAGCGGGCGACGGCCATGCAGGCGCGGGTGACCGCGGCGTAGGCGTTGGCCTGGTTCGAACCGGAGATGTCGAGCTCGGTGATCTGGACCTCGACACCGAGGTCGGCGAACCGCTGCAGGTTGGCCTGGTAGTCACCGGGCGGGTTGCCGGAGAGGTGGGACTGGAAGCCGACGCAGTCGATCGGGACGCCGCGGGCCTTGAAGTCCTTCACCATGTTGTAGATGCCGGTGCTCTTGGCGTTGACGCCGTCGGTGTTGTAGTCGTTGTAGCAGAGCTTCGCGCCCGGGTCGGCGGCCCGCGCGGCGCGGAAGGCCGCTTCGATCCAGTCGTTGCCGGTGCGCTGCAGGTTCGAGTCGCGGCGCCCGCCGCTACCGCCGTCGGCGAACGCCTCGTTGACGACGTCCCAGGCGTAGATCTTGCCCTTGTAGTGGGTGGCGACCTGGGTGACGTGGTTCATCATGGCCGAGCGCAGGTCGGAGCCTTCCATGCGCTGCGCCCAGCCCGGTTCCTGCTGGTACCACAGCAGCGCGTGCCCGCGCATCCGCTTGCCGTTGCCGGTCGCCTGGTTGAGGATCCGGTCGCCGTTGCCGTAGCTGAACTGCCCGCGGTTGGGCTCGGTGGCGTCCCACTTCATCTCGTTCTCGGCGGTGACCATGTTGAACTCGCGGTTCAGGATGTTCACGTAGGTCGAGTCGCCGAGCTTGCCGGCCGCGACGGCGGCGCCGAAGTACCGGCCGGACTGGGCCGCCGCCGCGCCGAGCGTGGAGGCCGCGCCGTCGGCGGCGTTGGCGAGCACCAGCGAGACCCCGAGCGACGTCGCCAGGAACGCCGAAGCCAGCGCGGCTCGGGAGAATGACCGCGATGTCATCTTCATCTTTCACACCTTCATTCGTGGGCTGCGGGAGTTCGGGTCACGGGCTGGTGCACGTGGCCGGGCCGAGGCTCGCGGTGCCGGGACCGGACACGAGGAACCCGAAGGTCGTCGAGGCACCGGCGCCGAGCGCGCCGTTGTAGGAGACGTTCTGCACGGTCATCGCACCGGTGCCGGTCGCGGTGCCGCCCCAGATCTGGGTGATGCTCTGACCGGCGGGCAGGGCGAACTTCGCGGTCCAGCCCGTGAAGGCCGCGGTGCCGGTGTTGGCGACGGTCACTTCGCCCTGGAAGCCGCCGTTCCAGCTGCCCACGACCCGCGGGGTCGCGGTGCACGCGCCGTCGCCGGTCGGGGGCGGCGGGTCGTCCCCGCCGATGCTGCCCGGGATCGCTTTGAGCGCGTTGTACCAGGTGGTGGCCATCTTGCTGTAGCCGGCCGCGTTGGGGTGGATGCCGTCGGGCAGGTCCGCGATGGCGACCGAGGGGTACATGTCGACCAGGTGCACGCGCTTGCCGGCGGCGGCCTTGGCCCGCATGTCCGGGGCGATCGCCGCGTTGAAGGTGCGGACGGTCTGATCGGCGAACCGGATCGGGATGATGGTGGCGACGAAGACGTCGGCGTTCGGGACCAGGTTCGTGATCCGGTCGACCAGGGCCGACAGCCGCCGCGGCGCGCCGGCCGGATCGCTGCCGTACATGTCGTTGGTGCCGATGTGCAGCAGGATCGTGCGCGGCCGGTAGGTGTTGAGCCAGCCGGTGACGTTCGCGTCGACCTGCGCGATGGTCCAGCCCGGGTGGCCCTCGTGGTTGCGGTCGGGCATGCTCGACGGCCCGTCGGCCAGCGAGCCGACGAAGTCGATCAAGCGCCCGTCGGCCCGCAGTTTCGCGCCGAGGTCGAGGCGGTAGCCGCCGATCGAGCCGCCCTGGGTGATCGAATCCCCGAGCGGCATGATCGGCACCGTGGCGGCCGCCGCGGTGCCGGGAACGACGATCAACGCGGCACAGGCCGCCAGCACGCCGGCGAAGAAGTGGGCGAGTTTCATCGGTGATCCTTCGTGGCCGCGGATCGCGGTAATTGACATTTCGGCTGGTTTCCGAAACTTTCCGTGCCGCCGGGTTCCGGAATTCCCCGGCGGGCGTTAGCGCTAACAGTCGGCGGGCGAAATCCCGGGGTGGCCGGGCGCCTCCGGGTGCCCGGCCACCGGTTCGCCTAGTTCACGCTCGCGGAGAACGAGTTGACCGCGAGGCCGACACCGCCGCTCCACGGCTCGAACCCGGCCTGGATGCTGGTGAGGTACCAGGACCGGTCGACGCGGGTGCGGTTGTCGACGTCGTTGACGAAGTCCAGCACGTTGAACGACCAGCCCGAGAGGGTGGACTGGGCCACGTAGGACACCACGTCGTTGCCGCCGTTGTTGCCCTGCCACACTTCCCAGCCGCGCCCGCCGATGCTGGTGGTGCCGACCCGGCCGCCGACCGGCTGGACCCCGCCGGTGCGGTTGAACCAGATCATGATCTCCATCTGGTTGACCCCGTTGGTCTTCGGCGTCGGGTCGAGCCAGATGTCGTAGGAGGCGTCGAAGACGCCGCCGGCGTAGGTGTAGGAGATCGACGACGGCACGCTGCCGATCCGGCTGAGCTGCCGGGGCAGGGGCGAGCCGGGGGAGCAGTTCGCGTAGTGGCACCCGAGGTAGACCGCCGGGTAGGACAGCGGCGCGCCGCCGCTGGTGGATCCCTGCTGGGTCTGGATCCGGAACCCGCTGCCGGTGACGTTGATGCACTGCTGCGCGCTGCTGCCCCACCGGTTGTTCATCACGACGTACCGGCCGCCGATGGTGGTCGTGCCGTACTGGTCGCAGATCAGGGTGTCCGCGTGCGCGGCCGGGGCGACGGCGACGGGTGCCGCCACGCTCGCCGCGGCGAGCAGAGCCGCGGACAGGGCGTTCCTCAGTTTCATGATCTCCTCCACGTCGTCGTGGCGTTTTCTGGGAGCGCTCTCAGCGTAATCGCCTTTGATATAACCACAGCGGGCGGCCGGAGCAAAGAGGATGGCCGTGATCGATTGACCGAATGCGTTTTCCGGGCCCACGGGCACCGGAAAACGGGCCGGTCAGCCGCCCGCCCGCAGCGTCCATTTCTGGTTCGCCTGCCCGTGGCAGGACCACAGGATCAGCTTGGTCCCGGCCGTGGTGCCCTGTCCGGTCGCGTCGAGGCACCGGCCGGACTGCACCCCGGTGATCGTGCCGTCGGCGTTGACGTTCCACTGCTGGTTGGCCTGACCGGAGCAGGTCCAGATGATCACCGGGGTCCCGTCGGCGGTGCCCTGCCCGGACGCGTCCAGGCACTTGTTCCCCGCGGTCGTCAGCTGCTTGCCGGTGGGCGTCCACGGCGCTCCGGCGCAGTCGGCCAGCTGCACCGGGGTGCCGTCCGCGGTGCTCGGGACGTCCGCGCACCGGCCCGACTGCGTGCCGACGAGCTGCTTCGCCGAGGATTGCCCGGGGGTGCCGATGCTGCCCGGGACCGCCTGCAGGGCCGCGTACCAGACCGCGGCCATCTTGTCGTAGCCGGTGGCCGTCGGGTGGACGCCGTCGATCAGGTCGGCGGCGGTCAGCGCGGCGTGCATGTCCACCAGGTGCACGTGCTTGCCGGCGTTCTGCTTGCTCTGCACCATTCCGGGGATCGTGGCGTTGAACGTGCGGGCCGCCGCCTCCTGCCCGCTGTTGGCGATCGGGATGATCGTCGCGACGAAGACCTCGGCGTCCGGCACCGCCCCCGTGATGTGGTCGACCAGGGCGGACAGGCGGCCCGGTGCGCCCGAGACGTTGTAGTTCTGCAGGATGTCGTTGGTGCCGATGTGCAGCAGGACCGTGTGCGGGCTGCTGGTGCGCAGCCAGCCGGTGATGTTCGCGTCGATCTGGTCGATGCGCCAGCCCGGGTGGCCTTCGTGGTCGTGGTCGCCGAGGGACGCCGGCCCGTTGAACTGCGAGCCGACGAAGTCCACCTGGTACCCGCCCGCGGTGACCCGCTGCCAGAGCCCGATCCGGTACCCGCCCGGCACTTGGGTGCCCTCGGTGATGGAGTCGCCCAGGGGCATGACCCGGACCCCGCCGTTCGATTCGGCGGCGGCGGTGCCCGGCAGCAGGGTGCCGGCCAGGACCGCCACCGCCGCGGCGAGCCACCTGAGCCGTGTTCGCATCTCGTCTCCTCGCTGCTCGGCCGTCACACGCCGGTGATGGTCCACTGGTTGTTCGTGCTGCTGTTGGGCGTCCAGAGGCCCACGCTCGAGCCGGCGGCCGTGCTGCCCATGCCGTCGAGCGCGGTGCCGGTGGCGCGGTTGACGATCTGGTACCGGCCGTTGCCCAGGCCGGTCAGCTTCCACTGCTGGCTGGTGGCGCCGGTCCACGCCGTCTGCGCGCAGGTGGCGCCGTTGGCGGTGTTGCCGCGGCTGTCGGCGACCATCCCGTTGGTGCGGTTGACGATCCGGACGTACCCGCCGCCCGCGTCGGTCAGCTGCCACTGCAGGTTCGTGCTGCCGTCCCAGTTCCACTGCTTGAGCGGGGACCCGGCGGCGACGGTGCCGCCGCTGTCCAGCACGAGACCGGTGGTGACGTTGGCGATCCGGGCCCAGCCGGTCGGCAGGGGACCGGAGCCGGGGGTGGGGATCTGGCCGGAGAAGGTCAGTTTCACCACGTACGCCGGCGCGTCGAACGGCGGGTTGGCCGAGGGCAGCTGGACGCGCAACGCGGAAGCGTCCTGGACGGGGGCGGGCAGGGTGGTGGCGGCCCCGGCGTCCGGACCCAGCAGCTGGGCCGACACGAGGTTGCTCAGGTTGATCCGGCTCGAACTCAGCGTCGTGATCGGGAAGGTGCTCCCGGGCCAGCCCAGCACGGTCGCGTACAGCACCGTGTTGTCCTTGCTGCGGGTGAACCGGACGTCGGTCCGGGTTCCCTCCACCGGCGTGGTGAACGAGCCGCCGCCCATCTTCGTCGGCCCCTCGCCGTAGACCGCCCACGCGCGGGTGCCGTAGACGGATTCGCCGAAGCGCTTGAGGTAGTTGCCGATGCCGAGCAGGATCGTGCGCTGCCCGGACGGGATGGTGCCGTCGGCCATCGGGGCGATGTTCAGCAGCATGGTGCCGTTCTTGCTGACCCGGTCCAGCAGCGAGTGCAGGATGGCCTTCATCGAGTAGTAGCCGATGCCGCTGGTGTAGCACCAGCTGGAGCTGGAGATGCTGTCGTCGGTCATCCAGTAGGGGCTCAGCAGGTCGCCGGGCCCGCCGCGTTCGAAGTCGAAGACCTCCCCGCGGTTGTTGAACCCGTCCTTGTAGGTGGCGACGACGTCCTTGTTCCAGGCCACCGCCTGGTTGTAGTACCGCGACAGGAAGTTCAGCCGCTGCGCCTCGGCGACCTGGGTCAGGTTGAAGTCCTGGTACACGAGGTCGGGCTGGTAGCCGTCGACGACCTCCCGGAGCTTGTCGAACCAGAGCTGGTTCTCCGCCTGCGTGCCGTTCTGGCCGAAGAGGCGGCGCAGCGAGTCGGTGGACTGGGCCGGCACGTGGTCGTAGTAGCCGGTGAAGTGGTACGCGTGGTGCAGCGCGGTCAGCAGCTTCAGGCCCTTCGCGCGGATGGCGTCCGCGTGCAGCCGCAGCAGGTCGAGCTTGGGCCCGGTCTTGACCGAGTTCCACTCGTTGGCGCTGCTGTTCCACATCGAGTAGCCGTCGTGGTGCTCGGCGACCGGGCCGGCGAACTTCGCGCCGGCGTCGGCGAAGAGCTGGGCCCACTCGGCCGGGTCGAAGCTGCCGCCCGCCGACTTGAGCTTCGGCGCGAACTGGACCCAGTTGCCGGCCTTGTCGCGGGCGCCGTTGATGAAGTTCTGGTACGGCCACGCCGACGGGTCGCCGAACACCTGCTTGTGGTGGTTGTTCTCGTTGGACCCGCCGATGTACATGTTGCGCGGGTACCACTCGTTGCCGAACGCCGGGACGCTGAAGACGCCCCAGTGGTAGTAGATGCCGAACTTGGCGTCCTGGAACCACTCCGGCGCGGGCGGGTGCTGGTCGACCGACGACCAGCTCGGCGTGTAGCTGCTCGGGCCTTCGGTGGCCCACCCGGCGGGGACGCGGACCACACCGGCGGCCGCGGCGGCCCCGGCCACCACGATCAGCCGGCGCCGCGACAGCTCGAACGAGGACATGAGGCGACCTTTCAGCTCAGGGACCACTTCTGGTTGTTCGCGCCGGTGCAGCCGGCCAGCTGGACCGGCGTGCCGTTCGCGGTCCCGGCGCCGGTGACGTCGAGGCAGAGTCCGGATTGGACCCCGGTGACCGTCCCGTTCGCGTTGAACGTCCACTGCTGGTTGTTCTGCCCGTTGCAGTTCCAGATGATGACCTTGGTGCCGGGCGTGGTGCCCTTGCCGGAGGCGTCGAGGCAGCGGAGGTTGCCGCCGCTGTAGACGTTCAGCTCGCCGGCGCCGGTGCGCGTCCACGTCTGGTTCGTGCCGCCGTTGCAGTCCCAGATCTGGACCGCGGTGCCGGGCGTGGTGGAGACGCCGTTGACGTCCAGGCACTTGTTCGCGCCGACCGCGTGCACGGCGCCGGTGTTCGTGCTGCCGCCGTTGCCGTACCCGGCCGCGATCACGCTGGCCTGCACCGCGTTCTCGGTGGCGTCGGTCGGGAAACCGCTGGTCACGGCCCCTTCGAAGAATTCGCCGACGCCGGAGACGCTGTTGTCGCCACCGGTGCCCAGCAGGATCGACGGCTCCAGCTTCATCGGCGAGTAGCCGCGCGGCAGGCCGCCCGAGTACGGCGTGGTGAGGCTGCCGCTGGTCGCGTCGCCGTACTTCAGGGTGAAGTTCGTGGTGCCGTTGTTCTTCAGCCACGCGCTGACGAACGGGTGGTGCACCCCGGGGTTGTTCGGATCCTTGTTGGAGCCGGACCCGGTGTGGTACATGCCGTTCTCCAGGTCGGCCTCGACCCACGGGCCGGTGCCGGTGCAGCCGTTGAACCAGCAGGCGGTGCCCCAGTAGATGGCGTTCATGGTGGCGTTGCCGGTGTCGTTGTGGGAGACCTCGCCGCTGCCGTAGTCGAAGCAGCACCACTGGTTGACGTAGTTCGACGAGGTGATCATGTAGATCCCCTCCGGCTGGGCCCCGACCGGCGCGCCCTTGGCGTT
Organism: Amycolatopsis sp. 505; assembly: GCF_031625235.1. Taxonomy (NCBI): domain Bacteria; kingdom Bacillati; phylum Actinomycetota; class Actinomycetes; order Pseudonocardiales; family Pseudonocardiaceae; genus Amycolatopsis; species Amycolatopsis sp. 505. The sequence goes on from NZ_JACKQP010000011.1 coordinate 31,331, forward strand.
GTCGATCCGGTAGCCGACACCCTGGGTGACCTTGATCCCGAACACCGGGTGCCCGCCGACGGTGACCGGCAGGGCCATCGCGTCCGCGCCGATGTCCGACCCGTTCGGGCCGGGGCCCTTCCAGAACCCGCCCCACGAGATCGGCAGGTCGTTGTGGTTGGCGGTCTGGTCGTAGATCTTCGTGACCGTGCATCGGGTGCCGGCGCAGAACGACACCTGCGGGGCCGAGTCCGCGACCCCGCCCGCCGTCAGCAGGCCGACGTCGAGGAACCGCTGGTCCGACGCCCGCTGGATTTGGTACAGCGGGCCGTTGTACGCCCCGAACAGGGCGCGGGTGGTGCTGTGCGCCGTGACGCACGGGGTGCCGCCGGCGGCGTAGAGGTCGCACGCTTCCTGCGTGGCGGCGTGGGCCGCGGCGCCCGTCGCGGCCACCGCGCCGGTCGCCAGGACGGCGGCCGCCACCGCGGCCTGGAGGGTTCTGAGCAGCTTGCGGGAGACCATGGCCGAACTCCTCTGTTCGTCAGCCGAGAGTCCACTTCTGGTTGGTCGCGCCGGTGCAGGTGGCCAGCTGGATCAGCGTGCCGTTCGCGGTCGAGGACCCGGTCACGTCGAGGCACAGCCCGGACTGCACACCGGTGATGCTGCCGTTCGCGTTGACCTGCCACCGCTGGTTGCCCTGGCCGTTGCAGTTCCAGATGACGATCTTGGTGCCGGGGCTGGTTCCCTGGCCGCTGGCGTCGAGGCACCGCGTGCCGGTGTAGACGGTCAGCTCACCGGTGCCGCTGCGGGTCCAGGCCTGGTTGGTACCGCCGTTGCAGTCCCAGAGCTGGACCGCGGTGCCGGGCGTGGTGGAGACGCCGCTGACGTCCAGGCACTTGCCGAGCGCGCGGACCGGGCTCGCGGCCGGCGTGGTGCCGTCGCCGGTGCCGGCGGCGGCGATCACCTGCTGGGCGCCCGACGGCCAGTTCGTGCCGCTGACCTGGACGTTCCCGGTCAGGACGTTGTTGTGCGGCGAACCGGTGGCCACCTGGGTCGCGCCGCCGTTGTACCAGTTCCCGCTGAAGGTGCTGTCGTTGGTGTTGTTGCTGCCGTTGGCGTTGGTGAAGGCCCAGACGCCGGAGTCCTGGATCACGTTGGCCGAGACGCTCACGTACCGGGAGCCTTCGTCGAGGTACAGGCCGACCGTGCGGTTGTTGTCGTAGATGTAGTTGTGGTCGATCGAGCTGCCCGGGTTGGCGGAGAGGTTGTAGATGCTGCCGCCGTCGTGCATCAGCTTCTTCGTGCCGTGCACCCGGTTGTAGCTGACGACGGTGTCCCGCAGCGTGGTCGGCGTCGAGTACACGGGCTGGTAGTCGTACAGGCCGCGGTTGCGGTAGTCCTGGCTGCCGCCCTGGTCGTTGGCACCCCAGCCCCAGCCGACGTCGATGCCGTCGTAGGTCAGGTTCGAGACGTCGTTGTGCGTGATCACGGTGTGCGCCGCGTAGGTCGAGAGGATGCCGGCCATCTCGCGGTAGTCCAGAGCGACCCGGCTCACCGTGTTGTACGAGATGGTGACGTCCTTGTTCAGCATCGCCGGGTTCGACGGGTGGTGGGCGTCGGGACGCACGCCGCCGACGATCACGCCGCCGCCGGAGTTCTCGGTGAAGGTGTTGTGGTCCACGGTGATCGACGACGCGCCCAGGCCGACGCCGGTGGCGTGCGCGTTCGCGTCGTTGCCGATGCCGAGGGCCACCTGGCCGAGGTGGGTGAAGGTGTTGCCGCTGAAGGTGATCCCGGTGGCGGCGGAGACCTGGACCGCGGCCGGCGCCTGGGCCCAGCTGTTGCGGGCGCCTTCGAACTGGCGGCAGCCCGACTGGCAGGAGGTCAGGAAGTCGGCCGGCATCGACGCGGCGGCCGGGAGGAACGTGCCGGTCTGCTGGTTCGCGTACCCGACCGACGTGCTGGGCGTGAGCCAGGTGGTGTGCTCGAAGTTCAGGCCCTTGAAGGCGAGGCCGCGCACCGGGTTGTCGTAGCTGCCGCCGATCTGCAGCAGCGACTGCAGCCGCGGGAGCTCGACGTCGTGGCTGCCGGGGACCCAGCCGCCGGGTGCCTTGTAGTAGAGCTTCCCGGCCGACGGGTCGAGGTACCACTGGCCGGTGTTCTTCAGGAACGAGTAGGAGTTCTCGAGGAACAGCTGGCCGCCGCCGAACGGCTTCGCGAGGGTGTCGTAGCCCCAGTTGTTGTTGTTCCACGCGGGCTGCTGCATGACGATCGACGTCCCGCTGATCCGGTCGACGGGGGAGTACCGGTCGGTGAAGGAGTTCTGGCTCTCCACCTCGATCCGGTTCTGCTGCGGCAGCGTCGCCAGGTAGTTCAGCGCCGGGTTGGTGATGGTCATCCCGCTCGTGGTGAACTGCACGTCGTTGCGGGAGATGGTGATCCCGGCGCGCGGGGCCAGGGCGCCGTCGACGAACAGCTGCCGGGAATCGGCGCCCTGCGGCACGGACGCCACCCAGATGTTCTGGCCGGCGTCCTGCACCGACCAGCCGGTGACCTGCGTGCCGCCGGAGAGGACCGGCTTCTGGCCGGCGGCGGCCTGCCAGGTGACGGTGTGGCCGTTCTGCGCCGAGTCGGCGCTGGTGAACCGCAGCGGCGCGGAGAGCCGGTAGGTGCCGCCGGCGAGCTGCACCACGACGTCGTTGCCGGCCGCCGCCTGGGTGCGCGCCAGCTCCTGGGCCTTCGCCGGGGTGGCCACCGGCTGAGCGGGCGTGCCGGGATTCGTGTCGTTGCCGTCCGGGGCGACGGCGATGGTGACGGTCGCCGCGTGGGCGGACGGGGTGGCGAGCGCGGTCACCACGAGGGCGGTGAGGAGCGCGGCGGCGGTGCGCGACGGCATGACGGGCCTCTCCGGGACGGGGCTGGGCCCAACCGTCCACTGTGTACTCGAACCAGTGTCCGGCGGGCCTGGCCCGGGGCCGGCCGGCCCCCGGTCGACGGCGAACCGGGCAGGATGTGTACGACTCATCCGACACTGCGGAGGTCCGCCGGTTTTCGAAAGTTTCGAGGGTGCTCGGCGGGTTTTCCGTTGTGGTGTCGGTGATCCATGAGAACAGCGCGCCTGCCTGGCGTCAAGCAAGGATCAGGCCCATTGCTCCGTCCCGGTGCCGGTGATGTAATTTTCAGGCCGCCCTGACAAAGATTGACCGGGTGGCGGGTGAGCGAGGTAAGGTGCTGTCCGGAGTTGCTGAGTCATACTCATTGCGTGACCCGTGACGAGGAAGTAGCACCGCCTGTCCCGTACCGCCCCGGCTACGAAGTGGTGGCGGAGCAGATCCTGCGGCTGATCGCCGAACTGGAACTGCGGCCCGGTGACCGGATGCCGACCGAGAACGAGCTGGCGGCGCGGATGGGAACGAGCCGGACCATGGTGCGGGAGGCCGTCAAGATCCTCTCGGCCATCGGCCGGGTGCGAGCGCACAAAGGACGTGGGCTGTATGTCTCCGACGACGAGGGCATGCTCGGCGGGTCCCGCTGGGGCGCGTTCTTCCTGCCCGCCGATCTCGACCACGTCTACATGCTCTTCGAATTCCGCCGGATCCAGGAGACCGCGGCCAGCCGCCTGGCCGCGGCCAACGCCACCCCCGCCGAGCTGCGCTCGATCGAGGCCGCCGCCGAGACCTGCCGGCACGGCCACCTGACCGGGCAGTACTCGCTGTTCGACCGGGGCGACGACGACTTCCACGCCGGGATCGCCGCCGCGTCGCACAACCAGTTCCTCGTCGCGGCCGTGGGCGAGGCCCGCCGCCTGCAACGCCAGTCGAACATCATCGGGATGTCCGGCGCGATCGGCGGGCACGCGGCGGGCGCGGTCGACGAGCACGCCGCGATCTTCCGGGCGATCCGGGACGGCGATCCGGACGCGGCGGCCCACGCCGCCGGCGTCCACCTGGACAACACCCTGGAGGACTACCGCCGGGAGATCCAGCGCCGGCTCTTCGGCCGGTGACCGCACCCGTCGGACATTCCATTGTGGACCTTACTGCTCCCGGGATCTTCCCAGGCCCGGGAGGACGACGACGTCCGTAGACAGAGGGAGCCGTGTGATGCTGAAGAGAGCCCTGTTCGCCTCCGCCGTGATCGGAGCCGTGCTCGCGCTGGGAGTGAGCGGAACCGCGCAGGCCGCCCCGGCCGCCGCGGCCCCGGCCACCGCGGCCGCCGGCACCGCGGGCTGCGGGAAAGCACCCGGGCTGGCGAGCGGCAACCACACGATCTCCAGCGGCGGCCAGAACCGCAGCTACATCCTGCGGGTGCCGGCCAACTACGACAACAACCACTCCTACCGGCTGTTCGTGGGCCTGCACTGGCGGGGCGGCACGATGAACGACGTCGACTCGGGCGGCACCGACGGCTACAACTGGTCCTACTACGGGCTGCGCCGGCTGGCCGACAGCTCCGGCAACAACACGATTTTCGTGGCACCGCAGGGAAACGGCAACGGCTGGGCCAACCCGGGCGGCCAGGACGTCACCTTCATCGACGATCTGCTGCGGCAGGTCGAGGCCGCGTTGTGCGTCGACACCACGCAGGTCTTCGCCGGCGGCTTCAGCTACGGCGGCGCCATGAGCTACGCCCTCGCCTGCGCCCGGCCCACCGTGTTCCGCGCGGTCGCCGTGTACTCCGGGGCGAACCTCAGCGGCTGCAGCGGCGGTACCCAGCCGGTCGCCTACATCGGGATGCACGGCATCGCCGACAACGTCCTGCCCATCGCCTCCGGGCGCTCGCTGCGCGACCAGTTCGTGCGCAACAACGGCTGCACCCCGCAGAACCCGCCGGAGCCCGCCGCCGGCAGCCGGACCCACATCGTCACCGCCTACTCCGGTTGCCGGGCCGGGTACCCGGTCGTCTGGGGCGCCTTCGACGGCGGGCACGACCCGGGTCCGAAGGACGGCGGCGGCAGCGGCTGGCAGACGTGGACCTCGGGCGAGGTGTGGAAGTTCATCACGCAGTTCGGCACCAGCACCCCGCCGACGCCGCCGGTCCAGACCGGCGTGAACTACAAGCTGACGGCCCAGCACAGCAGCAAGCTCGTCGGGATCACCGGCGCCTCGACGGCGGCCGGCGCGCTCATCGAGCAGGAGTCGGCCAACGGCGGGCTCAGCCAGCAGTTCGACTTCGTCGACTCCGGTGACGGCTACTACCGGGTCCGGGCCCGCCACAGCGGGCTGGTGCTCCAGGCGGCGAACGCCAACAGCGGCGCGGACATCAGCCAGCAGGCCGACACCAACGCCACCGCGCAGCAGTGGCGGGTCGTCGACCAGGGCAGCGGCGCGGTGAGCCTGGTCAACCGGCTGAGTGGCCTGGCGCTGGACGTCTGGGGCGTGTCGACCGCCGACGGCGCCCGGATCTCCCAGTGGACGTTCACCGGGAACCCCAACCAGCGGTTCCAGCTCCAGCGTGCCTGAGCCCGTGACCGTCGCCGAACCGTCCGGGTTCCGGCCCACGCTGGCCGATGTCGCGCGGGCGGCCGGGGTGTCCATCGCCACGGCCTCCCGCGTGCTCAACGGCTTCCCGCGGGTGAGCCCGGAACGCCGCAAGCAGGTGGAGTCCGCGATGCTGGCGCTGGGCTACGCCCGGCAGCGGGCGGCGAAGGCGAGCAGCGCGCGGCACACCGGCTCGATCGCCCTGGTGGTGTGCGAGGAAGTGCCGCGGCTGTTCACCGACCCGTACTTCCCGCGGATCGCCGCGGGGGTCGGCCGGGAGCTGACCGCGGTGGGGGTGCAGCTGGTGCTGCTCACCGTGCCGGCGACCGACGACTACCAGTCGCCGGTGGTCCGGTACCTCGACGGCGGGCACGTCGACGGCGCGCTCGTCGTCGGCATGCACGGCCGCCGTCCGCTCGACCTGGACTGGCTCGGCATCCCGGTGGTGTTCGGCGGGAGGCCGGTCCAGGCCGCGGGCCGGGCGGGCCGGCTGCCGTACGTGGACGCCGACAACCAGGGCGGCGCCCGGCTGGCGACCCAGCGGCTGCTCGACGGCGGCCGCCAGACGGTGGCGACCGTGACCGGGCCGCAGGACATGACCGCGGGCGTGGACCGGCTGCTCGGCTACCGGCAGGCGATGATGCGGGCCGGCCGGTACGACGAGACGCTGGTGGTGTGCGGCGACTTCGGCCAGGCGTCCGGCGAGTACGCGACGTCCCGGCTGCTCACCCGCCGTCCCGACGTCGACGGCATCTTCGCGGCCTCGGACATGATGGCGGTCGGGGCGCTGCGCGCGCTTCGCCGCGCGGGCCGGCGGGTGCCCGACGACGTCGCCCTCGTCGGGTTCGACGACCTGCCGATCAGCAGCTGGACCGACCCGCCGCTCACCACCGTGCGCCAGCCGGTGGAGGAGATGGGCGCCCGGATGACCGCCGAGCTGCTGGCGATGATCGACGGCGCGGCCCCGCGCCGGTGCACCGTGCTCGACACCGAGCTGGTGCCGCGGAAGTCGGCCTGAGTCGATGTCCATTCGGGACTGAGGAGGAATCGTGCGCGTGTTCGTGGTGGTGGCCGCGATGCTGCTGACGGCGCTGTCCGTCGCCGCACCGGCTTCGGCGGCGGCGGCGCCCCTGGTGGGCGCGGCGTCGGGACGGTGCCTGAACGTCCGGGGCGGCAGTGACGCGCCCGGGACGGTGCTGGAGATCCAGGACTGCGGCGGCCAGGCCGGGCAGGCGTACGAGTTCACCGCGGCGGGGGAGCTGCGGACGTTGAACGGCACGCGCTGCGTCGACGCTTCCGGCAACGGGACGTCCCCCGGCACGGCGGCCATCATCTGGTCGTGCCACGGCGGGGCGAACCAGCAGTGGCGGCAGAACGCCGACGGGACGATCAGCGGTGTCCAATCAGGACTGTGCCTGGACGTGACCGGCGCGGGCACGGCCAACGGCACGGCGGTCGTCCTGTGGACCTGCCACGGCCAGGCGAATCAGCGCTGGAGCGGCGGAACGACGCCGCCGACCCCGTCGGGTACGGCGCCCTGTGACATCTACGCGTCCGGGGGCACGCCGTGCATCGCGGCGCATAGCACGGTCCGGGCGCTCTACGGCACCTACGCGGGCAACCTGTACCAGGTCCGGCGTTCGTCGGACAACACGACCAGGAACATCGCCGTCCGGGCGGCGGGCGGCACCGCCGACGCGAGCGTCCAGGACTCCTTCTGCTCCGGGACGACGTGTGTGATCACGGTGGCCTACGACCAGTCCGGGCGCGGAAACGACCTGTGGTACCAGGGCTCGACCGTGGTCCCGGGCTCGAGCCAGAGCAGCCCGGCGAAGGCGACGTCGGAGTCGCTCACGGTCGGCGGCGCGAAGGCGTACTCGCTGTACATCAACCCGGGCAACAGTTATTGGCGGGACGGGCACGCGACGGGGGTGCCGACCGGCAGCGCGCCCGAGGGCATGTACATGGTGACCAGCGGAACGCACGTCAACAGCGGCTGCTGCTTCGACTACGGCAACAGCGAAACGACCCGGAAGGCCGACGCGGCCGGCGCGATGGACGCGATCAACTTCGGGACGCAGTGCTGGTTCGGCGGGTGCCAGGGTTCGGGCCCGTGGGTGCAGGCCGACCTCGAGTGGGGCCTGTACCCGGGTGGTAGCCAGCAGTGGAACCCGAACCAGCGGGCGCTGCCGAGCAAGTTCGTGACGGCGATGCTGAAGAACAACGGCACGTCCCGCTTCGCGCTCAAGGGCAGCAACGCCCAGTCGGGCAACCTCACGACCATGTGGGACGGAGGCCTCCCGGGCGGCTACAGCCCGATGAAGAAGCAGGGCGCGATCATCCTGGGCAGCGGAGGGGACTGCTGCAAGCCCGGCGGCGGGGCCAACCTGAGCGCGGGCACGTTCTACGAGGGAGCAATGGTCGCGGGGTATCCGACGGACGCAACGGAGAACGCGGTGCAGGCAAACGTGGTCGCCGCCGGCTACCGCTGAGCCGCTGGGGCGGACGGAAGGGGCTTCCCCCGCGGGCGACGCGGGGGAAGCCCCTTTTGGTGCGGGTGGGATTCGGCGTTGGCCGGCTGTGTTCTGCGCTCGCTTGCCGGGTGGGCGCTGGGTCGGTGCGGGTGGGCCGTGCCTTGGGTTCGCGGGCCGGGGTCGGCGCTCGCCGGTGGGTTTGGTGCCCGCCGCCGCGTCCTGCGCGCGCCTGTCCACTGTGTGCTCGCCCGCCGCCTCGTACGTTGGCCGGCCGACCCGCGCGCTCGTCGGCCGCACCCTGTGCTCGCCGACCGGAGTCGATGCCCGCCGGCTGCACCCTCCACGCCGGGCGGCCGCCGCGGCCCGCCGCCTCGTGCGTTGGCCGGCCGAGCCGCCCGCCCGCCCGCCGGCCGCACCCTGCGCTCATGAGGCGGGCGCCGCTGCCCGCAGCCGAACGCCCCTTGCCTCGAGCGCCCGCCGCGCCCCGCAGTCCGGCCGACGGCGAGCGCGCGGTCCGAGCGCCGAACCGGTTCGCCTCCATTCGGCCGATTGTCGGTGAATTGCCCGCAGCGTAGCGTCCCTGGTGGTCGAACCGGTTCGATGACCGTCGGCCTCTCCCGCACGTCCACCGCCAAAGGAGTCGACTGTGGACCTCTCGCGTCAGCGGCCGCGCGTCCGCCGTGGCTTGGCCGCCCTGTTCGTCACCGGCGCTCTGACCGGTGCCTCCGCCGTGGCCCTCCCCGCACCGGCGCACGCCGCGGACGAGTCGGTCTCCGTCGACTTCTCCGCCGTCGGCGCGGCACCCACCTACCGGGCTTCCGGCTGGATCTACGGCATGACCGAGAACGCGTCGGCGCCGCCCGACCACTTCTTCCGGGACGTGCGCTTCCAGGCGATGCGGGCCGGCGGCGCCCAGCTCGACAGCCCGGGCGGGTGGGTGTCGGGCAAGTACGACCGGCGGTGGAACGCCACCCGCGCCCAGCTCCTGCGCACCCGCTCGCTCGGCGGCCAGTTCGTCCTGCTGGTGCACGACCTCTGGGGCGCCGACGGCTACCCGATCTCCCGGTTCCCCGGCGACAACGGCGACTGGTCCGACTACGACGCCTTCCTCACCCGCCTGATCAACGACGTGCGCGCGACCGGCGCCCCGGTCGAGTGGGACCTCTGGAACGAACCCAACATCACGCTGTTCTGGAACCGCCCGCAGAGCCAGTACTTCGCCATGTGGCAGCGCGCGTACCAGCGCATCCGGGCGGCGTTCCCGGCGCACGCCATCGTCGGGCCCAGCCTCGCCGGGGTTCCGTCCACCTCGGCAAGCTGGTGGACGCAGTACCTCGACTTCGTGCGCGGCTCGAGCACGGTGCCCGACATCGTCAGCTGGCACTCCCTGCCGGGGGATCCGGTGGCGAACGTCGCCGCCGCCGACGCGTCACTCGGCTCGCGGGGCATCCCGCACCCCCGGCCCTACCAGATCAACGAATACGGGGCTTCCAACGAGCAGAACCCCGGTGACGGCGCCTGGTACATCGCCCGGCTCGAGCGGGCCGGCGCCGACGGGCTGCGCGCCAACTGGGCCGGCGGCGGGAACCTGCACAACGACCTCGCGAACCTGCTCGTCCGCAACTCCGCGGGCCGGTACCTGCCCAAGGGCGAATGGTGGGCCTACCGCTTCTACGGCTCGCAGACCGGCCAAATCGTGGCCTCGAAGCCGAGCCAGGCCTACGACCCGTTCGCCACGAAGGCGGCCGGGGTGGCGAAGGTCCTCGTCGGCGGCGGTGGCACGACCGGGAACGTCTCGGTCGCCCTGCAGCGCCTGGACACCACCTCCGGCATCGTCCAGAACAACCAGGTGCGGGTCGTCGTCCAGCAGATCCCGTCCAACGGCGGCGCCGCGGTGCAGAGCCCGGTGACCATCCGGGATTCCGTGGCCACGGTTTCCGGCAGCACCGTGACCGTCGGCATTTCGCACACGACCGTCGACGACGCCCTCAGCATCACCCTGCTGCCGCCGACGGACGGCAGCTTCCAGACCGTCGCCGTCGCCCAGCACTCCCAGCAGTGCCTGGACAACACCGACCTCGGCACCGCGGACGGCAACCGGCAGCAGCAGGACTTCTGCGAAGGCGGCGACCAGCAGCAGTGGACCTTCCGCCCGGTTTCCGGGGTGGCGGGCACCTACACCGTCGTCAACCGGCAGAGCGGCAAGTGCCTCGAGGTCGCCGGAGCCTCGGCCGACGACGGTGCCGCCGTCCAGCAGCGGACCTGCACCGACGGCGCCACCAACCAGCAGTTCTCGCCGCGCCGGGTCACCTACGGCGGCAACGACGCCCACGACTACCAGCTCGTCGCCCGGCACAGCGGCAAGTGCGTCGACGTCAGCGGGGTGTCCACGGCCGCCCGCGGCGCGGTGATCCAGTGGACGTGCAAGCCGGTCACCCAGAACAGCCCGCTCAACCAGACCTGGCGGCTGTGGGGCCGGGGACCGGCCTGACACTTCAGGCCCCGGGCCGGTTGCCGGTGGGGATCGTGATGGGCGTGCTCGTCGGCGACGTGCCCTTGTTGAGGAACAGCATGGCGAGCGCGCGGATGAACTGGTCGAAGAGGAAGAACCCGGCCGGGGCGATGGGCAGCAGGCCCTCCCGGAAGGCGATGTACGCGGGCCACCCGGTGCGGATCAGGGTGGCCGCCGCGTAGTCGCGCGGCAGGCCGAGCCAGTCGCCGACCTCGTTGCTGAGCACGTACCGCACGAACTCGTTCAGGAAGCCGCGGGTGACGCCGAGGTCGATCTGGGCGGTCAGCCCGAGCAGGTCCGCGGCGAGCTCCTTGCCTTCGGGCGTCGGAGCGAGCAACGGGGTCAGCACCTGGGCCGACTGCGCGTCCGCCGCGGCCCAGGTCTGCGGGATGAACTCGTCCCGCACCCCGAGCAGGTGGATGGCGACCTGCCACTGGTGCAGGAAGGCGTCCTCGTCCGCGGCCGACATCGGGACGTGCCACTCGCGCAGCTTCCGGTGCACGAAGGTGCCGAGGCTGTGGAAGGTGACCAGGATGTCGCCGTTGCTGATCGGGACCCGCTCGTCGGCGACGGCCCGCCAGTGCGCCGACTGCGGCAGCAGGTGGCGCACCGCGGCGTGCACCAGGCGCGTCTTGTTGGCCGTGACGACGAACTGGCCCGAGGGCTCGAACGCGCCGGCTTCGCTCAGGTCGTAGCCGAAGGTGAACGTCTTCGCCGCGCGGTCCTGCATGTCGGCGCCACCCGCGGACCAGTAGACCGACCGGGCCTCCCGCGGGATGACCGTGCTCATGATGCCGCTGCCCAGGCCGTAGAGCATGAAGAGATAGGTGTCCTTGCGCCGGTTGAAGTCGGCGGCGCGGCGCAGCTTGGCGGGGTCGGCCCAGGAAGGCAGCCGGTTGACCAGCTGGAGCCAGGCCGCGAGGTCGGCGGGCAGGCCGGCGGGCAGCGGGTCGTCGTTGTCCACCCACGACCGCAGCGCGGTGTTGACCGCGGGCACCCGGCCGCCGTCGACGAGCCCCGCCATCAGGGTGTCGACCTCGTCGTCCCACACCCACCAGGGATCGGCGCCCGCCGTGGTCGAGCCCCAGGCCGGGACGGCGCTCGCCGCGCTCGCCAGACCCAGCGCGACACCGAGGGAGAGAACGTTCCTCCTGCTGAGATTGCTCATTCACTTACCTAGCTTCCTTGATAGGTAATGGGCTCTTCGAGAGGAGATTCCTGATTAACATAGAAGGTGACTCGCGGGTCGGCAAGACCCGGCCGGCCTGTGGTTGACTGGCACGTATGGCCCGACTTCCGCAGACCCCAGCCCGGTGACCGCCGAGCCGGCCGCGGCCGTCCGGCCCCGCAACCGCAGGCAGCTCATCGTCGAGGCGGGCGCCGCGGTGTTCAGCGAGCGCGGCTACCACGCGGCGTCGATGGAGGAGATCGCGGCGCGCGTGGGCATCACCGCGGCGGCGCTGTACCGGCACTTCCCGAACAAGTACGCGCTGTTCGCCGAGTGCGCGAACGTGATGGCGGACCGGCTCGTGGAGGCCCTCGCCGACGTGCCCCCGGACGCGTCGTCGGCGGAGATCTTCGCCGCCGTCACCCGGGTCACCGTCGCCCACCGGGAGACCGGCGGCGTGTACCGCTGGGAGGCCCGGTACCTCGAGCGCGACGACCGCCGGCTGCTCGCGGCCAAGTTCGCGCACGTCGTCGAGCGCGTCGCGGCGGCCGTGCGGCGCGAGCACCCGTGGCCGGGCGAGCACCTGCGGGCCGTGGGGGCGCTGGGGGCCATCGGGTCGGTCACGACGCACCACAACGCGATCGGCCGGCGCCGGGTGGGGGAGCTGCTGCAGGCGGCCGCCCTGCGCGTGGCCGCCACCGACCCCGCCGCGACGCCCGCGCCGGCGGTGGAGATCCCCGCCCCGCCGGTGCCCCGGACACGGCGTTCGGAGATCCTCGCGGCCGCCGTCCCGCTGTTCGAACGCGACGGGTTCGCCACCGTGACCAACGGCCGGATCGCCGAAGCGGTCGGGCTGGTGCCCTCGGCGCTCTACCGCTACTTCCCGGGCAAGGCCGACATCCTGGCGGCGGCGTGCCTGCAGGCCGCGGCCCTCCTGGCCCAGGCGGTCGAGCACAACCTGCGCGGGGTGACGGGCCCGCACGAGGCCCTGAACGCCCTGACGGCGACGTACGTGGCGTACAGCTTCGAGCACAGCGCCCTCAACAGCGTGGCCAACGCGGAAATCGCCGGCTTGCCGGACGCGCTGCGCCGGCCCCTGGTCGCGGCGCAGCGCGAGCACATCGCGGTGTGGGAGCAGCAGCTGTGCGCGGCCCGCCCGGACCTCGACCCGCGTCAGGCCCGGGTGCTGGTGCACGCCGGGTTCGGCGTGGTGGTCGAAACCGGCCGCCGGCTGCGGTGGGCGGACCGCCCGGAGCACCGGGCCGCGGTGGCCGCGTTGCTGGTGCGCGCGCTCGGCCGGTGACGCCTCAGGCCTTGGTCTCGCACCGCACCTGCGGCGCGGCCTCGGTCCCGGACGCCACGCAGTCGACGACCCGGCCGGGCCCGGGCACGGGGTAGCCGAAGAAGATCGGCCCGTCGCCGTCCGCGCCGGCCGAGAACTTGACGACCGTGTGCTGCCGGTTCCCGTTGCCGTGCAACGTCTTCGAGTAGTACGTCGTGTGCGGTCCGATGGCGGTGCTGATGCCGTCGCCGTCGTCGTCCAGTTCGTGCACGTTGAGCACGTAGTCCCCGGTGGTGTACTTGCCTTCGTCTTCGTGCCCGGCGTCGGCGGGCGTGGCGCCGGTGATTTCGGGCGAGACGGGATCCGCGGCGGTGGCGATGACGGTGGCTCCGACCCCGACCACCGCCACCCCGGCCACGGCCGCGGCCGCGGCGACGACGATGCGCTTGGCGGTGAACTTCATGGGTCCCCTCCTCCCCGCCTGGTGATCAAGCTAGGGGAGGGAACGCGCTGGTCACCTCGTCCGAAGGGGCGGTTCGGGGGTGGGTGCCTCGTCCTTTCGGCCGATGTTCGGCGTGGAGCACCTCAGGGCACGCCGCCGGTACTTCGAGTTCGCCGACCGGATCGGCGAAGCCGCGGTGCTCGGGCGGCTCTCGAGGGGGGCCACAGGTTCGTCCCGGCGCGCCCGGGCGGCCTGAGTCGCGTCACGACCGCGCTCGCCGCCAGACCGCCAGCGCCGTCGCGGCCAGAGCGCCTCCCGCGGCGGCGACCACGCCGTGGTGCCGGCTCGCCCACAGCTGCGCGCTCCTCGGCGTCGCCTGGCCGTCGAACTGGCCGTGCGCACCGAAATCCCGCCTGCGATCGGCCGGCGACCACAGGTTCTCCGGCTGGTCCGGCGGCTTCTTCGCGCCCGTCTGCTGGGACCGGTAGCCGGTCCGGGCGAGGTACCGGTCGAGGACACCCGGCGCGACGGCGTTCGCGATCAGCGTGCCGACCGTGCTCCCGCCGACCCAGTACTCCCGGCGGCGCGGGTGGTCGGCGGCGTGCAGCACCGCGCGGGCGGCGACCTCCGGCTGGTAGATCGGCGGCACCGGCTGGGCCTGGTGCGGCAGCTTGGACCGGACCCACGAGAACTGCGGCGTGTTGACCGCCGGCAGCTGCACCATCGTCGTGCGGACGTGGCTGCCGTCGTGCAGGAGCTCGCAGCGCAGGGCTTCGTTGAAACCCTGGATCGCGTGCTTCGCGCCGCAATACGCGCTCTGCAAAGGGATCCCGCGGTACGCGAGCGCCGAGCCGACCTGCACGATCGTGCCGCGGTCGCGCGGCTTCATCCGGTGCAGGGCGGCCATCGTGCCGTGGACGTAGCCGAGGTAACTCACTTCGGTGACGCGGCGGAATTCGTCCGGTCCAATCTCGCCGAACGGCGCGAACACCGACGTGAAGGCCACGTTGACCCACACATCGATCGGCCCCAGCTCCCGCTCGGCCCGCGTGGCCGCGGCATCGACCCGGCCGAAGTCGGCGACGTCGGTGGGGATCGCCATGGCCGTCCCGCCGGCCTTGGCGACGTCTTCCGCGGCGGCTTCGAGCCCCTGCTCACCGCGGGCCAGCAGGGCGACCCGGGCGTGGCGGGCGCCGAACGCCCGCGCGACCGCGCGGCCGATCCCGCCGCTGGCTCCGGTCACGACGACGACCTGGTTCATGATGTCCTCCGTTTCCCGGTACGAGCCCAGACGGCCGCGCCGGCCGCACTGGCGAGAGCCGCAGCCCGCCACCGCGGGGCGACGACGGCCAAGCCGAGCATGCTCACCCCGTGCGCGACATCGACCGCCCAGCCTCGGCGGGCGACGAGCCCGCCGGGCCGCCGCAGGACGGCCGCGGCCTGGGCGAGGTGCCGGATGCCCAGCGCCAGTGCGACTTTCCGCGGGACCGGCAGGGAGCGTGACAGCACCACGAGCCCGCCGCCCCACACAGCGCGGGCCACCGCGACCCGGCGCGTCACCGGCCCACCGCGATTCCGGTCGCGGCGGCGCCGAGCCGCTGCCACCAGCCTTTGCGTCCACCGCCGTGCCCAGCCACCGCGCCCTCGCGGGTCATCGGGCCCACCGCGATTCCGGTCGCCGCGGCCACCGCCGGCCGCTTCCGCCGCGGGGCTGCGCCGGTCGCGCCGCCCGCGACCCCGGGCGCCCGTGGATCCCGCCGGCTTCGGCGGGCACGACGACGATCGTGGTGGCGTCCCAGGCCGGGGTGCCGTCGGCCTCGGGCGCGGGGGTCGGCACCCGGTAGGCCCGGGCGCCGACCCGCTCGATCGTGGTCACCGGTTCTTCCCGGGCAGGAACTCCTGGAGCTTCGTCTTGACGCCCTGGGCGACCAGGTGCAGCGCGTCGGGGTCGCCCTTGAGGACGGCCTGGGCGGCCGACTTCACCTGCTCGAAGGTGGCGTGCGGCGGGATCGGCGGGACGTCCGGGTCGCAGCGGACGTCCAGCACGGCCGGCTTGCCGGCGCTGAGCGCGGTGTCCCAGGCCGAGGCGAGCTGGTCCGGCTTGTCGACCGTGACGGCCGTGAGCCCGAGGGACAGGGCGAAGCCGGCGTAGTCGACGTCCGGCAGGGTCTGGGACTCCTCGAACTTCGGGGCGCCGCCCATCGCGCGCAGCTCCCAGGTGACCTGGTTGAGGTCGTTGTTGTGGAACACGCAGATCACGCAGCGCGGGTCGCTCCAGAGGTGCTGGTAGCGCGCGATGGTGATCAGCTCGGCGAGGCCGTTCATCTGCATGGCGCCGTCGCCGACGAGGGCGATCACCGGCCGGTCGGGGTGGGCGAACTTGGCCCCGATGGCGTACGGCACGCCGGGGCCCATCGTCGCCAGTGTCCCGGACAGCGAGCCGCGGATGTCGCCGCGGATGCGCAGGTTGCGGGCGTACCAGTTGGTGGACGAGCCGGAGTCCGCGGTGACGATGGCGTTCTCGGGGATCCGCTTCGACAGCTCGGAGACGATGGCCATCGGGTTGACCGGGTCGGCGTCGACGGCGGCTTCCTTCTCGACCGTGTCCCACCAGGAGGCGACGTTCTTCTCGATCGTCTCGCGCCACGAGCGGTCCGGCTTGCTCGCCAGCTTCGGCAGCAGCGCGCGCAGCGTGGCCGCGCTGTCGCCGACGAGGTTGACCTCGGTCGGGTAGCGCATCCCGATGAGCCGGCCGTCGAGGTCGATCTGCACCGCGCGCGCCTGCCCGAAGTCCGGCAGGAACTGGCTGTACGGGAAGTTCGAGCCGACGATCAGCAGCGTGTCGCAGTCCCGCATCATCTCGTAGCTCGGCCGGGTGCCGAGCAGCCCGATCGAGCCGGTCACCCACGGCAGGTCGTCGGGGAGGACGTCCTTGCCCAGCAACGCCTTCGCGACGCCGGCGCCGGTGACCTCGGCGACCTGGCGGACCTCTTCGGCCGCGCCGCGCGCGCCCTGCCCGACCAGGATGGCGACCTTCTCCCCGGCGTTCAGCACCTCGGCGGCGGCGTCGATGTCCGGCTCCGCGGGCACCGGCCGCGACCACGCCGTGCTCGGCGGGCTGGAGGGCACCTGCTTGAACGCGTGCTGCGGCGGAGAGTACGCCTCCTCCTGCAGGTCCGCGGGGATGATCAGGGCGGTCGGGCAGCGGGACGACTGGGCCGTCCGGATCGCCCGGTCGAGGGCGTTCGGCAGCTGCTCGGCCACGTTGACCTCGACGAGGTATTCGCTCGCGACGTCCTTGTAGAGCGCCTGCAGGTCGACCTCCTGCTGGTAGGACCCGCCCATCGCGCTGCGCGCGGTCTGCCCGACGATCGCGACCACCGGGACGTGGTCGAGCTTGGCGTCGTAGAGGCCGTTGAGCAGGTGGATCGCGCCCGGGCCCGAGGTGGCCATGCAGACGCCGACCTTCCCGCTGAACTTCGCG
Source organism: Amycolatopsis sp. 505 (assembly GCF_031625235.1). NCBI lineage: Bacteria > Bacillati > Actinomycetota > Actinomycetes > Pseudonocardiales > Pseudonocardiaceae > Amycolatopsis > Amycolatopsis sp. 505. Next base: position 48,152 of record NZ_JACKQP010000011.1, read on the forward strand.
TAGCCGACGGCCGCGAAGGCCGCCATCTCCTCGTGCCGGGCCTGCACGAACCGGGGCTGGTCGTCCGCCTTGCCGAACGAGGCGACGAGCCCGTTGATGCCGTCGCCCGGATAGGCGAAGACCTGGTCCACGCCCCACTCACGCAGGCGCTGGAGCAGGTAGTCACCGACTGTCTGGCTCATGAGTACTCCCTTTGGCGTGCGGTGCCGCTTCGGCGAGCGCCTCGGCCGGGCACCACCCGTCGCAGCTCGGCGACGGCCTCGCCGGCGCGGACGCCTTCTTTCGTGCTCGCCGTCGGCGCTCACGAATCGCTGTACCCGCTTTCGCCGTCTATCATACTTGCGTGACGCAAACGTGGGTGGAGCAGGACGGGACCGACGCGGCCTTGGCGGCGCTGCGGGCGATGGTGCTGATCGCCGACTCGACCGTCGAGCGGAACACCGAACAGCTGACGCTGACCCAGTTCCGCGTGCTGCGGGTGGTGGTCGACCGGACCCCGGTCACCCTGGGCCGGGTGGCGCGCGAACTGGCCATGAACCCGTCTTCGATCACCCGGGCGTGTGACCGGCTGGTCGCGCTGAACCTACTGGAAAAGGCCCCCAACCCGTTGAACCGGCGCGAGACGCTGCTCGCCCCGGCCGGGCCGGGACGCCACCTGGTCGACCGCGTCGACCGCGACCGCCGCCGGGTGCTGGCGGACGTCCTGCACCGGCTCGGCCCGCCGGCGCGCGCGGCCGCGATCGCCGCGTTCGAGAGGTTTGCCCGAGCGGTCGAAGCGGACGAATCGGATTCGCGTTCATTATTGCGTCGCGCAAATTAAATATGCTTGGACGGTGTTTGTCCGTGGTGTTCGCGGGTACCCCGGCGGCCACCAGGTCGTGATCGGAGGTTCTTGCGGTGGGAAAGCGTGACGGGATCACCGAGCCCTGGGGGACCAGAACGCCGTACGGGCCGGGGGAGCCGTGGCCGGTGCGGGTGGACAGCCACCTCGCCGACGGGTTGCGGCCGGCGGACGTCGACCGCTGGGTCCGCAGCGCCGCGGTGCTGCACTCCAACGGCGACGGCCTCGACATCGCGGTGAAGGACGGCCGGATCGCCGGCGTCCGCGGCCGCGCGGACGACCGCGTCAACCACGGCCGCCTCGACCCGAAAGACCTCTTCGGCTGGCAGGCGAACTCGTCGCCGGACCGGCTGACGACGCCGCTGGTGCGCAGGAACGGCGAGCTCGTCGAAGCATCCTGGGACGAAGCGATGGACCTGGTCGTCTCGCGCAGCAAGGAACTCCTGGACGACCGGGGCCCGGGCGCGCTCGGCTTCTACACAAGCGGCCAGCTGTTCGCCGAGGAGTACTACACGCTCGCCGCGATCGCCCGCGGCGGCCTCGGCACCAACCACCTCGACGGCAACACCCGGCTCTGCACGGCGACCGCGGCCGCGGCGCTGAAGGAGTCCTTCGGCTGCGACGGCCAGCCGGCGTCCTACGCGGACGTCGACCACGCCGACGTGATCGCCCTCTTCGGGCACAACATGGCCGAAACGCAGGCCGTCCTGTGGTCGCGCGTGCTCGACCGGCTCGCCGGGCCGAACCCGCCCGCGGTGCTGTGCGTCGACCCGCGCGACACCCCGGTCGCCCGGGCCGCGACGCTGCACCTGGCGCCGCTGCCCGGGACCAACGTCGCACTGATGAACGGGCTGCTGCACGAGATCATCGAGCACGGCTGGGTCGATCGGGAGTACGTCGACCGTTGCACGGTCGGCTACGACGACCTCGCGGCGATGGTCGCGGGCTACCCGCCCGAGCGCGCCGCCGAGATCAGCGGTGTCGACGCCGGGCAGATCCGCGAAGCCGCCCGGCTGCTCGGCTCGGCGGAGCGGCTGCTGTGCACGGTGCTACAGGGGTTCTACCAATCGCACCAGGCGTCCGCGGCCGCCGTGCAGGTCAACAACCTCGTGCTGCTGCGCGGCATGCTGGGCAAGCCCGGCGCCGGGGTGCTGCAGATGAACGGCCAGCCCACCGCCGAGAACACCCGCGAATGCGGCGCCGACGGTGACCTGACCGGGTTCCGCAACTGGGCCAACGACGCGCACGTGGCCGAGCTGGCGACGCTGTGGAACGTCGACACCGGCAAGATCCCGCACTACGGACCGCCGACGCACCTCATGCAGATGCTGCGCTACGCCGAAACCGGCACCCTGCGGTTCCTGTGGGTTTCGGCCACCAACCCGGCGGTGTCGCTGCCGGAGCTGCACCGCATCCGGTCCATTCTGGACTCTTCGCGGCTGTTCCTGGTCGTGCAGGACGCGTTCCGCACCGAGACCACGGAGTTCGCCGACGTCGTGCTGCCCGCGGCGATCTGGGGCGAGAAGACCGGCACGTTCACCAACGCCGACCGCACGGTGCACCTGTCGGAGAAGGCGGTCGAGCCACCCGGGCAGGCGCGTCCCGACCTGGACATCTTCCTCGACTACGCGCGGCGGATGGACTTCCGGGGCAACGACGGCGAGCCGTTCCCGCAGTGGCACGACGCCGAAACGGCGTTCGAGGCGTGGAAGCGCGCGTCCGCGGGACGGCCGTGTGACTACAGCGGCTTGAGCTACGCGAAGCTGCGTTCGGTCAGCGGCATCCAGTGGCCGTGCACTTCGGACAGTCCTGAGGGGACTGAACGGCTCTATGCCGGCGGAAAGTTCTTCGCCCAGCCTGATTACTGCGAGAGCTACGGCCGCGACCTCGTCACCGGGGCGCCGATGGAGCCCGCCGAGTACCGGGCGATGAACCCGGACGGGAAGGCCATGTTCAAGGCCGCCGAGTACGTCCCGCCGCACGAAACGCCGGACGAGGACCACCCGTTCTTCCTGGTCAACGGCCGGACGATCGTCCACTTCCACACCCGCACGAAGACCGGCCGGGCCCCGGAGCTGCGCGCGGCGGCGCCGGAGGTGTGGCTCGAGGTGTCCGCGCGGGACGCCGAAGCCGCCGGGCTGGCCGAAGGCGACCTCGCCGAGGTTTCGACACCCCGAGGGGCGGTCCGCGCCCGGGTCCGGGTCGGCGGCATCCGCGACGGCGTGCTGTTCCTGCCGTTCCACTACGGCTACTGGGACGTCGAGCACCCGGCGGGCAAGGACGGTGACCGCGCGGCCAACGAGCTGACCTTCATCGACTGGGACCCGGTGTCCAAGCAGCCGCTGTTCAAGACGGCCGCGGCCGCACTGCGCAAGGTGTCCGCCGTCGCGGCCCCGCGGCCGGAGCCGGTGCCCGCGGCGGTGGACGAGGAGGTCATCGGATGAAGCTCGGACTGGTGCTGCGCGAACTGCACCGCGCGGAGACGCACCTGGCCAAGGACCTGCTGAAGACGTCGGACCGGCACCACGCGGAACACGAGGTCCACCACGTCGCCCGCGACCTGGCGGCCTGGTCGGCGGCGCACGTCCGCGCCATCGCCCGCGCCGGCCGCGCGTACGACCTGGACCTGGGGGAGGACGTCCCCGGCCCGGGCCCGCTGCAGCCGCTGCGGACGGCACTGGCCGAGCTGGGCGGCCGTCGTCCGGAGCCGGGCTTGCTCCTGCTGGCCGACCTGCGCCGCCTCCACCGCCGCGCGGCGGGCGTGTCGCTGGATTGGGAGCTGCTCGCCCAGAGCGCCCAGGCGGCGAAGGACGCCGAGCTGCTGGAGCTGGCCACCCGGTGCCACCCGCAGACACTGCGGCAGCTGAAGTGGACGAACGCGATGCTGAAGGTGCTCTCGCCGCAGATCCTGACCAGCTAGATCAGCCGCTCGCCGGGCGGGGCTCTTCGAGGAAGACGGCGACGACCTGTACCTGCGCCGGCCCCGCGGCCCGGAGCTCCACGGGGATGCGGCCGTGGGCGCTGTGGGAGGCGCGGCGGCTGGTGCACGAGCAGGGTGGCGGAAGCCGGGCCAAGGCGGGTGACGCGCTGACCCGTCACCCCGCCTTGGCCCGGCGTTCCCGCAGGAACGCCAGCGGGTTGTCACCCAGGCTTTCGATGGCGCGCCGGCGGATGACCGTGCTGACCGCCGTCATCCCGACGCCCCAGACCGCGACCACGACGACCACCGCGGGCGCCGGCAGGATCCGGGTGAGCTGGGCGAGGTTCACCGTCACCACGAGGGCCGCGATCCGCCCCGCCCGCTGGTACCAGCGGCCGGGCTCGGCGGAGAACACGCGGGTGCCGGCGATGTAGACCGTCAGGCCCGAGGTGAGCAGCCAGGCCGCCGCGGCCGGCGGGGACTCGTGCAGCGACAGGTTCAGCCCCGCCGCGACGAGCAGCAGCGCGAAGGCCGGGGTCAGGTGGCCGCCCGCGTACAGCGAATAGGCGAGCATGGGATTGCCGCCGGAGAGGCCGAGCATCTTCTCGGACAGCTCCGCGGCCGAGGTGAAGTACAGCCACCACAACGCGCCGGCGAGCACCAGACCGCCGACCATGGCGGCCCAGTAGGCGAAGTCGTCGGCGGGGCGTTCGAGCGCGGCGGTGCCGACGGTGATCACCAGCTCGCCGAGCAGCAGGATCATGAACAGCCCGAAGCGTTCGGCGAGGTGGGCGGAGTCGACGGCCAGGTTCGGGTCGCGGGGCCCGTCGAACATCGCCTGCCGCCGCTGCCGGGCGGTCGTCCGCTCCCCGCGGTGCCGGCGCCGCCCGCCCAGGAGCAGGAAGCCGGCCTCCTGGATCAGCGCGAACGCCCACAGCCCCCAGCCGTTGGGCACCACCGCCGAGGCCGCGAACAGGACCGCGGACACCGCGTAGCCCGTGCTGATCCGGCGCTGGTCGAGCCCGGGCCGGACCGGCCATCGGTGGGCGGCCGCGAGGATCACGCGGACGCCGGCCATCGCCGCCACGAAGATCGCGGGGTGCCCGTCGAAGACGTGGTGCACCTGGGTGGCGGCGATCGCGCACGGGATGGTCCCGGCGAGCACGAACAGCCGGTCGGCCGCGCGGCTGTCGTCCCCGCGGCGGTTGTAGAGCACGGCGAAGCCGATCCAGGTCCACCACAGCGTGGCGAACAGCCCCAGCGCGCCGGCGATGCGCGCCCAGTGCGGGTCGGCCACGATGCTGTGCGCCACCTGGCCCACCGCGAACACGAAGACCAGGTCGAAGTACAGCTCCACCCAGCCGACCCGCTTGCCGTGCGCGGTGGCGGCGCCGGCCCCCTCGTCCACATCGGTCACGGCGGGGATTCTGCCGCACCCCGCGGCCGCGGCTCCCGGCCGGGCGCGGCGGGAATTAATAACACACCATTCCGGCAGAGATCGAATTGATCGCGGCGACTGCTGTGGGTAATTCTGCCGTCAGCGGGAAAGTGCACGTTGTTTACTGATCGGTAGGCCTCGGAGCTGCGCGAATGTGCTTGAACGGTGTGCAAGCAGCGACCGTCGGAACACGATCCGTGAGCCGCGGAAACAATTCGAGCGCCGCGTTCCGAAACGCCGCTTCGAGGGTTGACAAGGGCGTCGGCCGTGATGTCTTCTGCTGGTCGGCCTGATCAACGCCACCTCCTCCCTGGGGTTCTCCGTCCTGTCCGAGTTCGACATCAGCCGTGCCGCGGCTGGGAATCGAGCGGTTCCGCCATGCACGAAAGCAGAGCCACGCCCCGCCTTCCGGCGGACGCCGCGTGGTGGCCGGCGCACTGGAGCGTCCGCACCAAGATCAGCGTCGTGCTGCTGCTGCCGGTCCTGGTCGCGGTGGCGCTCGCGGAAATCCGGATCCAGGGCGAACTCGACCGGGCCACCGAGCTCACCGCGGCCCGCGACCGGCTGCCCGTGCTGCGCGACACGATCGACCTGACGGCGTCGCTGGGCGAGGAGATGGTCGCCGCGGTCGCGGTCCCGGCCGGCGCGCCGGACTCGCTGACCGCGAACGTCGACGCGAAGGTGGCGGCGGTCCAGCGCGACGCCGGCTACGCGCCGCTGCCCGGGGACACCGGCCGCGCGCTGAACACCGCGCTGGGCAAGCTCGCCGGGATCCGCGCGGCCGGCGCCGGTGGGGGCGACGTCCGCACGAAAGCCGCCGGCTACAACGACATCATCGCCACCCTCGGCGACCTGGTGCCCGCGATCGTCCCCGCCGACGCCGCCAGCGCGGAGACCACCCGGCTGCTGGTGCACCTGCGCGGCGAGCTGGCCACCGAAGAGACCTACCGGCGGGCCGCGCAGAACAGCCCGGACGACGCTTCGCTGCGCCCGGCCGTCATCCAGACCGCCGCCGAGCAGGAAGTCCTCGCCGAACAGGCGGAGCACCAGCTGACCGGCGACCGGCTGGCCAAGTTCACCGCGGCCACCGACGCCGCCGACGGCAGGCTCGACGCCCTGCAGGAGCCCGGCGACCGCCCGCTCGCGGCGCTGCTGCCCTCGATCACCGCCGAGGCCGCCACGGTGACCGGCGTGCTCAACGACGTCGCGGCGCAGCTGGCGACGAACGTGTCCGAGGCCGCCGACGACGCCCGCGCGGACTCGCTGCGCGACACGGCCCTGGTGCTCGGGGCGCTGCTCGGCGCGCTCGCGATCGCGCTGCTGGTGGTGCGGTCGCTGGTCACGCCGGTACGGCGGCTGCGCGCGGCGGCCCTGCGCGCGGCGAACGACCAGCTCCCGGAGACCGTCCGGCAGATCCGCGAGGGCCACGAAGTCGACTGGCGCGCGGTGCCCGATTCCGGCGTCCGGACCGACGAGGAGATCGGGCAGCTGGCCCGGGCGTTCGACGACATGCACCGCCAGGCGGTCCGCCTCGCCGTCGAGCAGGCCGAGCTGCGCCAGCAGGTCAGCGAGATGTTCATGACGCTGTCGCGGCGGAGCCAGTCGCTGGTGGAGCAGCAGCTGTCGATCATCGAAGACCTCGAGGCCGGGGAGCAGAACCCCCGGCGGCTCGACGAGCTGTTCCGGATCGACCACATCGCGACCCGCCTGCGCCGCAACGGCGAGAACCTGCACGTCCTGGCGGGCGGCCGCCCGGTCCGCCACGGCCGCGAACCGGTGCCGACCCGCGACCTCCTGCGCGCGGCGACGTCGGAGGTCAAGGACTACCGCAGGGTGGCGCTGGGCAACGCGCCGCGCAGCTCGGTCCAGCCCGAGGCGGCGGCGGACGTGGTGCACATCCTGGCGGAGCTGCTGGAGAACGCGACGCGCTTCTCGCCGCCGGAGCACAAGGTGGCGCTGACGGCCGACCGCGGCGCCGACGGCGGCCTGCTCATCGAGGTGGTCGACCAGGGCCTGGGCATGACCCCGGAGGAGCTGGCCACGGTGAACGACCGCCTGGCGGCGGCCGGCACGGTCGGCCCGGAGACGACCCGCCGCATGGGGCTGTTCGTGGTGGGCCGGCTGGCGGCCCTGCACGGGGTGACGGTGCGGCTGAGGTCGACCGGAACGGCGGCCCGCCACGCCGGGGTGACGGCGAGCGTCCACGTCCCGGGCGCGCTGGTGATCGCGGACCTGGCCCGCCCGATCGGCGCGGGCCGCCTGGTCCCGGCGGGCCGCAACGGCCACCCGCGCCCGCCGGTGGTCCCGGCCCAGGCTTCGACGCCGATCTTCGAGCAGGTGGTGACGAGCTGGTTCACCGAGCCACCGGCCAAGCCGGTGGCCCGCCGAAACGGGAAGCCCGGGCCGGTGGAGTGGCCGGCCGTGGGGTCGGCGGCCGAGCTGCCCGCGGCTTCGGCGGTGGAGGGGGAGCTTGGGTCTCCGGTCGCGCGCCGGGCATCGGCGGCGGAGCTGTCTGCGGCTTCGGCGGTGGAGGGGGATCTTGGGTCTCCGGTGGCGCGCCGGGCATCGGCGGCTGAGCTGCCTGTGGTTTCTGCGGCGGACCGGGATCTCGAGTCTCCGGTCGCGCGCCGGGCATCGGCGGCGGAGATGCCCGCGGCTTCGGCGGTGGAGGGGGAGCTCGAGTCGGCCGCCGCGTACCGGGCATCGGTGGCCGAGCCGGCGGAGGTCTCCGCGGTTCCGGTAGAGCGGGTCGCCGGGGTCGAGCGGGCGAGCGAGAGTTCCGGAGCTCACCGGGTAGTGCCGGCGGAACGCGCCTCGGATACGCCGCCCGCCACCGACTCCGGCACCCGTCCCGAGCTCACCCCCGTGGGTGATTGGGACACGCCCGCCGACCGCACCCGGCAAGCCGCCGAGACCGCCCTCCAGCCCCCGGCCGCGCAGAACCTCACCGGGGCCGGGTTGCCCACCCGGCGGCCCGGCGCGCAGCTCGCCCCCGGTGCCGTCGTTCCCCGCGTCCGCGACCAGACCGGCGGCTCCTTCCGCGACGCCGCCGCCGTGCGCAGCAGTCTGTCGCGGCACTACCAGGGCATGCGCGCCGCCCGGATGGAGACCGCCGCGCGTGCCGAACGATCCGGAAAGGACGAAGAGGATCCGCGATGACGGAACTGCACCCCCGGCGCTCCGCCACCGAGCCGGCGGCCCGGTCCCTCAGCGGGACGCTCCCCGCGCCGCCCGCCCGGTCCGCGACGCTGAACTGGCTGGTCAACGGGTTCGTCCAGGACGTCACCGGGGTCGCGCACGCCGTGCTCGTCTCCGCCGACGGGCTGCTCGTGGCCGCCGACGAAGACCTGCCACGGGAACGCGGCGACCAGCTCTCGGCCATCGCGGCCGGCCTGTCCAGCCTCTCCCTCGGCACCGCCGAACTGTTCACCGCCGGGCGGGTGGTGCAGTCGGTCATCGAAATGGAGCAGGGGTTCCTGTTGCTGATGAGCGTGGGCGACGGCTCGAACCTCGTCGTGCTCGCCTCGACCGGCTGCGACATCGGGCTGGTCGGCTACGAGATGACGATGCTGGTCGAGCGGGTGGGGCAGAAGGTCGACGTGCCCGCGCGCGAGATACCGGTGGCCCAGGACCACCGGTGATCGACGACCCGCACGGGGACGAGCCTCGCCGCAGCCCGGCGCTGGCCCGCCCCTACGCGTGGACCGAAGGCCGGACCGCGCCGACGGTCGAAATCGCCGTCGAAGCACTGGTCGAGACCACCGCCGACGGCCGGGCCGAAGCCGGCTACCAGACGTCGAGCGCGCTGGCGGAAGTCCTCGAGCTGTGCGTGCGGCCGCGGTCGCTGATGGAGATAGCCGCACTGCTGGCGCTGCCGCTCGGGGTGGTCCGCGTGCTCGTGTCGGACCTGATGCAGGACTACCTGGTGATCGTCCGCGACACGTTGTCGGACAACGCCACCTGGGACGAGCGCCACGACCTGATGGAACGCGTGCTGCACGGGCTGCGCGACCTGTAGAGAGGACTTCGCCATGGAGCACTTCGCGCTCGGGCACTGGCTGCTCGTGCTCGCCTACCTGACGTCGGTGGTCGGCTGCGCGCTCGGCCTCGCTTGCGCGGTCCAGGCCCGCCACGCCGCCGATCCCCGGCACCGCCTGCGGTGGCTGGTGCTGGCGGCGATCTCGATCGGCGGCGTCGGCATCTGGCTGATGCACTTCGTCGCCATGCTCGGCTTCAGCACCCCCGGCATGCCGGTCCGCTACGACATCTTCCGTACGGTCCTGTCGGCGATCCTGTCGGTGACGGCGGTGTTCGCGGGCCTGCTGGTGGTGGGCGGCCGCGCGAAGTTCGGCTGGTGGCGGCTGGCCCTCGGTGGCGTCATCACCGGCTTGGCGGTGAATGTCATGCACTACACCGGGATGTCGGCGCTGCGGGTGAAGGGCGACTTCGGCTACGACGGCGGCCTGGTGGCGCTGTCGGTGGTGATCGCGGTGGTGGCGGCGACCGCGGCACTGTGGTTCGCGGTCTTCCTCGACCGCCTCCTGCTGCGGCTGCTGGCGGGGTTCGTGATGGGCGCGGCCGTGACCGGCATGCACTACACGGGCATGGCGGCGGTCCGGATGACGATGGACATGAACGCCCCGGACCCGGCGGGCGCGGAGGTGTTCTCCTTCCTGTTCCCGGTGTTCGTGCTGGGCGCGATCGCGATGGCGGTGCCGCTGTGCGCGGTCCTGATGGCGCCGGCCCGCGGGGGAGTTCCCCGCGAGCCGGCGATCTCACCTCCCTACAGGCTGCACAGCAGCGAACACGCCTTGGCCGCCGACCAGTCCGTTGTGGACGGTGGCGTTCCCGGCGGGACGTTCACCGGCAGGTAGGTCACCTTCGCCTTGTTGGTGATCGGGAACAGGTTCAGCAGGGCGTACGTGGCGCAGTACACCTGCTTCGACTGGCCCGCCGCCAAGGTGAACGGACCCGTCTGGCACGACGGCTCCACGGTGTCCACCACCTGCGCGGACGTGATCCCCACCGGACCCTCGTTCGTCACCGTGATCCGCCAGTACGCCGACGCCGCCAGCACGCCGAGCAAGCCCACCGGGGCCTGCTTCGCCCACGGTCCGGCACCGCCCGGCCCGCACTGGGCCGGGTGGACCGCGGTGCAGATCTCCTTGTTCACGGTCACCTTCGGGGTGCACGACGCGCCCGGGGCGACCGGCAGCGTCACCGTGTTGGACGTGAACGAGCCCGTCGAGTCCGTGCCCGTCGCCGTGTTCGCCACCGACGTCACCAGGCAGTCCGCCGAGATCGTCGTCCGGAAGCACAGCTGGGGTGCGTCACCCGCGAAGTCGACCACCAGCGACCCGCTGAAGCCCGCCGCGCTGTGCAGGACCAGCGTCGTCGTCACGGTGATCGACGGGTGGGCCGCCACCGAAACGCCGGTCAGGTCGACCGAGCCGTCCGGCGCGAAGCCCGGGGTCGGCACCACCGCGTCGTCCTGGTCGACGACCGTGACCCGCGACGCCGCGAGGTCGACGTTCGCCAGGTCGACGTCCGTCAGCCGCGCCGACGTGTAGCCCTGGACGTGACTTCCGCCGTCACAGTAGAAGTCGCCTGGACGCAGGGTCACCTGCCCGCCGGAGCGGACACACGGTGTCGCCCCGGTGGCCGGGTCCATCGAGAACAGCACGCCCGCGTCACCCAGGCCGATCAGGCAGCCCGACGGCGGATCGTAAGCGTACCCGTAGTCCCGGGTGGCACCGCCGTTCACCGTCGGGTGCGTGACCCGGGCGGGGAGCCCGGCGCACGGCGCGCCCGTCGTCCAGTCGTGACAGACCGCCGCACCGGCGATACCGGCGTTCCACACCGGGAGGTAGCTGCGCACGTGGCCACCCGGATCGGTGACGACTTCCGGGTTGAAGACGTACGCCCCGGCCGGCAGCGCGGCCGGACCCGGCGGTGCGGGAAGCGCCGACCCGTCGAGCGCGAAGCACGTCGTGCCGCCGGTCGTCGACGAGCACACGCCCACCGGGGCGCCGGCCGTGTCGAACGCCGTGTAGGCGCTGAAGGTGAAGTTGCCCGCCGGTGCCGTCGGCCGCCAGGACGCCCAGCCGGCGCACGCCGTGGCCGTGGCGGGGTCGAAGCAGCCCAGCGAAGGCTGCTGCCCGGTGTTGGGGTCCGAGGACGACGCGAAGACCTTCCCCGCCACCACGTCCAGCGCGCCGTAGACGTACGGGTTGCTGGGAATGGCCGGTGCGATCGGCGCGTACGGCTGGCCGCCGCAGGCGCTCTGGGTCGCGATGGTCCAGCAGACCACCGTGCCGCTGGTGACCAGGCCGTACAGGTTGCCGCCGGTCTCCACGAACCCGGTGAGGCCGTTGACCGCGGGCGAACCGCCGGTGGCGGCCAACGGCCAGTACCCGCAGTTGGCCGCGGCGGCCATGTCGAGGCAGGCGACCCCGACGGACGCCGCCGTGACGGCGGGGTAGTAGACCTTCGCGGGCGCCGCGGGATCGCGGACGTACTGCTCGATCAGGGTGCTGGTGATGTCGCCGGCCCCCAGGGTGCCGAGCGGGCCGGGTGCGGTGTTGAGCACCTTCGGCCACGGGCCGCCCGGGCACCGCGCACCGGTGGCGAGCTCGGTGCAGACGACCTTCGGTGACGTGGCCCCCAGGTGGTGGTAGATGTTCCAGGCCTGCAGCACCCCGCCCGGGGTGCGGTACAGGATCGGCGAGAAGCCGTCGCCTCCGGTCGCGGTGGTCGCCGCCTGCACGGGCGGGGTGAGGGCGCCGGTCAGCTGGGTCGCGTCGGGGCCGGCGGCCGGATTCGTCCCGCGGACCGCGGTGACGCCGGACGCCGGTTCGGCGCCGGTGAACGTGCTGCCGTCGGTGGACCACTCCGGCGTCCAGCCGGGCGGGACGTGCAGGGAGCCGGACTGGTAGGCCTGCCCGGCGCCGACGGCGTCGGTGATCGTGGCGGCGCCGGTCGTGGTCGCGTGGTCCTCGTAGCCGACGACCCAGTTCGCGGTCGCGCCGTGCGCGGCCGGGGAACCGGTGCCCTGCACGGACTTCGTCAGGGCCGAGACCGGCGGGGCGGGGTCGGCGGCCGCGGGCAGCGGAACGGCGGTGACCGCCGTGAGCACCAGGGGCAGGACCGCCCCCAGCATGCGTCTTCGCATGGTTGGTCCTCGATTCTGGAAATGGACAGAATTTGTCCAGGAATCGTTTCCTGGCCGAAGGAAAATCCTATGCCGCATCGGCGTTGTGGTTGAAGTGCTCTCACCCGGGCGCCGAAAAGGCGATGCGAACAGCGCAATTCGGGGGTCGGTCGCCGTCGCGGGCACCTGCTGTGACGAGGAGGTTCCGATTCCGGCGTCACCCGTACGCTGATGACGTTCACTCGATCGGGTAACGAGGGCAGGCTAAGAAATCGCGTTTCCGAATGGCGTGAAGATTTATTCACCGGATGCGTCGTCGCTCCGCTGTGAGCGAATTCGCTGGCCAGGCGGTGATCTTGGTGCTTGGCTGCCGGGATGGAGATCTTGGTGCTGGGCGGGACGGCGTGGGTGGCCCGGGAGCTGTCCCGGCAGGCGATCGGCCGCGGCCACCGGGTGACCTGCCTCGCGCGCGGCGAAAGCGGAGCCGTCGCCGAGGGCGCGACCCTGGTCGCGGCCGACCGGCGCGACCCGTCGGCGTACGAGCCCCTGCGCGACCGGGTGTGGGACGCGGTCGTCGAGGTGTCATGGCAGCCGGGGTTCGTCCGCGGAGCGCTCGGCGCACTGGGCGGCAAGGCCGGGCACTGGGTGTACGTCTCGTCCGGCAACGCCTATGCCTCCCACGCCACCCCGGGGGCGGACGAGTCCGCGCCCCTGCTCGCCCCGACCGACCGGAGCGAAGCCGACCGCGCGTCCTACGGCGAAGCGAAGGTGGCCTGCGAGCAGGCCTCGACGGCGGCGGTGGGCGACGGCCTGCTCATCGCGCGGGCCGGGCTCATCGGCGGTCCGGGCGATCACACCGGCCGCTCCGGCTACTGGGCCGCCCGCGCGGCGCGCGATCCGCGGGGGCCGATGCTGGTCCCGGACACGCCGTCGGTGCCCACGCAGGTGATCGACGTGCGGGACCTGACGGCCTGGCTGCTCGACTCCGCGGAGGCGGGCACCACCGGCACGTACAACGCGGTCGGCCCGGTCGTGCCGTTCGGGGAGTGGATCGAGCTGTCCCGCGCCGCCGGCGGGCACACCGGCCCGGTGGTGACCGCCGGAGCGGACTGGCTGCTCGCCCAGGGCGTGGCCGAGTACATGGGGCCGGAGTCGCTGGCGATGTGGCTGGTCGAGCCGGGCTGGGAAGGCTGGTCGGCCCGGGACGGGTCGGCGGCGCAGGCCGCGGGGCTGCGGCACCGGCCCCGGGCGGAGTTGCTGGCGGACACGGTGCGCTGGGAACGCGAACAAGGCCTGGACCGCGAGCGGCGGGCGGGCCTCAGTGCGCGGCGGGAGCGCGTGTTGCTCGACGCCCTCGGCTCCTAGCCGGATTCGGCGTCGAAGCGGAGTTTCGACGTGATGCGGTAGCGGTCGCCGCGGTAGGCCGAGCGGGTCAGTTCCACGATGCGGCCCTCGCCGTCCCTGGTGAGCCGCTCGATGTGGAGGATCGGCGCGTACACCGCGATGTCCAGCAGGTCCGCCTGGTCCGGGTTGGTCACCGCGGGCTCGATCGTCTGCACCGCGTCCGCCACCGCGATCCCGAAGCGTTCGCGCAGCAGCCGGTAGAAGTTGCCCGTCTCCAGGTCGGCCGGGCGCAGGCCGGGGACCAGCGCCGCGGGCAGCGCCAGGTGCTCGATCGCGATCGGCTCGTCGTCGACGTGCCGGACCCGGGTCACGCGCAGCACCGGCGCGCCCGGCTCCAGCTCCAGCTCCCCGGCCAGGGACCGCGGGGCCGGGGACACCGCGAACGCCACCACCCGGCTGGTCCAGTGGCCTTCCGCGGGCGGCACCGCGAGGCCGGTCGCCAGTTCCTGGGTGACCTTCTGCGGGCTGGTGAACGTCCCGCGACCGCGCTGGCGCACCAGCAGCCCGGTGCGGGTCAGCTCGTCGATGGCCGCCCGGACGGTCGGGCGCGAGACGCCCAGCTCCGCGGCCAGGTCCCGCTCGGAGGCGAGCCCGGTGCCCGGCCCGGCGTTCTCGATCACCTTCAGCAGGTGCCGCCGGACGCGGTCGCGCTTCACGGTTGTCGGCCGGTCTAAAGGCTCGTCGGCAACGGTCAACGCACTGTCTTCCCGGGTACTCCGAGCGCGCCGGCGAACCGGACGCGCTCCTTCGGCAGGGCACCCAGCGCCCGCAGCCGGCCGAGGTGGCCGGCCAGGCGCTGGTGGAAGTCAGCATAACCGCGGCCCGGCGGCGACCACGCCCGTTCGGCCAGCGCGCACAGCCGGGGGAACGCCAGGTGCCGCACGTGGTCGGGGGTCGGCGCGTGCTCGGTCCACAGCTGGGCCTGGGTGCCCAGCACCCCCGGCGCGGTGCCGGTCGCCACCGGGAGCCCGCCTTCCAGGGGGTCGAAGCGGTAGACGTCCTCCAGCGTCGTCACCGGCCCGCGCGGTGGCTCGCCGGGTTCCTCCCTCTGCGGGTAGTCGAAGTACGTCGAGGTGTGCGGTGCCATCACGACCTGGTGGCCGCGGGCGATGGCGAGTGCGCCGTGCGCCGCCTCGCGCCAGGCCGTCACGACCAGGTCCGCGGGCAGCCGTCCCGCGGCGTGGCCGGTTTCGTCCCAGCACACGGCCCGGCGGCCCAGGCTCGCGACGACGTCGTGCAGCCGGCCGAGGAACCACGGGTGGAGCTCGGCCGGGCGCACCCCGAGCCGGGCCGCCGTGGCCCGCGCGACCGGGTCGGTCTCCCACTGCGTGGTCGGGCACTCGTCGCCGCCGATGTGCAGGTACGGCGACGGGAACACGCCGGCGACCTGCTCGAGCACGTCCCGGCAGAAGGCGAAGGCTTCGTCGTGGACGCCGAGGATGTCCGGGCTGATGCCCCATTCCGTCCACACCGGCAGCGGCACCGAAGGCCGGTTGCCCAGCGAAGGGTAGGCGGCCAGCGCCGCGCGCACGTGGCCCGGCAGATCGATCTCCGGCACGATCCGGACCCCGCGTTCGGCGGCGAAGGCGACCAGTTCGCGCAGCTCCCGCTGGGTGTAGAAACCGCCGTGCGGCACGCCGTCGAAGACACCGCTGCCCGCGGGCCCGACCATCGACTCCGCGCGCCACGCCCCGACTTCGGTGAGCCGGGGCCGTCCGGTGATCTCGATCCGCCAGCCCTGGTCGTCGGTGAGGTGCAGGTGCAGGACGTTGTACTTGTGCAGCGCGAGCAGGTCGACGAACTCGTGCAGGAACTCCGGCGGCATGAAGTGGCGGGCGACGTCGAGCAGCACGCCGCGCCAGGGCAGCCGGGGCGCGTCGCGGATGGTCAGGCACGGCAGCCGCGGGAACAGCTGGCGGATCGTCTGCACCCCGGCGAGGAGGCCGGCTTCGGTGGACGCGGTGAGCAGCGCGCGCCCGGGGTCGATCTCCAGGGTGTACTCCTCCGGCCCGAGGCCCGGTTTCCGGGCGAGCCGGATCACCGGTCCGTTGTGGACCAACGGCAGCCCGGTGTAGGCGGCCAGCAGCCGGGCCGGGCCGTGGGTGCCGGGGCCCGCCAGGATGCCGGTGGGCACGCAGGATCCGGCGTGGCGGGTCAGCCACGCGGGGCGGGGGATGAGCATCAGCCCTTCACCGCGCCCGCGGTCATGCCCTCGACCAGGTGGCGCTGCACCAGCGCGAAGAAGACGACGACGGGCAGCGCGAACAGCGTCGACGCGGCGATGAGGCCGCCGTAGTCGGTGCCCGTGCTGGTGCTGAACGACACCAGCCAGACCGGCAGCGTGTAGCCGGAGCTGTCCTTCATGATCACGTAGGCGAACAGGAAGTCGTTCCACGCGGTGATGAAGGCGAACACGCTGGTCGCGATCAACCCGGGCAGGACCAGCGGCAGCAGGACCGAGCGCATGACCCGGCCGCGTGTCGCGCCGTCGACCATCGCGGCTTCCTCCAGTTCGACCGGGATCCCGTGCAGGAAGCCGCGCAACGTCCAGATCGTGAACGGCAGCACGAGCGCGACGTAGGTCAGGACCAGCCCGGGCAGCGTGTCGAGCAGGTGCGCGCTCTTGAGGCCGAGGAACAGCGGGATGACCAGAGCGGGCACCGGCACCATCTGCAGCACCAGCACGCCGATGAGGAAGCTGCGGCGCCCGAAGAACCGGAAGCGAGTCAACGCCGTCGCGGCGAGGAAGGCGACCACGATGGACAGCACGACCACCGCGACGACGACCACGGCACTGTTGAGCAGGTCCTGGACGAACCCGGGCTTGGCGAGCGCGCCGGCGAAGTTGTCCAACGTGACGTCGACGGGCAGGAACTCGGGCGTGGGCTGGAGGATCTTGCCCGCGGGCTTGAAGGCCGTGAGCACCATCCAGTAGACCGGGAAGATCCACACGAGGCAGAACACGGCCGCGGTCAGGTTCCGGCCGATCCGGCGGATCACAGGTCCTCCCCGGAGCGGACGAGCCGCCGCACGTACACGGCGGTCAGGCCGACGAGCAGCGCGACCGAGACCACGGCGATCGCCGCACCCTGGCCGAAGTCGTTGCGGCTGAAGGCCCGGGTGAACGTCCAGATGCCCAGCGTCGTCGTGCCGCCGGCCGGGCCGCCCTGGGTGAGGATCCAGATCTGGTTGAACACGGTGAAGTCCCAGATGACCGAGAGGATGGTGACCAGCCCGAGGATCGGCTGCAGGAAGGGGACGGTGATCGTGCGGTGCACCCGCCACGGCCCGGCGCCGTCCAGCGCCGCGGCTTCGTAGTAGGACCGCGGGATCTGCGCCAGGCCGGCGTGCAGGGTGAGCGCGGCGAACGGGACCGACTGCCACACCACCAGCAGCCAGACGAGGGCGAACGCCGACGCCGGGCTCGTCGTCCAGTCGTGCTGGGTGAGGTCCCCGAAGCCGACCCGGGTCAGCAGCCAGTTCACCACGCCGTAGCCGGGCTGGAAGAGCCACTGCCAGACCAGGGTGGAGGCCACGTTCGGCAGCGCCCACGCCGCGATCAGGCAGAGTGTGACCGCCGTGCGCATCCGCCGGCCCAGGCGTTGCAGCAGCAGGGCGACGCCGGACGCGATCACCAGCGTCCCGAGCACCAGCGCGGTGCAGAACCCGACGGTGCGGGCGAGGACCGGCAGCAGCTGCGGGTCGGCGAGGACGGCGGCGTAGTTGTCCCCGCCGGCGAAGCCGGTTTTGCCGGTGAACAGCGACCGCAGGCCGTAGTCCTGCAGCGAAATGACGACCAGCCGGACGAGCGGGTAGCCGAGCACCAGCCCGAGCAGGGCGGCGGCGGGCAGGAGCAGGCCGTAGGGGAGCAGGGAAGGGCGTCGCGTTCTTTCCCGGACGCGGGCCTTTTCGAGCAGCACGGGGACTCCTTCGCGGAACAGGGGCGGGGCGGCCCGGCGGGGACGGCGGTCGGCCGGGCCGCCCCGCCGGTCAGCGGGCGCCCAGCGCCTCGGTCAGGTGGGCGTCGAACTCCCGGGCCGCGTCGGCGATCGGCCGTCGCCCGGTGGCGATGTCGGCGAAGAACGTGTTGATGGACTTGTCGCTCTCGATGGTCGCCCAGCCGGGGGCGGCCGGGGTGGCGACGCTGGTCTTCGCCGCGGTGGCGAAGGCCGCGTTGACCGGCGGCAGCGTGGGCGTGATCCGGTCGATCAGCTCGGTCGAGATCGGCGTCCAGCCGTCGATGCCGGCGATGGCGTCACGCTGCACGGCCGGGTCCGTCGCCGCCTTGAGGTAGGCCAGCGCCAGGTCCTGGTGGCGGCTCTTGGCCGCGACGGCGAGGTCCGAGCCGCCGAGGAACACCGGCTGCGTCTTCCCGGGCGTGGCGCTCGGGAACGGGAAGGTGCCCAGCCGGTCCTTCAGCTCCGGCTTGTTCTTGAGCACGGTGTTGACGCTCGTGTCGAGGATGGCCGCGGCGCCGCCGGAGGAGAAGATGGCGGCCTGGTCCGGGGCCTTCGTGTCGACGTTGCGGGACGCGGGGGAGGAGTAGGCGTTCTGGAAGTCCTTCCAGGCCTGCAGTCCCTTCAGCGCCTCGGGGCTTTCGAGGGCACCGGTCCACTTCCCGTCCCGCTGCGTGGCGATCTGCCCGCCGGCGTCCCAGACGAACTGCAGCGCGCCGAACCAGTACCGGCCGGGGAAGTGGAAGGCCGAGAAGTCCGGCGCCGGGTGTTTCGCCTTGATCTTGTCCAGGGCCGCGGTGAGCTCCGGCAGGGTCTTCGGCGGGGCGGTGACGCCGGCGTCGGCCCACAGCTGCTTGTCGTAGATCACCGCGCGGTTGCCGGCGAACAACGGCGCGCCGTACAGCTGTCCATCCACAGTGGCCGGTCCGGCCAGGCCGGGCAGCCAGGTCTGGCCCGCGGCGAGCTCGTCGCGGTGCGGGGTCAGGTCGGTCAGCGCCCCGTTGGCGGCGAACAGCGGGACGTTCGTGTTGCCGATCTCGATGACGTCCGGCGTGGTGTCCTGGGCCAGCGCGGTGCTGATCTTCGTGTTGATGTTGTCCCATTCCTGGATCTGCACGGTGACGTGCGCGCCGGTGGCCTTCTCGAACGCGGCGTTGATCGCCGCGGTGGCCTTGTCGCTGAGGTCGCCGTTCATCAGCCAGACGGTGAGGGTGCCACCACCGGCGGCCGGAGCGGGAGTGTCGGTACCGCAGGCGGTGGCGGTCACGGCGGCGACGGCCAGTGCGGCGGCGAGGGTGCGTCTGCGCATGGGGAGCTCCTGAGCGGTCAGCAGTGGCCGAGGTCGCGCCACTGGGCGGTGAGGCCGGGCTCGGAACCCTGGGTCCACCAGTTCGCCTGCCAGAGGTGGGCGTTGTGCTTCACGCGCTGGCCCTCCAGGTACACCGTGCCCCAGTCCCATTCCGCCGCCGTGGAACAGTTCGCGGGCTGGGAGGGTGTGGTGGGCGTCGTCGGCGTCGTCGGCGTCGTCGGCGTCGTCGGAGTGGTGGGCGGGGTGGTGGTCGTCTGCGGCGGGGTGGTCGGCGTCGTGCAGCCGGCGACGGTGTCCACATGGGACGTTCCGGCCGAGCGGTACTGCCCGGCCCGCGCGACGGCGTCGGCCGGGGAGACGACCTGGTTGCCCGCGTAGTAGGTCCAGTCGACCTGTTCGGTGTAGACGCTGTTCCCGCTCGTGTGGCCGGCGGTGTCGATGAACCACATGTTGTAGTTGATCGACATCGGCGTGCGCGGGTACACCGGATTGCCCTGGGCGTCGGTGGTGTGGTCCGCGGTGAGGACGCCGTCGAGGTAGTACTTCACGTGCCCGCCGGAGACCTGCGTGACGATGTCGTGCCAGCCGGCGAAGCTGCGGTTCTGCGCGGTGGACGTGCGCAGGCCGTCCCAGGTCGGGTTGTTCCAGTAGGTGTACCAGCTGGTCTGGTAGTTCGCCTGCGGGCCGCCCCAGCCGCCGTTGGGCAGGTACTCGGAGAAGTCGAGCTCGCTGTAGAGCGGGTCGCGGTCGTACCGCAGCGGGGAGATCGTGAAGTAGGTTTCGTTGACGTGGTCGCCATCGGGGCCGCTGTCCGGCGCATCGGTGAAGCGGACACGGCTGGCGTACGTGCCTTCGAGGAACCGAAGCTGGTTCTGGTAGAGCTCGGAGTGCGTGGTGCCGGCCGCGCTGCCGTCGGTGCTCGCGGCGAGCTGGGCGACGCGCTCGCCGTTCACCGTCGGGAAGCTGACGTTGCTGGTGAGCCACCGCGCGCCGGGCACCCCGGGGCTGCCGACGTCGTTGCGCGTGGTCCAGCCGGCTTGGGTGAAGGCGCCATCGGTGGGTGAGGCGTAGTGGAAGTCGTCGAAGAGCACACCGCCGCAGGCGGCTGCGGCAGGGTTTGCGGTGGCCGGGCTGGTGGTGGCCGGGCTGGCGTCGGCCCCGCCGGAGAGGATCAGGGCGGTCGCGGCCGCGGTCGCGAGGCTCGTCAAGGCTGCGGTGGTGGTCCGGGTGGTGCGGGACATGGGTCTCCTCCTGGGGATGCCGTCCGCGGGGAGCGCCGATTGGTCTAGACGAATCAGGTGGCCAGTACCTTCCTCCCTGACCATTGGTAAAGTCAAGAAGGCGACAGAACTTACCTTTGGTAATTTCCGGCGGCGGCTCGCTGGTGGTGGGCGGCTCGTGGGAGGAGCGTTGATCGCCCGCGTCGAGCGCGGGCCGGCGATGCGCGGGTCGGGTCGCCGGCGGTTGTTCGCGACCGGCGACCCGCGGCCGCGACCGGCACCCCGCGACCCGCGGCGGGCGATCCGCGGCTGGCGGGCGAACTGCCCGCGGCCCGCGATCGGCGGGCGTTGGCGGCGACGACCCGCGACCCGCGCCGGGCGGCCGTTGACCCGCGGCTGGCGCCCCACGATCCGCGGCCGGCGACCGCAGCCGGCGGCCCGCGCCCCGCGCCTGGCGCCCCGCACCCCCTCGGGCGACCGGCCTGCGGGCGAGCCGCCGATGGCCGTGCGGCGGCGGAATCCCCTGGCTCGACCGCCCGCGAAAACCAGACCGCGTCAGCCGACCCAGCGGCGGTAGGCGGCCAGGTCCACATTCCCGCCGCACACGATGGTCGCCACGTGGCGGCCGGCGAAGCGGTCGCGGTTCTCCAAAACCGCCGCGATGCCCAGCGCCGCCGACGGTTCGACCACCAGGCCGGCGTGCTTCAGCAGCAGCCGCATTCCCGCGATGATCGAGGCCTCCGAGACGAGGACCGCGTCGTCCGCGACGAGGAGGAGGTCGGCCAGGACCTCCGGGATCGGGCGCCGGCCGGCGACGCCGTCGGCGATCGTGTTGGTCGGGCCCGTCGTGATCACGCGCCCGGCGTGCCACGAGCGCGTCATCGCCGGGGCGCCCTCCGGCTGGATGCCGATCACCTCGGTGCCGGGAGCACAGGTCCGCAGCACGTGCCCCACCCCGGTCGCGAGAGCCCCGCCGCCGAGGGCGATCAAGACCGCGTCGAACGACGGCCCGGCGGCCACCAGCTCCAGGCCGATCGTCGCCGCCCCTTCGCACGTTTCGAGGTCCAGGCTGTCTTCGAGCAGCCGGATGCCGTCGCGGCGGGCGATGGCCGACGCGCGCTCGCGGGCCAGTTCGTGGTCGCCGTCCACCAGTTCCAGGCGGGCGCCCAGCGCGCGGATGCGCTCGAGCTTGGCCGCCGTCGCGTGCCGCGAAGCCACGACGGTGACGTCCAGTCCCCGGTTGCGCCCGGACCACGCGAGCGCCTGACCGAGGTTGCCCGCGCTGGCGCACACCACCGCCCCGCCGAGCGCGCTCGCCACCACTTCGGTGCCGCGGCCCTTGAAGCTCCGCACCGGGTTCGCCGTCTCGAGCTTGATGCTCACCGCACACCCGAGCGCCGGCTCCAGGGCCCCGCAGCGGTACAGCGGCGTGTCGAGGAAGACGGGGTCGATCACCTGGCGGGCCGCTTGGATCCGGCCGAGGTCGAGGCGCGTTTCCGGCACGGCCGAAGCCTAGTGCGCGGGCTGGAACAGCTCCACGAGGTTTCCGGCCGGGTCCGCCAGGAGGATCTGCCGCCCGCCCGGGCCGGACACCACGTCGGTGCGGAAGGCGACCCCGGCGTCGGCCAGCCGCGCGATCTCGGCGTCGAGGTCGGCGACGATCAGGTGGATGCGGTTGCGCCCGGCGGCGGCGGAATCCGCAGGGGTGGCGCGGGCGCCCGAGCTCGCCGGGCCGGAGAGCAGCAGCCGCAGCGGTCCGCGGACGACGTCGGCGAACGCCGGAGCCGCGCTCATCCGCACGGTGAAACCCAGGTGGGTGGTGTAGAAGTCGATGGCCGCCGGGACGTCGTCGACGACGTACCGGACGCTGGCGTGCTCGGTCATGGCCGGGCCTCTTTCTCTTGTGACGCACCGAGTTCCGGCAGCAAGTAGCGGATCCGCCGGTCGAGCTCCGCGGCCGTCTCGGAAAAGGAGCCCGGCTCGGGGATGCTCCAGTGCCGGCGCCGCGGGTGGTGCGGGAACTCCGGGCAGACTTCGCGGACCTTGTCGCACAGCGTGACGACGTGGTCGAACCGCCGCCCGGCGACCGTGTCCAGGTGCCGCGGCCGCTGCCCGGTGACGTCGATGCCGAACTCCTCGCCCAGCACCCGGACCGCGGCGGGGTGCAGGGCGGCCTTCGGGTGGCTGCCCGCGCTGGTCACCGTGACCACCCCGGCGGTTCGCCGGCGCAGCAGGGCTTCGGCGATCGGGGAACGGGCACTGTTTCCGGTGCACAGGAACAGCACCGCGACCCGCCCGGGCGGCGGGACTTCCGGCCGCAGGGCGGGGTGCAGGGCCGCGCCGGTTTCGGCCAACGCGCCCGCGCAGCGGTCGAGATCGAGGTGGTAGTAGCTGTCCCGGCCGTCGAAGCTGCTGCGCGAGGCGGTGACCAGGCCGCCGCCGCGCAGCAGCCGCAGGTGGTAGGAGACCAGGTTCTGCGGCTCACCGACGCGCGCCACCAGTTCCCGGACCCGCAGGTCGCCGCCGGCGAGCGCGGTCAGCAGCGACCACCGCACCGGGTGGGCGCCCAGGCGGATGAACTCGGGTGGCTGGACGGCCATGCCCGGACAGTACATCAAATGGGTTTGATGGAAAAGCCCGTCGTCCGCGAGCAGACCCGGAGGCGGCTCCGACCTGCCGGCCCCGCGCACCACCGCCCGCCGCGACGGGCCGTTTCCCGCGGCCTGCCGAAGCTGGGCTACAGGGGGTGGAGAGCTGCAAATTGTCCTTTTCGGACTCACGGGTCGCTACGACTCCGGCGGCACCGGTTCGGCTGAGGTGGAGTGAGCGTGGTGGGCCGTGCCGTCTTGGGGGGAGGGGATGGCACGGCCCACCACGCTCGGCCGGGCGCGCGAGGTGGCGCCGCGTGCCCGGCTGGTCCGGAATGCCCTACCGCGTCCGGGTTCCGGTCGCGTGGGCGGTCCACGGGGGATTGCCGCAGTCCGGCCGCCAGGTGCCGACGTGCACCCACTGGCGGCCCCAGGTCTGGGACACGAGGACCGTCGGGCGCCGGCACCGGGGGCAGGTCTGCGGCGCCGAGTCGATGGACACCTCGTCCTCCTCCGAGTGGTTGCTGGTCGCGGAGAACACGATCGTCCGAACGGGACTCGAGCGGACCGGGGAAATTACCCGGATGGCTACGCGGGTTGCCCGGGCTGGCCCGCCAGCCACGAGGCGACCTGGGTGCGCGAGGTGAGGCCGAGCTTCACCAGGATGTTTTCGACGTGCCCCTCGACGGTCCGTCCGCTGAGGACCAGCGCGGCCGCGATCTCCTTGTTGCTCATCCCGCGCGCCACCAGCTCGGCGATCTCCCGCTGCCGCCGGGTCAGCCCACCGGGCTCGGCCGTCTTGCCCGTCACGCGCGTGGCCGGCCGCTCCCGCAGCGCGTACCGGACGACCTCGTCGAGACCGGAACCGGCGGCTTCGGCGAACGCCGCGTCGAAGACGTCGTCCCCGAGCGCCTTGCGGGCCAGCGCGGCGCACTGCTCGTCGACACCCTGGTAGGGACTCATCTCGCCGACGCGGGCGCCGCTGAGCCGCCACACCGCGCCGGCGCCGCCGAGCAGCCGGGCCACCCGCTCGTGCTCGCCTTCGGCGGAGTGACACCACGCAAGCGCTTCGACGAGGAAGGCGAGCAGCGTCCGGTCGGGCAGCCGCAGGGCGACGGCCTCGTGCAGCAGTTCCGCGGCCTTCCGAGGTTCCTGCGCGCGCCAGCGATGGATCGCGACGGCCCACAGCGCGTACCCCCGGGACCAGCGCGCCTCGTGCCGGTCGGTGAGGGTGAGCGCTTCCTCCGCGGCGGCCGCGCCCCGCGGATCGCCGAGGAAGAAGCGCGCGGCGGAAAGCAGGATCAGCGTGTCGAACACCAGCAGCGCGTCCCCGGCGGTGCGGTACCCGGCCAGCGCCCGCTCCAGCAGTTCGGCCCCGCCGGTCAGGTCGCCGGTGAAGAACGTGGCCATGCCGGCACATTCCGCGTGGCCGGCGCGGAGCCGGTCGTCGTCGAGTTCCTCGGCGAGTCCGGCCAGTTCCGCCAGCAGTTCCGCGTGCGGCGCGCCGGTCTGGATCGCCAGGAACGCCATCGCGTACAGCCCCCGGGCCCGGACCAGGCTGCGCTCGCCGCACAGTTCGAGGCCGCGCCGCAGGTACCCGCAGCCTTCCGGGACGAGCCCGCCGCCGTACCAGAAGTTCCACAGCGAAGCCGCGATGTCCAGCGCCCGGCCCGGCTCGCCGGGGCCGGACAGGCAGTGTTCGAGCACGGCCCGGAGGTTGGCGTGCTCGCGGCGGAGCCGGCCGAGCCACTCCGACTGCCGCGGGCCGAACCCCTCGGTCCGGTAGCGCCGCGCGAGGTCCGCGTAGTACTCGGCCTGCCGGGCCCGGACGCCGGCCTCGTCGCCTTCCGCGGCCAGCCGGCCGCCGCCGTATTCGCGGACGGTCTCCAGCATCCGGTACCAGGCGTGCCGCCCGAAGGTGCCGTTCTGGCGGCTGACGACCGATTTGTCCACCAGGCCGGTCACGACGTCCAGCGCGCTGCCGCCGTCGGCCGCCGCGGGCGCGCCGACCTGCTCGGCGGCGTCGAGGTCGAACCCGCCGGGGAACACCGACGCCTGCGTCCACAGCCGCTGTTCCGCGGGTGTGCACAGCTCGAAGCTCCAGTCGATCGCCGCTTCCAGGGTCCGGCGGCGGGGCTGCACGGCGGCCGGCCGCGAAGTGAGCAGGCCGAGCCGGTCGTCGAGCCGCTCGAGGACCTGGTCGACCGACAGCACGCGCACGCGGACGGCGGCCAGCTCGATGGCCAGCGGGATGCCCTCGAGCCGGCGGCAGATCCGGCTCACCGTCGCGCGGGTGTCCGGGGTGAGCTCGAAGCCGGGGGAGACGGCCGCCGCGCGGTCGGCGAACAGCGTCACCGCTTCGACCGGGCCGCCGCCGGTGTCGTCGGCGACCGGCAGCGGCTCGACGTGCAGGAGGTGCTCGCCCTCGACGTGCAGGGTGTGCCGGCTGGTGGCGAGGACGCGCAGGCCGCCGGAGCCGGCGAGCAGTTTCGCGACCAGCGTCGCGCACTCCTCGGCGACGTGCTCGCAGTTGTCCAGCACCAGCAGGAGCTGCTTGTCCTCGAGGTACTCGGCGAGCCCGGCGGCCTGGTCGCTGGTGCCGCGCAGGCCGAACGCCGTCGCCACGGTGTTCGGCACCAGGTGCGGATCGCCGACGTCGGCCAGCTCGGCCAGCCACACGCCGTCGGGGAACGCCCGCCGCACGTCGGCGGCGACCCGCAGGGCCAGCCGCGTCTTGCCGACCCCGCCGGCGCCGGTCAGCGTGACGAGCCGGGCCGCGGCCAGCAGGCGTTTCGCGTCCCCGAGCTCGTGGCGCCGCCCGACGAAGCTGGTCAGCTCGGCCGGGAGGTTTCCGGCACTCCGGCGGGAACGCGCACCCATGCGCAGAGTCTAGGACGGGCCCCGCATCACCGTGTCGTCCCTTCAATCACGCATGATGCCTCTCTGATCACGGGTGATGACCCCAATCGACTAACTTCGTCGTAGATATTGTTAACAATCTCATCGACGATTAGGGTGCGGGTATCGAGACCCGAAGCGACGAGGACCCACCTTGATCATCGACTGCCACGGCCACTACACCACCGCCCCGCCCGCCCTCGCCGCGTGGCGGGACCGCCAGGTCGCCGCCCTGGACGGCGGCGGTGCCGCCCCCACCGCGGCCGACCTGCGGATCAGCGACGACGAAATCCGCGAGAGCATCGAGGGCAACCAGCTCCGGCTGATGGACGACCGCGGCATCGACCTGACGATCTTCTCGCCCCGCGCGTCCTTCATGGCCCACCACGTCGGCGGCTTCGAGACGTCGGCGGCGTGGGCGGCGATCTGCAACGAGCTCTGCCACCGCGTCAGCGCGCTCTACCCGGAGCGGTTCGCCCCGGCCGCGATGCTCCCGCAGTCCCCGGGCGCCGACCCCGCCACCTGCCTCCCCGAGCTGACCCGCTGCGTCGAGGAGTACGGCGCCGTCGCGCTCAACCTCAACCCCGACCCGAGCGGCGGCCACTGGACGGCCCCGCCGCTCACCGACCGGTCGTGGTACCCGATCTACGAGAAGATGGCCGAGTACGACATCCCGGCGATGGTGCACGTCAGCACCAGCGTCAACCCGGCGTTCCACACCACCGGCGCGCACTACCTGAACGCCGACACGACCGCGTTCATGCAGCTCGTGCAGGGCGACCTGTTCACCGACTTCCCGACCCTGCGGCTGATCATCCCGCACGGCGGCGGCGCGGTGCCCTACCACTGGGGCCGGTTCCGCGGCCTGGCGATGGCGCTGGGCAAGCCCGAGCTGGAGGAGCACGTGCTGAACAACGTTTTCTTCGACACCTGCGTCTACCACCAGCCGGGTTCGGACCTGCTCTTCGACGTCGTCCCGGCGCGCAACATCCTCTTCGCGTCGGAGATGATCGGGGCCGTCCGCAGCGTCGACCCGCGGACCGGGCACCACTTCGACGACACCCGCCGGTACGCCGAGGCCGCGAACCTTTCCGAAGAGGACTGGGCGGCCATCCGGGAGCACAACGCCCGGGCCGTCTACCCCCGCCTGGACGCGCTCCTGAAGGGACAGGGCCGGTGACCGCACCCAAGACACCGGGCTGGCTGGACTGGTGCCCCGCACCGTCCACACCGGACTTCCGGCTGCCGCCCGGCACGGTCGACGCCCACTGCCACGTCTTCGGCCCGCAGGCGCAGTTCCCCTTCGCGCCCGAACGCAAGTACACGCCCTGCGACGCGAGCAAGGATCAGCTGTTCGCGCTGCGCGACCACCTCGGCGTCTCCCGGAATGTCATCGTGCAGGCCACCTGCCACGGCGCGGACAACTCCGCGATGGTCGACGCCGTCCGCGCGTCCGGCGGCCGGGCGCGCGGGGTCGCCACGGTCCGGCCCGACATCGGTGACGCCGAGCTGCGGGAGCTGCACGAGGCGGGTGTCCGCGGCGTGCGGTTCAACTTCGTCAAGCGCTTGGTCGACGCCGCACCGCGGGAAGACCTCAGCGCGATCGCGAAGAAGGTCGCGCCGCTCGGCTGGCACGTCGTGCTGTACTTCGAGGCCCCCGACCTGCCCGAACTGGAAGGCTTTTTCGGCACGCTGCCGGTGCCACTGGTGATCGACCACATGGGACGGCCGGACGTCACGAAACCCGCCGATGGCACCGAATTCGCCCGGTTCCTGGAGTTCGCCGCCCGCAACGACGTCTGGGTGAAGGTGAGCTGCCCCGAGCGGCTCACCGTCACCGGACCCCCGGCCTACACCGACGTCGTGCCGTTCGCCCGCCGCGCCGTCGCGGAGTTCCCGGACCGGGTGCTGTGGGGCACCGACTGGCCGCACCCGAACCTCACGAACCACATGCCCGACGACGGCCTGCTCGTCGACCACGTCCGCCACCTCGCGGACACCCCCGAAGCGCAGCACAAGCTGCTCGTCGACAACCCGATGCGCCTCTACTGGCCCGGCGAAACCGCCTGAAACCCCGAAGGGCATGCAATGCAGCACGCCAACGCGCTCAACCGGCTGAACCGCCTGCCGATCTCCCGGTTCCACAAGTTCACCCTGTTCGCCGTCTCGTTCGCCTACTTCTTCGAGTTCGCCGACATCAACAGCTTCGCCACCACCGCGCCCAAGCTGATCAAGCTCTGGGGCGTGACGGTCGACCAGGTCGCGTACGTGACGTCGCTGTCGTTCGTCGGCATGTTCTTCGGCTCGGTCATCGCGAGCACGATCGCCGACCGCTGGGGCCGGAAGAACGCGCTCGTGCTGACGACCGTGTGGTTCGGCGTCTTCTCGTTCGCGGCGGTGTTCTCCTGGGACATCGTGTCCCTCGGCGTGTTTCGCGTGCTGACCTCGGCGGGCCTGTCGGCGATGACCGTCGTCGCGGTGATCTACGTCAACGAGCTCTACCCGGCGGCGAACCGGGGCAAGTACCAGGCGTACGCGATCGTGATCGGCATCTGCGGCACGCCGGTGACGAACCTGATCGCCAGCGTGGTCGTCCCGCTCGGCGACTGGGCGTGGCGGCTGGTCTACCTCTGGGGCGCGCTCGGCGTCCTGCTCGTGCTGTTCACCCGGCGTCTGAAGGAGTCGCCCCGGTGGTACGAGAGCCGCGGCGAACACGTCAAGGCGGACGCGGTCCTGCGCGAGATCGAAGCCCAGGTCGCGGCGGAGAAGGGACCGCTGCCGGAGCCCGCGCCGCCGGCCGGGGAGGCGCCGGTGGCCAAGGCCCCGCTGCGGCTGCTCCTGCGCAAGAAGTACCTGCTGCCGACGCTGCTGCTCACGGTGCTGTGGGTGACGCAGACGATCGGGTTCTTCGGCTATTCGAGCTGGGCGCCGACGCTGCTGGCCAAGGAGGGCTTCAGCGTCGAGAAGTCGGTGTTCTACGTGGCCCTCACGACGGTCGGCGCGCCGCTGGGCTCGTACCTGGCCGCCCTGGTCACCGACCGCTTCGAGCGAAAGTGGTGCCTGGTCGCCTTCGGCACGGTGATCGCGCTCTGCGGGCTGTTGTACGGGCTGACGTTCAACCCGGTCCTGATCGTGGTGTTCGGCTTCCTGGTCAACATGTTCGAGCGCGGCTACACGGCACTGGGCTACGCGTACTCGCCGGAGCTGTTCGACACGCGCGGCCGGTCGCTGGGCACCGGCGTGTCGTACGGCCTGGGGCGGCTGTCGAACGCGGCGGGCCCGCTGATCGTGGCCGGGCTGTACAACGGCAGCGGCTACCGGAGCGTCTTCTTCTTCATCGCGGGAACGTGGCTGGTCGGCGCGGTCGTGCTCGCGGTGTTCGGCCCACGGACCCGCCAGGCGCGGCTCGCGCGCGTCACCGAGCCGGCCGGCGTCTAGAACGCGTAGCGGACGCGCAGGTAGGGCGCGTGGACGGCGATGAGGTCGAGCAATTCGTCCAGCAGGGCTCGCTTGTGGCCGGCGCGGTAGCGGACGTTCACGCCGCCGCCCTCGCTGCGCTTGGTCTCCTGCAGGTCGGGCCGCCAGAGGACCTGCTCGGCCTTGGGGTGCCAGCCGAGGTTGACCTCGTGCAGGGCGCGGTTGTGGGTCAGCATGATCACCTCGGCGGCTAGCTGGGCCTTGGTGCCGTCGTTCGTCGCGTCGCCGAGGTCCTGCAGCAGGCGGGTCCAGTCGGCCAGCCAGCCGTCGTAGACGACGACCGGGCTGAGGTTGACGTGCACCTCGTACCCGGCGGCGACGAAGTCGTCCAGCGCGCGCAGCCGGTCGGCGATCGGGCTGGTCCGCAGGTCCAGCAGCTTGGCCGGCCGCTCGGGCATCAACGAGAACCGCACCCGGGTGCGGCCGCGCGGGTGCAGGTCCAGCAGCCCGCGGTGGACGTACTTCGTGGCGAACGACGCCTTCGCGGTCGGCTGCCCGGCGAACAGGCCGATCAGGTCCGCGACATTGTCGCTGACCAGGGCGTCGACCGAGCAGTCGGAGTTCTCGCCGATGTCGTAGACCCACGCGTCCGCGTCGCACTGGTTCGGCTCCGGCTTGGGGCCCTGCCGGGCGATGTGGCGGGTCAGATACCCGGTGATCTGCTGGATGTTGGCGAAGACGGTGATCGGGTTGGAGTAGCCCTTGCGGCGGGGGACGTAGCAGTAGGCGCACGCCATCGCGCAGCCGTTGGAGGTCGAGGGTGCGATGAAGTCGGCGGAGCGCCCGTTGGGCCGGGCCGTCAGCGACTTCTTGATCCCCAAGACGAGCGCCTCGCGCTTGATGCGCACCCAGCGGCGGACGTTGGTCTCGTCGCCGTGGAGTTCGGGGATGCGCCAGTGGCTGGCGACCTCGACGACGGTCGCGTCGGGGAAGCGGTCGAGCACCTGGCGCCCGCGGGGGAGCTCGGCCGCCGCGGGTTCGACGTAGATGCGCGACGGCGCGAGGAGCTTCTCCCGCTCGAGGTCCGCGTCTGTCAAGGGAGGTTCACCTGCGCAGTCTCGGGGCTGCCCACTCTACCCGCGCTAACCGGCGCCGGGCGGCGCACCAGGGCGACCATTGCCGCGCCGAGCAGGCCGGCGATCGCGAACACGCCGAAGCCCAGTGTGGACAGTCCACTCGCGACCAGGACACCGCCCAGCCAGGGGCCGAACACCGCGCCGAAGCGGCCGACGCCGGCGACCCAGCCCAGCGCCGTCGCGCGGCTGTCCGCGGGGTAGTGGGCCCCGACGGCGGCGTAGATCAGCGTCTGGGCGCTGAACAGCCACGCGCCGGTGAGGAAGACGACCACGTACGTCAGGGGCAGCGGCATCCGGACGGCCAGCAGCCCGACACCGGCCGCGGTGAGCGTGAACCAGATGACGGCGACCGGGCGGGCACCGAAGCGGTCGGCCAGCCGGCCCGCGACGAGCATGCCCGCGATCCCGCCCAGGTTGATGACGAGCAGGAAGCTGATCGCCGAACCGAGCTGGTAGCCGCTGCCGCGCATCATCGTCGGCAGCCAGGTGTTGACGCCGTAGACCAGCAGGAGCCCGGCGAAGGAGGCGATCCAGAACAGCAGGGTGGTCAGCCGGACCGCCGGGGTGAACAGGCCGCGCAGACCACCGCGGCCGCGCGCGGGTTCCGGGTTGAAGGGCTCGAGCGGGACCGCGAACTTACGTGCGACCGCTGTGGCGCGCTCGGTCCGGCCCTTGGCCAGCAGGAAGGTGAGCGATTCCGGCAGCAGGAAGACGACGGCCGGGAGGACCGGCACGAGCAGCAGCGCCCCGAGCCAGTACACCGACCGCCAGCCCAGTGACTGCACGAGCGTCATCCCGAGGGCGCCGGCCAGCGCGCCGCCGGCCTGGTGGGCCGTCATCACGGTGGTGACCGCGAGGTTCCGGCGCCACGCGGGCGCGTACTCCATGACCATGGCGATGGCCGAGGGCAGCAGCCCGCCGAGGCCGAGGCCGGCGGCGAACCGGGCCGCGCCGAACCACCCCGGCGCCGGGGCGGCGGCGCACGCACCGGCCGCCAGCGAGAAGAGGACGACGCCGGTGAGGATGATCTTCCGGCGGCCGATGTGGTCGGTGAGCATGCCGGACGCGAGGGCGCCGAGCAGCATGCCGAACGTCGTCAGGCTGCCGATCTCGCCGCCGGTGACGGCGGTCAGGCCGAATTCCCGGTCGGCCAGCACGCCCGGCAGGGTCGCGCCGTAGACGAACAGGTCGAGGCCGTCGAGCAGGACGAGGACCCAGCACAACGCGGTGACACGGACGGCGAGGCGGTTCTCCGGTGCGGACATCTTCGTCCCTTTCGTCCCGGGTCAGCGACGAAAGCCGAAGTTACATCGTGTGAGATATTGAGCACAAGACTCAACTCAAAATTGTCAACAATTCTGTGAATCAGCTATGTGCGCCAGCTGGGCGTGGGCCGCGGCGGCGACGTCGGCCCGCACGCCGAGCTCGCCGAGCATCTCGGCCGCGGCCGCCATCTCACCGGTGCGGCGGACGGCGTGCCGGTACGAGCCGTCGACCAGCCGGTCCACAGTGGACGCGTCCGCGGCGGTCAGCTCGCCGACGATGATCTTCCGTAGCCAGTCTTCGCAGCCGGCGGCGCGGGCGGCCTGCAGTGCTTCGACCACCGCGGCGGACATCCCCTTGAAGAAGACGCTCCGCAGCAGCTTGCGCTCGGCGGCGAGCCCGGCCTCGCCGGGCATGGTCTCCACCGCCGCGCCGAGCGGGTTGAGCGTCGCGGCGACGGTGCCGGCCGCGGGCCCGGTGGCCAGCATCGGCACCCGCAGGCCCCGGCCGGGGACGGGCGCCATGATCGCCACGTCGGCGAACGGGATCCGGTGCTCGGCGGCGAGGGCGGCGAGGCCGCGTTTGGTGCCGGGGGAAGCGGTGTTCAGGTCGGCCCAGACGCCCGGCAGCCCGGCGAGCCCGGCCTCGAAGGCCCGGAGTGCGGCCGACGCACTGTTGACGCTCAGGACGAGGTCGGCGCCCCGGGCCGCGTCGGCTTCCGAGCGCGTGCCGACGACCCCGTCGGCGGCCGGGACCGCCGGGTCGTAGCCCCGCACGGTGACCCCGGCGGCCACCAGATCACGGGCCAGAGCGCCGCCCGCTTCGCCCAGGCCGAGTACCGCGATGGTTCCGGTCATAGCAGAATCCTCCTCGCCAGCTACGATCGAGTACACGATGTGCTCGACAAAATTGTCAACAAACGGAGCCGAGGCTATGACGGAGAGTGCGCCGGACCGGCAGCCGGGGGAGCGGTCCGCGGTGGCGGCCATCCGCGACGCCATCGTCCGCGGCGAGTTCGTGCCCAACCAGCGGCTGGTGGAAGCCGATTTGTCGGCACAGTTCGGGGCGAGCCGGGCGACGGTGCGGGCGGCGCTGATCGAGCTGACCAACGAGGGGCTCGTCGAGCGCGTGCAGAACCGCGGTGCCCGGGTGCGGGCGGTGTCGCTGGAGGAGGCCGTCGAGATCTCCGAGGTGCGCATGATGCTGGAGTCGCTGTGCGCGGCGAAGGCGGCGGAGCGGATTTCCGACGCCGAGGTGGGCGAGCTGCGCGAACTCGGCGAGCGGATGCAGGCGGCCGTGGCGGGCGGGGACGTCGTCGGGTACTCGGGCCTCAACCAGCGGCTGCACCGGCGCATCCGCGAGATCAGCGGGCAGCGGACGGCGGCGCAGGTGCTGGAACGGCTGCGCGGGCAGAGCGTCCGGCACCAGTTCCGGCTGGCGATGCGCCCGGGCCGGCCGCAGGTGTCGCTCCCGGAGCACCTGGCCATCATCGACGCCATCTGCGCGCACCAGCCCGAGAAGGCGGCCGACGCCGCTCGGGTGCACCTGGGCAGCGTGATCGAGGCCCTGAAGGCCGCCGACGCCGAGGTGTCCCCGCTGCACCCCTGATTCCCGCCAAGATTGTTGACAATTTCGTCGACCAGACTCTACGGTGGCGGTATGAAGCCCGTCATCGTCACCGATCCGCCCCGCGCCGACCTCGACCGGGTCTCGCGGCTGGCGGACTACGGCGTCGCCACCGTGCACGAGGCTCTCGGCCGCTCCGGTCTCCTCGCGGCCGGCCTCCGGCCGATCCAGGACGGCGTCCGCGTCGGCGGCACCGCGGTCACGGCGCTGTGCTGGCCCGGGGACAACCTGATGATCCACGCCGCCGTCGAGCAGTGCCGCGAAGGCGATCTCCTCGTCGTCACCACCACTTCGCCCTGTCAGGACGGCCTTTTCGGCGAGCTCTTCGCCACCGCGCTGCGCCGCCGCGGGGTGCGCGGGCTGGTCACCACCACCGGTGTCCGCGACGTCGCCGATCTGCGCGCCCTCGGCTTCCCCGTCTGGTCGGCGGCGATCAGCGCGCAGGGCACGGTCAAGGCGACCGCGGGGGCGGTCAACGTCCCGGTCGTCGTCGGCGGGCAGCTCGTCCGCCCGGGCGACGGCATCGTGGCCGACGACGACGGCGTCCTGTGCGTCCGCCGCGAGGATGTCCATAGCGGACTCGAAAAGGCGAAGGCCCGGCTGGAGAAGGAAGCCGCCGCCCGGGAGGCCTTCGCCACCGGCCAGCTCGGCCTGGACCGCTACGGCCTGCGCGAAAAGCTCGAAGCCCTGGGCGTCCGGTACCTGACCGCCGAGGAGTACGAGAAGGAGCAGGCATGACCGGCGTGCGCTGCATGCTCATGCGCGGGGGCACGTCGAAGGGTGCCTACTTCCTCGCCGGAGACCTCCCGGCCGACCCCGCCGCCCGCGACGACCTGCTGCTGCGGATCATGGGCACCCCCGACCCGCGCCAGATCGACGGCCTCGGCGGCGCGCAGCCGGTCACCAGCAAGGTCGCCATCGTCTCGCAGGCGACCGACGCCGGCCACGACGTCGACTACCTGTTCCTGCAGCTCGGTGTGGAGGAGCCCACCGTCTCCGACCGCCAGACCTGCGGCAACCTGCTCGCCGGTGTGGGCCAGTTCGCCGTCGAACGGGGGCTCGTGCCCGCCGGGCCGGAGCGCACCACCGTCCGGATCCGGATGGTCAACACCGGCTCGATCGCCGTCGCGACCTTCGCCACCCCCGGCGGCGAAGTCGACTACCGCGGCGACACGGCCATCTCCGGCGTGCCCGGCACCGCCGCCCCGGTCGAACTCGACTTCACCGACACGGAGGGGTCCGTGTGCGGCAGCCTCCTGCCGACCGGGAACGTCCGCGACGACATCGGCGGCATCGCCGTCACCTGCGTGGACAACGGGATGCCGGTGGTCGTCGCGCGGGCCGAAGACCTCGGCGACGGGCCGGGCCTGCCCGAGCGGATCGACGCGCTGCGCATCGAGGCCGGGAAGCTGATGGGTCTCGGCGACGTCCGCGGCTCGTCGGTCCCGAAGACCACGCTGGTCGCCGCGCCGCGCGACGGCGGCGCCATCGCCACCCGCACCTTCATCCCGGTCAAACCGCACCCGTCGATCGGGGTGCTCGGCGGCGTCAGCGTCGTGACGGCGTTGCTGCTCGACGGCGCCGTCGGGGCCGAGCTCCTCCGCAAGCCGCCGGCGGGTAAGCCGATCGAGATCGAGCACCCGAGCGGGAAGCTCGCGGTCGCGGTCGAGTTCGAAGGATCCCGCGTCCGCCGGTCGACGGTGCTTCGCACCGCGCGGAAGTTGTTCGACGGCACCGTTTTCCCCCGTTCCTGAGGAGCCGGCCTTGTCTTCGCCACGTCACGAGGTCGCGCACCTCGGCCACGTCGAGCTGTTCACCCCCGAGCCGGAGCGGAGCCTGGACTTCTTCGTCCGCGTCCTCGGCCTGACCGAGAACGGCACCGACGGCGACTCGGTGTACCTGCGCACCTGGGACGACTACGAGCACCACAGCCTGAAGCTCACCGCGGCGAAGACGTCCGGCGTCGGGCGGACGGCGTTGCGCGCGTCCAGCGAAGAAGCCCTCGACCGGCGGGTGGCGGCCCTGGAAGCGTGCGGGCTCGGCATCGGCTGGGTCGACGGCGACACCGGGATCGGCCCGACGTACCTGTTCCGCGACCCCGACGGCCACGAACTCGAGCTGTACTGGGAAACCGAGCGCTACCGCCCGCCGGACCACCTGCGGCCGGCGCTGAAGAACCAGGCCCAGGCGTATCCGGGCCGAGGCGCCGGTGTCCGCCGCCTCGACCACGTCAACTACCTGGCCCGCGAGGCGGAGGCCAACGGCCGGTTCGTCTGCGACGTCCTCGGCGGCCGCGTCACGGAGCAGATCCGGCTCGACAGCGGCGTGATTTCCGGGCAGTGGACGCATTTCGCGCAGAAGTCGTACGACCTGGTGTACACGAACGACCGGACGGGTTCGCACGGGCGCCTGCACCACATCGCGTTCGCGACGGACACGCGCGAGGACATCCTCCGGGCGGCGGACATCGCGCTCGACAACGGCGTCCACATCGAGACCGGGCCGCACAAGCACGCGATCCAGCAGACGTTCTTCCTGTACGTGTACGAGCCGGGCGGCAACCGGATCGAGTTGTGCAACCCCACCGGACGGCTGATCTTCGCGCCGGACTGGGAACCGGTGACGTGGACCGAGGCGGAGCGGGCCAAGGGTCAGGCGTGGGGGTTGAAGACGATCGAGTCGTTCCACACGCACGGCACCCCGCCGGTCTGACGCCCGCCCGAGGGGCTCGACCGCCCCGGCGGCGGCTGACATCCGGCCGCGGCGCGACTACCGTGGGCAACGGGGAGTCATCGGCGCAAGGGGAGGCGCTGCGATGGGGGAGAATGCCGGCTGGGCACCGTCGGGATGGCCGTTGTGGGCGTTGCCCGCACGGGTGCGCGTGCTCGTTCTCGGTGTGGTTCTGGCCGTCTTCGGCCTGGTGGCGCTCGCGGCCCGGACGCCTCCGGCGCCGGGGGACTGGACGGCGGCGGCCTGGCTCGCCGCGGCCGCACTGCCGCACCTGCACGCGTCGCACCTGATCCAGCGCCGTCGCCGCGATCGGGCGGGCACGCCGTACGTCGACCTGTGCAGCGTCTGGATCTTCGCCGGGGTGATCGTGCTGCCCCTGGTGCTCGAACTGGGGCTGGTGGCGGTGCTCTACGCCCACCGCTGGGTGCTGGTCACCCGGTTCGACGCGGTCCGGCCGCCGCACCGCATCGTGTTCACCGCCGCCACGCTCGCGCTGGCCGCGGCCGCCGCGGCGACCGTGCTGCGCGCGAGCGGCGTCCAGCAGCACCTCGCCGACGGTGCCCGCCCCGGCTGGGCCGACCTGGTCGCCGTGGTCGCCGCGGCCGCGGTGCAGTGGGGGGTCAACACCGTGCTCGTCGGCACGGTCATCGCCTGGACGGTCCCCGCCGAGCACCCCCGCCGGCTGCTGGGCAGCGCCTCGGACAACCTGCTGGAGGCGGGCCAGCTGGCGCTCGGCGTGTTCGTCGCGCTCGCGCTGCTGTGGTGGCCGCCCGCCACGCTGCTGATGATCGTCCCGACGTTCGCGCTGCACCAGTGCGTCCAGCTCGACCAGCTGAAGCTGGCCGCCCGCACCGACCAGCGCACCGGGCTGCTCAACGCGATCGCCTGGCACGAACAGGCCGCGCAGGCGCTCGAGCGCACCCGCGGCCGGATCGGCGTGCTGATGATCGACCTCGACTGGTTCAAGCGCATCAACGACACCCACGGCCACCCGGTCGGCGACGACGTCCTCGCCGAGGTGGCCACGGTGCTCACCCGGACCGTCCGGCGCGGGGACGCGGTCGGCCGGTACGGCGGCGAGGAGTTCGCCGTGCTGCTGCCCGACGTCGACGAAGCCGAGGTCCGGGCGATCGCCGAGCGGATCCGCGTCCGGATCCGGGCGCTGCGCATCACCACGCCGGCGGGGGAGCCGGTGACCCTGTCGGCGACGATCGGCGCCGCGTTGCGGCCCTCGGTGCCCGAAGCCGGGCTGGACGAGCTGATCCGGGCGGCCGACGACGCGCTGTACGCGGGCAAGAAGGCCGGCCGGGACCGGGTGGCGGTCGCCGGGCGCTGAAGCCGTCAGTTCTGGCCGGGGTCGGCCGGGCCGCGGTGGTGCTGGAGCGCGAGCCCCCGGTCGTGGTCGAAGGTCACCGGGACTTCGGTGCCGACCAGCGGGCACCGCCGGAGCGCCTCGCGGATCACCGCGTCGTAGACGTCGTCGGTCGCCGCGCCGGGCAGGTAGATGCCGACCGCGGCGCGCAGCTCGTAGCCGCTGTCGTCGCGGTGGTCAGCGCCTGGTGCAGACAGGTCGCCAGGGCGGCGGCGTAGAGCCGCTCCGGGTTCAGCGCGTCGGCCGTGCCGTTGCCGCTGGGTTCGCCGACGGGGTAGGCGAGGTCGCCGCGGCCGTCGATCCGGACGCTGCCGCGGCTCGACGTCGCTTCCGCCGAGTGGATGTCCCGTGCCATCGCGTCCTCCGGGGTCGTTTCCGCGCGATTACCCGGCGGCGGCCGCCCCACACGCTCGGCTCGTCTCGCGCACTTCCAGGTGGTGCGGCGCGACGATCGACCGCGGCGGTTCCGGCGCCGCCGCCTGCCGCGCGAGGCGGTCGAGGGCGAGTTCGGCGATGCGGTCCTTGTCCGGCGACACGGTCGTCAGGGCCGGCACGCTGTAGCGGCCGTCTTCGATGTCGTCGAACCCCACCAGGGCCAGGGCTTCCGGCACCGCGACCCGCCGGTCGGCGGCGGCCCGCAGCGCGCCCAAGGCCAGTTCGTCGGTGAAGCAGAAGACGGCGTCGGGCGGCTGGGCCAGGTCGAGCAGCCGCAGCATGGCCTGGTGGCCGTCGGCGCGGTGCAGGCGCCGCACCGGCACTTCCAGGTCCGGCTCGGCCGGCAGCCCCGCCTCGGCCAGCGCCTGCCGGTAGCCGGCGAGCCGCTGCCGCGCGGTCGCGTTCAGCGAGCGCGGCTGGATGCCCAGGGCGGCGACGCGGCGGCGGCCCGACCCGAGCAGGTGCCCGGTGGCCTCGCGCGCGGCGGCGACGTTGTCGATGGCGACGTGGTCGACGCCGGCGGTGCCATCGTGCTCGCCGAGCAGCACCAGTGGCACGGTGTCGGTGCGCGCGGCCAGCTCGGCGGGCGCCACCGCCCACGGGCTGAACAGGACGCCGTCCACCAGCTGGCTGCGCCGGCCGTGCAGCAGTTCCTTCTCGCGCTCGGCGTCGCCGTCGGTCTGGTCGATGAGCACGGTCATGCCCCGGGCGCCGGCGATCCGGACGGTCCGCGCGGCGAGCTCGGCGAAGTACGGCGAGTCGATCTCCGGGATGACCAGCGCGACCAGGCCGGTCCGGCCGCGCCGCAGGGTGCGGGCGGCCAGGTTGGGCCGGTAGCCGAGGGCGTCGATGCTCGCCTGCACGCGTTCGCGGGTCGCCGGGGCGACGTACCGGAACCCGTTGACCACGTTGGACACCGTGCGCACCGAGACGCCGGCGTGCTCGGCCACGTCACGCAGTTTCGGGTTCACCGGCGCATCGTACCTCTTGCAACGTGGCATGCCACGTTGCAAACTGAGCTGCCACGCCGTCGTGCCGCCAAGGAGGCCCCGGATGACCGCGCACCGAACCGCTCCCGCCCCGCTGCCCATGGCCGAACTCGCGGCGCTGACCGAGCGCCTGGACACCGACGGCATCACCGGGCTGCCCCAGGCGTTCCCGCGCGATTGGGTGCGGCAGCTCGGCGAGGACATCGACACGGCGTTCGCCGAGGCCCGCGCCCGGCCGGACGGAGCCGTCGGCCGCGGCCCCAACCGCTTCTACGTCGAAATCCACCCGGAGCAGCTGCGCGGGTTCACCGACCTCGTCACCCACCCGTGGATCACCGCCGTCGCCGAGGCGGTGCTCGGGCCGGAGTACCGGATCGTCGAGGTCGGCTTCGACGTCCCCCTGGCCGGTGCGGTCGACCAGCCGTGGCACCGGGACTTCCCGATGCCCGCCGAAACCGCGCGCGAGCGGCGGCTGACGTCGCTGGCGGTGAACGTGACCGCCGTGGACACCGAGCCGGACATGGGGCCGTTCGAGATCGCGCCCGGCACGCACTGGGACGACGGCGGCGCGTTCGAGCACGGCATGTTCCCGCCGCGGGAGGCGTACCCGCGCTACCAGGAGCTCGCGGCGCGCAAGTTCCCGCGGATGGGCGACATTTCGATCCGGTCGGCCCTGACGGTCCACCGCGGCACCGCGAACCAGTCGGCGAAGGCGCGCCCGGTCCTGGTGCTGGGCCTCGACGCACCGGGGGCGGGCAACGACGAGCGGCACGACACGGCGGTGACGCGCCAGTTCTGGGCGTCCCTGCCGGAATCCGTGCGCGCACACCTGCACTGCCCGGTCGTCGACGTCTTGACGCCGATCACCCAGAAGCACACGATCGAAGGTCTCGTGATGGGAGCCTGAGGTTTGGCGGTCCCGGAGGCGGGCACTTTCAGGCCATGGCTGAAGCGGGAATCACCGAAATGACGGGCCGGGCCGGCGTCGTCGCGGCCCTGCGCCGCGTACTGCTCGCCTTCGGGGTCGGCGGTGCGCTGGCGTGCCTCGCGTGGATGGCGTTGTGGCTGGCCATGCACGTTTAGCTGCCGGGCCCCGGCCACGCGGCGTGGCCGGAGCCCGGGTTTTCACTGGCAGGCTTCGCAGTCCGGGTCGTCGATGCGGCAGGCGGCGCCATCGGTGAGCGGGAAGTCGAAGTCCTCCAGCTCGGGCACGGCGACGGACTCTTCCGGAGTGGTGGTGGCGGACATGGCCCTCCCTTGTGGACGAACGGGTTCTCCTGGGTGTAGCGCCGAAGATCGCCACGCATTCCGTGACCCGCGCCACAGCGCGGTCAGCGCTCGAGGAGCCGGACGAAGCCGGTGATCGGCGGCGCGGCCCTGCGGTGTCGCGAATGACTCATTCGGGACCTCGGACGTCCCGAATGAGTCATTCGCGACCTTCGAGCAGCGCCGGCACCCACACCGACACGACTTTGGCGGAAGCCCGGCCCCAAGGCGGCGGCCGTCCGGCGTTACCCACAAGGTGGTTTCGTTCGCCGCCGAACCGAACACCTCGCCCGCCGCCTCGGCCAGGTGATCTTCGGAACCGGCCGCGGCGAGCGCGCCAGAGCTGCGTTACCTTCGCGGTCTGGTGCGTCGGGGGAAGGCGGCAGATGACGATCGACCAGGCGGGTGGGCCGGTGCGCAAACCGGGCCGGCGGGCGCACCGGCCCGATCCGGACGGCGGGCCGGTCGCGGGGTTCGCGCACGCGCTGCTGGTGCTCAAGGAGACCGCGGGCGATCCGTCCTACGACCGGATGCGCACCGAATTCGGGGCGGTGGCGTCCAAATCCGCACTGGCCGCCGCCGCGCGGGGGCTGCAGCTGCCCAGCTGGGAAACCACCTGGGAATTCGTGCGGCCCCTGGCCGTCACCGTGCTGGGCGGGGACGAAGACGCGACGCGCCGGGAGTGGCGGGCCCGGTGGACCGCCGCCAGGCAAGGCGGAACCGAGCCGGACAGCCGGCCCGGGCGGCACGGGTGGCTGCTGGTCGCCGCGGTGGTGGCCGTGGTCGCCGCCGGGGTCGTGGCCGCCGTGAGCTGGCCTCGGTCCCACGGCGGCGGGGAACCTTCGCTGCCGATCGAAGGCGACGCCTCCAGCCTGGTCGCCGACGTCACCTACCCCGACGGCAGCCGGGTCGCGGTGAACGAGCGGTTCGTCAAGACCTGGCGGCTGCGCAACGCCGGCACGGTCGGGTGGCACGGCCGGTTCCTGCAGCGCCTGCCCCCGCTCGACGGCCTGGACGTCTGCCACACCGATCCACGCGTGCCGCTGCCCGACGCCGAGCCCGGCGCGGAAGTGACGGTCAGCGTGCCGGTCCAGGCCCGCGGCACGCCGGGCCCGTGCCAGGTGTACTGGAAAATGGTCGACTCCGGCGGGCGGCTCTACCTGCCGCAGTCCAGCGGCATCTACTTCCAGGTCGAAGCCGGCTGAGCCCGGCGGGCGGGCTCAGCCGGACGAGACCTCAGATGAAGTAGTCGACGTTGGCGATGAGGCTCGTGCCCATCCCCTTCACCCGGACCTCGAGGTTCGACGCGGTGTTGGCCGGCCACTTGACCGTCCCGACCCCCGACTTCCCGCAGCCGATGCCCTGCCAGGCGTCGGGGTGGGCCGCCTTGCCCATCCGGGCCTCCACGCACGCGGCCTGGTTGGTGCCCGACTGCGTGTTCCACTCGACCCGCAGCTTCCCGCGCCAGCCGCTCGCCGGGCTGGTGTAGGAACAGTGCTTGGACACCGGGCCCCACTTGGCCACCGCACCGGTGGCCGTGCCGGAGCACAGGGCGGACGTGCTGAGCGTGCCGGCTCCGGCCGGCGCGGCCGTCAGGGCCGCCAGCGCGGCGGCCGCCCCGACGACGGCGGCCACGCGGCCGCGGGCCGGCTTGCTGCTCGAGGTGTGCATGGGAATGTCCGTTTCCTTTCTCGACGACCGGCGGTCTCCGCCGGTGCCGCCGAGACTCGCAGCGCGCCGGGAACCGGGACAAGAAGTCCCATGTCCAGGCATTGTCCGCGCACATCAGGACAACGTCCGTGTTCGCGGGCGGCTTCGTGGGTAGTCCTCTCCCGGACGATCACCGAGCCTGCGGAAGGGGGCTTTCGTGCCGCAATGGGTGGCGGCGGGGTGCTGGGGCCTCGTCGGCGGGATCGCGCTCGTGCTCGGCGCCGCGGTGGCCTGGTGGGTGCGGGTTCCGCGGCGGGTGGTGGCCGGGATCATGGCCTTCGGGGCCGGGGTGCTCATCTCCGCGCTGGCCTTCGACCTCGTCGACGAGGCCCAGCGGTCCGGCGGGCTCTGGCCGACCGCGGGCGGGTTCCTCGGCGGCGCCGCGGTGTACGTCCTGATCAACGTCCTGCTGGCCCGGCGGGGTGCCCGGCACCGCAAGCGGTCCGGCGACCAGCAACCGTCCGAACAGGACACCGCGGGCAGCGGGGCCGCGATCGCCGTCGGTGCCCTGCTCGACGGCGTTCCCGAATCCGTCGTGCTCGGCGTGTCCCTGCTCGGGGGCGGGGGTGTCGGGATCACCGTGCTGGCCGCCGTGTTCATCTCGAACGTCCCCGAAGGGCTGTCCAGCGCCGCCGGCATGAAGGCCGCCGGCCGCAGTGCCCGGTACGTCTTCGGCGTCTGGGCCGGCATCGCGGTCGCCAGCGGGATCGCGGCCCTCCTCGGCAACCTGCTGTTGCGGACCGCGTCCCCGGCGACGGTCGCCGCCATCACGGCGGTGGCCGCGGGGGCGATCCTCGCGATGATCGCCGACACGATGATCCCGGAGGCCTTCGAACGCACCGAGCTCTACACCGGCCTGCTCGCCACCATCGGCTTCCTGACCGCCTTCGTCATCGAGCACGCCGGCTGACGACGACCGCGACCACGACACCGGCTGCGGTGAACACCGCCGTGGCCACCGGGCTCAGGTACTTCGACAGGCTCGGCGCGCTGCTCGGCCCGGCCAGCCACAGCGTCAGCGCGGTGGCGTAGACCGCGGCGAGCCCGGCGGCCCACCAGCGGTGTGCCCGCCGGCGCAGCGAACCGATCAGCACGACGGCGATCGGCACGCCGGACAGCAGGGCGAACTGGCCGGCCACCAGGACCGGGACGGCCCAGGCCGCGACGAGCACGGCCTTCGAGGTGCGGGGCGGAGCGGCGACAGTCATCGGGTTCCCTTTCCGTGGGCTTCGGCGGTGGTCTTGAGGTCGGCGAGCCAGGCGTCGAGGCCAGGCGCCAGGTAGCGGAGGGCGGTGGCGGGGTCGGCTTCGATCTGCGCGCCCGTCCAGCTCTCCTCGGTGCGGACGAGCACGCCGCCCCGCACCGGGGTGAACGTCCAGACGTGCACGCCACGGTCGATGCGCAGCCCGTCGCCGATCGCCGGCCCGGTCCAGCGGACGCACCGGCCCGGCTGCACCTGCCCGACCGTCGAGGTGATGACCAGGGTGGTCGCCGGGGTCGTCGGCGTCGGCGGTGCGGGCGTGGTCCAGCGGAACCGCGAACCCGGCCGCAGCGGACCGGCGTCGAGCTTCTTCGCGCTGGTGACGGCCGATTGCCACGCGGGCCAGCGCGCCACGTCGGTGTGCAGCTTCCAGACCGCGGCGGCCGGCGCCTCGACGAACGTTTCGGTCCGGTGGTGCAACTGCGCGGCCGGGTCGATGCCGGCGCCCCGGCAGCGCAGAGCCGGGGTGGCCTCGGCGACGGCGGCGGGGCCGGTGAGTCCCGCGGTGACCGCGAGCGCGAGCAGTGCCGAACGGATCATGATTCCCTCCGGTTTGTTAGTAGTTATCGTGATGGTTAGAAGCTATAACCGGTGTTGCGTGAGTGTCAATAGGAAAAGTGATAGCCTCTAACGGTGATGAGCGAGAGCCCGCGAGAGCGTTATCGAGCCCAGGTGCGCGAGGAGATCAAGCGCCACGCGTGGGAGCAGATCGCCGCGGCCGGCGTACCCGCGCTGTCGCTCAACGCGATCGCCAAGCAGGTCGGCATGAGCGGCCCGGCGCTGTACCGGTACTTCGCGAGCCGTGACGAGCTGATCACC
This sequence comes from Amycolatopsis sp. 505, assembly GCF_031625235.1. Classification (NCBI taxonomy): domain Bacteria; kingdom Bacillati; phylum Actinomycetota; class Actinomycetes; order Pseudonocardiales; family Pseudonocardiaceae; genus Amycolatopsis; species Amycolatopsis sp. 505. The sequence continues at coordinate 91,900 of NZ_JACKQP010000011.1, forward strand.
GCGCTCATCCGCGACGCCTACCGCAGCCTCGCCGACACGGTTCGCGCGGCCCGCGACGCCGGGGCGGGCGTGTCCGGGCTGGCGGCCACCATCGGCGAATGGGCGCGCAGCGATCCCCAGCGCTACTTCCTCATCTACGGCACGCCCGTGCCCGGCTACCACGCGCCCGGGGACACGACCGCGATCTCGTTCGAGGTCATGGCCGTGCTGATCGAAGCCTGCGCCGAAGAGGCGGGCGACGAGCCGCCGACACGCTTCGACACCCACCTCGAGACCCACCGCGCGTGGGCGGGCGACCACCCGGCGCCACCCGCGGTCCTGCACCGCGCGCTGTCCTTCTGGACGCGCCTGCACGGCGTGCTCTCCCTCGAGCTGGCCGGCCACTTCGCCGGCATGGAATTCGACCCGGACCTGCTGATCACCGAGGAACTGGCCGCGCTGGAGCGGCCGTGATCACCCGGTCTGTTCGCGGATCCAGTCCGCCACGACGTCCACCCGGGCGATCGTCTCCGGCCCGGGCTGCGGGCACGGCGGCCCGGTGTTGACGATCGCCACCAGGGTCGCGGTGGCGTCGTCGTCGGAGACGAAGAACGGGCCGCCCGAGTCCTCGGGGCACGGGCCGTTTTCGACCGTGCGCTTGCCGACCGGCTGGGCCTCCAGGGTCGCCTGGCCGATGCCCGACACCGTGAAGCGGCCGCGCTTGAGGTGGTCGGACGGGCCGAGCACGGTCGCCGAGAGCGAACCCCAGCCGGCGAACTGGAGCTGCTTCCCGACCGACGGCCGGGTCGTGGCCAGCCGCACCGGGGTGATGTCCTCGATCGGGCTGCCGAGCTTGGCCACCGCGAGGTCGTTGACCGGCGACTGCCGGACGTCGACGACCTCGCTCGTGTAGCCGCCGGGGTCGCTGTCCTTCAACCGCCCGACGGTGACCTTCATCGTGTACGGCGGCCGCCCGCCGATCCGGGTGTCCTTCAGGTCGTGGAAGCAGTGCCCGGCGGTGACGATCCACTGCGGCGCCACCAGCGACCCGCTGCAGGCGCCGCTGCGCACGCCACCACCCGGGACGGGGATGTCGTCGGAGGTCAGCTTCGCGTTGAACGGCAGGACCGGGTTCGGTGCGGGCCGGGTGGACGTGGCCACCGGTGCCGGTGCCGGTGCCGGGGCCGGGGCGGCCGTGTCGGGCAGGCTGTGCCCACCGGCCGCGGCGGCCAGGACGGGGCCCGCGACCGGCAACCCGGTCACGGCGTGGGCGAACGCGAGGCCGGCGCCCGCCAGCACCGCGACCGCCACCGCTCGTGCCCGGAGCTGCCGTCGTCGATCCGAAGAGGTCCTCACACTCTTAATGCACGGGTGGGAGCCCGGAATGGTTGCGAGAACCGGACGGCACTGGCATCCGCGCCGGTCAGCCGCGTCGCCGGCGGGCCGGTTTCGGCGCCGCGATCGCCGGCCACAGCACGGAGACGACCGCTTCGGGGATTTCGTCCCGGCTCTCGCCCCGGTAGAAGGCGGCGAAGTAGCTGCCGAAGCAGAGGGTCGCGATGGTGTGCTTGTCGATGCCGCTTCGGACCGCGCCGCTGTCCTGCAACTGGGAAAGCACGTTCTCGACGAGGGTGACCCGCGGTTCGACAGCGTGCTCCCGGAGGATCCCGAGCAGCTCGGGGGTGCGGATCGCTTCGCCGGCGAAGTTGCCCATGAGGACCATGGCGTCCGGGTTGAAGTACGCGGGATCGAGCCGCCGGACGGCTTCGGTGAACGCTTCCCGCGGTTCCAGCGCGGTCAGGTCGACGGTGTAGGAGTCGCGCTGCTTGCGGAAACCGTAGTCGAGCGCGTCGACGACGAGCTCGAACTTGGTCCGCCACCGCCGGTACAGCGTCGGGCGGCTGACTTTCGCGTCGGCCGCGATGTCGCCGATCGTCATGAGGGAGTAGCCGTCGCGGACGAGGCGTTCGCGCGTGGCCAGGATGATCGCCTCGTCGAGCGCGGTGTCGCGGGGCCGTCCGCCGGGTCTGGGAGTGGCTTCCGGATCTGCTTGGGCCATGCGGAAAGCCTAGTCGATCCGTTACGGAACGTGGCCGTAACGGATCGACCGGGGCAAGCCGTCAGGGGCGCTGCCCCACTTCGTCGACGTAGGTCTTCACCGTCACCGCGCTGTCGGTCGTGCCCAGGAACTGGTACGTGGCGGCGTCGAAGACCAGCACGATCGGCTGCGCCTTAGGGCTTCCGGGCGGCAACGGGAACGCGATCCCGACACCCGGGCGGCCGGCGCCGTCGGTGACGTGGTCCAGGGCGGTCAGGCCTGGCACCTTCGCCGCTGCCTGGAACAGCGCCGCGTAGGACGCCGGCTGGAGGACCTGCTCGTGGGCGAGGTTGTACACGTCCTTGCCGATGTATTCGGCGTTGCCCTTGCGGTCGGCCTCGTACTGGTAGAGGTAGGCGAGCATCGCGTCGGCCGTCGTCGGCAGGTCCGTCCGGTAGACCGTCTTGGGCGTGCAGTCCTCGAGCATCCCTTCCTTGCGCGGGTCGTTCGTACCGTACATCGGCGCCTTGCCGTTGCGGCAGCCCCCTTCCTTGATGCTGCCGATCAGGCTGTCGCGGGTCCCGTCGATCGAGAACCAGACCTCGCGGATGTGGTGGTCGGGCTGTTCCGTCTTCACGTACAGGAACTGGTCGGGGCGCGGTGGCTTGCCCGGTTCCTTCAAGGCCGTGCTCGCCGCCTCGGTCAGCACCTTGACCGGGTCGGCGTGCGCGACGCCGACCCCGACCCCGACCCCGACCTGGTCGGCGGGGGCCAGCGCGACGACGGCGGTGATCGCCGCGGCCAGGCCGGCCGAGGCGCCGGCGAGCCAGAACCAGCGGCGCGGCCGGTGCCGCCGCTCACCGCGCGCGGCTTCCAGGAGCCGCTCGCGGGCCGGCGTGAGCTGCTCCGCCGGCGCGAAGCCGACGGTTTCCGCGCGGCTGCGGATCAGGTCCAGTTCATCCATGACCCGAGGTCTCCTTCACGAGGTCGAGGGCGCCGAGCTCGGCGCGGACGCGGGCGCGAGCCCGGTTGAGCCGGGATTTGACGGTGCCGACGGGAATGCCGAGCGCTTCGGCGACTTCCTGGTAGGCCAGGCCTTCCGCGGCGACGAGCAGCAGGACGTCCCGTTCGCGGGGCCGCAGGGCGGCCAGGGCCCGGTCGAGCCGCGTGCCGAGGGCCTGGGCGCTGACCTGGTCGGCGACCCGGTCGGCGTGCCCTTCTTCGGCGGCGGGCGGGCCGACGGCCAGCCGGAGCTTCAGCTCGCGCACTTCCGCCCGCCGCTGCCGCGAGACGAGGTTCGTGGCGATGCCGTAGAGCCACGGCCGCGCGTCGGGCCGGTCCGGGTCGAACTTCGCCCGCTTGTCGAAGGCGATCAGGAACGTGTCCGCCAGGACGTCGTCGGCGGTCGTCGGCCCGAGGCGCCGCACCAGGTAGCGGTGGATGTGCCGCGAGTGGCGGTCGAAGATGACGGCGAAGAAGCTCGGCTCGTGCCGCGACCGCGCGATCACGCTCGCGTCGTCGTCGGAATCAGGGTCGTCCGGGGTCATCGCCCGCCTTTCGGTCCAGCCAGTGTCATCGGCTGTTCTCAGGCGGCGCGGGGCGGGTTCCGAAATCGACGGGGGAAGTGACTCAGGTCACTCAGCGGCAGTCGGTGGCCGGGTCGCCGGTCGCGAGCATGCGGCGGTTCGCCTCGCCGAGGCCGTCGGCCAGCGCGTGCAGCTGGTCCGGGGTGAGGACGTCGATCAGCAGCTCGCGGACCAATGCGACGTGCCCGGGCGCGGCCTGCTCCAGCAGGGCCATGCCTTCGTCGGTGAGCACGGCGTAGACCGCGCGGGGATCGCTTTCGCACGCGCGGCGGCGCACCAGGCCGGCCCGTTCCAGCTGGCCGATCTGGTAGGTGAGCCCGCTCTTGGAGTTCGACACCGCGCAGGCGAGCTCGGCCATCCGCAGTTCGCGGTCCGGGGCTCGGCTGAGCCGCGCGAGGATCACGTACTGGAGGTGCGAGATTCCGGAATCCTGCTTGAGCTGCTGGTCCAGCCGCCGGTTGAGCAGCTCGTAGGTGCCGAGGAACGCGTTCCAGGCGCGCTTCTCCTCGGCGTTCAGCCACCGTGGACGACCCATGTCACAACGGTACCTGTTGTTCAAATTCGAACTCAAGGGGTACGGTGCGATCAAGGTTCAAATTTGAACGGAGTCGCCATGATCCCCGCCGCCACCGTCCGCACCCGGGTGCGGGTCCCGCTGCGCTTCGCCGACGGCTACTCGGCCACGGCCGAAGTCGTCACCTTCGACGGCTTGGCCGACGGTGCCGAGCACCTCGCCCTGGTGTTCGGCGACCCGGCCCGGCCGCTGGTGCGGATGCACTCCGAGTGCCTGACCGGCGACGTCTTCGGTTCGGCCCGCTGCGACTGCGGGCCGCAGCTGCGTGAGGCGGTGGAACGGATCGGCGGCGCCGGCGGCGTCCTGCTCTACCTGCGTCAGGAGGGCCGGGGCATCGGCCTGTACGCCAAGCTGGACGCCTACGCCCTGCAGGACGCGGGCCTCGACACCTACCAGGCGAACACCGCGCTGGGCCTGCCCGAGGACGCCCGCGACTACACCGCCGCGGCCCAGATGCTCGCCGCGCTCGGTATCGCCGAGGTGGACCTGCTGACGAACAACCCGGACAAGGTCCGGCAGCTGCGCGACCGCGGCATCACGGTCGCCGGGACGGTGCCCACCGGCGTCCACGCGACCCCGGACAACCTGCGGTACCTCGACGCCAAGGTCCGGCACACCCAGCACACCCTGGCCCTGCCCGAGCTGGCCGGCTGACGGCGTTTCCGCTGGTAGGGTTCTGTTGTGTCGGAGGTTCCGGGGACCCGCGTGCGGTTCGGCCGCCGCTGGTCCTCGCTTGCCGTGCGGCTGCTGGACAACGTCGTCGAAGCGGAGCTCGACCTGCCGCCGGTGGACGAGCAGGTCCTGGTCCTGGTCAGCGCGGGGACCAAGACGATCGAGTCGCGCCACGGCAGCCGCTGGCGCAGCGCGGAGTACGGGCCGGGCTCGATCGGCCTGACCGCACCCGGCCACGCGGCCCGGCTCCGCTGGCGCGGCGACGGCCGCACGCTGACCACGCACGTCCACCTGCCGGCCGCGCTGATCGACCGCACCGCCCTCGAGCTCTGGGGCCGCAACGCGGACCACCTCGGCCGCCCGGACGCCCTGGCGGTCCGGGACCCGGTGCTGGCGTCGGTGGCGGGAGCCCTGGGCGCGGCGGCCCGCGCCGGCGCGGACGAGCTGTACGCGGAATCGGCGGCCACGTTCCTGGCGGTCCACCTGCTGACCCACCACGCGGCGGCGCCCCCGCCCCGCGAGCCCGGCCGCGACGACCAGCGCACCCGCCGCGCGGTGAAGTTCATCCGGGACCACCACCACCTCCCGCTGTCCCTGGCCGACATGGCGGCCGCGGCGGACCTGAGCCCGTTCCACTTCCTGCGCGTGTTCAAGACGGCGACCGGCCAGACGCCGTACCGCTACCTGACCCGGATCCGGGTCGAACGGGCCTGCCGCCACCTGGAGCGCGGCGAGCTGTCGGTGACGGAGATCGCGCAGGCGTGCGGCTTCGCGACGCCGTCGCGGTTCGCTTCGGCGTTCCGGGCCCAGATCGGGCTTTCGCCCTCGGCGTACCGGGCCGCGGTGCGGGGCTAGCGAGCAATGAGCGCCGTCCCCAGCCGGACGACACGCGTACCTGCCCGGACGACACGACGTCCGGTGCGGGCGTGGGCCGTGTCGTCCGGCTGAGTACGCGTGTCGTCCGCCGGGGTACGCGTGTCGTCCCTTCCGGGACGGGCGCAATAAACGGCGTCCCGGGCAGCAATCACGGGAAAGCGCGGCCGGGCAAGTGCCGGTTAGCGTCGGCGGGTGTCCACTTCAGAAACCAGCGTCGAGGCGACTGTCAACGGCGAGGCCGTGCGGTTGCGGGTCGATCCGCGGGAGTCGCTGCTCGACGTCCTTCGTGAGCGGCTCGGGCTGACCGGGACCAAGAAGGGCTGCGATCAGGGCCACTGCGGTGCCTGCACGGTCCACCTCGCCGGCCGCCGCGTGGTCTCCTGCCTGACGCCCGCCGTGCAGGCCGCCGGGCAGGACGTCACCACCATCGAAGGCGTGGCCGGGCCCGATGGTGCCCTGCACCCGCTGCAGCAGGCCTTCGTCGACCACGACGCTCTCCAGTGCGGCTACTGCACTCCCGGCCAGATCATGTCCGGCCTCGCCTGCATCGCCGAAGGCCACACGCGCGACGACGACGAGATCCGCGAGTACCTCAGCGGCAACCTGTGCCGCTGCGGCGCCTACGCCGGCATCGTCGCCGCTGTCCGGCAAGCTGCGGGGGAGGGCTGATGCGTCCCTTCGCCTACTTCGCGCCCGACACCCTGAGCGCCGCCGTCGACGCTCTTCGCGACGCCGTGCCCGGCACCAAGGTCCTCGCCGGCGGGACCACGCTGTACGACCTGATGAAGCTCGGCATCGAAACCCCGCCGGCCGTCGTCGACGTGCACCGGCTGCCCGAGCTGGCGACGATCGAGACGAACGAACGTGAACTCGTCTTCGGCGCCGGGGCCCGGATGGCCGACGTCGCCGACCACCCGGCCGTCCGGGACGGCTATCCCGCCCTGGCCGAGTCGCTGTGGCGTGCCGCGTCGCAGCAGCTGCGGAACATGGCGACCGTCGGCGGGAACCTGTTGCAGCGCACCCGGTGCGGCTACTTCCGCGGCGGGCCCGAGTTCCCCTGCAACAAGCGCGAACCCGGCAGCGGCTGTGCCGCCCGTGATGGCCACGACCGCACCCACGCGCTGCTCGGCACCAGCGACACCTGCATCGCCACCTACCCCGGCGACTGGGCGATCGCGCTGCTGGCCTTCGACGCGGTCGTCGACGTCGCCGGCCCGCACGGCGAACGCACCGTTCCGCTCCACGAGCTGCACGTCGAACCCGAGGACCCGACCCGGGAACACACCCTCGACGACGGCGAGCTGATCCTCCGCATCCGCGTCCCGGCGACCCCCGCCGGCCGCGGCTCGACCTACCTCAAGATCCGCGACCGCGAGTCCTACGCCTTCGCCCTCGCCTCGGCGGCGGTCGCCCTGACCGTCGAGGACGGCGTCGTCGGCGACTGCCGGATCGCGCTCGGCGGGGTCGCCACGCGCCCCTGGCGGGCCACCGAGGCCGAACGCGTGCTGCGCGGCACCCCGCTGACCGCCGAAAACGCCCGGCACGCCGGGGAAATCGCCTTCGCCGGGGCGCGTCCCGGCACCCACAACGGATTCCGGATCGAGCTGGGCATCCGCACGGTCGCCGACGCCGTGCGCACGGCCGGAGAGCGGGCCACCCGATGACGCCCCGAGCCGACGCCGTCGAAAAGGTCACCGGCCGGGCCGCCTACGGCACCGACCGCGTCCCGGACGGCCTGGCCCACGCGGCCCTCGTCCCGGCGCGGATCGGCCGCGGCCGTGTGTCGCGGGTGGACACCGCCGCGGCCGAAGCCGTGCCCGGTGTCCTGCTCGTGGTGACCCGGTTCGACGAGGAGGAGCTGCGCGGCCCGGGCTTCATCATGGGCGGCGGTTTCTCCTTCCAGAGCCTCCAGCCGCTGCTCGACGACCGCGTCGCCTACCGCGGCCAGCCGATCGCCCTGGTCGTCGCGGAGACGCCGGTCGCCGCGACGGAGGCCGCCGAGCTGGTCACCGCCGACTACGCGCCCGAACCGGTCGCCGTCCACCTCGACGCCGAGGGTGCGACCACCCTCGTGCAGGAAGAAGCGATCCCGCTGCCGTTCCTCGCCGACATCAAGGTCGGCGACGCCGACGCCGTGATCGACGCGAGCCCGGTCCGGATCGACCGCACCTACGAGCACGCCGCCCAGCACGCGGTCCCGATGGAGCTCAACGGCGCCGTCGTCGAGTGGCGCGGCGGTACCCTGGTCGTCCACGAGGGCACCCAGAACGCCGCCGCGGTCCGGCACGGCCTGGCCCAGCAGCTCGGCCTCGACCCGGCCTGCGTGGAAGTGCGCTCGCCGTACGTCGGCGGCGGCTTCGGGCAGAAGAACTCCCTGCAACCGCACCTGGCGCCGCTGGCACTGGTCGCCAGGCGCCTGGGCCGGCCGGTCAAGCTGGTCCTGACCCGGACCCAGACGTTCCACAACGGCAGCTTCCGCCCGGCCACCCGCCACCGCGTGCGCCTCGGCGCGGACGAGACCGGCCGGATCCTCGGCGCCGTGCACGAGGTCGACCAGCAGACGTCCCGGCACGACCTGTTCCCGGCGATGCACACCGAAGTCACCTCCCGGCTGTACGGCTTCGGCGCCTTCCGCGGCCGGCACCGCCTGGTGCAGACCGACGTGCAGACGCCGGGCTACATGCGGGCGCCGTTCGAAAGCTCGGCGATGTTCGCGTTCGAGTCGGCGGTCGACGAACTCGCGTACGCCACCGGCCAGGACCCGGTCGCGCTGCGGCTGGCCAACGACACGCTGACCGACCCGGTCAGCGGGCGGCCCTTCTCCACCCGCTTCCTCGCCGAATGCCTCCGCCGCGGCGCCGAAGACTTCGGCTGGGCCGCCCGCGACCCCCGGCCCGGCTCGATGCGCGCCGGCGACGGCTCGCTGATCGGCTGGGGCGTCGCCGCGGGCGCCTACCCGGGCCACATCGCCCCCGCCGTCGCCCACCTCACCGCGCACGCGGACGGCCGGGTCACGGTCGGCGTCGACGGCCACGAGATGGGCCAGGGCATCCGCTCGGCGATCGCCCTGCTCGTCGCGAACGACCTGGGAATCGCCGTCCGGGACGTCGAAGTCCGCGTCGGCGACACCCGGTACGCGCCGCAGCACCTCACCGCGGGATCGTGGGGCACCGCGACCGCGCTGCCCGCCGTCCACTCCGGACTGCGGGAGCTGCGCAAGCACCTCGACGCCGCCGGCACCGGCCCGGTCGACGTCGCCGCGGCGGTCACGCGGATCGGGCACCCGGTCGAGGTCGAAGCGACCACGATCGCGCCCGGGCAGCCGCCCGAAGCCGCCGGGCAGGCGAAGTCCGGCCACCTGGCCATCGCCGGCCCGGTCTACCCGGAGTTCAGCACGTTCAGCTGGGTCGCCCACTTCGTCGAGGTCCGCGTGGAGCCGATGACGTGCCGGATCCGCGTGCCGCGGGTGGTCAGCGTCGTCGACTGCGGCCGGGTCGCGAGCCCGGTGACCGCGGCGAGCCAGGTCCGCGGCGGCGTGATCTGGGGCATCGGCGGCGCGCTGCGGGAGGAGAGCCTTCCCGACCCGCACTCCGGCGGCTTCCTCAACGCCACGCTGGAGGAGTACCCGGTCATGGTGAACGCCGACGTCCACCGCATCGACGTCGGCTTCGTCGACGAGCCCGACCTGCGCTTCAACCCGGTGGGCGTGAAGGGGCTCGGCGAGGTCGCGATGGTCGGCGTCGCCGCGGCGGTGGCCAACGCCGTCCACCACGCCACCGGCAAGCGCCACCACCGGCTCCCGATCCGCCTCGATGACGTCCTCTGAGCAGCCCGGGCGGGGTCTGCTCGGCCTGGTGTTCGTCCTGCCGGTGACGGTCCTGCTCGCGGCCGGTGTGGGCGGACCGGTGCGGACGCTGGAGGTGCTCGGCCCGCCGATCGCCTTCGCGCTGCCGATCGTCGCGATGATCGCGTTCTGGTGGGCGGACTGGCCCGGCACCCTGCTGCGCGGCGGCTGGACGGGCGTGTCCGACACGGCCCTCGTCGCGGCCGGGGGCGTGGTGCTGGCCCGGCTCGGCCGGGACACGGTGCCGCTGGCCGCGGGCATCTTCACCCTGATGCTCCAGCTGACCCTGGTCGGCGAGGGCCGGCCCCTCCGCGGCCGCGGCACGCACTGGCCGGGTGCCGCGGCGCTGGCGCTGTGCTGGGTCGCCGGGCTGGGGCTCTACCTGGGCCTGGTCCCGACCGGCGTGGTGCCGGGGGAGGACTACGCCGCGTTTTCCGCCGTGCTGGGCGCCTGGCAGATGATCTTCTTCGTCGCGTTGCGCGGCCGGCCGTTCGCGCGGATCCGGCGCCGCGCGGTCCGCCTGGCGACGGCCCACGGTGTGGTCGTCGCCTGCGCGGGGGCGACGTTCTGGGTGCCGCCGACGGTCGCGGGTTCGGCCATCGCGTCGGTGCTCGTCGTGGCGATGCTCTTCGAGGCGGGGCCGGCGGTCCGGGTGAGCTTGCCGGTGGTCCTGCTGACGGCCGCGCTGGCCACGCTCCTCCCGCCGGTGGCGCGGTGGGCCGCGGTGCCGGAGAGGCTCGTCGGCGCGTGGACCGCCCACACGACGTTGAACGCGCTCAGCCTGGCGGTCATCCTGCACGTCGCCGTGTGGCGGCGCTGGCCGGCCTCAGCGCCGTGAGGCCACCGTCGCCAGCTGCTCGCTGATCTCCGCCAGCAGCTCGGTGGCCGCGTCGCCGAGCGCGGCCAGGTCGGCCAGGGTCGTCTCTTCGGTGGTCACGGGCACAGGTCTTCCTCCAAGGCCTCGTGGCGGGCGACGACGGCTTCGGCGAACGCGGTGTGCACGCGCAGGTACTCGTCGCGGCCGACCGCCGTGTCGGCCCATTCGTGCCAGCGGATGTGCGCCTCGGCGACGTCGACCTTCGCGGCCGCCGCCACCGTGGCGGGGGAGGTTCCGGCGAGGATCGCGTGGTGCATCAGGGACGGCGAGGAGCGCCGGGCGAGCTCGGCCAGCGCGGCGAGGCGACCGAGTTCCGCGAGCGTGTCGGACGTGACCGGACGCGGGCGCGGCCGGGGCACCGGACGCGAGTTCCCGAGGTTGTCGGTCAGGACGCTGGTCATCAAACGACTCCTGAGGCGGAAAGCAGTGAAGCAACCCGAACGGCGGATGTTTACCCCGGGCAGGCCGGGGTAAACGCCGCCGCTGGTGATCTCCGTCTCACCGCATCGGGTGGGCCACCCGGACGGGTGGCCCACCCGGGCTCAGGTTGCCCGGACCGCCCCGCAGTGCCACGGGATCCGCTGCGGCCGCACGCTTTCCAGCGTCGGGACGACCGGGGCGATCGAGCCGTCGCGGCGGAACGTCAGCTTGTCGATCGTCGTCTCGCGGTGGGTGCCGTCGCCGCCCGGGATGCCGAAGCGGTGGTAGGCGAGGTACCAGTCGTCGGTGCCCGGGACCTGCAGCATCGAGCTGTGCCCGGTGCCGAGGACACCCAGGTGGGCGTCCTTGCTCAGGAGCAGGCCGCGGTTGGTGAACGGCCCGGTCGGGCTCGGCGCCGTGGCGTAGCCGACGCGGTAGTCCGGGCTGCGGGTGTCGTCGATGGACCAGCTGAGGTAGTACGTGCCCTTCCGCTCCACCGTGAACAGCCCCTCGCGGAAGTCGTTCAGGCCGGTCAGGCGGGTGATCTTCGCGCTGTCGTAGGACACCATGTCGGCGTTGAGCGGGACGACGTAGGCGTTGCCGTTGCCCCAGTACAGGTACGGCTGTCCGGTGTGGTCGAGGAACACCGCCGGGTCGATGGCCTGGCCGCCGTCGGGGTTCTTCGCGATCAGCGGCTTGCCGGAGTCGACGAACGGGCCGGTCGGGGAGTCGCTCACCGCGACGCCGATCTTGGCCTCGGCGCAGAAGTAGAAGTAGTACTTCCCGCCGTGCTTCGCGATCGTCGGCGCCCAGGCGTTCTTGTCGGCCCAGCCGACGTCCTTGCCGAGGTCGAGGATGACGCCCTCGTCCGTCCAGTCGACGAGGTTCTTCGACGACCACGCCGAGAACTTCGTCCCGCTCCAGCCGTCGAAGCCGTCGGTGGTCGGGTAGAGGTAATAGGTGTCGCCGAACGCGACGATGTTCGGATCGGCGTGGTAGCCGGGCAGCACCGGGCTGCGCACCTCGTGCGCCTCGACCGTCCACACGCGACGGTCGCCGCCGGCGCCGGTCACCGTGAACTGCTTCGGCGAGCCGAGGTCGACCGGCTTCCCGTTGTCCGGCCTGATGGTGGCCCCCGGCGCCAAGCCGAACTTCGGCGCGAGCCGGCGCAGGTCGGTGCCCGGCTTGACCGGCAGCACGACCGTCCCGGCCCCGGCGTCGATGACGGCCGGTGTCTTGAGCGCGTCGAGCTGCACCGAGCGGATCGCGGTGCTGTTCGACGGGAGCGTGGCGACCTCGGGCCCGGACAGCGCCCGGTTGTGCAGCCGCACGTCCTTCATCTTGCCGGTCAGGGTCTTGTCGCCGGCGTACACCGACCGGCCGAGGTAGTTCGCCGCCGTGACGCCGCCGCCGAGGTCCGCCGGCTTGATCGTGGCGTTCGCGTTGCGGCCCACCTCGACGCCGTCCAGGTACAGCACCTCCACGCCGTTGCCGACGGTGAGCGTCACGTTCTTCCACACCCCGCGCGGCAGCCCGCCGCCGGAGTCCGCCGCCTGCTCGGTGGTCCAGTTGCCGGTGGCGATGGCGCCGCGGAAGCCGCCGCTCGCCGTACCGCCGGTGGTGAAGAGGTAGCCGTTGCCGGTCCCGTCCTTGGCCGTGTTGCCCAGCCCCCACAGGAAGTACGGCGTCTGCTGGTTCTCCTCGACCAGGACGTCGGCCGACACGGTGGCCGCCGAGGCGCCGGTGAGCAGGTTGTTCGGCAGCTGGACGTGCCCGTTCTTGCCGCCGAAGGCCAGCGCGCCGTCACTCCAGCTGACGTCACCGGCCAAGGCGCCGTCGTAGCCGTGGCCGGTGGTGTCGGCCGCGACCGTGCCGGACTTCGCGTCGAGCGGCCAGTGCGCGACCAGGCCCTTCGCGTCGGCCTTCGGCGGCACCGGCGGTGCGCTCAGGCGGTTCATCTCGGCCTGGGTGACCGGCAGGACGGTGCCGTGCCGCGGCGACGCGGGCAGGTGCGCGCCGGTCGACATCGTCCACTTGCCCGAGTCGAGGTCGGTGGTCTCGAACGGGACGTAACCGCGGCCGCCGAACTCGTCGATGAACAGGTACCACTTGTTCTCGGTGTTGGACTTGAACCCGGTCGGGCCCTCGCCCGCGGACAGGCCGGGGCTGGTCGCGGTGGCCTTGCCGAGGCAGTCGGCGACGAAGCCGTAGTGCGGGTCGAGCAGGTCGGTGGCCTTCTCCTCGGTGATGAACTTGCTGCACGGCGTCGAGGAGGTGTTGTTGCGCTCGTCCTTGGTGAACCGGTAGTAGGTGCCCTGGTTCTTGATGACCGTCGAGTCGATCACCGAGTAGCCCGGGTCGATCCAGACCTGCGGCGCGCTGAAGGTGTGGAAGTCGCGCGTGGTCGCGTACATCATCCGGTTGTAGCTGTCGCCGAGGTGGTTCGGGTCGTTCTCGGCGTACAGCTTCGACGCCCAGTAGACGACGTACGTGCCGCGCTTGGCGTCCCAGAACGCCTCCGGGGCCCAGGTGTTGCCCGCGGTCGGCGGGGACACCTGGACGCTGCGCTGGCGCGACCAGTGCGCCAGGTCGGTCGACTCCCAGACCATGATCGACCGGCTGCCGGTCCGCTGGGCGGCGTCCCAGCCGCGGCCGGCGTAGATCCGCAGGTCGGTGGCGAGCAGGTAGAACTTGTCGCCGTCGGGGGAGCGCAGGATGAACGGGTCGCGCACGCCCAGCTCGCCCAGGCTCGACTTGAGCACCGGCCGGCCGTTGTTGAGCTCGGTCCAGTTCAGCGGGTCGTTGCCGTTGCTGAGGGCCGAGTAGATCTGCTCGCCGTCGGAGGTGCCTTCGCCGGTGAAGTAGAAGAAGCTGTAGCCGGCCAGGGGTTCCTGCGCGGGCTTGGGGACGACGGTGGCGGTGAACCGCCGGGTGGTGCTCTCACGGCCGAGGCTCACCTTCGCGGTCAGGACGACCTTCGCGGGCGCGGCGCCGGTCGCCGGCCGGGTGACCTCACCGGTCGGGGTGATCACCGACGGCGCGGACGACGTCCAGGTGACGCGCGTGCCGTCCGGGCCGCTCGCCGGCAGTGTGAGGTTGCCACGGACGTCGTCGATGTCGGGCACGGACAGCGTGCTCGCGGCGGCGCGGAGGCCGGTACCGGTGTCGGCGGAGGGCGCCGCACCGGCGCCGGCACCGCCGAGGGGGACGAGTGCGGCCGCGACGGCCAGCACGACGCCGAAACGGCGCGGGGAGAACAACTTCATCGTTGTCGGTTCCTTCGAGGCCTGCGCATGTTAACGTTAACATGATTCGGGTACGCTGACTCTAGGTCGGCGCGGTCCCGGTGGTCAAGAGCCGTGCGGATGGCGGGCCAGCTGCTCGGCGATCGCTTCCCGTGGGTACGGCGTCTTCCGGCTCTCGGTGTGGAGGGCGAAGTAGAAGTCGTTGACGACGGCGGCGAGCGGGGCGTACCGGCGCAGCAGCGGCGCCTGGTCCGGCACCTCGCCGGCGGCGCACGCGCGGACGAAGTCGTTGCGAGCGCGGGCATCCGGCCGGGCGCGCAGACCGCGGACGACCCGGTTGACGAGGTGGGTCAGGACGTAGGCCCGGTCGTGGCCGTCGTGGTCGGCGAGGAACTCCGCTTCGGCGTCCGAGAGGTCGAAGCTCGCGGCCACGGTCAGGCCGAAGTCCGTGAGGTGGAGCCGTTCGCCGTCGGTGACGATGTTGGCGAAGTGCGCGTCGAAGTGCTGGACGTCTTTCGTGGCCAGAAAATCGGTGATGTGCCGCAGGTCTTCTTCGAGCGGCAGGTCGTCCCCGGGCCAATCGGCGAGGCTGTGCGGCAGGTACTCGAGGAACAGCACGAGGTCGGTGCCGGAGCCGGCCAGCGCTTCCAGCCGCCGTCGCACGCCGGGGTCGCCGTGCCAGAACGCGACGTCGGCCTCGATGTCGGCCTGCGGGCGCGGCAGGCCCGGCCGGATCCGCCAGTGGTGCAGGAGCGGGAAGTTTTCGCATTCGCCCCCGCGGACCCAGGCGGACGTCATCAGGTGTGCTTCCAGCTCGCGCCAGGCTCCGCCGCCCGCGGACCCGACGCCGTAGTGCGACCACAGCGGCAGCCCGTAGAGGTCGGCCGTCGAGTGCGGGTTCGCGAGTTCGACGGCGGTGAGCGGGACGCGCTTGACGAAGACAGGCTCGCCGGCCACCTGCAGCAGCCAGGACGAGCCGCCGATGCCGGTGCCGAGCGGACGTGCCTTGGTCAGGAGGTCGTCGCCGGCTTCCGCCAAGGCGGCGGCGATCTTCTCGTCGCGTGCCAGGCGGCCGGTCACGCGCGCACCAGCGGCAGATAGACGTCGTCGACGATCCCGACCAGGATGTCATCGGCCACTGTGGTCAGTCCGTGCGTGAGGTATTCGTTGCGCAGCAACACGAGAGCCACGGTGGCCACGCGCGGGTTCAGGGCCTCCGGCCGGGCCTGCCCGCGCGCTACCGCCTGTTCGACGACGGTCAGCCAGGCCGCGGTTCCGCCGGAAGCGGCCTGTTCGTGCAGCTGCTCGCGGAGTTCGGGTTCGTCACCCACGCCGGTGAGGAGGCTGCGAAGGGCGCGCGCGGCGGGCGAAGTCTGACCGCAGTTGATCGCCCGCAGCAGCGTCAGCGCGTCTTCGCGGAGGTTGCCGGTGTCGGGTGGCTTCAGGGTGTCCTCGGCGAGGTGGCGGTAGGCGGCGACGCCGAGCGCGGCGCGGTTCGGCCAGCGGCGGTAGATCGCGTTCTTGTTGGTCCCGGCGCGCTGGGCGACGCGTTCCATGGTCAGGCCGGAGTAGCCGGCCTCGGCGAGCTCGGCCGCCGCCGCGCGCAGGATCGCCTCTTCCAGCTCGGTGCCCCGGCGCCGGGTCTTCGGTGTCGCCATGGCACCATCCTACGGTACGGTACGGACCGTACCTTAAATCTGGGAGGAAGACATGCGAGCCAAGGGGATCGGCTACGACACGGGGCTCGAGGTCCGCGGGCGCGTCAACCGCCCGTTCGACCCCGGCCTGGTCCGCCGCGAGCTGGCGATCATCCGCGACGACCTGCACTGCACGGCGGTGCGGCTGATCGGCACCGACCTGGACCGGATTGAGTTCGCCGCGCGCGAGGCGGCCGCGCTGGGGCTGGAGGTGTGGTTCTCGCCGTTCCCGTGGGACCTCGGCCCGGAGGACCTCCTGGACCTCTTCGCCGACGGCGCCGCGCGGGCCGAACGCCTCCGCGAGGCGGGCGCCGAGATCGTCTTCGTCACCGGCGCCGAGCTGAGCCTGTTCTGCCACGGCTTCCTGCCGGGCGGCAGCATCACCGAGCGCCTGGACAACCTCCTGGCGTCGAGGGAACTGGTGGCCGGGCTGCCGGAGCGGGTCAACGCGTTCCTGTACCGCGCGGCCGAGGTGGTCCGCGCCCGGTTCGGTGGCCGCGTCACCTACGCGGCGATTCCGCTGGAGCGCGTCGACTGGACGCCGTTCGACATCGTGTCGGTGGACGCGCACCGCTCGAAGGAGGTGGAGCACATCTACCGCCAGGGCGTCCGGAGCCTGGTCGCGGCGGGCAAACCGGTGGCGATCACGGAGTTCGGCGTGACGCCCTACCGGGGCGCGGCCGATCTCGGCGCCCGCTGCGGCGAAATCCTCGAGTACGAAGACGACGTCCCGGTCCGGCTGACGGGCGACTACGTCCGGGACGAACAGGAACAGGCCCGCTACCTGCGCGAACTGCTGGAGATCTTCACGGCGGAAGGCGTCGACGCGGCCTTCGCCTGCACGTTCGTCTGCTACGGGCTGGTGCACCGGGCCGATCCCCGGACCGACCTCGACATGGCGAGCTGGGGCGTGGTGAAGGTCCTGGAAGAGGGTACGGGGGAGACGTACCCGGACGTCCCGTGGGAGCCGAAGGCGGCCTTCGGCGCGCTGGCCGAGTGCTACGCCTGAGCCGGTGAGCGGTCCGATGAATTCTTGGCCAACCGCGGCTGCAACCGGGTCGGCGTTGACAGAGGGCGAGGCCTCTTCTAGCGTTCATAGCGCAAGACATCGGATGACCAGCCCGATTCCGGGCCCGTCCGCCGGCCGATGTGCACCCCTGCCGTACTCCGTCAGGAAGGACACGCCGAAGATGCCGGAATTCCCCCGCCGGACGGCTTTGCGCTCGCTCGCCGCCTCCGTTCTCGCCGTCCCGATCGTCCTGGGCGCCGCCGGTCCCGCCCACGCGGCCCCGCTGTGGCACCCGGACCCCGCCGCCGACGGCCTGAAGGCCTTCGAGGGCATCGAAGCCGACCGGGGCCACCACCACCCCGACCGCAAGTACGTCGTCGTCGAAGGCGACCACTACCGGTTCAACATCTGGAAGGACGACCGCGACACGACCGGCGGCGGCGACCGCCAGCGCACCGAATCGAAGGGCATGGTGCAGAACGGCACGACGTTGAAGATGCACAACGGCGAGACCTGGACGCTCTCCTACGAGATGTACCTCCCGGCCTCGCTGCACGGCACCAGCAAGTTCACCCACATCTTCCAGACGAAGACGCCGTCGACCAACGGCGGGCCGTGGGTGACGCTCGACCTGACCCGCAGCGGCAGCAAGGAAATGCTCAACGCCCGGGCGTACGCCAACTCGGGTTCGCCGAGCATCGCGGCCACGGAACTGGCGCCGCTGCGGGACAAGTGGATCACCATCGAGTGGACGTTCACGCCGGGCTCGAAGGGCAAGGCGGCCTGCGTCATCCGCAACGGCACCGGGTCGGGTGCGCCGGTCGCCGCACAGGGCAGCATGAGCAACGTGAACCTCCCCGACCAGGGTGACTACGTCCGCCCGAAGTGGGGGATCTACCGGTCGGTCCAGAGCGCGTCGTCCGACATCCTCGACACCTACCTGCTGTTCCGGAACTACACGGCGGCCCGCAAGTAGGTGCGCGTTCGCGAAACCAGGGTGACACTGGCGGCATGAAGGTCGTCGACGGGTACCCCGGCACACGCCGCCCGTCGACGACCGCCCGCTACCTCGGACCACCGCCGCTGCGGCGCGGTCCGGTGCTGGTCACGGCCGCTTTCGCGGCCCTGGGCGGTGCGTTGATCCCGGCCGCTTCGGTGGCGGGCCTCTGGCGGCTCTGGCAGTTCTACGCGATGCTGTTCGCCCTGTTCGCGGTGGTCGAATTCATCGCCTTCGTCGCCGTTTTCGGGTGGCCGACGCGCAAGACCGCGCACGCCGCGGCGGTCACCGCGGCCGCCGGCCTCGCGCTGTGGGTCGCGAGTCGGCCGCTCGGGCTGCTGACCCGCCTCGACCCGTGGCAGCCCGCGGACACCGTCCTCGGCTTCACCGATTACCTCGCGGCCGCCTTGCAGGTCATCGCCGTCTTCGGGTTCCTGGTCGTGGCACGGCGGGGAGCGCACCCGCGGCCGTCGGCGCCGCGGCGGGTGGCGGCGTGGATCGTGCTGTTCCCCGTGCTGCTGCTGGTGCTCGCGGCCGGCACCGCGGGCACCATCGCGGCCGGCGACCGCATCACCAGCCCGGCCGCCTCGACCCTGCTCGACGGCAGCACCGTCGAATACTGCCGCGCGGACGGGATTCCCCTCGAAATGGACCTCACCCGCCCGGCCGCGCGTGGCGCCCCGGTGGCGCTGTTCCTGCACGGCGGCGGCCTGATCGCGGGCAACCGCAGGCCCACCGGGCCGGGCGCGCTGCTGGCGGGGTCGCGGCTCGGGCCGCTGCGCGACGCACTGACGGCCCGCGGATTCGCCGTCGCCGCGATCGACTACCGCCTCGCCCCCGCCGCCCGCTGGCCGGCTCCCTTGGACGACGCTCGCTGCGCGGTCCGGTTCCTCGAGGCCCACGCGGCGGAGCTGGACCTCGACCCGGCCCGGATCACGGCGGTCGGGACGGGCGCGGGTGGCACGCTGGCGTCCCTGCTCGGGGTGGCCGGAACGCCGGAGGTCCGCGCGGTGGCGGCGATCGACGCCCCGGCCGAATTCGACCTCGCGGGCCAGGACCCGCTCACCCGCGCGTCGGTGCTGGCGGCATTGGGCCGTTCCCCGGCGACCCTGCGCGAGGCGAGCCCGCTGACGTACCCGGGCACGGGCGCCCCGCCGTTCCTGATCGTGGGCGGCCGCAAATCGGCGGAGTTCGCGGACCGCCTGCGCACGGCGGGCGTCCCGGTGACGACGGGCGGCGGCGATCCGGCCGAGGTGGCGCAGTTCCTGGCGACGGCCACCGGCACACTGACCCCATGACGACGGACGCCCGGGCCGAGATCCGGTACTTGCTCACCCCGGACATCGAGCCGGCGACCTACGTCCCGGACGATCCCGGGCGGTTCATGTTCCTGGTCCAGCTGATCGCCGGGCCGGCCGGGGAGCCGGGCGAGGAATCGTTCGACTTCGAGGTCTGCAGCCCCGGGTGGCTGGCCGAACAGGCCCGCGGCGGGCCGATCTCGGGCCGCCACCACGTGATCGTCGACCGCTTCGACTGGCCCGCGCTGGTCGCGTACTTCGACGACCTGGTCGCCCGCTGCACCGGCGCGGACTGGGCGGAGGTCACCGCGAAGCTGAGCCGGTACGGACTCTGGGAGTTCGAGGACTACCGGGCCTGAGCTTCCCGAAGACGTTGCGCCGCGCCGGTGTCCGTGGCTTGACCTGGAGCGCGCTCCAGCCTCTAGCGTGAGGTCACGCCGACCGAATCGTCAGGAGAATGCTTCATGGAGCTCGGTTTCCACCTTCCCATCTTCGACATCGACGGCGGGACCACCGCCATCGCCGGTGAGCTCGCCCGGGTGGGCGCCGCGGCGGAGGAGGCCGGGGCGACCTGGCTGTCCTTCATGGACCACTACTTCCAGATCGAGCCCACCGGCCTGCCCGCCGAGGCCAACATGCTGGAGGGCTACACGACGCTGGGGTTCCTCGCCGCGCACACGTCCCGGATCGAACTCGGCCTGCTCGTCACCGGCGTCACCTACCGGCACCCCGGCCTGCTCGCGAAGATCGTCACCACCCTCGACGTCCTTTCCGGCGGCCGGGCGGCGCTGGGCATCGGCGCGGCGTGGTTCGAGCGCGAGCACCGGGGGATGGGCGTGCCGTTCCCGCCGGTCGCCGAGCGGTTCGAGCGGCTGGAGGAGACGCTGCGGATCTGCGGGCAGATGTGGGACCCGGCGGACAACGGCCCGTTCGAGGGCAAGCACTACCAGCTCGCCGAGACGCTGTGCGCGCCCCAGCCGATCAGCCGGCCGAAGGTGCTCATCGGCGGCGCCGGCGAGCGCAAGACGCTGCGGCTCGTCGCCCAGTACGGCGACGCGTGCAACCTGTTCGCTTCTTCGCCGTCGGACGTCGAGCACAAGCTGGACGTGCTGCGCCGCCACTGCGACGACGTCGGCCGAGACTACGACGAGATCCGCAAGACGGTCCTGGCCAACAACCCGCGTCCGACACCGGAAACCCGCGACGACTTCGTCCGCTCGATGGAGGACTACGCGAAGCTCGGCATCCAGCAGGCGATCGTCACGCCGACAACGGGTTCGCCGGCCGCGTGGATCGAAGGCATGGCACCGGCCGTGCCGCAGCTGGCCGGACTGGGCTGAGCCTTTACCTCGCGCTAACCCCGGCCCTGGTAGTCAGGAACCGGACCGGCGGACCGCCGGCTCCGGGTGAGCTGCACCCTCTTGGTCCACAGTGGACACTCTCTGGTCGTTTTTTCTTTCCGGTGAACCATTCCCGGCGTGGTGCCGTGTGTCCCGGTGAGGTGGCGACCAGAGAGGAGGGGCTCGATGCCCCACGTGCGCAGTACCGGACGACACCGCAAACCGGCGACGATCGGGCTGGTCGCGCTGCTGGGAGTCGCGGGAGCGACCGCGACGGCGATCGCGCTCAGCAGCCCGGCGAGCAACGCGGCCACGGAAAGCTGCGGTGGCCTGGACACGGCGTTGCAGAACAACCTGACGTTCATCGCGGGCCAGCAGGCGGCCCCGGACGCCCAATCGCCGGCGAGGATAGCCAACCGCCAGGCGGTGGTGGACCAGATCAAGCAACGCCGGGCAGCAGCGGGCTGCGACGGAGCGGTGGCGGCGAACGCGGTGGCGGCCGAGTGCGCGGCGGTGGCCCAGGCCGGCCGGCAGGACAAGGCCGCGGAGAAGAAGCAAGCCGGCCGGAACGCGGCCGAGGGTGACGGTAAGGCGAAGAACGGCAAGGCCGCCGAGCACGGCATGGCGGGCGAGAACGGGATGGCCGGCGGAAACGGGATGGCCGGCGAGCAGGGTATGGCCGGCCAGAACGGGATGGCCGGTGGGAACGGAATGGCCGGCGAGAACGGCACGGCGGATCAGAACGGGATGGCCGGCGAGCGGGATATGGCCGGCCAGAAGGGGATGGCGGGCCAGGAAGCCGACGCGCAGGACGGATCCGCCGCCGCCAACGGCAAAGCCAAGAAGAACAAGGCCGCGGAGAAGAACGCCAAGGCCGCCCAGGAAGTGGCCGCCCAGGCCGACGCGGCGGCCCTGGCTTGCGGTGTGGTCGAGAAGTGCGTGGCGCAGGCCGCGGGAGCCGCCGACGCCAACGGCATGGCCGACCAGAACGGCATGGCCCACGGCAACGGCATGGCCGGGCAGAACGGTGCCGCCGAGCAGAACGGCATGGCCGGCGAGAACGGCGCGGCCAAGCAGAACGGTGCCGCTGAGCAGAACGGCATGGCCGACAAGAAGGGTGCCGCCAAGCAGAACGGCATGGCCGGCGGCAACGGCATGGCCGACGAAAATGGCATGGCCGACCAGAACGGCATGGCGCAGCAGAAGGGCGCTGCCGAGCCGAACGGCGCAGCCAACGAAAACGGCGCGGCCAACGAAAACGGCATGGCCGACCAGCAGGACGCGGCCCAGAACGCCGCCGCGGCCGAGCAGGACTGCGCGGCCGTCCTCGAGTGCGTTGCCCAGGCCGGCGCTGCCGACCAGAACGGGGCCGCCGCCGAGCAGCAGAACACCGCCACGGCCGAAAACAAGGCCGAGAACAAGACCGAAAACAAGAACAAGAACAAGAACCAGGCCAACGCGGCGAAGCAAGCCGCCGCGGTCGCGGAGAAGTGCGTCGCCGAAGCAGCTCAAAAGGCGACCGCCACCGCCGGCAAGTGAGGCCAGGAGGGTGTGCACCGGAAGCGGGCCGGTGCACACCCTCCGTCACTTCGCCACCCGATCCGGTGACCCTCGGGAACTTCTGGCCGCCGTCGTTCGTTCACCCTGTGCACCCCAGTAACCTGGGTCCCGCACCCGACGACCGACGACAGCACGAGGCTTCAGTGACCACCGACCCGGCGGCCGAGGACCTGCGCGAGGCGGCCGACGAGCTCGCCGTCGCCGGGCAGCTTCCGCGATTCCTGCTGATGTACAAGTTCGCCATCGAAGAGCTGATGACGAAGCTGCGGATCCTCAGCGAGGAGTTCGACTTCGTCCACCAGCACGATCCGATCGAGCACATCACCAGCCGGGTGAAGCGGCCGGAGGCCATCAAGGAAAAGGTGCGCCGCCGGGGGCTCGGCGGCGACTGGGTGTCGGCCGCGCACGTCCTCGACGACATCGCCGGAATCCGGGTCGTCTGCCCGTTCGTCTCCGACGTCCACGAGGTCGCCCGGATGCTCACCGCGCAGGACGACGTCGAGCTGCTGCGCACCAAGGACTACATCGCCAAGCCGAAGGCGAACGGCTACCGCAGCCTGCACCTCATCGTCCGGATCCCGGTCTTCCTCTCCGACCGCGTCGAAAAGGTCAAGGTCGAGGTCCAGCTGCGCACCATCGCCATGGATTTCTGGGCCGCGGTCGAGCACAAGCTCTCCTACAAGTACCGCGACAGCGTCCCGGCCGACTTCGCCGGCGAACTCGCGGCCGCGGCCCGGACTGCGGCCGACCTCGACCGGCGGATGGCCGCGCTGCACGAACGGATCCGCTAGGGCTCGCCCAGCGCGTCGAGCATGATCCGCAACCCGAACTCGAACTCCGCTTCGTGGTCGCACACCGCCAGGTAGGGCGCCGCCACGGCGACCGCGGGCAGGCCGGACCGCTCGAGGTCCGCGAGCCGCTGGACGCTGCCGCCGAACGTCGGCGCCGCCTCGACCTCGCGCATCAGCGTGCCGATGAGGAACGCCAGCACCGCGCGGAGCCCGTGCACCGCGCGGTCCGGCGGAAAACCCGCCGCGAGCAGCGGGGCGAGCACCGCCTCGACCGGCGCGAGCGCCGTCATCGACGCGAGCCGGCGGGTCAGCACCAGCGGGGCCGCCCGCGGGTGGTCGAGCAGCGCGGCCCGGAACCCGTGCGCCAGCGCCGACATCGTCTCCCGCAGGTCCGCCCCGGCCGGCGGCTCGGGGATCGCGGCGAGCAGGACCTCGGCGATCCCGTCCAGCAGCGCGTCCTTGCCGTCGACGTGGTTGTACAGGCTCATCGGGTCGACGCCGAGGCGCCGCGCCAGCTTGCGCATGCTGACGGCCTCCAGGCCTTCCTCGTCGACCAGCGCAAGCCCGGCGAGCAGGATCCGTTCGCGCGACAAGACGCCCTGGGGCGGCCGGCCCCGCCGGGTCGTCACAGGGTGAGCACCGCGGGGAGGTTCTCGTAACCGCGCAGGATGCGCGTCGACCGGCGGCGGCCGCCGGGCAGCACGCGCAGGCCGGGGAACCGGTCGAAGATCGTGCGCAGCCCGATTTCCCCCTCCATGCGCGCCAGCGACGCCCCCAGGCAGTGGTGGCGGCCGGCGCCGAACGACACGTGGTCGCGCGCTCCGTCGCGGGTGACGTCGAAGACGGCCGGGTCGGCGAACACCCCGGGGTCGCGGTTCGCGCCCGCCAGCACGGTCGTGACCAGCGCGCCGCGGGGCAGCGGAACCCCGGTGACCTCGGTCGCGCGCGTGGCGACCCGGCCGGTCAGCAGCACCGGCGGGTCGTACCGCAGCACCTCCTCGACCGTGTTGGCCCACAGCTCCGGCCGTTCACGCAGCACCGCGAGCTGCCCGGGATCGGCCGCGAGCAGCGCGATGCCGCTGCCGAGCAGGTTGACGGTCGTCTCGAAGCCGGCCGCCAGCACCAGGCCCGCGGTGGACTTCAGCTCCGTCTCGGTGAGGCCGACACCGCCGTCGCGGGCGGCGACGAGCTTGCTGAACAGGTCGTCGCCGGGGTGGCGGCGCAGGTGGTCGAGGTGCTCGCCGAGCCAGGTGTCGAACTCGGCCAGCGCGGTCTCGACGTGGCGGAACGTGCGCCAGCCGAGCCCGAGGTCGAGGCTGGGTGCGGCGGCCGCGCCGAGCGAAAGCACCTTGCCGAGGTCGGACGGCGGCACGCCGAGGATCTCGCTGATGACCGTCACCGGCAGCAGCCCGCAGTAGGACTCGACCAGGTCTATCGGGGCGCTGGGGTCGAGCCCGTCGAGCAGGCCGTCGGCGATCTCCTGCACCCGGCCGCGCAGCTGCTCGACCGCGCGCACGGTGAACACGCCGGTGACCAGCTTGCGGTACCGGGTGTGCTCGGGCGGGTTGACGGCCAGCAGCGACGGCGGCCGCACCGGGTGCAGGTGCTCGCCGGCCGACCACTCCACGAGCCGGCCGAGCGCGGAGCCGTCCGAGCCGATGACGCCGACGCGGAAGTCTTCGCTGGCCAGGACCTCCCGGACGGCGGCGTGCGTGGTGGTCATCCAGCCGAACCGGGTGCGCGCGAGCGGGCCGGCACCGCGGATCTCCTCGAACAGGCCGGTCAGGTCCCGCCCCTCGGCCGCGGCGACGACCATGCGGCCCTGCAGGTCACCGCGCTTGGCCTCGCGCCGCAGCACGGTCCGGGGGAGTGCGTGGCCGAGGCCCCAGCGCACTACGGGTTTCGTCCAGGACAGGGCTCCGGTCATGACATCCCCTCCGGTCGGCGTACCTACACTGTAGGTTATCGCCGCGGCCCGGACCTCGCCCCGACCGGCGCCAGCAAGACGCCCAAGGCGACCAGCTCCGTCAGCGCCATCCCGCGTTCCACCAGGCCGAGCGGGATCAACGTCCACCAGCGGCCGTCTTCCGCGGCGGCGACCACCACCGCGCCCAGGATCACCGCGAACCAGCCCAGTGAGGCCACCGCCAGCACGATCGCCAGCCGGCGGCGCCCGGGCGACGAGGGGAACGCCGTGCGCGCCGCGACCAGGACCGCCAGCGGCAGCGCCACGAACGCCACCACGCTCGCGATCCGGTGCAGCGTGCCGCCGAAGTCCGCGCGGGAGACCGTGGCCCAGTCCGGTTTGGGGAACGCCACGATGACCAGCAGCCCGACCGTCCACAGTGTCCCCAGGACGGCCGCGGGCACCGGGAGCCGGCGCTGGCCGCGCAGGACCGCCAGCCCGGCCGCCGAGCCGAGGGCGACCAGGACCACCGCGAGGTCGAAGACCCACTTGTGGTCGGACAGGCCGTACTCGCTGATCGTGCGGCGGGTGACGCTGATTTCGTCCGTCGGCGGGATGACCTGCAGCAACAGCACCAGGCCGGCACCGATCACCAAGGCCGCAATGCCCGTCAGCGAGACCGCGACCGACACCCGTCGCGCAGGGACTGTGACCATGAACCGACAGTAGCCGACCGGTGGTTGAACTCCCCGTGAAAGGAGCGCGGGCGTTGAACGCTGTACGACTTACGGCGGTGTCCGCGGCCGGATTTCCTCCATTATGGTCGCTCGGTTCCGGTACGTCCGTGCGTGCCGGTCTCGGTCAAGGAGGTCGCTTCCTGTGGGGAATTCACCAAGACGGCTGGTGATGCTGGCTTCGGCCGTCGCACTGGCCGGAACGTTCGTCGCGCTGCCGTCCGGCACGGCGGGCGCGGCGCAGAACATCCTGCGCGCCGACAAGTCGGTGGCGCGCTCGTGCTTCGCGAAACTGCTGCCCAAGGGCACTTCGGGCACCGACCGCCGCGAGCTGACGTCCACCGTGGACGGTCTGGTCCAGGCGCGGCTCAAGGCGCAGGGCGCGGAGGGTGACTGGGACGTCGCCGTCTTCGACAAGGCCACCGGTGCGGTGGTCGCCGCTTCGGCGGCGTTGCGCAGCCACGAACTCGCCGAAAGCTTCGTGAAGAAGGGGCAGGAACTCGTCGTCCAGGGCTGCCGATACGGCGGCTCGGCCGGCCAGGTCCAGCTGGGGGTCGACTTCCTGGCGCTGACCCCGCAGGGCACGCCGACCGGCGCAGCCGCGGCGGCTCAGCGTGCGGAGCTCGTCCGCGTCGAGACGCCCACGCGCGCCGACAAGAACAAGCTGACCGCTCTCGGCCTCGACGTCACGGAGAAGGGTGACGCGACCGGGGTCGAGGTCGTCCTCGCCGGCGACGCCGACCGCCAGACGCTCAAGAACAGCGGTTTCAAGTCGAAGGTCATCGAGGCGGACCTGTCGGCCAAGTCCGTCCAGGACGCGAAGACCGACCGCCAGTACGTCGCGAAGACCGCCGCTTCGGCGCTGCCGTCCGGGCGCACCAGCTACCGGCACCTCTACGAGTACAACTACGAGATGAAGGAACTGGCCCGCAAGAACCCGGGCCTGGTCTCGGCGTTCACCATGCCGGAATCGACGTGGGAAGGCCGGGACGTCGTCGGCGTCGAAATCGCCACCGACGTCAAGAACGTGACCGACGGCAAGCCGGTCAACTTCACCATGGGCGTGCACCACGCCCGGGAGTGGCCGGCCGGCGAGCACGTCATGGAATGGGCGTACGAGCTGGTCAACGGCTACGCCAAGGACCCGGCCATCCGGTCGATGGTGAGCAAGACGCGCAACATCGTCGTGCCGATCATCAACCCGGACGGCTTCGAGATCTCCCGCGAGGCCGAGCCCAAGGGCGACTTCACCCGGTTCGACTACGAGATGAAGCGCAAGAACTGCAACGTCAACGACTCGCCGCCGCAGTTCGCGACCGGTGTCTGCAAGGCGAACCCGGGCGGCCGCATCCGCGGCACCGACCCCAACCGCAACTACGGCGGCTTCTGGGGCGGCAACGGCGCCGAGGTGGCCTGGAGCGGTGACACCTTCCGCGGGTCCGCGCCGTTCAGCGAGCCCGAGGTGCGCAACGTGCGTTCGATCGTGTCCTCGCGCCAGGTGACGAACCTGCTGACGATGCACACCGTCGCCGCGCTGGTGCTGCGCCCGCCGGGCGTGGCGGACGTCCGCCCGCCGCTGGAGGAGCCGCAGTACAAGGCCCTCGGCGACAAGCTGGCCTCGCGCAACGGCTACACGAGCGAGCCGAGCTGGGCGCTCTACGACACGACCGGCACCACCGAGGACTGGTCGTACTGGGCCACCGGCGGCTGGGGCTTCACCATCGAGGTCGGCGGCAACGGCTTCCACGGGCCCTACGCCGACAGCGTCGTCGCCGAGTACGAGGGCCTGGCGCCCGCGGCCGGTGCCGGCAAGGGCGGCAACCGCCAGGCGTTCTTGGACATGCTCGGCAACGCCTCCGACCCGCAGCAGCACTCCACGCTGATCGGCTCGGCGCCCAAGGGCTACCAGCTCAAGCTGCACAAGACGTTCCAGACGCCGACGTCGCCGGTGATCCAGCCCGACGGCTCCACCAAGCCGCCGATCTACATCACCGACGACCTGAACTCGAAGTTCACCGCCAGTGGCGGGCGCTTCGCCTGGTCGGTCAACCCGTCGACGCGGCCGTACGTGGCCGGCCGGTACGGGCGCGACCCGCAGGGCCCGGCGCAGCAGGGCTTCCCGGTCACCAACCCGGCGGGCGTGCCGCCGATCAACCAGAACTACCCGGCCGACCCGGCGGGTGACACGTTCACCTTCCACGTCGACGGCCTGCCGAAGGTCGACAACGGCAAGTTCAGCGTCAACATCAACTGGGCGAGCACGTCGACCGACTGGGACCTGTTCATCTACGACGCGGCGGGCAACCTGGTCAGCTCGTCGGCGAACGGCGGCACGACGTCCGAGCACGCCGTGCTGTTCGACCCGCCCGCGGGTGACTACAAGGCCGTGGTGGTCAACTACGACCAGGCGAACCCGGGTGCGACCGACGACTGGACCGGCGACGTCTCGTTCTCGTCGCCGATCCCGCCGACGTACGGGACGAAGGAGGCCTACCAGCTGACCTGCTCGACGCCGAACGGCAAGCTCGTCGGCGTGGCGGACGTCTTCGCCGACCGCGGCCAGACGGTCGACGTCGGCGAGGTCTGCACCCGCTCCGCGCACGCGCAGAAGCAGCGCGCTTCGGGTGGTGTCCGGTAGTTTCCGCTTGATCCGTGAAGGCCTCCTCGCTCGCGCGGGGAGGCCTTCACGGCATTACGGCGAGGGCGATGCCGAGGGCGATGAGAACCGTGCCCACGACGCGGTTGAGCGCCGGTTCGGCGCGGGCGTACCAGCGCTGGGTGGCGGGGGAGGAGAAGAGCAGGGCGACGCTCAGGTGCCAGCAAGCCGAGGCGGCGACGATCAGCGCGACGGCGGCGGCCTTGACGGCGGTGGGTTCGGTGGGCGGCAGGGTGGCGGTGAGGACGCTGCCGAAGAACGCGGCGGCCTTGGGGTTGGTCAGGTTGCTGAGCACGCCACGGCCGAACGCGTTGCCGTGGCCGAGCTTCTCCTCCGGCGGCTTCACGGGCGCGCGGGCCCGCCACCACAGCCGCACCCCCAGCCACGCGAGATAGCCGCCGCACGCGACGCGCAACGCCGTCGCCAGCCAGGGCGTGCGGGCGAGGACCGTGCCGAGCCCGAAGACCGCGACCGCGGCCAGCAGCCCGCCCGCGGCGACCACTCCGAGCGCGATGGCGACCGCGGCGCGCCGCGTCCCGGTGGCGGCGGTGTGGGCGATGAGGACGAAGTTGGGGCCGGGGGTGACCGCGGCCGGGAGGTAGGCCAGGAGGACGGTGCCGAGGGTGGCGGCGGGGCTCACGTCGTGGGGCCGCCGACGCCACGGCGATCGGGTGCCGCCACGGGATTGCCCGTCCCGCGCCCCGGGCGGTCACGCGGAGACCCCGGAACTGTCGGTGCCCCCTGGTAGCGTGGAAATCGGGGGCTGCTCATGCCGCCCGGCCGCCGCCGACCACCTGGTCGCGCAGGGTCCGCAGCGTCTCGTGGTCCACTGTGGACGGATCCGCCGCCAGCCATGCGCCGATCTCGTGCAGGAACTCTTCCGGGGTCATCGGCGCGACCGGCAGGTCACCCGGGTCCGCCGTCGTCAGGTCGCCGCTGCGGCTCGGGTACACGATCATCGCGCCCCGCAGCGCCACGCCCGGCAGCAGGCCGCGGTAGGCCGCCAGGCTTTCCGCCAGCCGGCTGCCGCCGCCGCGGAACGGGCGGCCGTTGCGCAGCAGCCTGCCGTCCTCCGCCGTCTCGTAGTGGCCCGGCAGCCACAGCTTCGACTCGATGAGCACCAGCCGCTTGCCGCACAGCACCGCGTGGTCGACGTCGGCGAACACCGAGCCCGGCCAGGCGAGGCCGTGGAAGATGCGGGCGCCCGGCAGGCGGGTCAGGTAGCCCTCGAGCAGGTCCGCGGTGAGCCGCTCGGGCAGCTCGTCGCGCTCGGTGCCCGGCGCGCCGAACACCGTGCGGCCGCCGAACTCCTCGGCGTACGCCTCGCGCGCCTTGGCGGCCCGCAGGTACCCGCGCGCCAGCCGCTGGACCAGCAGGGCCGTCCCGGCCGTCAGCAGCAGCCACACGATGAGCACCGGCGTGCTGAAGCCGACGCCGGTGACCAGCGGCAGCAGGACGAGCACCATCCCGGCGACCGCGACGACCACCGGCGTGTGCCCGGGCCCGCGGCGGCGGCCGTGCCGCATCCGGGTGTCCTCGCCCGCGAAGTGCCACCAGCCGAGGTCCTCGGCGTCCAGCTCGGGCAGGTCGGGGACGAAGCCGGGCTCGTCGCCGAAGCGCCGCCGGGGACGCGGCCGGACCGGCACCGGCACCACGGTCGCGCCGCCGGAGTCGTAGCGCGCGCGGGCGACCGGGTCGCTCAGGACGTCGTAGGCCTCGCGCAGCAGGCGGAACGTGCCGACCGTGCCGCCGCCGTCCGGGTGCATGGTCTTGGCCAGCCGGCGGTAGGCCGTCTTGACGTCGGCCGCCGTGGCGTCGCGACGGAGGCCGAGCACCTCGTAGTAGTCGACGTCGGGCACGCGGGTGGTCACCTCCGATGGCTGCGCGAAGACTTTATGGGGTCGGGTCTCCGGGGCTGTCACCGCCTCGGCGGCGCGCCAGGGTGACGGTCCGCGGTGCAGGTCAGGGCGGTGTGAGGGGTTTTCCCGGTGACGGCGGGGGAATCGGGTGCTCCGGCGGGGCGCTCGTGGCGGGCCGGGTGACGACGCCGGGCGCTTCGCCGATGCCTCGTTTGCGGTGGTCGGGGTGTGTCCACTTCGGACTGCGCGTCACTCGGAAGTGTTGCTGTGCCGGAGAAAGACCGGTTCGCGGTGACGTTTCGTAGTCGGAAACCACTCGGATGGCCCTGAACATGTGTTCGAATTCTCGGTTAGGCTGGGTCCATGTCCTCCTCCAGACGTGACGGGCCCACCGCCACCCCACCTCGGCAGCGGGCCCGTCACCCCCGTCAGCGCTCGCGCAGCAGGTACCGCTGCAGCTTGCCGCTGGCGTTGCGCGGCAGCGTGTCGAGGAAGCGCACCCGGCGCGGGTACTTGTACGGCGCGGCAACGGCTTTGGCGTGCTCCTGCAGGGCGTGCACGACGTCCGGGCCCGGGGCGGCGCCGGGCCGGAGCACGACGAAGGCGGTCACGACCGCACCCCGATCCGGATCGGGCGTGCCGACGACCGCGCACTCCTCGACGTCCGGGTGCGTCAGAAGTACCTCTTCGACCTCGGGAGCCGCGATGTTGTAGCCGGACGAGACGATCATGTCGTCGCTGCGCGCCACGAAGCGGAAGTAGCCGTCGGGCTCGCGGACGTAGGTGTCGCCGGTGATGTTCCAGCCGTCGCGGACGTAGTCGGTCTGGCGCGGGTCGCCGAGGTAGCGGCAGCCGGTGGGACCTCGGACGGCGAGCAGTCCGGGTGTGCCGTCCGGGGCCGGCCGGCCGTCGGGGTCCAGGACGGCCGCGCGGAAGCCGGGGACGACCTTGCCGGTCCGGCCGGGGCGGGCGTCGTCGCCGGCCGCGGAGATGAACACGTGCAGCATCTCCGTGCTGCCGATGCCGTCGATCAACGGTGCTCCGACGACGTCGCGGTACTGCTCGGCCACGGCGGCGGGGAGGGCTTCCCCGGCGGAGACGGCGCGGCGGACGCCGGCCAGCAGGGAGCCGTCGCCGGCGCCGAGGATCGCGCGGTAGGCGGTCGGGGCGGTGAACAGCACCGTCACGCCGTGCTCGGCGACGATCGAGGCCAGCTCCTTGGGCGTCGCGCGTTCGACCAGGAGCACCGACGCGCCGGCGTGCAGCGGGAACACCAGGAGGCCGCCCAGGCCAAAGGTGAAGGCGAGGGGCGGGGTTCCGCAGAACACGTCGTCCGGGATGGGCCGGAGGACGTGGCGGGAGAACGTGTCGGCGATCGCGAGCAGGTCGCGGTGGAAATGCATGGTCGCCTTCGGCGTCCCGGTCGTGCCGGAGGTGAAGGCGAGCAGGGCGACGTCGTCGGCGGCCGTCGGCACGTCGGCGAAGGTCGCCGGGTGGCGGGCGCAGCGCTCGGCCAGTTCGGCGCGTTCGGTGCCGAAGGGCACGGCCGGCAGCTCGGGTGGCAGCTCGTCGAGGAGGCGCTCGTCGCAGAGGGCGACCGTGGGCTGCGCGCGTTCGGTGATCTTGTCGAGCTCGCCGCGGCGGAGCATCGGCATCGTCGTGACGGCGACCGCTCCGGCCTTGAGGACGCCGAGCCAGCAGGCCGCGAGCCATGGCGTGTTGGTGCCGCGCAGGAGCACGCGGTGGCCCGGCACGACACCGAGGTCGGTGGTGAGGACGTGCGCGATGCGGTTGGCGCGGGCCAGGACGTCGCCGTAGGTCCACGTCTCGTGCGGTGAGCGCAGGCAGGGGCGGTCCGGGCCGAGGCGGGCGGCGGTGCCGTCGAGCAGGGCTGTCGCGGCGTTGAGGCGGTCGGGGTAGTGCAGCTCCGGCAGGTCGAACACCAGCCGCGGCCACTCGTCGGGCGGCGGGAGCCGGTCGCGGCAGAACGAGTCCGTGTGGGCGCTGGGAGAAAGCTGCATCGCCGCTCCTCGTTCTCGGCCTGTCCGCCACCTGGAAGGTAGCACTCGTTGCGACCGTCGAGAAGGCGCAATGTCGGATCGATGACGACAGAAATCGGAGGACGATGGCGTTCTATCTGTAACCCCGGAGGGTGATTCGCCGACCTAGTCCCCGCCGGTGCATCCGGGGCGGCACCTGGGGAGGGAAGGCGAATGGACGGTTTCTCGCTGCTGGAGGAGGCCATTCGGTCGATGCCGGTGCCGGGAGCGCCGCCCCGCCTGTCGCTCGACGGGGCCGCCGTGGGGCTTTCCTTCCTGGACACCGCGCTGCGGCTCAACCACGTGCGGCGGCTGACCGAGCGGATCTCGCTGGTCGACCACCGGGTCGCGCGGCGGATCACCGAGGTGGACGTCCGGCTCGGGATGCTCGACGAAGGGCAGCGGCAGGCCTCCGAACTGTTCCGCAGCATCGCCAGCCACCGCGCCGACGGCGCGGAACAGCCGGACGGCCCGGCGTTCGTCGCCTCCGAGATGTGGGTGCCCGTCGCCCGGATCTCGCGGACGGCCGCGCCCGTCGACGTGCGGGACGCCTCGGGCCGGAAGCTGCCGCGGCTCACCCAGTACGAGACCTCGCGGCTGCTCGCCTCGGGGCTGTACCGCCTGCTCCGCGGCATCCTCACCGGGTTCCCCGACGCCCGGCGCGACGAACCGCTGGCCCGGCTGCTCTACCAGGACCACGAACCGCGCTGGCTGATCCAGGCGGCCCTGCTCGCGCTGCTGACCGACCGCAGCAGGCCGACTGGTCCGCGCCCGCGGGACCTCACCCCGGGGATGACGGCCGGGCACGCGGCCGACTGCCGCCGCAAGGCGCTGAAGCTGCTCGCCGACTACCGCGAGCCGCTCGGGGACTACTTCGCGCTGCTCGACGTCGCCGTCAACAACTACCTGCTCGTGGTGGCCATGGACCGCGGGGCCGACGAGCACCTGCTCACCTACGAGGCCCCGCTCGCGGTGGAGAAGCCCCGGCCCCGCTGGTCGTGGAGCGGGACGCTGCGGGCCAGCAGCCGCGGGTACCTCGTCCAGTACGAGGGCGCCATCCCGGCGAGCCTGCGGTCGTACCACCTCGTCGTCGAGACCGAGCCCGGCGTGCACATCCAGAAGATCTACCTCCGGACCGACGCCGATCAGGGCCTCGCGGGCGAGCTCGTCACGGACCTGAAGACCCTCGCCACCCGGCTGGGGCCGGCGGCCGCGCCGCCGCGGAAGTCGCCCTACTCGAAGATCCTCGAGCTCCAGACGCAGACGACCCTCCGCCGGCTCGCCGATCTGCTCCGCCGCCGGCAGTGGGACGCCGAGCACGCGCGGATCGCCGTGCCCGAACAGCACCTGCCGGGTGTGGCCGAGCTGGGCTGGGCGGCGATCTCGGGCGAAGCCGTGGCCGACGGTGCCGCGCTCGACAACTCGCTGATCCGCCACCCGGTCGTCGAGCCGGCCAGGCTCGGGCAGGCCGCCCGGGAGCTCGAGGCGCAGGAACTCGAATACGACCTCGCCACCGAGGACAACCCGACCAGCAACCAGGCCAGCGTCTACTGGCGGCGGCGGGCCGTCCGCTCGCTCGACGGCGCGCAGATCCGGACCCGCGCCGGGATCCTGCTGCGCGACGCCACCCCGTCGAGCCCGACGACGGTGCTGCTCTACGCGTTGTCCGTCGCCCTCATCGCGTACTCCGCGGCCACCTTCGCGGGGCACCACTTCTGGCCGTACTGGGGCGCCGGTGCCGTCCGGCTGCGCGCGTCGAGCGCGTCGAACAGTCCCGGGGCGCTGATCGCCGTGCTGCTGCTCGTCCCGGGTTTCCTGTACTCCCGGCTGCCGCTGCCGGACCGGCATTCCGTGGCGGGGCACCTGCGGGCGCTGCCGCGGCTGGTGGCGCACGTCTGCATCGGGGCGATGGCCCTGCTGTGCGCGGCCATCGCCGCGGACTCCGCGCGGTCGGTCCTGCCCGTCGCGTTCGGGCTGGCCACCGTGGTGCCCCTGCTCGCGGCCATCGCCCTGGTGCCGCCGATCCGCTCGGCGTGGAGCCGTCGCCGCGACCCGCGCCAGGACGCCGAGGAACTGCACCTCATGGGCGCGCCGCACTGGGTCGACGGCCGGGGGACGAGCAAGCAGCGCCGCCGGACGCCGGACGCGATCTTCTCCTCCTCGGGGTCACTTTCATGAGCGAAGGGACGAACATGCCCGGCGATGCGCCGAAGGCCCGTTCGGCGCACGCGCTGGCCAACCTCGCGAGAGCGGGCTACTGGTCGCTGCGGCAGCCGCTGACCGAGGTCGACTTCGAGGTGCACCACCTCGTCGACCGGCCCGGCTACCTGGTCGGGCTCGTCACCGGGGAGGGCCGGAGCGAGCCGAAGTCGCGGTTCTTCCTGGAGACGCTCTCCTCGAGCGCCCACGGCGCCGGGCTGGTCGTCGGCATCCGGACCGGGGAGAAGCCCGACCGGCTCCGGATCCGCGACCACGGCAGCTCCGTCGAACCGGAACTCGATTTCGGCTCGGACGAGCTGAGCCACGTCTTCCGCGGCACAGCCCGGCCGAACCTGACGTTCCTGGCCGAGTCCGATCGCCGGATCGAAGGGATCATCGCGATCGCCGACGAGCCCGCGAAACTGCGGCTCAGCCACGGCACCCAGATCAAGAACCTGCTCGCCACGCTGAGCCAGATCGCCGTCGAGGTGGCCCGCGGGCCGCTGCTGTCCATCCAGTGCCCGGTCCAGCTGCCCGTGGAGGTCGAGGCCGAATACCGGGAGGAGCGGATCCCGCGGGCCGCGTCGCTGGCCGTCCGGTTCTCGATCGCGCTGCAGCACCCGAGCGCCGAGCTGACGTTCGAGATCGCCGAGCGGATCATCCGGTACTGCGAGGAACGCGGATTCCGCCTCTGGCTGGCCGACACCCGGCTCGGGCACCGCACCGGCAACTGGTTCCGGATCCGCGCCCACCCGGCGGAAGAGCCGCACCCCGGCGAAGCACCCGAAGGCGTGCTGTCCACGATCATCCCGGTCACCTTCGTGGGCCCGGCGCGGGTCGGCTCGACGCACGCGCTCGTGTCCCTGCTGCTGCAGTTCCCGGAGATCGGCGTGGTCGGGGCGTCGATCACCCTGCTCGACGATCTCGCGTTCATCCACCTCCAGCTCGGCGTGGTCACCCCGGCCGAGGAAGTAGCGCTGCCGGTCGCCCACAGCAGCGAAGACCCCCGCACGGCGATCACCACCATGTTCGCCGGGTTCGCCAAGGTGCCCAACGGCAAACACGGCCAGGAGCTGAGCGACCACCTGTGGGAGCGGGCCGGCGACTACCAGACGCTGGCCGGCCCGGTGGTCCCGGTGGTGCACCCGGCCGCGCAGCGCCGGCTGGCGATCTGGATCTCGTGGCAGATGGAATGGACTCCGCGCGGGATCTCCGTCGCCGTGCGGGCGCTGCGGCAGGCCTTCGACTACATGGGCTTCCCGTTGCCGGAAGGCGACGCGGCCGGTGCCGAAGCCCGCGACGCGCCCAACCTCGAATACCTGATCTGCCGGGACCTGGGCAATTCCCTGTTGCGGGGCAAGGGCAAGTTCTCGGTGCCGCTGAACCTCGTCCAGCAGCGGTTCACCAGCACGGCGGTGGAGATCGCACCCTCGAAACTGTGCGTCGGGCTGGAAGACGCGTGGAAGACCGCGCTGGACGAGGACCCGGGCGGGTTCGCGGTCCGGGAAGTCACGGTGGTGTGGCGGGAGTTCTGGCTGGGGCACTGGGCGGCCACGTCGGTCTGACCCACCGGTCACCCCGTCGTGCGGGCGCGGGAACCCGGTGTCGCGGGTTGCCGCCCAGTAGCTTTTCGATCATGGTCGAGACACCCGAACCCCCGCCCACCCTGGCCGATCCGCGTGCGCTGCTGCTGGGCTACCTCGACCACAACGCCGCCGCCATCCTCCGCAAGCTCGACGGCCTCTCCGAGCACGACCTGCGCCGGAGCGTGCTGCCGTCGGGCTGGACGCCGCTGGGCATGGTCAAGCACCTCGCCTGCACCGAACGCTTCTGGATCCGGTACCTGTTCGCCGGCGAGGACGTCGACTTCTCCTGGCCCGGCACCGCCGAGCAGGAGTGGTTCGTCGCGCCGGAAGAACCGTCGGCGGACATCACGGCGTTCTTCGTCGCGGAACGCGAGAACTGCGCCCGGCTCGCCGCCGTCACCCCGCTCGACGGCCGGGCCGTCCGCACCACTCGCCGCGGCGGCGCCGAAGAACACCCCACGTTCGCGTGGATCCTGTGCCACCTGGTGCAGAGCTTCGCCCGCCACGCCGGGCACGTGGACGTCGGCCGCGAGCTGATCGACGGCGTGACCGGCAGGTAACCGGTCAGGCGGGCGGGGCGACCGTGGCGTCCTGATCGGCTCGGCGCAGCGCGTCGGCGACGAACCCGGTTGCCTTGAGCTCCTCGACCAGCTCGTGCAGGAACGCGATCGTCTCCGGGCGGCGGTCCGGCGTGGTGCAGACCGCCTGCCGGATCTCCATGAACCGCCCCGGGAGCACGCGGGTCCCGGGGTGGGCGGCGACGTAGGCGGTCATCGGCCGGCGGATCCCGGCGGCAACCTCCAGGCTCTCCGCCTCGAACGCCGTGACACCGTCCTCGCCGCGCACGATGGTGGCGTGCCGGAGGGTGCGGGTCAGGTACAGGTCGTACGCGGACCCCTGCTTGACGCCGATCCGGACGTCCGGCCGGTCGACGTCGGCGGGCGACGCCAGCGGCGAGCCGTCGGCGACGACGTACACGCCTTCGATGAGGACGTACGGCGCCGTGAAGGTCACCTGCTCGGCGCGGGCGGGCTCGATCGCCAGGAAGCCGAGGTCGGCCGCGCCCGAGGTCAGCGCCTCGAACGACTTGCGGGCCGCGTCGGAGCACACGAACCCGACCGGGACGCCGAGCCGCGCGGCCACCTCGCGGGCGAGGTCGACCGTGATCCCGCCCGGTTCCGCCGGCGTGCCGTGCGCGAGCACGGGGTTGCCGAGGTTGATCGCGGCGCGCAGCGTGCCGGTGGGCGCGAGGTCCCGGGCGACGGCGGAAAGATCTCCCATGACCGGCGAGGCTAGCGGCGGGCCCGGGCGTGCGCCCCGCGATTGTCGCTCACGCCACCGGCGGCTCGTCCGCGGTGGTCAGGGCGAACACCGTCTCCTGGTGGTAGACCTCGCCGGGCCGCAGCACCGTGCTCGGGAAGTCCGGCCGGTTGGGGGAGTCCGGGAAGTGCTGCGCCTCCAGCGCGAACCCGGCGCCGCGGTGGTACGGGCGGCCGCTCGTGCCGGTCAGGTCCGCGGTGAGGTAGTTGCCCGAGTAGAACTGCAGGCCCGGCTCGGTCGTCCACATGGTGAGCAGGCGCCCGGACCCCGGGTCCCACGCCCGGGCGGCGAACGGCGCCCCGGTGTCGAGCACCCAATTGTGGTCGTAGCCCTGGCCGATCGCCAGCTGCGGGTCGGGCTCGCCGACGCGGGCGCCGATCGGCGCCCACCGGCGGAAGTCGAACGGCGTGCCCTCGACCGGCACCGGCTCGCCGGCCGGGATCAGGTCGTCGCCGGTCGGGCAGAACCGGCTCGCCGCGATCTCCAGGCGGTGCTCGTGGACGTCGCCCGTGCCTTCGCCGGCCAGGTTCCAGTAGGTGTGGTTGGTCAGGTTGACGACGGTCGGCGCGTCGGTGGTCGCGAGGTAGGTGATGCGCAGGCGATCGTGCGCGTCGAGGCGGTAGATGACCTCGGCGGTGAGCCGGCCGGGGTAGCCCTGGTCGCCGTCCGGGCTGATCAGGGTGAGCCGGACGGCGACGCCGTCGCCGTCGCGGATCTCGGTCGCCGACCAGACCCGCGTGTCGAACCCGGCGGGCCCGCCGTGCAGGCTGTTCTTGCCGTTGTTCAGCGGCACCCGGTACTGGACGCCGTCGAGGGTGAAGGTGCCGCCGCCGATCCGGTTGGCGAACCGGCCGATCACCGAGCCGAGGAACACCCGGTCCGCGTCGGGCCGGTTGTTGGCGACGTAGGAGTCGAGGTCGGCGAACCCGAGGACGACGTTGCCGAGGCGCCCGTCGCGATCGGGCGCTTCGAGCGACTGGATGACCCCGCCGTAGTCGAGCACGCGCACGACCGGTCCGCCGGGACGCCCCAGCGTGTACCGGTGGACGTCGGTGCCGCCGGCCTGGCCGAACAGCTCCCGGGTGAGTTCGGGTGAGGTCATCGGTGGGCCCTCCAACGTGCTGTTAGCGCTAACAGCGTGGGACGACTTTAGCCGACCGCGCGGCCGCTGTCAGCCCGGTCGGCCGCGGGTTCGCACGTCGCGAATGACTCATTGCGGACCTCAGGCGTCCCGAATGAGTCATTCGCGACACCGGTGGAAGCCGCACGCGGGCCGGCGCCTGTCAGCGGTCGCCGGCCGGTGGGCGGGTGCCCAGCAGCCGGTGGGCACGCAGGGCCATCTGGATCTCCAGGCGCTTCGCCGGGTCCGCCAGCCGGTCGCCGAACAGCTCGCTCAGCTGGCTCACGCGGTAGCGGACCGTCTGGGGGTGGATCCGCAGGGCTTGCGCGATCTCCGGCGTGTTCCCGTTGTGCTCCAGCCAGCTCAGCAGC
Source organism: Amycolatopsis sp. 505 (assembly GCF_031625235.1). Classification (NCBI taxonomy): domain Bacteria; kingdom Bacillati; phylum Actinomycetota; class Actinomycetes; order Pseudonocardiales; family Pseudonocardiaceae; genus Amycolatopsis; species Amycolatopsis sp. 505. Next base: position 130,493 of record NZ_JACKQP010000011.1, read on the forward strand.
GTTTCGGCCAGCCGGGTCTGCTGCTTGGCCGTCAGGCCGGCGAACGGGGACAGTGCCTTCGCCGACAGCTCGTCGAGCAGGAAGCGGTCGATCAGCAGCCAGTGCGTCGCCAGGTGGTCGGCGGTGTGCGTGACCGGGTCGTCGCCGGCCAGGCCGCGGCGGGCCAGGTCGAGCGTGCGGCGGGCCCACCGCAGGGACGTCGCCGCTTCGGCCGGGCGGACACGGGGGCCGACCGCCGCGCGCCAGCCAGGGAGGCGGCCTTCGAGGCCGCGCAGGTCGCGGTCCGGGTTCGGGGTCAGCAGGCACGGCTCGGGGCCGTCGAGATCGACGAGCACGTCGGCGGCCACCTGCGGGGTCGGCGGTGGGTGCCGGTCGGTCCGCGGGTCGAGCGCGACGACCGTGACCCACTCCGGGATCGCCCACTGCGCCGCCTCGGCCAGCGTCGCCAGGGTGGCCGGGGACGACGGCGGGGTGGCCAGCAGCAGTTCGAAAAGCCGGCGCCGGCGGCGCTCGAGCGTGCCGGTCGCCATCGCCTGCGCCAAGGTGTACCCCTCGACCGAGTACGCGGAAATCTCTTCCACGTAGGCGAAAATGGCCTCCGCGCCGACGCACAGCACGGCCGCCGGGAACCGGTGCGCCTGGCCCAGTTCGGCCACGTACCGCCACGCCGCCCGCCCACCCGCGCGGTAGGCGGCCTGCAGGGAATTGAGGCTGCCGCCGTCGTGGTGGACGCGCTTGCCGACCTCCACGAACAGCTTCGGCCAATCGTCCTGTGTGGACGCCAGGTCCTCGATGCTGTCGATGCAGCTGAGGACCGCCTGCTCGATCGCGAGCACGGTCATCTTGCCGAACTCGCCCTCGAGGGGCTTGGCGTATTCGGGAACGGCCTTCTGGACCTCGTCGAGGATCCGCCGGGCGAGCGGGTCGGCGTGCGCCCGGAAGCGCCCGGCCAGTTCGGTGGGCAGCGAGCACCACAGCTGCCGCGCGCGGCCGGTGCCCCGCGGGTGCGGAATCGCCGCCTGCGTGATCGTCCGGCTCATGGTTCAGACCCCTTGCCGCGCCGCCTGGAGACTTCGCGCCGTCGTCGGCGCGAACGTCATGTACTCACACGGGAACGGACTTGGCAACCGGCGTCCCTGCCCCGGGCGCGGGTTCTGTCACGCCGGGACCAACGGCCGCACCGGAGTTTGTCACCTGCCCGACAAAGCGGAACGCTAATCGCGGCAAAGGTTTCCGGGATTCGATTTGTGAACTCAGGCGGTATCTTCGCGCCCTGTCCGGTTGTTAGCGTGATCAACCGGCATGCGTGAGGAGAAAACCCGATGACGGCGCTTGTTTCCTGGTGTTTCCGCCGGGCCGGCGTCGTTGTCGTGCTGTGGCTGCTGGCGCTGGGCGGGCTGGTTTCCGCCGCGCTGCACACCGGCGCGGCCTTCCGCGACACCGTGGACCTGCCCGCCGCGGACAGCACGGCCGCGGCGAACCTGCTGCGCGCCACCGGGGCCGGTGGCGCCGGGGAACGCGTCGTCGTGCGCTCGCCGGACGGCCCGGTCGACAGCGGCACGGGCCGCGTCCGGCTCGACGCGCTCGCCGCCCGGCTGGCGGCGTTGCCGCACGTCGTGGCGGTCGAGCCGCCGCCCGGCCAGGTGTCCGCCGACCGGCGGACCGCGGTGCTCACCGTGCGCTTCGACGCCCCGGCCGCCGACCTGGGCCAGGGCACGGCCGACGCGCTCGCCGCCACCGTCCGCGACGCCGAGGGCCTGACCGCGGGCGCGTCCGGCGAGCTCGCCGCGATGACGGCCGCCGCGCCCGACCTCGGCAACGCCGGCATCGGCCTGCTCGCCGCGGCCGTGGTGCTGCTGGTGGCCTTCGGCTCGGTGACCTGCGTGCTGCTCCCGGTCCTCACCGCGGCGGTCTCGGTCGGCTGCGCGCTGGCCGCCGTGACGCTGTTGTCGCACGTCATGACGATGCCGAAGATCAGCACCGAGATCGCCGCGCTGCTCGGGCTCGGCGTCGGCGTCGACTACGCGCTGTTCGTGGTCACCCGCTACCGGCAGGGCCGCCGGGACGGCGCCGATCCGGCGGGCGCGCTGGCCGTCGCGGCCGCGACCTCCGGCCGGAGCGTGGTGTTCGCCGGGATCACCGTGTGTGTCTCGCTGGCCGGGATGGTCACCGTCGGCCTGCCGTTCCTGGACGGGATCGCGGTCGCCGCCGCGGTCTCGGTCCTGCTGACCGCGTTCGCCGCGCTGACCCTGCTGCCCGCGCTGCTGCGGCTCGTCGGCCGGCGGATGCGCCTGCGCCCGGACGCCGGGGCCGGCCGGTGGGCCCGGCTCGCCCGGTCGGTCACCGCGCGTCCCGGCCCGTACACCCTCGCCGCCCTGCTGGTCGTGGCCGTGCTCGCGCTCCCGATCACCGGGCTGCGGCTCGGCGTGCCGGACGCCGCGCTCGACCCGCCCGGCAGCGTCACCCGGACCGCCGCCGAACTGCTGAAGGAGGGCTTCGGGCCGGGCGCCGACGCGCCGCTGCTGGTGGTCGGCACCGGCGGCGAATCGGTGGGCACGCTGCGGGAAGCCCTCCTCGCCAGCGCCGACGTCGCCCCGCCGGCCGCGCTGCCCGGGGGCGGCTGGCTGCTGACGGTGCTCCCGCGGACGGGCGCCGGCGACCCGGCGACCGGCGACCTGCTCGCTTCGACGCGGGTGATGGCCAAGCTCATCGGCAGCCCGGACGCGCACGTCGGCGGGGTCGTCGCGGCCCGGGCGGACTTCTCCGCGGCGATCACCGAGCGGCTGCCGCTGTTCCTCGCCGCCGTCGTCGGGATTTCGGTCCTGCTGCTGGCCTGGGTGTTCCGCAGCGTGCTGATCCCGCTCACCGCGGCGGCGATGAACCTGCTGACCGCGGCCGCGACGACCGGGGCGGTGGTGTTCGCCTTCGGGGGCCCGATCGAGCCGTACCTGCCCGTCTTCCTGTTCGCCGGGCTGTTCGGGCTGTCCATGGACTACGAGGTCTTCCTCATCGCCCGCATCCAGGAGGCGTGGCGCCGCCACGGCGACACCCGTGCGGCCGTCGTCGACGGCGTCGCGGCGACCGGCCGGACCATCACCGCGGCCGCGCTGATCATGGCGCTCGTGTTCGTGTCGTTCGCCTTCGTCGACGCCCGGGTGGTGCGCGAGGCCGGCGTCGGGCTCACCGTCGCCGTGCTCCTGGACGCCGTCGTCGTCCGGTGCGTGCTCGTCCCCGCGGTGATGGCCCGGCTGGGTGCGGCGAACTGGTGGTTCCCGCGCCGCAAGGCCGTCGTTCCCGGCGAGCTCGTGGGGAGCACGCGATGACCCGGCGGACCCTGGTCGTACTCGCGCTGGGCGCCTTCGTCACGACCCTGGACAACACGATCGTCGCCGCGGGAGCGCCGTCCATCGCCCGCGAGCTCGCCCTCGACGTCGGGGCTCTGTCATGGATCGCGCTCGGGTACATGCTCCCGTTCGCCGGGCTCCTGCCGGTGGCGGGCGCGCTGGTCGACCGCTGGGGCCGGCGCCCGGCCCTGACCGGCGCCCTCCTCGCCTTCGGGGCCGGTGCGGCGGCGGGCGGGCTGGCGGGCACGGCGTGGCTCCTGGTCGCCGCACGGGTCCTCCAGGGCATGGCGGCCGCGTTCCTGGTGCCGGGGCTGCTCAGCCTGCTGCGCACCAACCTCGACGCGCGCGGGCGGACGCTCGGCGCGGCGGTGTGGACGGCCTGCCTGGCGGCCGCGCTGGCCCTCGGCCCGGCGCTCGGCGGCGTCCTGAGCGAATACTGGGGCTGGGCCTGGATCTTCTTCGTCAACCTGCCGTTCGTGGCCGCGATGCTCGTGCTGCTGCCCTCGACCGTGCCGCCCGGCCGCGGCGCAGGGACTCGCGCGCCACCGGCGTCGGCGATGATCCTGGTGACGGCGAGCCTGGTGCTGCTCACCACCGCGCTGGCCGAACCCGGGTTCCGGCTCCCGCTGCTGGCCGCCGGGACCGCGCTCGGCGTGGCGTTCCTCGTCCGCGAACGGCGCGCGGCCGAGAGGCTGGTCCCGCCGGCCCTGACCGGGAACCGGGTGTTCCTGGGGTCGCTCGGCCTGCAGCTGCTGTGGGGTCTGGGGATCTCCGGGATCTTCTTCTTCACGCCGTTGCTGCACCAGGAGTTCCTCCGGCTCGGCCCGGCCGGCGCCGGGCTGCCGCTGGTGCTGGTCGCGGTGGCGGTGGTGGCCGCGACCCCGCTGGTGCCGGCGGCCGTCGCCCGCCACGGTCCACTTCGGACGGTGGCGGCGGGGCTGGTCGTGGTCGGCGCGGGGCTGCTCGCCCTCGCCGCGGTGAACCACGTGCCCGCGCTGTGGCCGCGCGTGCCCGGCATGGTCCTGATCGGCGCGGGCTCGGCCTTCACCGTCCCGATGACCTCGCACGCGCTCGACGTCGTGGCCGAGCGGTATTCCGGGACGGCGTCGGGATGGCTCACCGCGGGCCGGGAACTGTCGAGCGCGCTGGGTGTCGCGCTGATCGGCGCGGTGCTGACGTCGGTGCGCGCGGCCCGGCTCGACGCCGGCGTCCCCGCCGGGGCGGCGCTCGCCGGCGGGTACACCGCGGGCCTGCTCGTCGCGGCCGGGCTGACGTTCGCCGGCGCGCTGCTGGCCGTGCGCGTGCCGCGGGCCCGGCCCGCCGAGACCTCGTCGCCGCGTGACAAACGTGCTGTCCCGTAACCCGTTTCCCCGTGAGTACCGGAGATCGAATCGTTGACAACCGCACCGGCGCGGTTATTCACTGCGCCGGTAAACGCTCTCTGCGAGGATGCCTTGGAAACCATTTCCCGGCCGGTTCCCGGCACCGGTGCCCCCGTCGCCGCCGGCGAGTCCTTCGCGACCCTCCTGGGTCAGTGGGCGCGCCGCCTCGGCGACCGGATCGCCGTGACCCACCTCGACCACCGCGACGGCGGAGACGGCCGGGCGGTCACGCTCACCTGGCGCGAGCTCGACGAGCGGGTCGATGCGGTCGCGGCCCGGCTGTCCGAAGTGGCCGGTCCGGGGGAGCGGGCGGCGGTGCTGGCCGGGCAGTCCGCCGGGTACGTCGTCGCGTTCCTCGGTGCGCTGCGGGCGGGACTGGTCGCGGTGCCGCTGTTCGCGCCCGGCCTGCCCGGGCACGCGGGCCGGCTGGCCGCGGCGCTCGCCGACTGCGGCCCGCGCGTCGTGCTGACCACGGCCGGAGAATCCGGGGCGGTCACCCGGTTCCTCGCCGGTTCGCCGGTCGATCCGGTGGTGGTCGACGTCGACTCGGTGCCGTCGGCCGGGCCGCGCGAGTGGCCCGAGCCCGATCCGGACGCCCCGGCGTACCTGCAGTACACGTCCGGGTCGACGCGCTCGCCGGCCGGGGTCGTGCTGACCCACCGCAACGTGCTTGCCAACGCCCGTCAGGCCTGCGCGGCCTACGGCGCGGAAAGCGGGACCACGTCGACGGTCAGCTGGTTGCCGCTGTTCCACGACATGGGGCTGATCCTCGGCATCGGCGCGCCGATGGCCGGCGGGCTGGAGTCGGTCCTGATGGACCCGCTGGCGTTCCTCGAACGGCCCGTGCGCTGGTTGCGGGCCCTCTCGGCCAGCCCGGGCGCGATCAGCGCGGCCCCCAACTTCGCCTACGCCTACTGCGCTTCCCGCGTCACCGAGGCGGACAAGGTCTACCTCGAGCTGAGCCGGGTCGTCTCGCTGATCAACGGCAGCGAGCCGGTGCTGCCGGCGACGATCGCGAAGTTCCACGACGCCTTCGCCGAGTGCGGGCTGCGGCCGGAGGTGCACCGGTCCTCCTACGGGCTGGCCGAGGCCACCGTGCTGGTTTCGGTGACCGACGCGGGGAAACCGCCGCGGCAGATCACCTTCGACCGGGCGCGGCTCGCCGCCGGGTACGCGGAGCCCGCCGTGCCGGGCGCGTCCACCACGACGCTCGTCTCGTGCGGCCGCCCGGCCGGCCAGCGGGTGCGGATCGCCGACCCGGTGACCGGGCGGCCCGCCGGACCGGGCGAGGTCGGCGAAATCCGGGTCAGCGGCCCCAACGTCGGCCGCGGGTACTGGGGCCGGGCGGAAGCGTCGGCGGCCACCTTCGGGCTGCCCCCGCTCGATCCGGAGACCGGCGAGGGCTGGCTGGCGACCGGCGACCTCGGCGTGGTCTTCGACGGCGAGCTGTTCGTCACGGGCCGGCTGAAGGACCTGGTCGTCGTCGACGGCCGCAACCACTACCCCCAGGACATCGAGCAGACCGTCGAGGACCACCCGGCCGTCCGGCCGCATTCGGCCGCGGCCTTCGCGATCGACGGCGCCGACGGGGAAGCCGCGGTGGTCGTCCTCGAACGCGCGAAAGGCAGCGAAACCGACGTCGCCGAGGCCGCCGCGGCCCTGCGGGCGGCGGTGTCGGCCGGCCACGGCCTGCGCCTGCACGACGTCGTCTTCCTGCCGCCGGGCGAGGTACCCCGCACGTCCAGCGGCAAGATCAGCCGCGCCCGGAGCCGGGTGTCCTACCTGGACGGTGCGCTCACCGCGCGGCGGCTCGGATGAGCGCGCCGGACGCCGCGGCGATCCGCGACTGGCTCGTCAGCCGGATCGGCGTCGCCGATGTGGACCGGCCGTTGCACGAAACCGGACTGTCCTCACGGGACGCGACCAGCCTGGCGGCCGACCTCGGCGCGTTCGTCGGCCGCCCGCTCGCCCCGACCCTGGTGTGGCAGTACCCGACGATCACCGCGCTCGCCTCGCACTTGTCCACTATGGATCCGTCGTCGGCGTACGTGCCGCTGGCGGAGGACGGCGAGCCGATCGCGGTCATCGGCCTCGGCTGCCGCCTGCCGGGCGGGATCGAATCCCCGGAAGCGTTCTGGCGGTTCCTCGACGCGGGCGGCGACGGCATCGGCGACGTCCCCGAGGGCCGCTGGGAGACGTTCGCGCCGGCGGAGGACCTCGCCGGCGTGCCGGCACGCGGCGGGTTCCTCGGCGACATCGCCGGGTTCGACGCCGAATTCTTCGGCATCACCCCGCGGGAAGCCGCGGCGATGGACCCGCAGCAGCGGATGCTCCTGGAGGTCGCCTGGGCGGCACTGGAACACGCGGGGATCCCGCCGGCCACGCTGCGCGGCAGCCGGACGGGGGTGTTCGTCGGGCTGTCGGCCACCGAGTACGGCTCGCTGACGATGACCGACGTCGCGGGGGTCGACGTCTGGGCAAGCACCGGCGCGGCGGCGAGCATCGCGGCGAACCGGCTGTCGTACCTGCTCGACCTGCGCGGGCCCAGCCTGACACTGGACACGGCGTGCTCGTCGTCGCTGGTGGCGGTGCACCAGGCGGTGCAGAGCCTGCGCCGCGGCGAAAGCGAGACGGCGCTGGTCGCCGGGGTGAACGTCCTCCTCTCGCCCGGCATCACGGCGGGCTTCCACCGGGCGGGCGTGCTGGCCGCGGACGGTCACTGCAAGCCGTTCGACGCCGCCGCCGACGGAATCGCCCGGGGCGAGGGCTGCGGCGTCGTCGTGCTGAAGCCGCTGCGGGCGGCCCGCGGTGATCGGGTGCTGGCGGTGATCCGCGGCAGCGCGGTGAACTCCGACGGCCGGTCCAACGGCCTGACGGCCCCGAACCCGGACGCCCAGGCGGCCCTGCTGCGCGACGCGTACGCCACGGCGGGCGTCGATCCGTCCTCAGTGGACTACGTCGAGGCGCACGGGACCGGGACACCGCTGGGGGACCCGCTGGAGGCGGGTGCGCTGGCGGCCGTGCTCGGGGCGGGACGGCCGGCGGACCGTCCGCTGCTGCTGGGGTCGGTGAAGAGCAACCTGGGCCACCTCGAAGGCGCGGCCGGGATCGCGGGGCTGCTGAAGGTGGTGCTGGCGATGACGCACCGGCGGGTGCCGCCGAGCCTGCACTTCCGTGCGCCGAACCCGCACATCGACTTCACCGGGCTGCGGGTCGTTTCGGCGGGCACGGACTGGCCGCGCTACTCGGGGACGGCGTGGGCCGGGGTGTCGGCGTTCGGTTTCGGCGGGACGAACGCGCACGTGGTGGTGGAGGAGTGGCCGGCCGTGTCGTTCCCGGTCCGGGCCGGTGACGGTGGTCCGCAGGTGTTCGCGCTGTCGGCCCGGTCGGCGGAAGTGTTGCGTGCGCGGGCGGGCGAGCTGGCGGATTGGCTGGCGGAGGATTCCGCGCCGCTCGACGCGGTCGCGTCGACGCTGGCGCACCGCCGGGAGCACCTGCCGGTGCGCGGGGCGGTGGTCGGGGAGAGCCGCGACGAGGTGGTCGAGGCTCTGCGAGACCTGGCCGCCGGTACCGAACGCCCCCATGTGGCGTCGGAGGCACCCGACGCCGCATCGGGGCGCTGGGGTGAGCGGGGTGTGGTCTTCGTCTTCTCCGGCTATGGCTCGCAGTGGTCCGGCATGGGACGTCAGCTGCTTCGCGCCGAACCCGCGTTCCGGGCCGAAATCGAGGCGCTCGATCCCGTCTTCCGCGCCGAAGCCGGGTTCTCGCTGCGCGACGCGCTCGAGCACGACCTGCCCGACCTCGCCGCGACCCAGCTCGCCCTGTTCGGCGTGCAGCTCGCCCTGGCCGCTCTCTGGCGGGCACACCAGGTCGTGCCCGCCGCCGTGCTCGGGCACTCGATGGGCGAGGTGGCCGCCGCCGTCGTGGCCGGGGCGCTCGACGTCGCCGATGGCCTGAAGGTCATGGCCGCCCGGGCGCGGCTGCTCGCCGAACTCGACGAACGCGGTGGCGGGGCGATGGCCGTCGTCGAGCTCACGGCCGCCGAGCTCGCCGCCTTCCCCGACGTCACCATCGCCGTCTATGCCTCGCCCACCCAGTGCACCATCAGCGGGGCCGCCGACGACGTCGACACCGTGGTCGCGCACGCCGAAAGCCTCGGCCGGCTCGCCCGGCGGCTGCCGGTCGGGGGCGCCGGGCACTCCGCGGCCGTCGAGCCGGTGCTCGGCCCGTTCCGCGACGCGGTGGCGGGGCTGACTCCCGCACCACCGAAAGTCCGGTGCTACAGCAGTGTTCACGACGAGCCGCCGGCCTTCGACGTCGAGTACTGGGCGGCGAACCTGCGCCGTCCGGTGCGGTTCAGCCAGGCCGTGGCCGCGGCGGCCGCCGACGGGCACACCGTCTTCGTCGAAGTCTCGCCGCACCCCGTGGCGCTGGCCGCGCTCGAGCAGTCCGGCGTCTTCGGCCTGCCTTCGGGGAGCCGCCGGATCGACGAGCGGACGGCGTTCCTGACCAGCCTGGCCCGGCTGCACGTCTTCGGTCACCCCGGCGTGCTGGCCGCCCGGCCGCAGACGCCGCCGGTCGAGCTGCCCGGCCCGGTCTGGCGGCACGCGCGCTTCTGGCCGCGCCGGACCGTCCGCACCGCCGGTGCCCACCCGCTGCTCGGCGTGCACATCGAGGACCCCGGCGGCGGGCACCTGTGGCGCGGCGACGTCGGCACGGCCGCGTTGCCGTGGCTGGCCGACCACACCGTCCGGGACGTCCCGGTGTTCCCAGCCACCGGTTTCCTCGAACTCGCGCTCGCCGCGGCCGGTCCGGGCGGCCGCGTCCAGGACCTCGAACTGCACGAAGTCCTCCCGCTCGGCGACCACACCGAGGTGACCACGACGCTCCGGGGCAGCGAGCTGAGTGTCCACACGAGAACCGGGCCGTGGATCCGGCACGCCACCGCGCGGATCGGCACCGGCGGCACGCCGTCGGCACCGTTCGGGGAAACCGCCGGGGAGCCGGTCGACGTCTACCGGGCGCTGGCCGAGCTGGGGCAGTCCTACGGCCCGGCGTTCCGCGGCCTGCGCCGGGTGACCGCCGCGCCCGGGCGCGCGTCGGCGTCGATCGCGCAGCCGGACACCGGTCATCCCGCGTACGTGCTGCATCCCGCGCTCGCCGACGCCTGCCTGCACGCGCTGGCGGCGGCCGTCGGCGAGGCGGACACGCTCTACCTGCCGCTCAGCGTGGGGGAGGTGGTGCTCGCCGGCGACCCCGGCCGCGGCGTGCGGGTGGACGCGGTGCTCAAGGAGTCCGGCGACGGCGTGCTCGGCAGCGTCCAGCTCGTCGACGCCGGCGACGTCGTCCTGGTCGAATTCCGCGACGTCTACTGCCGCCCCTACCGCGACGCGGCGGTGGCCCGGCTGTTGTTCGAGGCGGCCTGGCAGCCGACGCCGCTGCCCGCCGCCCCGGAATTGTCGGTGCCGGCCGGTAGCGTGGAAAACGGGGGGCGCCCCCGCGGGCAGCGCTGGATCGTGCTGTCGGACGACGATCGCGAGTTCGCGGGCGACGACGTCCGGACCGCTCGCCTCGGCGATCGGGCCGAGCTCGCGAAACTCCTGCGCGACGGCGAACCGGCCGCGGTCCTCGCCCTGCTCGGCGCCGCGGCCGAGCCCGATCCCGTGCGCGGGGCGCGGCTGGTCGAGACCCTGGCCGGGGTCGTCGCCGAGCTGGCCGAACTACCCGTGGCGCCGAGGTTGTGGCTGGTGAGCGCCGGCGCGCACGCCGTCGAGCCCGGCGAGCGGGGCGACCCGGCGTTGGCGGCGCTGCGCGGGCTCGTGCGCGTGCTGGCGTTCGAGCACCCCGAACTGAGGGTGAGCCACGTCGACGGGATGGACCGGCTGCGGGACGAGGTCCGCGCGGACGGGCCGGACGACGAAGTCGCCTGGCGCCACGGCGTCCGGTACACGCGGCGCCTGAGCCGTCCTGCCCTCGGCGACCCGGTGCGCGAGCCGGTCCGCGACGGCGCGTACATCATCACCGGCGGCCTCGGCGGCCTGGGCCTGGCCGCGGCGCGGTGGCTGGCCGAGCGGGGCGCGACGCGGCTGGTGCTGAACAGCAGGCACGCCGCCGATCCCGGGCTGGGCCTCGACGTCCGCGTGGTGCCCGGCGACATCGCCGCCCCCGGCACGGCCGAAACCCTGGTCGCGGCGGCCGTCGAAGGAGGCGTGCCGCTTCGCGGGGTGCTGCACGCCGCCGGTGTCCTGGCCGACGGCGCCGCGATCAGCCTCGACGGCGACGCGCTCGACGCGGTCTGGCGGCCGAAGGCGCTGGGCGCGTGGCGGCTGCACGAGGCGACGGCGGGGCACGACCTCGACTGGTGGCTGGTGTATTCCTCGGCGGCGGCGTTGTTCGGATCACCGGGCCAGGCCGCGTACGCGACGGCGAACGCGTGGGCCGACGCGCTCGTCACGTGGCGCCGCGCCCAGGGGCTCCCGGCGGCGACGATCGGCTGGGGCGCGTGGGGCGAGGTCGGTGCGGCGGCCGGCTCGGCCAACCCGGTGCTGGAGCCGCTCGGCACCGAGGAAGCGCTGTCGGCGTTGGAGTTCGTGCTCGCGCGGGACCGGGCGGCGACCGGGGTGGCCCGGGTGGACTCGGGGACGGTGCTGGAGCTGTTCCCGCGGCTGGGGGAGCGGCCGTTCTTCGCGCTCTTCTCACCAAAGCACTCAACGTCTGCCTGGGACGGCCTGGACGCGCTGCGCTCGGGCACCCCGGAGGCGGCCCGCGAGGCGATCGCTGCGCACTTGGCGGGGGTGATCGCGGACCTGCTGGGGTTGGCGGAAGTCGACCGGACGGTACCGCTCACGCGACTGGGGCTGGATTCGCTCTCGGCGATGCGGGCTCGCGGCGCGGTGGAACGGGACTTCGGGGTGCCGTTGCCGATTCAGCTGCTGCTGCGCGGGGCCAGCCTGGGGGAGCTTGCCGCGCACTCGGCCGAGCAGGCGGGCTTCGGGGTGGCTGCGCCGGCCGCCGCGCCGGTCGTCACCGGGCCGCGGGATCCCGCCGAACGGTGGGTCGCCCGGCACTGGCGAGCCGTCCTCGGCGGGCCCGAACCGGGCGTCCACGACCGCTTCGGCGGCGACCCCGCCCAGGCCCGGCAACTCAGGGCGGCCTTCGCCGAGCACCTCACCGACGTCCCCGGCGAAGACCGGCTCTTCGCCACGCCGACCATCGCCGCGATGGCCGATCTCCTGCGCGCCGAGCTCGAAGGCCACGGCGGCGGCCCGGTGCGGCTCCTGCGGGACGGCGTCGGCGGCGAGCCCGTCTTCCTCTTCCACCCCGCCGGCGGCACCGCGAGCGTCTACCGCGAACTCGCCCGGCTGCTCCCCGAAGGCCGGCCCGTCTACGCTTTCGAACGCCTCGACGAAGAGCAGACCGTCGAAGGCAAGGCCGCCCGGTACGCCGAACTCGTCCGGGACATCCAGCCCCACGGCCCCTACCGGCTGGGCGGCTGGTCGTTCGGCGGCTGCCTCGCCTACGAGACCGCGCGGCGGCTGAACGGCGCCGAACTCGTCTTCCTCATCGACACCATCCTGCCGCTGCCCGCCACCGGCGCCCCGGCCGACCAGCTCCTGGACCGCTTCGACCGGTTCGCCGACCACATCTCCCGGACCTACGGCGTCGCCTTCCGGGTGCCCCGCGAGGAACTGGCGGAGCTCGACGAAGACGCTCAGATCCACCGGGTCATGGCCAAGCTCACCGAGCAGGTGCCGGACATGGGCGCCGGCGTCCTCAAGCACCAGTACGAGTCCTATGTGGACGCGCGGGTGGCCGAGCGGTACACGCCGCAAACCTACGACGGGCGGGTGGTCCTGCTGCGCGCGCAGGAACCGCACCCGCTCACCACCACATTGGACCCGCGGTACCTGCGCACCGACGACGCCCTCGGCTGGGACGAGCACTGCCGTGACCTCGAAGTCGTCCGGGTTCCCGGTGATCACGTGTCGATGATCGATCCACCGCACGTGGCGGTGCTGGCCGAACGGCTCGGGGCGGTGGTGCGGTGATGGACGAGCTCACCCCGACCACCGCGTTCCGGATCGCCGATCTCGCCGCCCGGCAGGACGAAGCCGTCCGGATCGCCGAAAAGAAGGCCGTCGACCGGCAGCACGCCAAGGGGAAGCTGACCGCGCGCGAGCGGATCGCGCTGCTGCTGGACCCCGGGTCCTTCGTGGAGGCCGACCAGTTCGCGCGGCACCGGTGCGGCGAGTTCGGGATGGACACGAACCGGCCGTGGGGTGACGGCGTCGTCACCGGGCACGGCACCGTCGACGGGCGGCAGATCTGCGTGTTCTCCCAGGACTTCAGCGTCTTCGGCGGCAGCCTCGGCGAGGTCTCCGGCGAGAAGGTGCTCAAGCTGATGGACCTGGCCATGACCATCGGCTGCCCGGTCGTCGGGATCAACGACTCCGGCGGCGCGCGGATCCAGGAAGGCGTCGTCTCGCTGGCCTACTACGCCGAACTCGGGCGCCGCACCGCGCACGCCTCCGGGGTCATCCCGCAGATCTCGATGATCATGGGCCCGTGCGCCGGCGGTGCCGTCTACGCGCCGGCGATGACCGACTTCACCGTGATGGTCGACGACACCTCGCACATGTTCGTCACCGGCCCGGACGTCGTGCAGGCCGTCACCGGGGAGCACGTCACCGCGCAGGAACTCGGCGGGGCGGCCGTGCAGAGCGAGGTCGCCGGCAACGCCCACCACCGGGCCGTCGACGAGCCGGACGCCGTCGACTGGGTGCAGACGCTGCTCGGGTACCTGCCCGCGAACAACCTCGACCCCGCGCCCGCGTACGCCGACGACACCAGCGCCGGCCTCACCGCCGCCGACCTCGCGCTCGACCGGCTGGTGCCCGACTCGCCGCACCAGACCTACGACATGACCGAGCTGATCGCCGCGCTGGTCGACGACGGCGAGTTCACCGAGGTGCACAGCGGTTTCGCGGCCAACATGCTCTGCGGGTTCGGGCGGGTGCAGGGCCACACCGTCGGGGTCGTCGCCAACCAGCCGCGGCACCAGGCCGGCGTGCTCGACATCGACGCGTCGGAGAAGGCCGCCCGGTTCGTGCGCTTCTGCGACGCCTTTTCCATCCCGCTGCTCACCCTGGCCGACGTCCCCGGCTACCTGCCGGGCACCGACCAGGAACGCGGCGGGATCATCCGCCGCGGCGCCAAGCTGATCTACGCCTACTCCGAAGCGACCGTGCCGAAGGTGACCGTCGTGGTCCGCAAGGCCTACGGCGGCGGCTACGCGGTGATGGGCTCCAAGCACCTCGGCGCCGACGTCGTGCTGGCCTGGCCCACCGCGGAGATCGCGGTGATGGGCGCCGAAGGCGCGGTGCGGGTGCTCTACCGGCGCGAGCTGGCCGGGCTGCCGCCGGAGGAGCGGGAGCCGGCCCGCCGCCGCCTCACCGACGAGTACCGCAAGCGCCACGGCGGCCCCTACCTGGCGGCCGAACGCGGGTACGTCGACCAGGTCGTCACGCCGTCGCAGACCCGCCTCCAGGTGGCTCGGGCCCTGCGGATGCTGCGCACCAAACGCCAGAGCCTGCCGGCCCGGAAACACGGAAACATCCCCCTTTGAGGAGCCCCTATGAAGCGGATCGCCTTGCTGGCGCTGTCCGTCGTCCTCCTGCTCGCCGGTGCCGTGGCGCCCGCACAGGCGAGCCCGGCCGTGGCCGACGACGGCGCGAAGGTCGTCCAGGAGACCTGGGTGGATGCCCGGACGGTCGACCTGCAGATCAGCTCGCCCGCCCTGGGCACCACCGGGATGGTGCGGCTGATCGTGCCGTCCGGGTGGGCGGCGCAACCGGCGCGGACCTGGCCCGTGCTGTTCCTGCTGCACGGCTGCTGCGAGCCGGTCGACTACCGCTCGTGGGACCAGTTCACCGACGTCAAGGCGTTCACCGCGACCAAGGACGCGCTGGTCGTGATGCCGACCGACGGGGCCGCCGGGATGTACACCAAGTGGTGGAACTTCGGCCTCCGGAACACCCCTGACTGGGACACCTTCCACACCGCCGAAGTGCGCCAGATCGTCGAGCGCGGCTACCGCGGCGGCACGCGCCGGGCGGTGGCCGGGCTGTCGATCGGCGGCTACGGCGCGATGGCTTACGCCTTCAAGCACCCGGGGATGTTCGGCGCGGCCGCGTCCTACAGCGGGGTGCCGAACACGCTCTACCCGGGGCTGCCGGTCTGGATCATCGGCATCCTGGCGCGCGGCGGGTTCTTCAACTACCTCGACCTCTGGGGCGACGCGTTCGGCCTGAAGACGATCTGGACGGCCAACAACCCGTACGACCACATCGACCAGCTGCGCGGCACCGCGCTCTACGTCTCCTGCGGCAACGGGCAGACCGGGCCGCTCGACCCGCCGAACCAGGCGGACTTCCTGGAGTCGACGGCGGAGATGTCGTCCCGCAGCTTCACCGACCGCCTGCGGACCGCCGGCATCCCGGTGACCGTCGACTACTACGGGCCCGGCACCCACAGCTGGCCGTACTGGCAGCGGGCCCTGCACCAGTCCTGGCCGGTGCTGGCCGGCGCGCTGGGCCTCCCGGCCTGAGCGCATTCCCCTTTCCCCCGATGGAGGTTGTGGTGAAGCCTGCCCGATGTCGCGCTGTGCTTTCGGCGCTCCTGACCTGCTGCCTGGTGGCGCTGGGTGTCGCGGCGGCGAGTGCGCCCGCCGGAGCGGCGCCGCTGCTGCCCGGGCCGTTCGACGACTCCTTCTACACCCCGCCGTCCCCGCTGCCGGCCGGGAAACCCGGTGACGTCATCCGCTGGCGGCCCACCGTGCCGCTGCTGAACGCGCTGAACGCGGACGCCTGGCAGGTGATGTACCTGTCGACCAACGCGCTCGGGAACCGGAACGCGGTGACCGGGACGATCCTCGTGCCGAAGGGCGTGGACCCGGCCAAGGCGCCGATCGTCGGTTACGCGGTCGGCACGCAGGGGCCGGCGTTCAAGTGCACGGCGTCCAAGGCGATGGAACGCGGCACGCTGTACGACCAGCCCGCCATCAACGACTCGCTGTCCAGCGGCTACGCGGTCGCGGTGACCGACTACGAGGGCTACTCGCCGACGACCGTGCCCACCTACATCACCGGGCAGTCCATGGGTCCCGCCGTGATCGACTCGGTGCGCGCGGCGCAGGACCTCCCGTCCGCCCGGCTTTCGAAGAGCGCCAAGGTGATCTTCCAGGGCTATTCGCAGGGCGGCGGTGGATCGATGTGGGCCGGGGAAAGGCAGCCCGCGTACGCACCCGAACTGAACGTCGTCGGCGTCGTCGCGGGCGGGGTACCGGCCGACCTGACCGAAGTGGCGAAGGGCCTCGACGGGTACCTCGGCTTCGGATTCCTGGCCTTCGCCGCGGTCGGGCTCGACGCCGCGTACCCGGATCTGCGGCTGGATTCCTTCCTCAACGAGACCGGCCGACAGCAATTGGGTGACGCCAAGAAGAACGCGTGTGTTGCCGAACTGCTGCTGAACTATTCGTTCAAGAAGATCAGTGACTACACGACGTCGAACCCCCTGGACACCCCGGTGTGGCAGGCGCGGCTGGCGCAGAACAAGCTGGGTGCCCACCCGCCGCGGGTGCCGGTGTTCCAGTACCACGCGAGTGTCGACGAGATCGTCAACACCCCGCAGGCGGAAACGCTGCACCGGGCGTACTGCGCGGCCGGGGTGCGCGAGCAGTGGACCACCTACCTGGCCGACCACGCCACCGGGATCCTCGCCGGCAACGCCGACGCGCACCAGTGGATCGTGAAGCGGTTCAACGGGGATCCGGCTCCGGCGAACTGCTGAGGAAATCCGGGCGGCCACCTCGGAGAACCCGAGGTGGCCGCCCGCGCTCCGTCAGACCTTGCCCGCGGCGAAGGCGGCCGCGTCGTTGGCGTCGCCGCCGTAGCTCAGGTGCGCCAGGATGTTGAAGCCGCCCGCCTGGCAGATCGGGTCGCCCAAGGCGCAGTAGTCCTTGGTGCGGCTCTGGTAGGTGCCGGTGACCGAGCGGCCGATCGCGCGGATCGGGTTGCCGAACAACAGGATCGCCGCGATCCGGGGCGCCAGGTCCGCCGGGATGGTCGCGGCGATCGGGCCGCCGACGACCGCGCCGGCGCTGCTGATGCCGATCGAGTTGTCGACGACGTTGGCGCCCTGGGAGTAGCCGACGAGGACGAACCGCTGCGACGGGCAGGCCGCGGCCTGCGTCCGCACGTGGTTGACCAGGTCGGTGTTGCCCTTCTGCACCGAGGCCGGCTGGCCGAGGTCGGCCGGGTAGTCGACGCGGTAGCTGCTCACCGACCGCGGGCGCAGCCGGTTCTGCACGGCCGAGAACACCGGGTCGCCGACGATGAGGCCGAGCGTGCCGGGTTCGCCGGTGCCGCGGGCCACCGGGACGTCGATGTCGGTGCACGGCGCCGCCGAAGCGGCGGGCGCGGCGGCCACGGTGAGCCCGGCGACGGCGAACCCGACGGCGGCCGCAGCGGAAAACAAGCGCTTCTGGGGGACGCGAATCATGGCTGATCACACCTCGTTGTGGGAAAAGGGGTCGGCAAGCGCTTTCCGCGGGGGACGGAAATGCGTGCGACGCTTGCGGTGATTCGCAGCGTCGCAGTGGTAGCCGGACCCGGCAAGAGGTGTTTCCCGGGAACGCCGGGAATTGTTCAGCCGGTGACAAACGGTCCGATGTGGACGCTCAGGTGGCGCACTGCCCGGCCGGGCGCGGGGTGTCGAGGCGGTCCAGCAGCGCCGGATCCAGCCCGCGCAGCGCGGCCATGACGAACCCGGTGGCCAGTTCCCCGGCGGCGATCGGGTCGAGGCCGGGGGAGTGGGACACGTGCATCGCGGCCCGCCCGACCAGGCCGACCATCATCTCGCCGAGCAGGTCCGCGCCGGGGCCGGCCGGGCGCCCGTGCGTGCGCAGGTGGTCGCGCACCTGCCCGATCACGTGGGTGGCGATGGAGTCGGCCAGCGCGCGGCGTTCGTTCGACATCTCGTCGACGGCCGAGTCGAACAGCAGCCGGAAGCTTTCCGGGTGGGCTCCGGCGTAGCCGAACATGGCCATCACCGAGAGCCGGACGCGCTCTTCGAGGGGGCGCGCGTTCGCCGTTTCGTACGCGCTGATCACCCAGGCGCGCAACGCGGCGACCTCCCGGCGGACCGTGGTGCGGAAAAGGGCGGCCTTGTCGCCGAAATGCGCGTAGAGGGTGGGCTTGGTGGAATCGGCGCGGTCGGCGATCAGGCCCATCGTGGCCTGGGCGTAGCCCCGCTCGGCGAACACCGCGCGGGCGGCGTCGAGCAACTCGTCGTCGGTGGGCCGGGCGGCCGGGCTGCGGCGAGCGCTGGATCGATCAGGAGGACTCTGCCGGCTCATGGAGGTGTACTGTACGGACTCCTTGCTTTACTGTCCGGTAAAGCAAGGTCCGTCGCCTCCTTCCGGTGGAGGAACCCTGGTGCCCCGCGACAGTGCTCGGCAACCCGTCCCGGCTCCCCGCGATGCCGTCGAAGAAGTTGTCCGGCGGAGGGAGCTCGCCGCACTCATGCGGCCGGCGCTCCCGGCACTGGTGGACGGGATCGTCCGGGAGATCCTGCGGGCGGTCCCCGTCTACGCCCGGACAGGGGACGGGTCCTACGGCCGCCGGACCCGGCACGGTGTCGAGTGCGCTGTCGAGCTCTTCGTCGACCTGGTCGAGGACCCGCTGGCCTCCCGCGACCGGCTGTACGAGACGTGCCGCCGGCTCGGCGCGGGGGAGGCGCGCGAGGGCCGCACCCTCGACGACCTGCAGGCGGCCTACCGCGTCGGCACCCGGGTCGGCTGGCGCTGGATCATGCGGCTGGGCCGGCGGCACCGGCTGTCCTCCGCCGTGATGGCGCAGCTGGCCGAAATGCTCTTCGGCTACGCGGACGAGCTCGCCCGGATGTCGAGCCGGGGGCACCGCGAGGCGTGGGCGGAGATCGAGGGCACGCGGTCGGGCCTGCGCAAGCGGCTGCTGCGCCTGCTGACCGGACCGGGCACCATCCCGGACGCCGTCCTCGCCGAACTCGCGGACGCGGCGGGCTGGCCGGTGCCGCAGGCGGTGGCGGCGGTCGCCGCCGAAACGACCGTGAGCACCACGTGGGGGTCCGACGTCCTCGCCGACCTCGACCCACCGCAGCCCTACCTGCTGCTCCCCGCCCCGGTGGACGCCCGGGCCCTGACCCGGCTCGGCACGCGCGTCGCGGTCGGGCCGCCGACCGACCTCGGCGCGGCGGCGCATTCCCTGCGCTGGGCGCGGACGGCGTTGCGGCTGGTGGCGGACGGATCGCTCCCGGACGCGCCGGTGACGTGGTGCACCGACCACCTGACGGACCTGTGGCTGCTGTCGGACTCGCCGCTGGCCGAGCAGGTCGCCCGGCAGGAACTGGCCCCGCTCGGGCAGTTCCCGGAGCGGACGCGCCGCCGGCTGGGCGAGACTCTGCTGTCCTGGCTGCAGAACGGCGGCAACTCCGAGAAGATCGCGGTCGACCTGTCGGTGCACCCGCAGACGGTCCGCTACCGCGTGCGCCAGCTGAAGCAGGCCTTCGGTGCTCGCCTCGACGATCCCGACGCCCGGTTCGCCATGCAGGCCGCGCTACGCGCCTCGGGGCTGCGGACCGCCCGGAACGAGTTCTCCCCGCCCGAGGAGTAGGAGGCTTCCCCACACGGCTCCCGACCTTGTCCCCAGCGAGAACATGTTCTAGTTTTGGGGGCGAAAGGTGGTGTGCCGGTGAAGACGGAGCTGGGCCTGGCCGGGACGGTGGTCCTGGTCACCGGAGGCGTCCGCGGCGTCGGCCGGGGCATCGCCGACGTGTTCCTCGCGCACGGTGCCCGGGTCGTGGTGTGTGCGCGGCGGGAGGCGCCGACCCCGGCGGAGTTCGTCGCGTGCGATGTCCGCGACGAGACGCAGGTCGCCTCGCTGGTCGAGGGGATCGTCGAGCGGCACGGGCGCCTGGACGTGGTGGTCAACAACGCGGGTGGGGCGCCGTATGTGCCGGCCGCGGAGGCGTCGCCGCGCCTGCACGAGAAGGTCGTGCAGCTGAATCTCCTGGCTCCGCTGCTGGTCGCGCAGCACGCCAACGCGGTGATGCAGCGGCAGGAAACCGGCGGCTCGATCGTGATGATCTCCAGCGTCAGCGGCACACGTCCGTCGCCGGGAACCGCGGCCTACGGCGCCGCGAAGGCCGGGCTGGACAACCTGACGGCGAGCCTGGCGGTGGAGTGGGCGCCGAATGTCCGGGTCAACGCGCTCGACGTCGGGATGGTCCGGACCGAGCAGGCGCACCTGCACTACGGGAGTGAGGCGGCGGTCGAGGCGGTGGGGAAGACCGTGCCGCTGGGCCGGCTGGCCGAGCCCGAAGAGGTGGGGCACTGCGCCGCGTTCCTGGCTTCCGGGCTGGCTTCCTATGTTTCCGGCGCGACTCTGCGCGTGCACGGCGGAGGTGAGGTCCCGGCGTTCCTCGCCGCGGCCGACGTCAACCATCGGGAGGATTCGTGAGCGGGTTGTGCCAGGGCCGGGTGGTCGTGGTGACCGGTGCCGGGCGGGGCATCGGGCGGGCGCACGCCTTGGCGTTCGCGGCCGAAGGGGCGTCGGTGGTGGTGAACGACGTGGACGCCGACGCGGCCGCGGAAGTCGTCGAGGCCATCGGTGAGCGGGCGGTCGCGAACACCTCGGATGTGGCCGATTGGGCCGGGGCGCGTGAGCTGATCGGCACGGCCGTCGAGCACTTCGGGCGCCTGGACGTGCTGGTGAACAACGCGGGCTTTCTCCGGGACCGGATGCTGGTCAACCTCGGCGAGGACGAGTGGGACGCGGTGATCCGGGTGCACCTCAAGGGCCACTTCGCGCCGTTGCGGCATGCGGCGGAGCATTGGCGTGCCGAAGCCAAAGCCGGGCGGACGCCGAGCGCACGGGTGATCAACACGAGTTCGGGTGCCGGGTTGCTCGGCAGCGTCGGGCAGGGGAACTACTCGGCGGCGAAGGCGGGGATCGCCGGGCTGACGGTCGTGGCCGCCGCCGAACTGGCCCGCTACGGCATCACCGTGAACGCGATCGCGCCGGCCGCCCGCACCCGGATGACCGAAGGGGTGTTCGCGTCGATGGCCCGGCCGGACACCGGCTTCGACGCGATGGCGCCGGAGAACGTCTCGCCGCTGGTCGTGTGGCTGGGCAGCGAGGAGTCCGGGCCCGTCACCGGGCGGGTGTTCGAGGTCGAGGGCGGCAAGGTTTCCCTGGCCCAGGCGTGGCGGCACGGCCCGGTCGTGGACAAGGGCGAGCGGTGGGACCCGGCCGAGCTGGGCCCGGTGGTGAAGGACCTGCTCGAGCAGGCGCCCGAGCCCGAACCCGTCTACGGAGCGAGCTGATGGGCGTCCTGACCGAACGCGACGGGCACATCGAGGTCGTCACCGTCGATTTCCCGCCGGTGAACGCGCTGCCCGTGCAGGGCTGGTTCGACCTCGCCGACGCGATCACCCAGGCCGGGCGCGACCCGGACGTGCACGTCGTGATCCTGCGCGCGGAGGGCCGCGGGTTCAACGCCGGGGTGGACATCAAGGAGATCCAGCGCAGCGAGGGCTATGACGCTCTGGTCGGCGCCAACCGCGGCTGCTACGCGGCTTTCGGTGCCGTCTACGACTGCGAGGTTCCGGTCGTCGCCGCGGTGCACGGCTTCTGCCTCGGCGGCGGGATCGGGCTGGTGGGCAACGCGGACGTCATCATCGCCTCCGAAGACGCGACCTTCGGCGTGCCGGAAGTCGAGCGGGGCGCACTCGGCGCGGCCACGCACCTCGCCCGGCTGGTGCCGCAGCATCTGATGCGCACGCTGTACTTCACGGCTCGCAAGATCACCGCGGCCGAGCTGCACGCGCACGGGTCGGTCTACCAGGTCGTACCCCGGGCGGACCTCGACGAGGCGGCCCTGGAAGTCGCGCGGGACATCGCGAAGAAGGACCCGCGGGTGATCCGGGCGGCGAAAGAGGCGTTGAACGGGATCGACACCCAGCAGGTGCACCGCAGCTACCGCTTCGAGCAGGGCTTCACGTTCGAGTTGAACCTGCTGGGGGCGTCCGACGAGGCTCGCGAGGAGTTCTTGAATGGCCGATAAGCGCATGACCGTCGACGAGGTGGCGGGCGAGCTGAAGGACGGCATGACCATCGGGATCGGCGGCTGGGGTTCCCGGCGCAAGCCGATGGCCCTGGTCCGCGCCATCCTCCGCACGCCGGTGCAGGACCTGACCGTCGTCTCCTACGGCGGCCCGGACGTCGGCCTGCTGTGTGCGGCGGGCAAGGTCAAGCGGGTCGTGTTCGGGTTCGTCACCTTGGATTCGATCCCGTACGACCCGTGGTTCGGCCGGGCGCGGGAGACCGGCGCGATCGAGGTGACCGAGTACGACGAGGGCATGTTCGGCACGGCCCTGTCCGCGGCGATGCAACGGCTGCCGTTCCTGCCCACCCGGGCGGGGCTCGGGTCCGAAGTCATGCGCGCCAACCCGCGGCTGCGCACCGTGCGTTCGCCCTACGACGACGGTGAGGAGCTGGTCGCGGTCCCCGCGCAGCACCTCGACGTGGCGCTGGTCCACCTCAACCGGGCCGATGCCCGCGGCAACGCCCAGTACCTCGGCCCCGACCCGTACTTCGACCAGTTGTTCGCCTTGGCGGCCGAGCGGTGTTTCGTGTCGGTGGAAAAGGTGGTGGAGACGGCCGAGCTGACCTCCGGTGGGCCGGTGCAGTCGTTGCTCCTCAACCGCGGTGCGGTGGCCGGGGTGGTGGAGTCCCCGCGCGGGGCGCACTTCACCACGGCCGTGCCGGATTACGGCCGCGACGAGCGGTTCCAGCGGCACTACGCGGCCTGCGCCAAGGACCTCGACACCTGGCCGGGGTTCGTGGACCGGTTCCTCTCGGGGGACGAGACGCGGTATCTGTCCGAAGTGGACAAATTCGAGGCGGAGGCGGCATGAGCGCGACCCGGGCCGAGATCGTCGTGGTGGCCATGGCCGAGGTCTTCCGCGGCGACGGCGAACTCCTGGCCAGTCCCATGGGCCTGGTCCCGCAGCTGGGCGCGAAACTCGCCCGGCTGACCTTCGAGCCGGACCTGCTGCTGTCCGACGGCGAAGCCCACCTGGTCACCACCGACGGCGTCGTCGAGGGCTGGCAGCCGTTCCGCACGATGCTGGACACGATCGTCCCGCACGGCCGCCGGCACGTCGTGATGGGCGCGAACCAGATCGACCGGTACGGCAACCAGAACATCTCCGCCATCGGCGACCACGCCCGCCCGAAGAAGCAGCTGCTGGGCGTGCGGGGCGCGCCGGGCAACACGGTCAACCACCGCACCAGCTACTGGGTACCCCGGCACAGCACCCGGGTGTTCGTCGAGAGCGTGGACGTCGTGTCGGGGGTCGGGTACGACAACGCGGCCAAAGCCGGTGCGTCGGCGCAGAAGTACCACGACGTCCACCGGGTGGTGAGCAACCTCGGGGTGTTCGGCTTCGGTGGCCTGGACCACGCGATGCGGGCGGTGTCGCTGCACCCCGGCGTCACCCGGGAAGAGGTGTCGGCGGCGACCGCTTTCGCGATCGACTTCTCCGACGCCGGAACCAGCCGCGAGCCGACCGAAGAGGAACTGCGGCTGATCCGCGAAATCGACCCGAAGAACCTGCGGGACAAGGAAGTTCCGGCGTGAAGACCGCGCTCACCCGGCTGGCCGGGGTCGAGCACCCCGTCGTGCAGACCGGGATGGGCTGGGTCGCCGGTCCCCGGCTGGTGTCGGCGACGGCCGAAGCGGGCGCGCTGGGCATCCTCGCCTCCGCCACGATGACCTTCGGCGAGCTGGAAGCGGCGATCGCCGAGGTCAAGAAGCGCACGGAGAAGCCGTTCGGGGTGAACCTCCGCGCCGACGCGGCCGACGCAGGTGCGCGCGTCGACCTGCTGATCCGCGAAGGCGTGAAGGTCGCTTCGTTCGCACTCGCGCCGCGGAAGGAGATGATCGCGAAACTGCGGGACCACGGGATCGTCGTGATCCCGTCGGTCGGGGCCGCCCGGCACGCCGAGAAGGTCGCCGCCTGGGGCGCGGACGCCGTCATCGTCCAAGGCGGCGAAGGCGGCGGGCACACCGGGGGCGTCGCCACCACGCTGCTGCTCCCGAGCGTGCTGGACACCGTCGACATCCCGGTCGTCGCGGCCGGCGGGTTCTTCGACGGCCGCGGCCTCGCCGCCGCACTGGCCTACGGTGCGGCCGGGGTCGCGATGGGCACCCGGTTCCTGCTGAGCAAGGAAAGCACCGTCCCCGACGAGGTCAAGCGCCTCTACCTCGAGCAGGGGCTCACCGGGACGGTCGTCACCAAGCGGGTCGACGGCCTCCCGCACCGCGTCCTGCGCACCGAGCTGGTCGACAGGCTCGAACGCACCGGCCGGATCCGCGGCCTCGCCCAAGCCGCCCGCAACGCCCTGCGCTTCCGGAATATCACCGGACTGTCCCCGGTTGCGATGCTGCGAGAGGGCTTCGCGATGAAGCACGGCAACGATCTGACCTGGAGCCAGCTGGTCATGGCGGCCAACACCCCGATGCTGCTGCGGGCGGGACTGGTCGACGGCCGGACGGACGCCGGAGTGCTAGCGTCGGGACAGGTGGTGGGCATGATCCACGACCTGCCCACGGTGGCGCAGATCGTCGAGGGCGCAGTGGCCGAGGCGGGTGAGATCCTGCGGCGGCTCGGCCGGGAAACGGGAGGATGAGCGGTGGCTTTGAAGGTCGGGTACAAGGCGTCTGCGGAGCAGTTCGGGCCGCGGGACCTGGTCGAGTACGCGGTGCGCGCCGAAGAGGTGGGCCTGGACTCGGTGTGGGTGTCCGATCACTTCCTGCCGTGGCGGCACGAGGGCGGCCACGCGCCGTTCGCGCTGGCCTGGATGCCGGCGGTCGCCGAGCGGACCAAGCGGGTGCAGATCGGGACGAGCGTGCTGACCCCGACGTTCCGGTACAACCCGGCGGTGATCGCGCAGGCGTTCGCGACGATGTCGCTGCTGTCGAACGGCCGCATGATCCTCGGCGTCGGCACCGGTGAGGCGCTGAACGAGATCGCCGTCTCCGGGCGGGAGTGGCCGGAGTTCAAGGAGCGCTTCGCCCGGCTGCGGGAGTCGATCAAGCTGATCCGCGAGCTGTGGACCAGCGACAACGTGAACTTCGAGGGTGACTACTACCAGCTGGTGAACGCGAAGATCTACGACCGGCCGGAGCAGCCGGTGCCGATCTACGTCGCCGCGGGCGGCCCGGTGGTCGCGAAGTACGCGGGCCGGTCGGGTGACGGGTTCATCTGCACTTCGGGCAAGGGCATGGACCTCTACACCGAGAAGCTGATGCCCGCCGTCAAGGAAGGCGCGGAGGCGGCCGAGAAGACCGTCGAGGACGTCGACCGGACGATCGAGATCAAGATGTCCTACGACCGCGACCACGAGAAGGCCCTGGAGAACACCCGGTTCTGGGCGCCGCTGTCGCTGACGGCGGAGCAGAAGCACACGGTGTCCTCGGCCGAGGAGATGGAACGGCTGGCCGACGAGCTGCCGATCGAGCAGGTGGCCAAGCGCTGGATCGTGGCGTCGGACCCGGACGAGGCGGTGGCCCAGATCAAGCCGTACCTCGACGCCGGGCTCAACCACCTCGTCTTCCACGGCCCGGGTCACGACCAGGAACGCTTCCTGACCCAGTTCTCCGAGGACGTGCTCCCGAAGCTGCGCGCTCTCGGCTGATCAGAGCCGTTCGATGATGGTGACGTTGGCGGTGCCGCCGCCTTCGCACATCGTCTGCAGCCCGTAACGACCTCCGCGGCGCTCCAGCTCGTGCAGGAGCGTGGCGAGGAGCTTGGTGCCGGTGGCCCCGATCGGGTGGCCGAGGGCGATCCCGCCCCCGTTCACGTTGACCCGGCCGGGGTCCGCGCCGGTCTCGTCCAGCCACGCCAGGACGACGCTGGCGAACGCCTCGTTGACCTCGAACAGGTCGATGTCGTCGACCGTGAGCCCGGCGTTCCGGAGCGCGTGGGCCGTCGCCGGGATCGGCCCGGTCAGCATCCAGACCGGGTCGGCCGCGCGCACCGACAGGTGATGGATCCGGGCCCGCGGCCGCAGGCCGTGCTCGTCGACGAACGACGCGGACGCCAGCAGCGCCGCGCTCGCGCCGTCGGAGATCTGGCTGGCCACCGCCGCCGTCAGCCGCGAACCCTCGCTCAGCGGCTTCAGCCCGCGCATCCGGTCCAGGGACGTGTCCCGGCGCGGGCCTTCGTCGTGCCGGAAGTCCTCGACCGGCACGATCTCGGCATCGAACCGGCCCTCGTCGATGGCGGAGACGGCCCGCTGGTGACTGCGCAGCGCGTACTCCTCCATGTCCGCGCGGCTGATGTCCCAGTGCTCGGCGATCATTTCGGCGCTGCGGAACTGCGAGATCTCGGCGCTGCCGTAGCGCTCCTGCCAGCCCTTCGAGCCGGAGAACGGGTCGTCGAAGCCGTACTCGCGGCCGGCCAGCATCGCCGCGCTGATCGGGATGCGGCTCATGTTCTGCACGCCCCCGGCCAGCACCAGGTCCTGCGTGCCCGACATGACGGCTTGGGCGGCGAAGTGGACGGCCTGCTGGCTGGACCCGCACTGCCGGTCGACGGTCACCCCGGGCACGTGGTCACCGAACCCGGCCGCGAGCCAGGCGGTACGCGCGATGTTGCCGGACTGGGGGCCGAGGGTGTCGGTGCAGCCGAGGATGACGTCGTCGACCAGGTCCGGATCGACGCCGGCGCGCTCGACGACGGCCTTGATGACGTGCGCGCCGAGGTCGGCCGAGTGCCACCCGGACAGTGCGCCGCCGCGCCGGCCGACCGGGGTGCGGACGGCGTCGAGCAGGAAGGCTTCGGGCACGGGAGCTCCTAGGGGTGCTGGCTGCTGACGGAGACGACTTCGCCGGTGAGATAACTCGCGTAGTCGCTGGCGAGGAAGACCATGACGTTGGCGACCTCCCAGGGTTCGGCGGCGCGGCCGAACGCCTCCTTCTTGGTGAGGTCCTCGAGGAGCTCGTCGCTGGTGACCTTGGCGAGGAAGGGGTGCATGGCGAGGCTGGGGGCGACGGCGTTGATCCGGACACCGTGTTCCGCGGCGTCCAGCGCCGAGCAGCGGGTCAGTGCCATGACCCCGGCTTTGGCGGCGGCGTAGTGGGCCTGCCCGGCCTGGGCACGCCAGCCGATTACGGAGGCGTTGTTGACGATCGCCCCGCCACCGCCTTGCGCGACGAACTGCTTGAGGGCGGCGCGGGTGCAGCGGAAGGTGCCGGTGAGGGTGATGTCGAGGACCTTCGACCACTCCTCGTCGGTCATGTCCAGCACCGACTTGGTGCCGCCGAGCCCGGCGTTGTTGATCATCACGTCGAGACGGCCGAAGTGCTCCACGGCGCCGTCGATGAGGGCTTGGACCTGGTTCTCCTGGGTGACGTCGCAGGGGATGGCGTGGACGGCGCCGAGTTCGGCGGCTTTCTCCTTCAGCCGCCGTTCGTGCCAGTCGCTGATCACGACGTCGGCGCCTTCTTCGAGGCAGCGCTTGGCCACGGCGGACCCGATGCCGGTGCCCGCGGCGGCGGTGACCACGACGACTTTTCCCTCAAGGAGGTCATGGCCGGGTGGGTAGGCGGGGATCACGGGCGGGCCTCCCGAGGTAGGCCGAGCACGCGCTCGGCGATGATGTTGCGTTCGATCTCGTCCGACCCGCCGTAGATGGTGTCGGCGCGGGTGAACAGGAACAGCCGCTGCCACTCGTCGAGTTCGGGGCCGTCCGAGGTGAGGGATCGGGCGCCGCGGGCCCGCATGGCGAGTTCGCCCAGCCCGCGGTGCCATTGGGCCCAGAGGAGTTTGCCGACGGCGACCTCCGGCCCGGCCGCCTGTCCGAGCGTCCGCAGAGCATGGGCGCGCAGCACGCGCAGGCCGATGCGGGCGCGGGTGAGGTCGGCGCGCAGCAGCGGGTCGTCGTAGGTGCCGAGGCGTTTCGCTTCGGCGGTGATGTCGTCGAGTTCGCGGCGGAAGCCGATCTGCTGCCCCAACGTCGAGACGCCGCGTTCGAAGCCCAGGGTGGCCATCGCGATCTTCCAGCCCTCGCCGGGTTCGCCCACGACGAGGTCGGCGGGGGTGCGGGCGTCGTCGAAGAAGACCTCGTTGAACTCCGAGGTGCCGGTGAGCTGCTGAATGGGCCGGATGGTGACGCCCTCTTGGCGCAGTGGCACGAGGAGGTAGGAGAGGCCGTGGTGGCGCTGGGAGCCGGCTTCGGTGCGGGCGACGACGAAGCACCAGCCGGCCACGTGCGCCAGGGACGTCCAGATCTTCTGGCCGTTGATCACCCATTCGCCGTCGCGGAGGACCGCGGTGGTGGAGACGGCGGCGAGGTCGGAGCCGGCGCCGGGTTCGGAGTAACCCTGGCACCAGAGTTCTTCGACTCCGACGATCCCGGGCAGGAACCGTTGCTGCTGCTCCGGGGTGCCGAACGCGATCAGGGTCGGGCCGAGAAGCTGCTCCCCGATGTGGTTGACCCGCGCCGGCGCGCCGGAAGCGGCGTACTCCTCGTGGAACGCGACCTGATCCTCCAGCGACAGACCGCGGCCGCCGTGTTCGACCGGCCACCCGACGCACGTCCAGCCCGCCGCGGCGAGGTGGCGTTCCCAGGCCAGGCGCAGGTCGAACTCCTCGTGCTCGCGTCCCGGCCCGCCGAGGCCGCGCAGCCGGGCGAACTCGCCGGTCAGGTTGGCGGCGAGCCAGTCCGCGACCTCGCTGCGGAATCGCGACGGTTCCACGCACGCCTCCTTGCTGCCGGGCCGGTCCGGCACCTAGGGTAATGAGAACACGTTCTACTTTGTCGGTCCAGAGGAGGCTGTGGTGGGACAGACCACGATCCCGGCCGTCGTCCGCGATGCCGCCGCGAAGTTCGGGTCCGCGGAGGCACTGGTCGACGGCTCGGTGCGGCTCGGCTACGACCAGCTTCTGGAACGTGTTCGAACTGTCGCGCGGGCGTTCGCCGCCTGCGGCGTCCACGCCGGCGACCGGGTCGCGGTCGCCCTCCCGAACACCCACCACTGGGTCACCGCGGCCCTCGGTGCCCTCTACGCGGGCGCGGTGCTGATCCCGGTCAACACCCGCTTCACCGCCACCGAGACCGTGGACCTGCTCGTCCGCGGCCGGGCCAAGGCACTCGTCGTGGCCGCCGACTTCCTCGGCACCGACCGCCACGCCGCGATCCGGGACACCGGCGCCGCACTGCCGGACCTGGCCACGGTCGTCCGGGTGCCGCTGCAGGAGCCGCACCGGCCGGTGGAGGGGACGTTGGGCTGGGACGAGTTCCTGGCCCTGGCCGGGCAGGTCCCGGCCGCCGAGGCGGAGGCGCGAGCGGACGCCGTCGGCCCGGACGACGTCAGCGACATCCTCTTCACCTCCGGCACCAGCGGCCGCTCCAAGGGCGTGCTCTCGGCGCACCGCCAGACGGTCGAGGTCGCCGCGGCGTGGGCGGACTGCGGGCAGGTCACCGCGGACGACCGGTACCTGGTGATCAACCCGTTCTTCCACAGCTTCGGCTACAAGGCCGGGATCGTGGTGGGCCTGCTGACCGGCGCGACGATCGTCCCGCAGGCGGTGTTCGACGTCCGCGAGGCGCTCAAGGTGATCGAACGGGAGCGGATCTCCGTGCTGCCGGGTGCGCCGACGGTCTTCCAGTCCCTGCTGCACGAGCCGCGCAAGGGCGACCTGTCGTCGTTGCGGCTCGCGGTCACCGGGGCGGCCAGCGTGCCGGCGTCGCTCGTCCGCCGGATGTGGTCCGAACTTGGGTTCGAGACCGTACTCACCGCCTACGGCCTCACCGAAGCCGTGATGGTGACGATGTGCCGCCCGGGCGACTCCGCGGAACTCATCGCGAGCACGTCGGGCCGGGCGACGGCGGGCTTCGAAGTGGCGATCCACGGTTCGCCGGGCGAGATCGTCCTGCGCGGGCCCAACGTGATGCTCGGCTACCTCGACGACCCCGAGGCGACGGCCGAGGCGATCGACGAAGACGGCTGGCTGCACACCGGCGACGTCGGCGAACTCGACGCCGACGGCAACCTCACCATCACCGGCCGGCTCAAGGACATGTACATCTGCGGCGGCTTCAACGTCTACCCGGCCGAGGTCGAGAGCGCGCTGACCGAGCTGGCCGGCGTCCGCGACGTGGCCGTGGTCGGCGTCCCGGACGAGCGGATGGGCGAGGTCGGCAAGGCGTTCGTCGTCGGATCCGGGCTGACCGAAGAGGCGGTCCTCGCCTTCTGCCGCGAACGGCTCGCCAACTACAAGAACCCGAAGTTCGTCGAATTCCTCGGCGAACTGCCCCGCAACGCTTCCGGCAAGGTGCTGAAGCGGCTGCTGACCGAGGAGACGGCATGAGTGAAACGGTGGTCCGGTCCGAGCGGCGGGGGCCGGTCGCGGTGGTGACGATGAACCGGCCGGAGTACCGCAACGCCCAGAACTCGGCGATGACGTACGCGCTCGACGACGCGTTCCGGGACGCGGTCAACGATCCCGAGGTGAAGGTGATCGTCCTGGCGGGGGCGGGGAAGCACTTTTCGGCGGGGCACGACATCGGCAGTCCCGGGCGGGACGCGGACCAGCCGTTCGATCGGCGGGCGGTGCTGTGGTGGGACCACACCGATCGCGTCGGGGGTGACCAGCGGTTCGCGCGTGAGTCGGAGGTGTACCTGGGGATGTGCCGCCGGTGGCGGGAGATCCCGAAGCCGATGATCGCCAGTGTGCAGGGCGCGTGCATCGCCGGTGGGTTGATGCTGGCGTGGGTGTGCGATCTGATCGTGGCCTCGGATGACGCGTTCTTCGCCGACCCCGTGGTACGCATGGGGATACCGGGCGTCGAGTACTTCGCGCACCCGTGGGTTCTCGGGCCCCGCGCGGCGAAGGAAGTCCTCTTCACCGGGGAGCGATTCACCGTGCAGCAGGCGAAGGAATGGGGGATGGTCACCCGGATCGTGCCGCGTGCGGAGCTGGAGGAGCGCACTCAGGAGCTGGCCGAGAAGATCGCGGGGATGCCGTCGTTCGGGTTGGCGTTGGCGAAGAAGGCGGTCAACCAGGCCGAGGATCTGATGGGGTTGCGGTCCGGGATGGACTCGGTGTTCGGGTTGCACCACTTCGCACACGCTCACAACGCGGAGACTTCCGAGGATTCGCTGGGTGGGCAGTCGGCGCGGTCGATGCGTGATGCGAACAAGGGGGCCTGATGGACCTCGACATCGACGAGGCTTCGGAAGCCTTCCGCAGCGAGGCCCGGGAGTGGCTGGCTTCCCACGTTCGCTCGTTGCCGTCGATGGACACCGCGGAAGGTTTCGCGGCCCATCGGGAGTGGGAGGCCGAATTGGCCGAGGCGCGCTGGTCGGTGGTGTCGTGGCCGCGGGAGTACCACGGCCGGGACGCCTCGATGCTGCAGTGGCTGTTGTTCGAGGAGGAGTACTACGCCTCGGGCGCGCCGGGGCGGGTGTCGCAGAACGGCATCTTCATGCTCGGGCCGACGCTGTTCGCCCACGGCACGCAGGAGCAGCGCGACCGCATTCTGCCCGCGATGGCCACCGGCGAGCAGGTGTGGGCTCAGGCCTGGTCCGAGCCGGAGGCGGGCAGCGACATCGCCGCGTTGCGGAGCACGGCGGTGCGGACCGATGGCGGCTGGTTGTTGTCGGGGCAGAAGACGTGGAGTTCCCGCGCGACGTTCGCCGATCGGGCGTTCGGGCTGTTCCGCAGTGATCCGGAGGCGCAGCGGCATCACGGGTTGACGTATTTCATGGTCGATCTGCGGGCCGAGGGGGTCACCGTGCGGCCGATCCCGCAGCTGGACGGTGAACCGGGCTTCGCGGAGATCTTCCTCGACGGCGTGCTCGTGCCCGACGAGGACGTGATCGGGGAGGTGGGGCAGGGCTGGCGGGTGGCGATGACCACCGCGAACAACGAGCGCGGGTTGTCGTTGCGCAGCCCGGGACGGTTCCTCGCCGCCGCCGATCGGCTGGTGGACCTCTGGCGTTCGAGCGGCGAGCCTCTGTCCACACGGGACAGAGTGGCCGACGCGTGGATCGGTGCGCGGGCTTACCAGCTCTACACGTTCGGGACGGTGAGCCGCCTGCAGGACGGGGGAGAGCTGGGGCCGGAGTCGAGTGTGAACAAGCTGTTCTGGTCCCACTTGGACGTCGAACTGCACGAAACCGCGCTCGACGTCTTGGGTCCGGAAGCCGAGACCGACGAGACGTGGGTGAACGGCTACCTGTTCTCCCTGGCCGGTCCGATCTACGGCGGCACCGACCAGATCCAGCGCAACACCATCGCCGAACGGCTGCTGAAACTCCCGAGGGAGGCCCGCCGATGAGGTTCCAGCTCTCGCCGGAGCAGCGCCAGTTCGCCGCGACGCTGCACGAGCTGCTCGGCGGGGCGGACACCGCGGCCGCCGCCCGGGCCTGGGCCGCGGGGGACCACGACCGCGGCCTCAAGCTCTGGCGTGCCCTCGCCGACGTCGGCGTCTTCGCGCTGCTGGTCGACGAGGACCACGGCGGCCTCGGCGCCGGCCCGGTCGACCTGGTGGTCGCCTGCGAAGCGCTCGGCTACCACGCCGTCCCGGGCCCGGTCGTCGAGTCGGCCGCGGTCGCCCCGGCGCTGCTGACCGGGCACCGGCGCACCTCCCTCGCCGAAGGCGACCTCATCGCCACCGTCGTCGCGCCGCCGGAGGTCCCCCTGGCCCTCGACGCCGACATCGCGGGCGTCGTCCTCGACCTCACCGGTGCCGAGCTCACCCGAACCGGCGACCTCGTGCGCTCGATCGACCCGGCCCGGCGGCTGTTCCGGGTCCCGGCCGAGCCGGTCACGGGGGGTGCCGCGTTCGACCGCGGCGTCCTGGCCGTGGCCGCCCAGCTCCTGGGGGCCGGGCAGTGGCTGCTCGACACGTCGGTGGCGTACGCGAAGCAACGCCAGCAGTACGGCCGGGCGATCGGCGAGTACCAGGCGATCAAGCACCTGCTCGCCGACGTCGCCACCCGGCTCGAACTGGCCCGGCCGCTGCTGCACGGCGCCGCCGTCGCGAAGGAGACGTCCGCCCGGGACGTCTCGGCGGCGAAGGTCATGGCCGGGGACGCCGCCCACCTCGCCGCCCGGACCGCCCTGCAGGTCCACGGCGCCATCGGCTACACGGCCGAGCACGACCTCGGCCTCCGGCTGACCAAGGTCCGGGCTCTGGTGGGGGCGTGGGGGACCGGGTCGTTTCACCGCGCGCGGGTCCTGCGATGACCGATCCACTGGAGACCGAGGAAGCCCGGGCGCTGCGGGACGCCGTCCGGGCGCTGCTGACGCGCCGGTCGGGGCCGGAGGCGGTGCGGGCCGCGATGGCGTCGCCGCTGGGGTACGACGACAAGCTGTGGTCGACGCTCTGCGAGCAGATCGGTGTCGCCGCCCTGACGATCCCGGAGCGGTACGGCGGCGCGGGTGCCGGGCTGGCCGAGGCGTGTGTCGTGCTCGCGGAACTCGGCCGGACGCTCACCCCGGCCCCGATGCTGGGCTCAGCGGTGCTGGCGGCTCAGGCCCTGCTGCTGACCGGCAACGACGAGGCCTGCGAGCGGCTGCTGCCGGGTATCGCCGAGGGCACCACCCTGGCCGCGGTGGCGTGGTCCGATGTGGACGGAGGGTGGACGCCGGCCTTGCGCGCGTCGGACGCGGGGCTCGACGGTCGCACCCACTACGTCCTGGACGGCGACCTCGCCGACGTCCTGCTCGCCATCGCCCGCACGGACGACGGCGCCGGCCTGTTCGAGGTGCCGCTCGAAGGGGTCCGCCGCACCCGCGTGACGAGCCTGGACCCGACCCGGCGGCTCGCGGTGGTCGAGTGCGCTTCGACGCCGGCTCGCCGTCTCGACGCCGGCGGGTTCGCCGGACAGCTGCGGCAGCTGCGTGACACGGCGACGGTGGCCGTCGCCGCGGAGCAGGTCGGGGCGGCCGCGCGGGCGTTGGAGCTGACGGTCGAGTACACGAAGCAACGGCGTCAGTTCGGTCGCCCGATCGGGTCGTTCCAGGCGCTGAAGCACCGGATGGCGGACGTCCACGTCCACGTCGAAGCGGCCCGCTCGGCGCTGTACGCGGCCCTGGTGGACGGCGACGCCGAAGCGGTCGAGACCGCGAAGGTCGTGTGCGGCGAGGCGTTCGCCCACGCGGCGGCGGAGATGATCCAGCTCCACGGCGGTATCGCGATCACCTGGGAGCACGACGCCCACCTGTACTTCAAGCGAGCCCACGGGACGGCTCTGCTCTTCGGCGCCCCGGGGTCCGAACGTCGCGAATGACTCATTCGGGACCTCGGACGCCGCGAATGAGTCATTCGCGGCACCGGCGGCCAGGCCCCCGGCTCAGCCGGTGAGGCGGGCGGCCGAGCCCGGCAGCTCGCGGTTCGCCTCGTCCAGGCCACCCGCGATCCGCCGGCACGCCGGGCAGGCGGCGATGTGCCCGGCGATCGCGTCCGCCCGGCGGGCCGGCAGGGCGCCGCGGACCCAGGCGCCCATCCGGCGGCGGGGTTCGCGGCAGGCCGGCTCGTCCGGCTCGGGCACCTGGACCTGCAGGTACGCCTGCCGCAGGCCTTCCCGGGCCCGCATCGCCAGCGCCGCGACGCTGTTCGGCGACAGCCCGAGCGAGGGCGCCACTTCCGTCGGGGTGCCGCCCTCGGCCTCGGTCCGCCACAGCACCGTCCGCCACCGGCCGGGCAGCGTGCAGTAGGCCGACCACACGAGCCGGGCGTTCGACCGGAGCAGGGCGAGCTCGTCGGCACCCCGGCCGGGCGGCTCCGGAACGGTGGCCCGCAGCTCCACCCGGGTGCGCTGCTTGCTCCACCGCGCCGCCAGGTTGCGCAGGGTCACGACGAGGTACGGCCGCAGGTCGCTGTGCGGTCCGCCGCCGGCGCGCACGATCGTCAGCACCCGGGCGAACGTCTCGGCCACGAGGTCGTCGCGCTCGGCGGGCTGCCGCGCCCACGCCCCGGCGGTCCGCCGCAGCGGCTCGGCGTGCCGGCGGTAGAGCCGTCCGGCGGCGTCGAGATCCCCGGCTCTCAAGGCGGCGAGCAGCACGGCGTCCGGCACGTCGTCGGCTGGTTCCATGGCCACCGGGTACCCAGGGAACGGGCCGTGACCACCGGTCGGCCCGATCGGGTGGAACTGCCGTCCCGGCGATTATCCGGGCAGCGGGCCGGTCAGACCGCGAACAGCTGGGCGTCGTCGGCGAAGGCCTTGAATTCCAGGGCGTTGCCGGCCGGGTCGAGCAGGAACATCGTCCACTGCTCGCCGGGCTGACCCTCGAAGCGGACGTACGGCTCGATCACGAACTCCGCGCCCGCCGCCCGCAGCCGGTCGGCGAGCGCGTGGAACCGCGGGACGGTGAGGACCAGGCCGAAGTGCGGCACCGGCACGTCGTGGCCGTCGACCGGGTTGTGCACGCGCTGCGGACCGGCCGGGGCCAGGTGCGTGACGAACTGGTGGCCGTGCAGGTTCCAGTCGATCCACGTGTCCGCGCTGCGGCCCTGCTCGAGGCCGAGGACTTCACCGTAGAACCGCCGGGCGGCGGCCAGGTCGTCCACCGGCATCGCCAGGTGGAAACGGGGGATGGGCAGGGTCATGGGGACTCCCTTCGCCGAGGATCTTGTCTTGATGTTAACATTAAGACATGAGTGGTTCGGTGGTTCCCGCCCGGCGCCGCGGGCTGGCCGACGAGGTCGCGGACCGGATCCGCGACGCGGTCTTCGACGGCGTCTACGCTCCCGGCAGCCAGCTGCGCGAAGTCGAGCTGGCGGAAGCGCTGGGCGTCAGCCGCGGCCCGGTGCGGGAAGCGCTGCTCAAGCTGGAGCGCGAAGGGCTCGTCCGCAGCGAATGGCACCGCGGGGCCACGGTGACCGCCCTGACCGACGAGGACGTCACCGAGCTGGACAGCCTGCGGGCCGCCCTCGAGCAACTGGCCGTCGAGCTGGTCCTCGAGCGCGCGGTCGACGAGGACCTCGCCGCGATCGACGCCGTCGTGCGGCGCATGGAACGCGCGCTCGACGAGCACGAGATGGTCCGGTGCGACCTCGAATTCCACGACGCGGTCTACGCGGCCGCCGGGCACCGCCGGCTGCGCGAGGCCTGGCAGGCGATCCGCTCGCAGGTGCACCTGTTCCTGCTCACCCGGATCGGCGTCGCCACCGACGGCTACCTGACCGGCATCCCCGCGGAACACCGCGACCTCGTGACCGCCCTGCGCGCCGGCGACCGCGAGGCGGCCCTCACGCTGTTCGCCGAGCACCGCCGCCATGCCTTAAACGTCCTCAGTGGACGGACGGCCTAGCCGGATACGTCGTCAGAGCACCAGGTCCGCCGCGCTCCGGACCTCCTGGGCCTGGCTCGTGGATTCCAGGCCGGTGAGCGGGTCGGCGGCTTCGAGGTCGCCGAACGTCAGGCCGGTCAGCTCGGCGATCCGGCGGACCGGCACCTGGTACGTGCGGTAGGCGCCGTAGTCGAACTCGGTCGCCGTCTCCAGGCCGTGGATGAGCTCCTCCTGGCTCAGCAGGTACGCCGTCGCCGACAGGGTGCCGTCCTTCTTCACCATCGCGACGACCTTCCAGAACTGGCGGGGCAGCTGGACACCGCGGTACCGGTCGTCGTCCGCGGCCAGCACCGGGCCGGTCACCACGCTGACCTTCAGGTCGAAGTTGTCCGCGTTGTTCAGCACGTAGTCCTCGAGCCCGGCCCACGTCGTCTTGTTCTGGTTGAAGTCCTGGTGCTGCGGCGAGCAGTTCGTGAAGTGGAACGTGTCGTCGTTGCCGAGCTGGGCGATCGGCTCGGTCGCGCCCCACGCCGGGTCGAGCCGGCGGACCAGGTGCCCGCGGTCGAGGGGGTTGGCCCGGTAGAGCTCCTCGCCGATCTGCTCGGTCACCGCCACCCGAGGGTCGAGCGACCAGTGGTCGGCTTCGCGCCGCAGGGCCCGGCTCAGCCGCCCGTCGATGTTGACCGCGGTGAACATCGCCAGCCGCCGCTCCCGGTGCATGACGACGCTGAAGTGGTGGTACGGCAGCACGTACCGCGGCTCGCCGGTGGCCTGCCGGTTGACCGCCGCCAGCGGGACCAGGGCGTCGGACAGGCCGGGCAGCGGCACGGTGTGCCCGGGCAGGAAAGCCGGGTCGTAGCCTTCCCGGTTCGCGTAGTCGGGGTCGATCCGCCCGGTCAGCGGTTCGGCGCGCAGCCGGATGTCGAACGGCATCGCGAGCGTCAGCACCGGCGAGCTGCCGCCCGAAGAGCCGTCGGGCGGCAGGGCACGCTCCGGGCGGGTGGCCAGCCCGTCGAGCAGCGCCCGCTGCGCCGGGGTGAACGGCTGCTCCCGCAGGAACTTCAGCAGCTTGCTGACCCGGATGCCTTCGTTGAGGTACCCGCCGTATTCCGCGTGGCCCGTCGCCGGGACGCTCGCGTGGTGCAGCGCCACGATCTCCCACTGGTCGTTGAAGACCGGCGAACCGGACGACCCCGGTTCGGTGTCGGTTTCGTAGTGCAGGAACTCGTCGAGGACGTCGACGACCCGGTTTTCCCGCAGCGCGACCTGCTTCTTGCCGCCGCCGGGGTGCTGGACGATGGTGACGAAGTCGCCGACGATCGCCTTGCCTTCGCTGGCGATCAACCGGTTGAAGCCGAACGGGCGCAGTTCTTCCGTGGTCGCCTTCACCGCGACGAGCGCGAAATCGAGCGACCGGTCGGCGGCGAAGAACCGGCCGGGGTCGAGCGGGAAGGCCCGCACCGGCTTGGGCAGGCCGTCGAGACCGTCCTGGTAGTCGAACTCGATGACACTGAACCCGGCGGCCTCGGCGTCCGGCAGCACGTGGTGGTTGGTGAGCAGCAGTTCCGGCGACACGAGCGAGCCCGTGCCGTAGCCGATCAGCCGGCCTTGGGCGTTCCGGATGTTCACCCGGCCGACCGCGGCCGCAGCCGTGACGCCGCCTTCGAGGTAGCCGACGCCGAGCAGGTCGTTCGTGAGCACGATGCGTTCGAGGATGGCGCCCGCGGCCGTCATCGCCGCCGGGTCGCCCGCCGCGATCGCCGCCGGGCTCACCGGCCGGACGTCGGGGTAGTAGCGGCCGAGCCGGTCGATCCGGGTCGCCACCCGGCTCGGCTCGTCGGCCTCGGCGATCCCGCCGGGCTTGCGCAGCAACGCGATCTTGGCCTGCCGCGGCCCGGTGCGCTCGGCGGCGCGCGCGGCCGCGGCCCGCTCCTGCTCGGACTGCCGGTCCGTCTTGACGTCCACGATGCCTCCCGAGAGCGAGCCGGAAACACCGCGTTAGTCGTCCGGCCGCAAGGCGCGTTACACGGTTTCCGGCGCGTCGCCGGGAGTTCTTTTTCAGTTCAGCACGGGAAGTACGATCGCCGACGGGTGTGCCGGGTCGTGGTGGACCTCCTGGTCCGCGGCGCGCAGGGTGACGGCGGTGGCGTGCGGCTCGCCGGTGCCGGGATTCCGGGCGTAGCGCGGGAAAGCGCCGCTGGAGACCTGGACCCGGATCCGGTGCCCGCGCCGGAACCGGTGCGCCGTCGGCCACATCCGGACGGTGACGGCGGCCGGCACATCGGCCTCGCGCAGGCTGGTGAGGCCGTCGCAGACGTTGACCGACCGGCCGTCCGGGCCGACGTCGCAGAGCCGGACGAAGACGTCGGCGAACGGCAGGCTCGACCGGAACCAGATCTCCGCCTGCACGTCCCCGATGACTTCGACGTCCTCGTCGAGCACCGGCGTGGTGTAGGTGAGGACGTCGGCGCGGGCTTCGAGCGCCGCGTTGTCCACCCGGCCGGCGTCCGGGGCCATCCGCACGCCGCCGGCCGCGGGGGTCGGGTCGGCCGGGTCGTAGCGGTAGCGGTCCGGTTCGGACTCACCGGGAACGTCCGTGGCCAGCAGGCCGCCCGCCTGGAGGTGGAACCGTTGCGGCGCATAGCCTTCCGGCGGCCACGAAGCGAAGTCGCGCCAGGCCTCCTCACCCATGACGAACAGCCGGACCGGCGCCCGTTCCGGCGGTTCCTCGCCGCGGGCGTGCGCAAGCCCGAATGCCAGGGTTTCCCGGAGCGTCTCGCCGGTGCTGCCGAGCAGGTCGGAGCGGCCGGCGTGGGTCCACGGCCCGACCGTCAGGCGCGGCCGCCGTCCCGCGTCCTGCAGCGTGCGGAAGTCGCGCAGCTGGCCGGGCAGGAAGATGTCGTACCAGCCGGCGATCGAGCTGACCGGGACCGTGACGTCCGCGACGCGGTGCCGGTGGTCGACCTCCGCCCAGCGGGGGTGGTGTTCGGTGCGGGTGAGAATGTCCTGGATGTAGTCGGAGCGGTGGCCGATGGCGACGACGTCGGCCTGGGCGAGCGGCAGCGTGTTCAGCGCCTGCACGAGCTTCTTCGCCTGGGCGCGTCGCCGGACCAGCGCGAACCGGCGTTCCTGGACCGCGACCTGGACGCCCCACCCGAACGGCGTCTCCAGCGAAAGGCCGTCCTCGCGCAGGAATTCCAGCGTCAGCCCGGATTCGGTGACCTGGGGGACCATCGCCTTCACCTGCGGCGGCAGGCGATCGGCGGCCGCCCACTGCACGTAACCCAGGTAGCTGGCGCCGACCAGCACGATCGCGTCGCCGGACCACGGCTGCCGCACCGCCCAGTCCAGCGTGGCGAGGCCGTCTTCGCGTTCCTGCCGCAGCGGGTCGAAAACACCGCCGGAGCCGAAGCCGCCGCGCGTGCTCTGGACCAGCACCTGGAACCCGCGCTCGGCCAGCGGCCGCGCGAGGATCGCGCCGAACACGCCCCGGCGGCCGTAGGGCGTGCGCACCAGCGCGAGCGGTAGCCCGTCCCCGCCGGCGCGGGGTGCCCACCGGTCGGCGAGCAGCTCGACGCCGTCGGGCATCGGGACGCGCAGGTCCCGCTGGACGGCGAGGCGCCGGGTGACCGGCGCGGGCAGCTTCAGCAGGCGTTCGACGAGACGGCTGATCATCGGCCGGCCTCCTTCGTGATCATCGCGGTGACGACCGAGTGCATCCGCAGCAGCCGGCCGGCGAACTCCTCCGGGTCGAGCGGGTCCGGCCCGTCGACGACCCACGCGTTGACGACCGCTCCCGCCCCGCCGGTCAGGAAGGTGGCCAGGTCCTCGAGGCCGCCGGCGTCGAGCCGGCCGCCGAGGGCGCGGGCGAGGTTTTCCCGGTTGACCGGGAGGAACAGGCCGGTCAGCGCCTTGTTGAGGGCGAACGCGGACGCCCCGGTCAGCAGCGCCCGGTAGAAGCGCCGGTACCGGGCGAAGTGCCGGCCCAGCGCCAGCAGGGACGCGTGCTCGCCGGCGGCCGAGGCGAGGCCGCCGAGCTCGCCGAGCAGTTCGCGCCGGACGAGGTCGAGCGCGGCCTCCAGCAGCAGCGAGTCGCGGTCGCCGAATTGCTGGTACAGCACCTGGCGGCTGACGTCCGCCGCCTCGGCGATCTCGGACACCGGGACGGCGGTGGAGTCGCGTTCGGACACGAGCTCGACCGCGGCCCGCAGCAGGGCCGCGCGCGACCGGCGGACCCGCCGGTCCTTGGCGGGCGCTTCGGTCGTCCAGTCGCCGGTCACGGCGTCGATAATGGACAGGTGTCAAGAAAATAGCAAGTGTTCGGAATTCGGGCCCGTGCGAGGATGCGGCCATGTCTTCGACGATGCGGGCCTTCGTGCTCACCGGTCCGCGGGAGTGCTCGGTGCAGGAGGTGCCCGTCCCGCAGGCCGCCGCGGGCGAGGTCGTCGTGGACGTCGAGCGGGCCGGGGTGTGCGGCACCGACGTCGAGTTCTTCACCGGTGACATGACCTACCTGCACCAGGGGCACGCGGCTTACCCGATGCGGCTGGGACACGAGTGGGCCGGCACGGTTTCGGCGATCGGTGACGGCGTCGACCCCGCCTGGCTGGGGCGCCGGGTCACGGGCGACACCATGCTCGGCGACCGGACGTGCCGCCGCTGCCGGAAGGGGCACCAGCACACCTGCGAAAACCGGCAGGAGGTCGGCATCCGCGGCGGCCGGGCCGGCGCGCTGGCGGAGCGGCTCGCCGTGCCCGCGTGGTCGCTGCACGCGCTACCCGATTCGGTCGACGCCGTGCTCGGGGCCCTGGTCGAACCCGGCGGCAACGCCCTGCGCGCGGCCCGCGCGGCCGGCACCGGCACCGGCGACCGGGCGCTGGTCCTCGGGCCGGGGACGATCGGGCTGCTCACGGCCCTGTTCCTGCGGGCGGCGGGCACCGAGGTGCACCTGCTCGGGGTCGGCTCCCCGGACTTCGCCCGCAGTCTCGGCTTCGCGCACGTGTGGACCCGGGAGACTTCGCCGGACCTGCCGTTCGACGCGGTGGTCGACGCGACCGGCGCCTCCGGCTCGCCCGCGCTCGCCGCGGACCTGGTGGAACCCGCCGGCCGGGTCGTCTACATCGGACTGTCCGGCCGCCCGAGCGAGCTCGACACCCGCGTGCTGGTGCTGAAGGACGTCACGGCGGTCGGGGTGCTGTCCGCGTCACCCGGCCTGGCCGACACAATCGCCGCGTACGCGAGCGGAGCGGTCGACCCGCGCCCTCTGGTGGCGGCGACGGTCGGCCTCGAGCAGGCCGGCGCGGTGCTCACGGGGGAGCGGGTCGGCGGCGCGGGACCGAAGGTGCACATCGACCCGCGGCGCTGACCGGTCAGCCGAGCCGTGGTGAGGCGAGCGTCGTCGGGCGGCTGCGGCCGCGCAGGGTGACGTCTTCGGTTGCCGTCCACCGGGCGGCTTCCTCCCCGGCCGCGGCCTCGACCGCCGTCCAGGAGGCGAGGAGGCGGCCGGGTGCGTTCTTCGCCAGCTCCGTCAGCCGCGCGGCTTCGTTGACCGGGTCGCCGATCACCGTGTACTCGAACCGGCGGGGATCGCCGACGTTGCCGGCGACCGCGTCCCCCGTCGCCACGCCGATCCCGGCCGGGCCGTCCGGCACCTCCGCGGCCAGCCGGCGGGCGATCGCGCGGGCAGCGGCCAGCGCGCAGGTGGCGTGGTCGCCGAGCGGCGCCGGCGCCCCGAACACCGCCAGCGCGGCGTCGCCGACGAACTTGTTGACCAGCCCGTGGTGGCGATCCACCTCGTCGACCACCACCGCGAAGAACCGGTTGAGCAGGCCGACGACCTCCTCCGGCGGGCGGCTCGCGGCCAGCGCCGTCGACCCGACGAGGTCGACGAACAGCACCGACACCGTCCGGACCGTGCCGCCGAGCTCGGTCGACGTGCGCATCGCCTCGACCGCGACCTCGCGGCCGACGTGCCGGCCGAACAGGTCGCGCAGCCGTTCGCGCTCGGCCAGCCCGGCCGTCATGTCGTTGAACCCGGCCTGCAGCAGGCCCAGTTCCGTGCCGTCGTAGACCGGGATTTCGACGCTGAAGTCGCCGGCCCGCACGCGCCCGAGCGCGTCGCGCACCGAAGAGATCGGGTTGACCACCGAGCGGGCGGTGAACACCGTGACCAGCAGTCCGAAGCACAGCACCACCAGCCCGAGCGCGATCACCGACACGGCGAGTTTCGTGGTGGAGACGTCGCCGCGCACCCAGGCCAGCACCGCGGTGACCACCAGCCCGGCCACCGGCACCCCGGTCCCGAGGCACCAGAACAGCAGCATCCGCCGGTTGACGCCGCCGTTGACCGGGCGCGGCGGCGTGCTGCCCGCCAGCGCCAGTGCCGCGTACGGCCGGAGGGCGAACTCGCCGAAGAGGTAGGCGATCGCGCAGACGACGACCGCGGCGAACGCGACCACCAGGAACTCGGTGAGCACGACCTCCGGCTGCACGAGCGCCGCCAGCCCGGCGAAGACCAGCGTCGCGAGGCCCCAGAGCACCGCCTGCACGACCGTCAGCCGCAGCGGGACGCGCAGGCTCGCGGCGCGCTCGGCGTCCGTCGGCCGGCGTCCGTCGGCCGCCCAGCGCAGGGTCCGGAGGGCGCCGCGGGTACCCCACAGCGTGCCGATGACGACCGCCGAAACGACGTACACGGGTACTGCGACCGCGGTGACGCGCACGAGCTCACCGGACATCCCGGGCGCCGGCATGAGCAGCGCCGCGAGTCCGACCACGACCAGCGCACCGATCACGTTGGTGGCGATCAAAGCGGCCGTGAGCAGGCCTTGGACGCGCCGGCGCAACGCGGTGGCGTGCTGGTCCAGCGGTCCGAGCAGGCCGGAGCCGAACGGCTCCGCGGGGGAGCGTCCTGGGGTCACCATCTGAGTGTACGGTCGTTCACTGAATTGCCCGGAGACGGGTGCCGCAAGTATGTGTTACGGTTGGTAACAGTGAACTTCGGTAACACCTGACGAGGAGGTCGGTCGTGACGAGCATCAGCGAATCGGGCGTGTCGGACCGGGAGACCGTGGCGCGGCGGCTGCTCGACTCGTCGGAGCAGCTGTCGTACGACCCGGTCAAGGAGGTCGACTGGGAGACGCCGCTGGACACGGGCTACCACGGCGCGAGTCCGGAGTGGAGCACGCTCTACGGCACCTCCTACTGGGCGGACATGACCCCGGAGCAGCAGCGCGAGCTGACCCGCCAGGAGGCGGCGTCGGTGGCGAGCACCGGGATCTGGTTCGAAATGATCCTGCAGCAGATGGTGCTGCGCGACTTCTACGCCAAGGACCCCACCGACCCGGCGTTCCAGTGGGCGCTGACCGAGATCGCCGACGAGTGCCGGCACTCGATCATGTTCGCCCGCGGCGCGGCGAAGCTGCGGGCGCCCGCCTACCGGCCGCGCCGGTTCGTCGTCGAGCTGGGCCGCGTCTTCAAGGCCACGGCGACCGGTGAAGCCGCCTACGCGGCGATCCTCGTGGCCGAAGAGGTCCTCGACGTGATGCAGCGGGACTGGATGCGCGACGAGCGAGTGGTCCCGTTCGTGCGCACCATCAACAACATCCACGTCGTCGAGGAGTCCCGGCACATGAAGTTCGCCCGCGAAGAGACCCGCGAGCGGCTGAGGAGCGCCGGGTGGCTGCGGCGCCAGATCAACGGCCTGGTCGTCGCGATCGCGTCGTACTTCATCGTGACGAGCATGGTGAACGGCAAGGTCTACGAGAACGCCGGGCTCGACGGCAAGCGGGCGCGGCGCGAGGCGAAGGCCAACGAGCACCACAAGTCGATGCTGCGCTCCAGCTGCTCCGGGCTGATGGAGTTCCTGCACTCGGCCGGGCTGCTT
Source organism: Amycolatopsis sp. 505 (assembly GCF_031625235.1). Lineage (NCBI taxonomy): Bacteria > Bacillati > Actinomycetota > Actinomycetes > Pseudonocardiales > Pseudonocardiaceae > Amycolatopsis > Amycolatopsis sp. 505. The sequence goes on from NZ_JACKQP010000011.1 coordinate 174,509, forward strand.
ACCAAGCCGTCGCTGTGGTTCTACAAACGAGCGAACCTGATCTGACATGGCCTTCGCGATCACCCAGACCTGCTGCGCCGACGCCACCTGCGTGTCGGTCTGCCCGGTCAACTGCATCCACCCGACGCCGGACGAGCCGGACTTCGGGACGACGGACCTGCTCTACATCGACCCGGCCACCTGCATCGACTGCGGCGCCTGCGCCGACGCCTGCCCGGTGGACGCGATCTTCCCGGCCGGCGACCTGACCGGGCCGCTGCGGGCGTACGAGCAGATCAACGCGGAGTACTACGCCGGCCGGGACGTGCTGGCCGACGTCTCGGTGGCGCCGAACTTCCACCGCTGGGCCCCGCCGTCGTTCACGCGGGTGCTGCCGAGCGACTTCGCGCCCCTGGACGTCGCCGTCGTCGGCACCGGACCGGCCGGGATGTACGCGGTGGAGGACCTGCTGCTGCACACGAACGCCCGCGTGACGCTGATCGACCGCCTGCCGACGGCCGGCGGCCTGATCCGCTACGGCGTCGCGCCCGACCACCCGTCGACGAAGAAGATCGGCGAGACGTTCGCGCGGTTCCACGACCACCCGAGGCTGCGCCTGCGGCTCGGCGTCTCGGCCGGTCCCGAGCTGGCGGAGCGCCACGACGCGGTGATCTACGCGGTCGGGGCGACCGAGGCGCGGCGGCTCGGCGTCCCGGGCGAGGACCTGCCCGGCAGCCTGCCGGCCGCGACGGTGGTCGGCTGGTACAACGGCCACCCGGACGTCGAGCCGGACGCCGTCGACCTGTCGGCCGAACGCGTGGTCGTCGTGGGAACGGGCAACGTCGCCCTGGACATCGCCCGCATCCTGACGGCGGACCCGGAGGTGCTGGCGGAGACGCCGATCGCGCCGGAAGCGCTGGCCCGGTTGCGGTCGGCCAAGGTCCGCGAGGTGGTCCTGCTGGCCCGCCGCGGCCCGGAGACGGCGGCGTACACCCGGCCGGAGCTGCTGGCCCTGGCGGCCCGCGGCGGCTTGGTGGTGGACGAGGACCCGCGGGTGGCGGCGGCGATCGACGGCGCGCAGCCGGGGGACAAAGCGGCGTGGCTGCAGGGAGTGCCACGGGAGCGCGTGGACTGGTCTTCGCCACCGCCGGAGGGCCGCCGGATCGTGCTGCGGTTCCACTCGGCGCCGCTGGCGTTCGACGGCGACACCGAGGTCCGCGCGGTGGTGACGGCGGACGGCGCCGAGATCCCGGCGGGCCGCGTGATCCGGGCGGCGGGATTCCGCGGGGTGCCGGTGCCGGGGCTGCCGTTCGACGACGACGCGGGGATCGTGCCGAACGCGGCGGGCCGGCTGTCCGGGCGGCCGGGGGTGTACGTGGCGGGGTGGATCAAGCGCGGGCCGTCGGGCGGGATCGGCGCGAACAAGGCGTGTGCGCGGGAGACGGTGGGGTCGCTGCTGGAGGACGCGGTGGCCGGGCGGCTGCCGGTGCGGCGCAGGGGAGCGCGGCTGTTCGGCCGCGCCTGAGCGGCGGCCGGAAACCGTGGTGGGAACCGGTTTCCGGCCGCTTCAGGCCGTGCGGGCGCGGCACCAGTGCGGGCCGGTCGTCCAGCCGAGCAGCCGCCGTCCCGAGCTGTCCGGCAGCGTGCCGTCCGGGGTGAACGTCGCGCCCTCGACCACCGCGGCCAGCCCCGTCACCGCCGGGCCGAAACGCTCCGCCAGCCCCGCCTGCGTCACCAGCTCACGCAGCCGAGCCACCGCCACACGCTGATCTTCCTCCGCGCAGAAGCTCAAGAAGAAGACCGCCTGCCGCCACGCGTAGGCGACGTTCTTGATCAGCTGCCGGCTCCAGTACCGCTCTCCGGCCAGGCGGCGCACCACCCAGGTGAACACCTGGCCGGCCAGGTCGGGGCCCAGGCGCGACCGCAGCCCCAGGGTCTCCACGAGCACCGCCAGGTTGTGCGTGGTGAGGATCTGGCTGTGCTCGATCACCATCCCGTTGCCCGCCACCGACCGCCGCCGGCGGCCCGCCCGGGCCTCGCAGACCGCCGCGAAGTCGTCCGCCGTGCGTCGCAGCAGCTTGCGCGGTGGCGCCGGCCACTCGTCCGGCAGGTCGTAGTACCGCGCATACAGCGTGCCCGCCATGATCCGGCTGGTCGCCGCCGCCGCGGTGCGCCACTTGTCCGTGAACGTGCCCACGAAGATGTCCGCCGCCAGCTCCTCGAGCAGCGGCATCGGCAGGCCCGCCTGCTTGGCCAGCGCGCCGAGCTCACGCAGCAGCGTGTTCGGCAGGATCGCGTGCGGGAACGAGCCGAGCGCCAGCAGCACCGTCTGCGTCAGCGTCTGCCGCGCCGCCCGGGCGACGTCGGGACGCCGGGCCCGGAACGGCTCCAGCGCCCGGATCCACGGCAGCTCCTCGAACCGGACCTGCTGCTCGAGGTCGAGCAGCAACAGCCCCCGGCGACGGCGGAAGGCCGCGTACGTCTGCGCGTACAGCGCCGCCAGCCGCTCGTCTTCGACGTTCGCCGCCATCAGCTGCGCCGTGATCTGCGGCAGCACCACCGCCAGGACGTCGCCCGAGGTGATCACCCCGCGCGCGACCAGCTCCTCGACCGGTGCCTCCAGCGCGCGGGCCACCTTCGCGACCAGGTGCGGCGGGACGGCGTCGGCGACGACCGGGTCGAGCGCGGGGAGACCGCCGTCGCCGGGGTAGGCGTCCAGCCGGCCGGCCAGGACGGCCGCGAGCTCGGCGTGCGTCGGGCGCGCGGCCACCGCCGCCTGCACCGACCGCAGCGCGACCCGTCGTTCCGAACCCGGCTCGCCGTGCTTGGTGATCGTGTTGGCCAGCGCCCGCCGGATCCAGCCGACGTCGCGGCCGGTGAGCTCCGCGCTCGCGAACTGGCAGCGCCGCAGCGCCCGGGCCAGCCGCGCGAAGTTGCTCTTCGGGTGCGTGTGGGAGGTGGAGGCCGTGTGCCGCGCGCACGCCGCCGCGTAGTCGACGAGCCACTGCGCCCGCCGGGAGCCCCAGCCCTCGGGCCACGTCCGGCACGGCCAGCCACCGGTGACGCCGTCCTCGCCCAGCCGCGGCAGCTCGCCCTCGACCGTCTCCACCCACAGGGCGACCAGCCGGTCGTACAGCGGGTGCCACACCCGCAGCGTTTCCAGCATCGCCGTGATCGCGGGCTTGGTCTTCGCCGAGCGCAGCGTCGCGCGAACCTCGCCGACCGTGGCCAGCCGCACCAGCGCGCCGGACGGCCGCGGGGCCGCGCCGGGCAGCGGGGCCAGGCGCAGCCGGTGCAGCAGCGGCCGCAGCTCGGCGACCAGGTCGAGGGCGGCCTCGGCGTGGCCGTGGTCGAGCAGCCAGGCGAGCACCGGCAGCGCGGCGTCCTCCGGGAGTTCGACGCGGTAGGCCTCGGTGGCCAGCGCCGCGCGGAGGGCGGCGAGCCCGGCGTCGGTGAGGTGGCCGAGGTTGACGCGCTCGCGGTCGGTGCGGCCCGGTGCGCCGGCCGGGACGGCGGCGAGTTCCTCCGGGCGCACCGGGAGTTCGGCGAGGTACCGGCCGGTGGCGAACCCGCCGTGTGCGACCTCCAAGGTGACCCACGCCGGGGTGTCCGCGACCGGGGTCCGCGAGCCGACCGTCAGCGACCCGTCGGCCATGCCGGCCAGCACCGCCTGCCACCGGCCGGCCTTGGCGAGGGCGCGGCGGCGGACCCGTCCGTCCGTTGTGGACGAAGCGGTGCGCAACGCTCGTTCGAGCTGCCCGTAGGCGTAGCCGGGTGACGCCTCCTGTGCCATGTGGACTCCCCCTGGTGGAACCGGACTTGGAGGCAGGAGTCGAACCTGCGCCTTCCCGGATTCGAGCCGGGTGTTCTGCCTGCTGAACTACTCCAAGCTGCGGGGACCGCCGAGCACGCCGGGCGATTTCCCGCAGCGGCAACGGTAATCCGCCGCGGGGCCCGGCGCGACCGACTTTTCGCTCCGGGCTGCGGCGGGCCTCCGGCCGGGCTAGAATAAATACGAATCAAAGTCACGTTCAGGTTGGAGGCCGCATGACCGGCCCGGAGCCGATCGAAGCGGGCGTCCGCCTGCGCCGGGTGCCCCGCCAGGCGCGGTCCCGGCAGAAGCTGGCCCAGGTCCTGGCCGCCGCCGACCGCCTGCTCGCCGCGGAGGGCGTCGAGGCGCTGACCACCACCCGCGTGGCCGCGGAGGCCGGCGTGTCGGTGGGCGCGCTGTACCAGTACCTGCCGGACCGCGACGCCATCACCGAGGCGCTGGGCGAGGTCTACCTCGCCCGCCTGGAAGACCTCATGACGTCGTTCGCCGAGCGAGCGGCCGAAGAGACCTGGGAGGATCCCGTCGGCCTGCTCGTCGACGCCTTCGCCGGGCTCTACCGCGCCGAACCCGGGTTCCGCGCGCTGTGGTTCGGCCGCGGCCTCACCGACGGAACCCGGGAGGCCGACATCGCGCACAAGCGCGTGATGGCCACCGGCGTGCACCGCATCCTCGTCGCGCAGGACCTCCTGCGCGACGACTACGAGGCCGCGGTGGCCTGCCGCACGGCGTTCCTCGCCGCCGACGCCGTGATCCAGGAGGCCTTCCGCGGCGACGGTGCCACCGAACTGCTCGAGCCGGTCAAGACGATGCTGCGGGCGTATCTGGGGCAGCAGCCCCGGCCGTAGCGACGAGGAATTCCTCGCCCCGCACGACCCGCAGCCCGTCCGCGCGGTCCGCGAAGTACCGCTCGTCCAGCTCGGCGCCCGAGACGTGGACGACGTCGCGGAACCCGGCGTCGCGAGCCATCGCCAGCATTTCCCCGGGGGAGAAGGAGCTGACGAACGGCGTCCCCGCCGCCTCCGCCCGGCGAGCGGTGGCCTCGTGGCGGGCGCGTTCGCCGCCGTCGAGCAGGCCGGCCGGCAGCAGGAACGTCATCGCGAGCGTGGAGCCCGGGGCGAACCCGGCGATCCGGCGCAGCGTGGCCGCGTTCGCCTCCTTCGTCAGGTACATGCTGACACCGGTGGACGCGACGATCGCCGGTTCGTCCGGGGCGAAACCCGCGGCGATGAGCCGATCCCACCACGAGGCCGTCTCGAAGTCGACCGGCACGAAGCGCAGCCAGTCCGGCACGCCCAGGCCGAGTGCGGCCAGCCGGTCGCGTTTCCAGGCCTGCGGCCCCGGCTGGTCCACTTCGAACACCCGCAGCCGGGCCGCGAGTTCCGGGCGCCGCTGGGCGAAGGTGTCCAGCCCGGCCCCGAGGATCACGTACTGGCCGACACCCCGGGTGGCCTGCTCGGCGACCAGGTCCTCGACGAACCGCGCGCGGGCCACCATGCCCGCGCGGTAGCGGCCGGCGGTCGCCGGGTCCATGTCGTCGCGCCGCCGCCAGCCGTCGCCCGGATCGGCCAGCCGCAGGCCCAGGTCGTCGGCGAACACGTGGGGCGGCGGATCGACGGCGAGGTGCAGGGCCCGCCACAGCGCGGTCCGCACCGCCGTGCTGTCCGGCGCGGCCACGTCAGGCCGCGCCCGGCGCCGACAGCGTCCACGTGCGCCCGTCGGGGTCGCGGACGGTCATTTCCCTGGTCCCGTAATGGGTTTCCTCGAACGGGGTGACCACTTCGACGATCTCGTCGGCCTCGAACTTGTCCGCGTCCGGGACCTTGAACACGACCCGCGTCCGCGGCTCCTGGCTTTCGGGAACCTCGGCGATGAACAGCCAGGGACCGGCGCCGTTGCGCAGCTGCCCGGAGTTGTGGTCGGTCGCGAAGTCGATCTCGTAGCCCAGGGCCTGGAAGAACTTGGCCGCCTTGCCCCAGTTGTGCGTCTCCAGGTACATCGCCTCGATGCCCTCGGTCGTCATGTCAGTGCTCCTCTTCGGGATCGGTCGCCAGGTAGGCACGCAGGGCTTCGGCGACGAGCGCCGACAGTGACTGCCCGGTCTCGATGGCCCGGTGCTTGACCTGCCGGATCAGCCCGATCGGCAGGTACACGTTGAACTGCTTGACGTCGTCATCGCCCACGCCCCGAGGCTAGCATGCTAGCAAGCTAACAGCGCAAGTCCTGCTCTCCGGCTCCTCGACGCCGTGCCGCGGCAAGGTCGACACCGGAGTGACCCCGGGAACCGGTGCCGCTCACCGGCGTTCGAGGTAGCAGGCGAAGAATTCGCTCAACGTCGCCCGTTGGGTGGCGATGCTCCGGTCCGGGTCCACGGTGCCGACGAAGGGGGCGATCGCCGCCGGGTCGAGGCCGAGGCGGGGGAGGAGCACCTGGTAGTCGGTGTAGCTGAAGTGCTCGCCGTCCGGGAGGTGCTGCGCGCGGACCGGACCGCGCTGGTGGGCCAGGAACTCCTGCCACGAAGGGTCGGAGGTCGTGCTGTGGTCGCCGGCGCTCAGCAGTAGGAACGGCTGGTCGAGGCCTTCGTCGGCGACGCGGCCGTACTCGCGGTTCGACTGGGAGTACGACATGCTGCCATCGAGGTCCGCCCCCGCGTCGAGGCGTGGGTCCGACACCATCGTTTCTCCGGTGGTGAAGCCGCCCGCGGAGTGGCCGAACATGCCGGTGCGGGAGACGTCCGGGGCGAGCCCGGCGGGCAGCGGGCGGTGTTCGGCGTCCGGATTCCCGCCGCGGGCCAGGGTTTCCAGCGCGTCGAGCACGAACCGCGTGTCCGCGACGCGGGTCGCGATCAGCTGCCGGCCGGCGTCGGGACCGGAGGGAAGCACCCGCCGTTCGACGCGGCCGCCGGGGAATTCCACCGCGGCGGGCTCGTGCGTGTGGTCGATCGCCACCGTCACGTAGCCTTCGCTCGCGAGCTGCTCCAGCAGCGTGGTGCCGACCGAGCGCGGGTACTTGGCGCTGGGCGAGAAGAGCACGACCGGCCGCCGCCCGCCGGCCGCGGGAACCCCGGCGCGGGCGTGCGTGGGGAAGGTGTAGCCGAGCCGGTCGGCGGCGATGCCGAGCGCCCGCGCGTCTTCCTCGGCGATGACCTCGGCGGCTTCCGGCGCCTGGTAGGGAGCTTTCGCGCCGCCGCCGCCGGAGCGGGCGGGGTACCGGACGGTCACCATGAGTTCGCGGGTCGTCCCGGCGACCCAGGGGTCCGGCCGCGCGTGGTCGACGAGGTGCAGATCGACGCTGCCGACGGCGTAGGGACCGGTGGGGGCGGGCAGCGACAGCCGGGTGGCCGCGTGCGCCGGGAGCGCGGTCAGCAGCAGGACACCGGCGAGCCCGGCGGTGAGAAGGGTTTTTCGCATCCTTTGACCGTATTGACGGCTCGGACGCGGGACATCGGGATGATCACCCAGATCGACCCGGACAGGGCTGTGGCCCGGGCACCGGCCCGGGCCACAGCTGTCAGCGGTTTCAGAAGCCGTAGATCGTTTCGACGGCCCGCTCGGCGCTGGTCGCGACGAGCCCGTTGGCCCACAGCTGGTTGACCCGGCTGCGCTCGGCGGAGTTGGGCACCGCGTTGGTGCAGGACGGGCCGGGGCCGCCACCCGACATCAGCTCGGAGCACGGACCCGAGTAGTGGTCGGGCAGCCCGAGGGCGTGCCCGGTCTCGTGCGCCGCGATCCGCGTCGGGTTGTACTGGCGGGCCTGGGTGTAGTCGATGAAGATGGTGCCGCTGCCGTGCCCGTTGGTCGAGGCGTAGGAGCCGCGGGGGTCGTTGCCCTCGGTGTAGCGCAGGCTCGCGCCGGAGTTGCGCTCGACGAGCCGGACATTGGTGACGCTGCGGTTCCAGTTGGCGGCACCGGCGTTGATCACCGACCGGAACGTCGGTGCGCTGGCGGTGCTGTAGTAGACCGTGGTGACGGCGGCTTCCTGCTCGGTGGCGGCCGACGCGGTGCCCGCGGCGAGCGGGGTCACGGTCAAGGCGAGCGCAACGGCGCCGGCCAGGGCGAACTTCCTCGACATCGGAAGACTCCTCGTGGGGGGACGGGGATTTGCCGGAATTGCGCGCGCCGTCGAAAATTTACCCGGAAGACACCTTCGCCGGAGCCGACTAACGTAGGGCCCGCGAAGTGGTGATTTCCCAGTACCGAAGTCTGTTGACAGCGGCCTCGGTCACGCCGTCCGGGCGGTGTGCACCCGCGGCTGCGACCTGACCGAGCTCGACCGGGCGACGTTCGCGCGGCTCAGGGGAAGGCGGTCGGCGTGCGGCCGGCCGCCGTGATCACCGGAAAGTGAGGGCGAGGAGCTGCTGTTCCAGTTTCCGCGCGGCCGCCACGTCGATGCCGACGCCCCACAGCGGTGCCGTGCTCGCGCCGTCGGCGGCCGCGACCACCAGGGTGACCACGTCGGGCGGGAGACCGTCGTCGTGGAGGTCGCGCTCCCACCTCTGCGCGTCCGCGCGGGCCAGTTCGGCGATCTCCGGGATCGAGATCAGCAGCGCGATCAGGGCGATGGTCTCGCGGACCGCGACCTCGTCGTAGGAGGTGTCCAGCGACGCGCGGACGTACGCCCGCGTCAGCCGGCCCGGGGCGGTGTCGGCCGGGTCGAGCGCCGCGTGGACCTCGGTGCGGAACTCGTCGAGGAGGTCCTGGGCCAGCGTGCGCACCAGCGCGTCCTTGGCCGGGAAGTGGTACAGCAGCCCGCCTTTCGACACGCCGGCCGCCCGGGCGATGTCGTCCAGGGAGGCCGACACACCGCGGGTGCGGATGACCGTCGCGGCGGCGTCGAGCAGGGCGCGGCGCGTCTCTTCCGGGCTGCGCCCGGCCTTGCGAGGCATCTTCAGTCCTTTCCGGACGGAATGGTACGCCAGGCGATCACCGCGGCGACGGCGGTGACGGCGGCCGCCGCGAGCGACGTCACCTGCATGGCGCCGGTGAACGCTTCCCGTGCGGCGTGGGCGAGTTCCGAGTCCGGGGCCAGCACGCTCGCGGCCCCGGCGAGGGAGTCGCGGACCTCGGGCGGGACCGGGCCCGCCGGCAGGAACGCGCGGTAGACCAGGTTCACCACCGAGCCCAGGAGCGCGATGCCCAGGGCCGCCCCGAGTTCGTAGGCGGTCTCGGAGATCGCCGACGCCGAGCCGGCCTTGTCCTTCGGGACGGCGGAGAGCACCGAATCGATGGTCAGCGTCAGCGCCAGCCCGACGCCGAGCCCGACCGGGACCAGCGCCAGGCCCAGCCACCAGTACTGCGGCGCCCGTTCGGCGACCGAGATCAGCGCGAGGCCCAGCGCGGCGACGGCGAGCCCGGCCGCAATGGCCCGGCCCCGCCCGAGCCGCCCGGCGACCACGCCGACGGCGGCCACGACGACGATCGAGGCGAGCGTCGCGGGCATCTCCGCGAGCCCCGCCTGCAGCGGCGAGAAGCCGCGGACGAGCTGCAGGTACTGCGAGAAGAAGAACAGCAGGCCCATCAGCGCGAAGACCGCGATGAAGTCGGCCAGGACCGCGCCGCTGAAGGCGGGGTTGCGGAACAGCGCGACGTCGATCAGGGGAGCCTCGGCCCGTCGCTGACGGCGGACGAACAGGAAGCCGGACACCAGCCCCAGCACGGCCGCGACCGCCACCTGGACGTCGGGGCCCGAGCTGACGGCGTGCTTCACCGCGTAGACCAGCGGGACGATCGCGGTCAGCGACAGCCCGGCCGACAGCAGGTCGAACCGCCCGGGGTTCGGGTCACGCGATTCCGGCAGCAGCCAGGCGCCCAGGACCAGGAAGACGACGACGATCGGCACGTTGATCAGGAACACCGAGCCCCACCAGTAGTGCTCCAGCAGCGTCCCGCCGACCAGCGGGCCGAGCGCGATGCCCCCGCCGGAGCCGGCCGACCAGATGGCGATGGCGCGGGTGCGCTCGCGCGGGTCGGCGAACAGCGTCCGGATGAGCGACAGCGTCGACGGCATGATCGTCGCCCCGGCGACCCCGAGCAGCAGCCGCGCGACGACGAGCACGCCGGCGGTGGGGGAGAAGGCGGCCAGCGCGGAGGCGAGCCCGAAGGCGGTGGTGCCGATGAGCAGCACCTTCTTGCGCCCGAAGCGGTCGGCGAGGTTCCCGGCCGTGACCAGCAGCCCGGCCAGGGCGAGGGAGTAGACGTCGCCGATCCAGAGGATCTCGGTGGCGGTCGGCGCGAGCTCGCGGGTGAGCGACGGCACGGCCAGGTACAGCACGGTGCCGTCGACCGCGAGCAGCAGCACGGCGCCGACGAGGACGCCCAGCGCGGCCCAGCGGCGCCGGGGGCTCAACGGCCGGACGGAGGAGGGCAGAGTGCTGGTCATGCGGCTTACTATACCGTCTGGACGGTATAGTAAGCCTGGTGAGGCCGCTCACCCGCCGGAGTCAGGCCTTCGTCAGGAAGAAGTAGGCGTAGTGCTTGTCGAGCTCGTTGCGCGGCACGAGCTGGACCGCGGCGGGCGTCAGGCCGCAGCGCGACGCGAGCTCCCAGAACGCCGCGATCGGGTAGGTCGTCATCTCGGCGAGCCCGGACCGGTAGCCGCGGCGCCGTGGCCGGGTCCACCAGCTGCCCGTGTCGTACTTGATCTGGATCAGGGCCAGCCCGCCCGGGGCGAGCAGCTGCGAGGCGATGCGGAGCAGGCGCTCGCCGTACTCCGGGGTCGGAACAGCTCGAAGACGTAGAAGCTGAGGAAGACGTCGCAGGGTTCGCCGATCCGCGCCACCGCCGCTTCGGGCGCCTCGACGTCGATCGAGACGGGTGTGAACGGCGTGCCGCACGCGGCGGAGACCTCCCGCTCGCATTCGCGCAACGTGGCCGCGGAGATGTCGACGCCGATGTACTCCCGTGCGTGCGGAGCGAACTCCACGGCGTTCGCGCCACCGCCGCAGCCCCAGTCGACGATCCGGTCCCACGGCCGGGTGAAGCCGGTCATCTTCGCGCCGCGTTCGAACAGTTCCAGGTGCTCCCGGCCGATGCGCGACCACAGGTCGTTGTCCCGGAACACCGACGCGTCCCGCCAGTGCGAGTTCGCGAGCCACCGGTCGCCGGCGGGTTCGCGCCAGTACGCCTGGGCGTCGGTCGAGATCCGGCTTTCCGATTGCCGGGCACCCACGCCGGTCAACGTCCGCTGGACGAGCTCTTCGGCTCGCCGGGCCAGTCGTTTCGCCTGCCGGGTCGCGGTCGACGTACTCGGCGCCAAGCTGAACATTCCAGTCACCGTCCGGGGGAGTGGGGAGGGGAGGGCCGACAGGGGAATTGTCGTCGGCGTCACGGTTGTTGTGTCGGGGCGAAGGTCCTCCGCCCGTCCCGGGGAAGACAGGACCCGAACCGGGCCGTCCGGCCCTGTTCACCGGTACGCTGGAAGAAGCGGAGGAGGCGACGTGACGGCCGAGGAACTGATGATCGAGTTCGCCCTGACGCGCCTGGACCACCCGGACCTCGACTTCGAGGAGATCGCCGCGCTCGTCGTCCGGCGGGGCGGCCCGGACCGGGAACTGGAGTTCGCCTCCCGCAACCTCGCCGACCGCGGCGAGCTGCGCGGCGCGGCGTTCCCGACGGCGGTGGAGTACGTCCTGCGGGTGGTGCTCACCCTGCGGGGGCCGTCGGACTAGTCCACTGTGGACTCGGAGGTCTTCAGGCGTCGCCCGCGGCGCGGCTCAGGCCCCGGCGGTCGAACACCAGCTCGCGGGCCGTCCCCAGCGCGGTCGCGATGGCTCCCGCCAGGACCGCGTCCTCGCCCAGCTGGCCCGCCACGATCTCCGGGACCACCGGGGTCGTCGCGGCCAGCGCCCGCCGCATCGGTCCGGCGAGCAGGTCCGTGTTGCCGCCGATACCGCCGCCCAGCACGATCAGGCGCGGATCCAGGACCGCGGTGACCGACGCGACGACGTACGCCAGCTTCTCCGCTTCCTCCTCGACCACGCCGAGCGCCACCTCGTCGCCCGCGCGGGCCAGCCGGAAGACGTCCTTCGCCGACCGCGCCTTCGCCAGCCCGCGGGCGCGCGCCGCGGCCAGCACCGCCTGGCCCGCCGCCGCCGTTTCGACCGGTCCCGGGCGCCTTGCTCCCGCACCCGACGGCCGCGGGTCCAACGGCAGGTCCGCGATCTCGCCCGCCGCGCCGTGCGCGCCGCGGAACAGCTTGCCGTCGACCAGCAGGCCCATCCCGATCCCGGTGCCGACCGTCAAGCACACCAGCACGTCCACGTCCAGCGCCGCGCCGAGGGCGTGCTCCCCGACCGCGCACAGGTTCGCGTCGTTCTCCACCACCACGTCCGAACCCGCGGCGGCCAGCGCCGAGACGAGCTCGTGCAGCAGCCCGCGCCGTTCCCAGCCCGGCAGGTTGGGCGCGCGGTGCACCGTGCCCGTCGCCGGATCCGGGACGCCCGGCGTGCCGACCACCGTCGAGACGACCTCGTGCGGGCTCAGCCCAGCCGAGGACACCGCCCGCTCGACGGATTCGCCGACCGTGCGCACCAGCGCGCTCGCAGAACGGCACCGGTTGGGCTCGTCGAGCCGGGCGACGATGCTGCCTTCGAGGTCCGCGACGGCGATCCGGAGGACCCGCCGCCCGATGTCGACGCCCACGACGTGACCCGCGTCCGGTGCGGCCTGGTAGACGACCGCCGCGCGGCCCGGGCCGGCCAGGCTGCGCCCGGTGGTCCGGACCAGACCGTGCTGCTCGAGGTCGAGCAGAGCCTGGCCCACCGTGGGTTTCGACAGCCCGGTGTCGGCCGCGATCCGGGGTCGCGTGGCTTCGCCGTGCGCGCGCAGCCGGTCCAGGACCAGCCGCTGGTTCAACGCCCGCATGTGCGCCGGCGTCCCGACCTGCGGCCCGTTTCGTCCCACGCGTCCTCCTGAGTTGCCGCAAGTTTATCCGCGAACCCTTCCGGCTCGGGGCGTTCTATGTTAAGAAACTTTACTAACTACTAGTCGGAGGCACGTCGTGAGTTCACCCACTCGTTCCGGGGAGCCGCCCGCCCTGGAGCGCAAGATCGGCCCGCTGCAGGCCACCGCGATCAACATGACCCAGATGTGCGGGATCGGCCCGTTCGTCACGATCCCCGCCATGGTCGCCACCATGGGCGGCCCGCAGGCGATGTTCGGCTGGATCATCGGGGCGATCGTCGCGCTGGCCGACGGGCTGATCTGGGCCGAACTCGGCGCCGCGATGCCGGGTGCCGGCGGCACGTACCTCTACCTGCGCGAAGCGTTCCAGTACCGCACCGGCCGGCTGATGCCGTTCCTGTTCGTGTGGAGCGCGGTGCTGTTCATCCCGCTGATCATGTCGACCGGCATCATCGGCCTCGTCCAGTACCTCGGCTACCTGATCCCGGGCGTCACCGACGACGCGGGCACGACCCCGCTGGGCAAGGTCATCGGCGTCGGCATCACCCTGGTGATCATCCTGGCGCTGTTCCGGAAGATCGGCCAGATCTCCAAGCTCACGACGGTCCTGTTCGTGATCATGCTCGCCGCGGTGCTGACGACGATCGTCGCGGCGTTCTCCCACTTCAGCGGCGCGCAGGCGTTCGCCTTCACCCCCGGCGCGTTCAGCTCGGCCGGCGAGGGCACCTTCTGGGGCGGCCTCGGCGCCGGCCTGATCATCGCGATCTACGACTACCTCGGCTACAACACCTCCGCCTACCTCGGCGGCGAGGTGCGCGACCCGGGGCGCACGCTGCCCCGCTCGATCATCTTCTCCATCGTCGGCATCATGGGCCTGTACTTCCTGCTGCAGGTCGGCGTGCTCGGCTCGATCCCGCTCGACCAGCTGAAGGACGCGAAGTCCGTCGCGTCGTCGGTGCTGGAGCAGGTCTGGGGCACCGGGACGGCCAAGGCCATCACCGTGCTGATCGTGATCGCCGCCATCGGGTCTGTTTTCGCCGGGCTGCTGGGCGGCTCGCGCGTGCCCTTCGAAGCCGCGCGCGACAAGGTCTTCCTGCCGGTGTTCGGCAAGCTGCACCCGAGGCTGCACCTGCCCACCGCCGGCGTGCTCACCATGGGCGCCATCACGATCGTCGGCTCGCTGTTCACCCTGACCGAGGTGATCAACGCGGCGGTCGCGACCCTGGTCATCATCCAGTCGCTGGCGCAGGTCGCCGCGATCGTCGTGCTCCGCCGCCGGCAACCGAACCTGAGGCGGCCGTACCGGCAGTGGCTCTACCCGGTGCCGACGATCATCGCGCTCGTCGGCTGGGTCTACATCTACAAGTCGGCCGAATGGCTGTCGATCTGGCTGTCGCTGGGCTGGATCGCCGTCGGCGCGATCGCGTACCTCGTCTACGCCAAGGCCGAGCACACGTGGCCGTTCGGGCCCAAGGAAATCAAGGAAGCATTCGCCACCGAACCGGAAGGGGCTCAGGCATGACCCGGAAGCTCGCGGTCCTCGCCGCGCTGCTCCTCGTGCCCGGCGTGCTGAGCGTGGCCGCGCCGGCGTCCGCGCAACAGGACCTCGCCCAGCAGGATTTCGCACGGCCGCACGGGCTCACGACGATCGGCCTGCAGGGCTGGCAGGTGCTGACCACGGCGAGCGTCAAGGACGGCGGCGACAAGGTCTCCACGCCGGGGTACGCCACCCGCGGCTGGTTGCCGGTCGAGCCGGACGACGCCGGCGCGCCCGGCACCGAAATCAACGCCCTGGTGCAGAACGGCAAGTGCCCGGACGTGTTCTACTCCGACAACCTGCGCAAGTGCTTCGGGTACGTCGACAAGCTCGGCCCGGTCGTGACGAAGCCGTTTTCCGATCCGTGGTGGTACCGCACCGACTTCACGCCGGACATCCGGCCGGGGCAGCACGCGAAGCTGACCATCCCGGGCATCGTCGGCGAGGGCGACGTCTGGGTGAACGGGACGCTCGTCGCCACGAAGGACGTCGTGAGCGGCGCGTTCGCCGGGCACACCTTCGACGTCACGAAGCAGGTGAAGCCGGGGCGTAACACCCTGGCGATCAAGGTCTACCCGAACGACCCGACGAAGATGTACACCCTCGACCAGGTCGACTGGGGCCAGATCCCGCCGGACAACGACACCGGCATCCAGTTCCCGCCAACCCTGCAGGTCTCCGACGCGCTGACCGGCGACAACGCCCACGTCGTGCAGGACAACGCGGCCGACCTGTCCAGCTCGAAGCTGACGGTGAAGCTGGACGTCACCAACAACGCGGCCACGGCGCAGACCGGGGACGTCGCCGCGACGGTAACCCCGCCGTCGGGCGCGCCGATCGTCGTCAAGCAGCGCGTCACGATCCCGGCGAACACGAAGCGGACGGTCGCGTTCGCGCCGGTGAAGATCGCTCACCCGAAGGTGTGGTGGCCGTACTCGATGGGCGACCAGCCGCTGTACACGCTGACCACCGCGGTCTCGCAGGACGGCGTGCTCTCGACGTCGTCGAAGAGCGCGTTCGGCATCCGCACGGTGACCTCGCGCCTGGTCGGGAAGTCCGCGCCATTGCCCGAAGGCGCGCGGCAGTTCACCATCAACGGCAAGGACTTCGTGTTCCGCGGCGGCGGCTTCGCGCCGGACCTGTTCCTGCGGTACGACAAGGCCGACACCGCGCACCAGCTCGCGCTGATCAAGAACCTGGGCCTGTCCGGCGTCCGGCTCGAGGGCCACGACATGCCGCAGGACTTCTACGACCGGGCCGACCGCGCCGGCCTCCTGGTGATCGGCGGGTTCCTGTGCTGTGACGCCTGGCAGCCGGAGGACGCCTCGACGCTGACCGAGCGCGACTACCGGATCATGCACGACTCGGCGTACACGATCGCGCAGATGGAGCGGAACCACCCGAGCGTCTTCAACTACGGCTGGAGCGACAACGAGCCGGTGCCGCGCCAGGAGTCCGAGACGCTCAAGGCGTTCCAGGAAGCCGACTTCCAGGTGCCGGTAATCGCTTCGGCGGAGTACAAGAGCACGCCGACGCTCGGGCAGTCCGGGGAGAAGGAAGGCCCGTACGACTGGGTCCCGCCGACCTACTGGTACGACAGCTCGCACTTCGACCCCGAGGACTCCTCCCGCACGAACGCCGGCGGCGCCTGGGGCTTCGCGAGCGAGCAGAGCGCCGGGCACACCGTGCCGACGCTCGATTCGATCAAGCGGTTCCTCTCGCCCGCTGAACAGGCGAAGCTCTGGCAGGACCCGGAGTACAACCAGTACCACGCCAACTTCGAGCCGGGCCACGGCGGTTACGCGTTCGGCACGCTGTACACGCTGGACCAGTCCATCCTGCAGCGGTACGGGAAGTGGAACTCGCTCAAGTCCTATGTGGACCTCGCGAACATCGCGAACTACGAGAACACCCGCTCGCAGTTCGAGGCCTTCCTGCACCACTCGACGGACCGGGCGAACCCGGCCACCGGCGTCGTCTACTGGCAGCTCAACAAGGGCTGGCCGACGCTGCTGTGGTCGCTCTACAACGACGACGGCGACCAGCCGGGCGCGTACTTCGGCGCCCAGAAGGCCAACAAGCCGCTGCACGCGATCTACGGCTACGACAACGGGTCGGTCACCCTGGACAACCTCGGGGCGACCACGCAGTCCGGGCTTTCGGTACGGGCCCGGGTGCTCGACACCGCGGGCAAGGTCCTCGACGACCAGACGGTTTCGGGTCTTTCGCTGGGTTCGCAGGGCGTGCGCACGGGCGTCCTGAAGCCGAAGGTCCCGGCCGAGACGAAGGCGCCGGCGCCCGCGCAGGTCTACTTCGTCGAGCTGCAGGTGACCCAGGGCGGGAAGGTCGTCGACCGGAACGTCTACTGGCTCTCGACGCAGAAGGACGTCGTCGACTGGGCCAAGACGCTGGGCAACCCGCAGGCGACGCTTTCGCAGTACAGCAACCTGCAGGCGCTGCAGAACCTGCCGAAGTCGCAGGTCAGCGCGGTGGCCTCGACCCGCCCGAGCGGTGCGGGCCTGGTCACCACGGTGACGGTGACCAACACCTCGAAGACGCCGGGGGCGGCGTTCTTCCTGCGGGCCGACGTCCGCCGCGGCACGCCGGACGGGCGGGAAGCGCCGGGGGACAACCAGCTCGCGAACGCGACCTGGGACGACAACGACATCACGCTGTGGCCGGGCCAGTCGCAGACGCTGACCGTCACCTACCGGGCCGCGGACCTGCGCGGCGCGGCCCCGGTGATCAGCGTCGACGGCTTCAACACCGGCCGGATCGTGGTGCGGGGGACGGGAGGGGCGCACGCGTGAGCGAGGACCGGATTCTCGGGATCGACTTCGGCGGCACGAAGGTGGCGCTGGGGCTCGCCGACCGCGACGGCACCCTGCTGGCGACGCGCCGGCTGGACACCGACGCGCACGCGGGAGCCGAGCAGGTGGTGGTGCGCGCGCTCGCCGCGGCCAGGGCCCTCCTGGCCGACGAGGGTGCGACGGCCGCCTGCATCGGCGTCGTCAGCCCGGGGATCGTGCTGCCGGACCGGATCCTGCTCGCGCCGAACGTGCCGGGGTGGGAACAGCTGCGGCTGGCGGAACTGGTGGCCGCCGAGTTCCCGGCCTCGCCGATCTCGGTGGGCACGGACGCGAAGGCGGCGGCGCTGGCGGAGTGGCGCTGGGGCACGCTGGCCGGCGCCGACCCGGCGGTGTTCCTGTCACTCGGTACCGGCATCGCGGCGGCGGTGCTGGTCGGCGGCCGGGTGCTGACCGGCGCCAACGGAGCTGCCGGCGAGATCGGGTACAACCTGCTCTCGCCGCAGGACACCGAGGGTTTCGCGAGCGGAGCGGCGCCGCTCGAGGAAGCCGTCGGTGGGCGTGGGCTGGGCGGCCGGGCGAGCTCTCTGCTCGGCCGCCCGGTCACCGCGGGGGAGTTGTTCGCGCTGGCCAAGGAGAACGTCGAGGCCAAGGAGCTGGTCACGGCCGCGCTCGACGAGCTGTCGATGCACGTGGCCAACCTGGCGATCGCCCTGGACCCGCAACGCATCGCGGTCGGCGGCGGGCTCGTGCGCTCGGCGGACGTGCTGCTGCCGGCGTTGGCGGACCGTCTCGCGCACGCGGTGCCGTTCCCGCCCGAGCTGGTGGCGGCCCGCTTCGACCAGGACGCTGCGCTGCTGGGTGCGGTGGCGCTGGCGCTGGGCGGGTAGGCGTCCGGGTGGTGTGCCGGTGCCCCGACCCGGCACACCACCCGGCTTCAGGCTTGGGCGGCGGCCAGTTCTTCGGTCCTGCGGAACGCCGCGGGGGAGAGCTGGAACCACACGAGGACCGCGCTGACGGCCTGGACGCCGGCGCCCATCACCCAGACCGCGCGCAGGCCGAAGTGCGCCGCGACCAGGCCGCCGGCCAGGGCACCGAGCGGGGTCAGGCCCCAGGCCAGCGCCCGGTGGCTGGTGAGCACCCGGCCCAGCAGCGGCGCCGGCGTGAAGCGCTGGCGGCTCGACTGCGAGCAGACGTTCCAGATCAGCACGGTCGCCGTCAGCGAGATCAGCACGGCACCCACCAGCGGCGGCCACGGCGGGACGATCGCGATCAGCAGCGTCACCACGGCCCCGAAGCTCTGCGAAAACCGCATCGACCACGAGTAGCCGAGCCGGTCCACCACCTTCTGCACCACGAACGACGACGCGACCCAGCCGACGGCGAGGCAGGCGAGCAGCAGGCCGTAGCCGACCGGGCCGACGTGCAGGACCTGCGTCGCGTAGAGGACGAACATCGAGTTGCCGGCGCTCGCGGCGAACGAGCCGAGGGCGACGTTGATCGTGATCGACCGCAGCAGCGGCGTGCGCACCAGGTGCCGCAGCCCGCCGGAGAGGTCCCGCAGCGGGTGCGTCGTCGCGGCCACCACGGACTCGGACGGGATCCGGCGGGCCAGCAGCACGGCGAGGAGCGCACAGCCGGCGGCCAGCCACGAGGGCGCCCCGGCGGCGACGGCGATCAGGAACCCGGTCAGCGGCGGCACGACGAACCGCACCACGCCCTGGTCGATCACCGTGAGCCGCGCGTTGGCGTGGGCGAGCCGCTCAGGGCCGACGACGTCGGGGACGAGCGCACCGCTGGCGCCATCCCCGAGCACCCGCGCCGAGGTGATGACGAAGGCGACGACCAGCAGCACGGGCAGGGTGAGCACCCCGGCGGAGGCGACGGCGGCGAGCACCACGGCAGCCCCGGTGAGCACGGCGTAGGCCCAGGCCAGCACGGTGGTCCGCCGCACCCGGTCGATGAGCACCCCGGCGAACAGGGACAGCAGCAGCCACGGCGCTTCCCCGACGACGTTGATCAGCGAGACCTCGCGCGGATCGGTGGTGACGGAAACCGCCAGCAGCGGGATGGCGGCCAGCAGAAGGCCTTCGGCGGACGAACCGGACACCGCGACGGCCTGCAGCCGCACCCACCTGGACGCCATGAGCCCGAGCTTGCCGAAGCGATCGGTGAATTCCAACCGATTTACCGGTCAGGGGTGGGAAAAGGTCAGCGGCGCACCCGGGTCGATTCGCGGACGACCAGCTCCGGGGTGAAGACGACGGCCTGCCGTTCGGGTTTCGTGTCCGACGTCTCCGCCAGCAGTAGTTCCGCGGCCGTGCGGCCGAGGCGGCGAGCGGGCTGGCGGACCGACGTCAGGGGGACCGCCGCCGCGGCCGCGAACTCGATGTCGTCGTAGCCGACGATCGCCATCTCGTCCGGGACGCGCACGCCCGCGCCGACCATCGCCTGCAGCACGCCTAGGGCGAGGAGGTCGTTCGCGCAGAAGACCGCCGTCGGCCGCGGGCTCGTGCCGAGCAGGCGTGCACCGGCGTCGCGGCCGGAAGGGACGTCGAGGCCGATCGCCTCCAGCACGGTCAGTTCCGCTCCGGAGCCGGCCAGTGCGGTGCGCAGGCCCTGCTCGCGGTCGCGGCACTGGGCGAGGATGGCGGGCCCGTTGACGAACGCGATCCGCCGGTGCCCGGTCTCCAGCAGGTGCCGTCCGCCGAGCGCGCCGCCGGCGACGTCGTCGACCGACACCGAGCTCGCCTCCGAGGCCGGAGCCTTGCGGTCCACGAAGACGTACGGCGTGCCGGTGCGCCGGAAGGTCCGCAGCGCCTCGCCGGACGTCGCGACCGGGCTCAGGAGCACCCCGCGCACCCGCTGCTCGGCGAACATCGCCAGGTAGGACGCTTCCAGCTCGGACCGCTGCCCGCTGTTGCAGGTGATGATGTTGAGGCCCTCGGCGTGCGCGGCCTGCTCGGCCCCGCGGGCGACGTCGACGAAGAAGGGGTTCCCGAGATCGAGCACGAGCAGCCCCATGACGCGGCTGCGCCCGGCCCGCAGCTGCCGCGCGGACTCGTCCCGCACGTACCCGAGCTCCTCGATCACCGAAAGCACGCGGCTGCGTGTGGCGGCCGCGACGACGTGCGGCCGGTTGACCACATTGGACACCGTGCCGATGGAGACGCCCGCGCGCTTGGCGACGTCCTTGATGCCGACCACCGGACCCCCTCGTTGAGACGTGCGAGCCTACCACGATCTGAAACGTTTCAGGAGCCGATTACCGACGTTGGTCGGATGATCGCGCCGCTAGGCTCGGGCCGGGTGTGCCTGCCACGGGGAGGAGTCCGGGTGCGGATCTTCACGATCGTCCTGTCACTGGTGCTGACGTGGGTGTTCGCCGGGGCGGTCGCCTCGGCTGCGCCCATTGTGGAAGGCGACACCGACAATCCCGTCACCGCCGCGCCGGGCGTCACCCGGCCCGGTACGCCGCACTGCACCGTCACGCTCGCCGACGGCTTCCGCTCGAACGCCGCCGATGGCAGCCCGCGGTACTACGAAGGCACCCTCACCCCGCCCAAGGCCTGCCCCGGGCCGTGGGCGAAGGTCGTCATGGATCAGACCGTCACCGTCAGCGGGCGGCAGTACGACCGGATCGGCGACCTGCGGATCGGCGGCACCGAAGTCTGGTGGGGGACGACCGAGGAGCCCAGCGGCGAGGGCCGCCGCGCGATCACCTACCACTTCGACAAGGACCTGACGCCGTACTCCGCCCTGCTGCGGACCCCGCAGCCCTTCCACGGCGGTGTCGAGAACTACACCTCGCCGATCTACACCGGTGTCTACGCCCAGACCGTGACGCTCACCTACTACCAGGCCGATCCCCGGCACCCCGCGCCCGAGACGCCTGCCCACGTCGCCGGGTTCGGGCACGCCGACGCGACGCCCGCCGCGCCCACCGTGCACTTCACCGCCCAGGGCCTGCCGCGCAACATCACCCGCGCCTACCTCGAGGTCACGCTCGAAGGCCACGCCTGCGACGAGCAGTGGTTCGACGACGTCCCCGACGCCGTGGCCGCGAAGTACCCGGCGGCCGGCCTCTGCGGGAAGGGGCCGTACCGCGAGGCGAACTTCGCGATCGACGGGATCGCCGCCGGGAGCGCGTTCACCTTCCCGCACATCTACTCCGGCGGGATCGTGCCGCAGCTGTGGCGGCCGGTCGTCGCGATCGACACCTTCAGCCTGCACGCCGAGACCTACGACGTCACGCCGTTCGCGGGCCGTCTCGTCGACGGCGGTACCCATGACCTCTCGTTCTCCTTCCCGGACATCGGCGGCGAATTCACCGTCGTCCCGACGCTACTGCTCTACACCGACAAAAACGCGGCGCAGACGTCCGGCGCCCTCGTCCAGCACGACGTCGCGGCCGCGACGGCCCGGCAGACGACGGTCAAGGACATCTCCGGCGGCGTGAACGTCACGGTCACGGCCAAGCGACACGACGTCACGGCCGGCTACGTCGACACCTCCGCCGGCCGGGTGTACACCCGCGTCGAGCGCACCCGCGACTACCGCAACAGCGACGACGTCACCGGCGGCGGCTTCACCCAGCACGTCGTGCAGGCGGACTCCGGGCAGCAGACGTCGACGTCCACAGTGGACGGCCGGGTCCGCGCGACGAGGCACACCTGGTCCTACCCGCTGACCACGGACGCGACGGCGAACATCACCGACGACCAGAACCTGCGGATCTCCGGCTCGGTGGACATGACGAAGATCCTCGGTGACGCCACCGGCGACGGCCGGAACTGGCGGCCGGTGAACGCGTCGCGGGAGTGGCTGGCTTCATCCGGGGTGCTGGCCCGCACGAACGGCGTGAACACCGAAGCCGACGGCCGCTCGAAGACGCTCTTCACCGGCTCGGACGACCTCGGGCGGCCATACTTCCACTACGTCGCGAGCGAGCACGGGCTGATCACCGAGAACCGGGAACTGCCACCGCACTGACTAGGCTGCCGCCATGGCTTCCGGTCAGGTCTCGGTCTGGGTACCCATCGTCGTGGGCGTCATCGGCCTGGTCGGGGTCGTCACGGGCCAATTGATCAACAGCCGCCGGGAAGACCGGCGGTGGGAGCGGGAAGCCGCGCGGGAGGAACTGCGGCACCGGCGAGAGGTCGAACGCCTGGCCGCCGAGCGCGCCCACGCGATCACGCTGCACTGGTCGCAGGAGCGCAAGGACGCCTACGCCGGTCTGCTCAAGGAGACCGGCGAGTACCTGAGCGAGCTGCTCAAGTGTATGGAGGCAGTGGCGCGTGGCGAAACGCCCGGTGAGTCCATGAAACTCATGGGCGAGCATGCGCACGCCGCCGCGTCCTTCCACGCGGCGGTCGACATCCTCGCCTCGCCCCGCATTCGCGCGCTGGCCGACGATCTCGTGCAGGCTGCGGTCGGCGCGCGGATCACCGTCAGCTCCTCCACGGGCATGGACGTCCACTCCCGGGAGGTGGCTCTGCGCGAAGCCGAGCGCGCCAGGGACGCGTTCCTGGCGGAAGTCCGCGCGGAACTCGGCGTCGACACCCTGGCCGGATAGGGTCCGGCCCATGACCGAACCCGCCTTCGTGACCGAGACCCGGATCGCCTACGACACCGTCGCCGGCTCCTACGCCGAGCAGTTGCGGGACCTGCTCGACGAGAGCCCCTGGGACCGGGCGATGCTGACCACCTTCGCCGAACTGGTCGGGACGAGCGGCCCGGTCGGTGATCTCGGCTGCGGCCCGGGCCGGCTGACCGGGTACCTGGCCTCGCTCGGGCTGGACGTGTTCGGCGTCGACCTCTCGCCCGGCATGGTCGAGGTGGCCCGGCGGACGCACCCCGGGCTGCGCTTCGAGGTCGGTTCGATGGCCGCCCTCGACCTCGGCGACGGCCACCTGGCCGGGGCGGTGGCGTGGTACTCGCTGATCCACACCCCGCCGGCCGAACTGCCGCCGGTGGTGGCGGAGTTGGCGCGGGTGCTGGCGCCCGGCGGCCGGCTGCTGACCGGGTTCCAGGTCGGCGACGAGCGCCGGCACATCACGCACGGCTACGGCCACGACGTCTCCTTCGACGCCTACCGGTTGCCGCCGGACTACGTGGCCGACCTGTGCGTCGCCGCCGGGCTGGTGGTGGAAGCGCGGCTGGTCCGGGAACCGCACGGTCCGTACGAGAAGACGCCGCAGGCGTACCTGCTGGCCCGCAAGCCGGCGTGAACCCCGTCTCGCCTTCCCTCACCCGATCGGGCTAGTACGGTACTGTCGGTCCCATGGGGAGTCTCCGCTCACGGGTCCTGGGCTGGGTCGGCCGGCGCTACCTCGCCCGGCAGTCGAAAAAGGGCTTCGACCTCGAAAAGATGTCGTCGATCCTGCCCGATTCGGCGCTGCTGCCGCTGAAGCGGGACGGCCTCGACCCGGTCCCCGCGATGGCCGCGCAGCGCAGCGAGGCGCCGATCGGCAAGCTCGACCTGCCGTTCGGGATGAACGCCTGGCTCGTCACCGGCTACGACGAGGCGAAGGCCGTCCTCGGGAAGGCCACCGGGTTCTCCAGCGACTTCGGCAACCTCGTCGGCAACGCCGGCGTGACCGCCGACCAGAACCCGGGCGGCCTCGGCTTCGCGGACCCGCCGGTGCACACGCGGCTGCGGAAGCTGCTGACGCCGGAGTTCACCATGCGCCGGCTCGGCCGGCTGGCCCCGCGCATCGACGAGATCGTCGCCGAGCAGCTCGACGCGATGGCCGCGGCCGACGGCCCGGTCGACCTGTGGCAGGCGTTCGCGCTGCCGATCCCGTCGCTGACCATCTGTGAGCTGCTCGGCGTGTCCTATGAGGACCGCGAGGACTTCCAACGGCTGAGCACCGCCCGCTTCGACCTCTTCGGCGGCGCGGGCGCCTCGCTCGGCGCGATGTCGGAGTCGCTGACGTACCTGCTCGACATCGTCAAGAAGCAGCGCGAACAGCCCGGGGACGGCCTGCTCGGCATGCTGATCAAGGAACACGGCGACGAGATCGACGACCGCGAGCTGGCCGGCCTGGCCGACGGCGTGCTCACCGGCGGCCTGGAGACCACGGCGAGCATGCTGGCGCTCGGCGCGCTGGTGCTGCTGCGCGACGAGAAGGCGATGGACGCCGTCCGCGGCGACGACGAATCCGTGCACCGCTTCGTCGAGGAGCTCCTGCGCTACCTGACCGTGGTGCAGATGGCGTTCCCCCGGTTCGCCAAGGAGGACATGGAGATCGGCGGCGTGCGCATCGCCGAGGGCGACATCGTGCTGGTGTCGCTGTCGGCGGCCGACCGTGACCCGAAGCTGGGCGCGGACATGGAGACGTTCGACGCGACCCGCGAGCCGACGTCGCACCTGGCGTTCAGCTACGGCATCCACCGCTGCATCGGCGCGGAGCTGGCCCGGATGGAACTGCGCACGGCGTACCCGGCGCTCGTCCGCCGCTTCCCGAACCTGCGGCTCGCGGTGCCGGAGGAGCGGCTGTCGTTCCGCAAGGTGTCCATTGTGTACGGTCTGGACGAGCTGCCGGTGCTGGTGGACTGACGTTCAGCGGACCCCGCGCGGCCGGAACTGGATGCTGATCCGCGGCCCGGCCGCCCGGGTCGTCTTCGGGACCGCGTGTTCCCACGTGCGCTGGCACGAGCCGCCCATGACGATCAGGTCGCCGTGGCCGAGGGCGTACCGGCGGAGGTCGCCGCCGCCGCGCGGGCGCAGGGCGAGCTGGCGGGCGGTGCCCACCGAGAGGATCGCGACCATGGTGTCCTCGGTGCTGCCGCGGCCGATCGTGTCGCCGTGCCACGCGACGCTGTCCCGGCCGTCGCGGTAGTAGCAGAGCCCGGCCGAGCGGAACGGCTCGCCGAGTTCGCCGGCGTAGTGCTCGCTCAGCGCGGCGCGAGCTTCGGCCAGCACGGGGTGGGGGAGCGGCTCCGACTCGCCGTAGAAGCACAGCAGCCGGGGGACGTCGACGACCCGGTCGTACATCTTCCGCCGCTCCGCCTGCCACGGGACGCCGGTGACGAGGCCGGCGAACACCTCGTCGGCGCCGGCGAGCCAGCCCGGCTGCACGTCGACCCACGCGCCGGAGCCGAGTTCGGTCCGGCGGGGCGCCAGGGCGTGCAGCGTGACAGGGCCGGACTCGCCGAACAGCGATGCCTGCAGAGCCGGAGTGGTCATGGGTCCGACCGTACACGATGTTCGAACAGATGTTCTATGTGAAACATCGCGAGGGCCGGCCGCGGTCAGTGCGTGACGTCGTAGACCAGCTTCTGGATCCCGTTGCCGTAGGCCTCGCTCTCGACGAGCTTCAGGCTCTGCTTGTCCTTGTCGGTCTCGCTGAACAGCCGCTTGCCGGCACCGAGGAGGACCGGGAACACCAGCAGGTGGTAGCGGTCGATCAGGCCCGCGTCGGCCAGGCCGCGGTTCAGGGTGGCGCTGCCGTTGACGATGATCGGGCCGCCCTCGGTCTCCTTCAGGGCCGCGACCTCGTCCAGGGAACGCAGGATCGTCGTCTCGCCCCAGTTGTCCACCAGGTCCGCCTCGGTGAGGGTGGTCGACACGACGTACTTCGGCATCGCGTTGTAGCCGGCGAACTCCGCGGTCATGCCCGGCCAGACCGGCGCGAACGCCTCGTAGCTGACCCGGCCCATCATCAGCGCGGTGGCCTCTTCCTGCTCGCTGCCCTTGATGGCGTAGGCGGCCGGGTCGAACTCGATGTCCTTGAACGTCCAGCCCGCGTTGCGGTAGCCCGGCTCCCCGCCGGGGGCCTCGACGACGCCGTCGAGCGAAACGAACGAGGTGGAGATCAGGGTGCGCATGCGGTGCTCCTCGGAGGTGGTCGATCCTGCTTCTGCAAGTCTGTCGAACGGGGCGAGCCGGATTCGACACCGCGTCCGGAGAAAACTTCCGACACACCGCGCGGCCGGAAAGTGGGTCTTGCCCGCCGTCCCGCGGGCTCGTACAGTCACTGGCACGCCGGATAAAGGTCTGGACCTTTCGCCGAGCCACCGCCGCCTCGAGTGACACAGGAGGTTGACGGTGCGCAGACTTCACGGTGCGGGCGTGCTCGCGGCGGCGGCGCTGGGGCTCACCCTGCTCACGCCGGTGGCGGACGGCCAGGTCGGGACCGGTCCGTGGACCGCGGACTCGCCGGGCTACTCCGAACAGGAACGCGGGTGCGGGCAGATCTCCGGGCTGACCTTCCAGCTCACCTGCTCGACCGGCAGCGGCGACCAGCGCGCGGAACGCCGCTACACCACCTACACCGGCGGCACCCACCAGTTCGAGGGCTCCTTCAAGATCACCAGCATGTCCGGCTCCCGGATCAGCCTCAAGCAGACCTTCCGGGACGGCTCGAACGCCGGGCCGTACTTCATGCTGGCCGTCGAGAAGGGCGGCCGGATGTACGCGGTGGAGGGCGGGGCGACGCTGGGCAGCGGCGCGACCGTCGGCACGTCGGTGCGGGTCAACACGATCAACCAGGTCGGCAGCTCGCACAAGGTGTACCTCAACGGCTCGCTGAAGCAGACGATCTCGAGCCCGGGCGGCAGCTACTACGACAAGTTCGGCAGCTACCGAACGGCGAGCGGCGCCGGGCCGATCACGGTGCAGTGGAGCGGCGTCAAGTTCTGGCGCAAGTGACGGCCGCGGCGGCGTCTCCGGTCACGCCGGGGGCGCCGCCCAGGCTTCGGGGTCGTCCCAGGCGGACAGCCGCCGCCGGCTGGTGAACCGGCGGTGCGCGCCGGTCAGCGGGTCGTCGAAGTCGAGGACCCTGGCCAGCAGCTGCAGCGGTTTCGTGAAGTCGCCCAGGGGTTTCTCGCGCAGCACCGGGTAGAAGTCGTCGCCGAGGATCGGGACGCCGAGGCCGCTCAGGTGCACGCGCAGCTGGTGCGTCCGGCCGGTCGACGGGACCAGCCGGTACCGGCCCCGGCCGGAGCGGTGTTCGAGCAGCTCGACGTAGGTCTCGGCGTTCGGCTCGCCCGGCACCTCCCGGGCGGCCAGCACCCCGCGGTCCTTGACGATCCGGCTGCGGACGGTCCGGGGGAGGGCCAGGGCCGGGTCGTAGGGCGCGATCGCCTCGTACTCCTTGTGCACCCGGCGGTCGCGGAACAGCGTCTGGTACTTGCCGCGCAGCTCCGGCGTGATCACGAACATCACCAGCCCCGCGGTGACGCGGTCCAGCCGGTGCGCGGGGGACAGGTGCGGCAGGTCGAGGTCGCGGCGCAGCCGCACCAGCGCCGTCTCCAGGATGTGCCGGCCGCGCGGGATCGTCGCCAGGAAGTGCGGCTTGTCGACCACCAGCAGGTGCTCGTCGCGGTGCACGACGTCGATCGCGAAGGGCACCGGCACCTCGTCGGGGAGGTCCCGGTGGAACCAGATGAACGAGCCCGGCGCGTACGGCGTGTCGATGCCGAGCGGCCCGTCGGTGCCGTGGATGCGCTCTTCGCGCAGCATCTGCTCGATGCGGTCGGGCGCGACGCGCGGCAGCCGGTCGACGAGGTGCGCCAGCAGGGTCGGCCACTCGCCGTCGGGCAGTTTCAGCCGGGCGGGGTCCAGCCCGTGGCGGGGCGGGATCGGCGGGCGGAGCTTGCGTCTCATCGCCCCCGACTGTAACTAACCCTCGGACGGCGTCCGGTAGCGCGCGAGGTAGCGAGCGGTCGCCTCGGCGTTCTTCGCCTCGGCGGCCTCGGCGCGGATGCGGCGCCCGGTGTTGTGCGGGAAGCCCTGCCGGCCGAGCCGGTGCTCGACGCTCTCCTCCATGTACGCGCACGAATAGAAGTACGCGACCAGGGCGGCCATCAGGACCAGCGAGAGCCGCAGCCAGATCGACCCGGGCAGCAGCAGCCACACGGCGCACAGCGGCGCGATGCCGATCGACCGCTGGAGCACGAACCGGGCCCGCCAGTGCTTCGACGTCGCGTCGTGCAACGCCCAGTCGTTGTAGCGCTCGGGGAGCCGCACGCCCACGGCGTAGCCGAACCAGCGGAGCACACTCGGTCGTTCCATGAGTCTGATAGTACACTAATGCTTAGTGCGCTAATCAATAGCGCGATCGACGACACAGGAGGATCGGGGCCATGATCGACCTGGGTGAGGACCCCCTGAAGCTGGACCGGCAGGTGTGCTTCGCGCTGTCGGTGGCTTCGCGCAGCGTGATCGCGATCTACCGGCCGCTGCTCGAGCCGTACGGCCTGACCCATCCGCAGTACCTGGTGATGCTCGCGCTGTGGGAACGCTCGCCGCGCTCGGTGAAGGACCTCGGTGCGGCGCTGCGCCACGAACCCGCGACGCTGTCACCGCTGCTCAAGCGGCTGGAGGCGCTCGGGTACGTCACGCGCACCCGGAATCGTTCGGACGAGCGGCAGCTGACGGTCGAGCTGACCGGGACGGGCCGGGCGCTGCGGGCGGAGGCGGAGAAGATCCCGTACAAGGTGGTCGAGACGCTCGGGATGGACGTCGCCGAGCTGGAAGCCCTGCACGCCGCGCTGACCCGCGTCATCGACGCGACCGCCTGAGGAATTCCCGGCCGCCCGGCGCGTTGCTCCCGGAGAGCCTTCCGGGAGGAATCTTGCTGAAGATCAGGCTGGGTGTCGCCCCCGCGGCCGGGACCGGGCCGGCGGAGTTCGCCGGACTGGCGGCCCGGCTGGAGGACGCGGGCGTCGATTCGCTGTGGCTGTCGGAGCTGGTCTACTCGCCCGAGGTCGACCCGATGATCGGCATGGCGCACGCGCTGGCGCGGACGTCGAAGCTGAAGGTCGGTACCGGGGTTGCCATCCTGCCGGGCCGGCACCCGGTGCTGGTCGCCAAACAGCTGCTCACGCTGGCCGGGCTCGCGCCCAAGCGGGTGCTGCCGGTGTTCGGCCTCCGCCCGGCCCGCGCGGCCGAAGCCGGTCTGTTCCCGGTGCCGCCGGGCCGCCGTGCCGCGGTGTTCGACGAATCGCTCGTCCTCCTGCGCCGGCTGCTGGAGGAGGACGAGGTTTCCTTCGACGGCGAGTTCTTCCAGGTCGACGGCGTCCGCCTCGGCCCGAAACCGGCGAAGCGCCTCGACGTCTGGCTGGGCGGATCGGCCCCGGCCGCGCTGCGCCGCACGGGCCGCCTCGCGGACGGCTGGCTCGGCAGTTTCCACCCGCCCGCCCAGGCCCGCGACGCCCGGCTCGCGATCCAGCGGGCGGCGGCGGAGGCCGGACGCGAGATCGAAGAGGACCACTTCGGGCTCAGCCTGGCCGTCGCGGACCGGGGGATCCCGGACGAACTCGCGGCGGTGGCGGCCCGCCGCAGCCCCGGCGTCCCGCTGACGGACCTGGTGGCGACGAGCTGGCCGGAGGCCCGCCGGCTGGTGGAGCAGCACATCGAGGCCGGGCTGTCGAAGTTCGTGATCCGGCCCGCGCACGCCGATTTCGACGGGTTCCTGGAGAAGTTCCAGGCGGAGCTGGTGCCGCTGCAGAACTAGGTGTGATGTCCAGGACGTTGTTCCGATTTGAGGTGACCCGGTGTCGGCCTGTCGTGCTGACAGGTGAAGGCCTCCGGTTGTGAAGTGGAGCTGTCTAGGAACCACATCACGCCTCCGGAGGCCTTCGTGTCCCACCCTAACGCCACCCTGACCCCACGCACCCGGCTACGACTGGCCCGCCTGATCGTCGAGCAAGGCTGGACCTGCGCCGAAGCAGCGAAGATATTCATGGTCGCGGCAAAGACCGCGGCGAAGTGGGCCAAGCGCTACCGCGATGAGGGCGCGGCCGGGATGGCTGATCGCAGCAGCCGGCCCCACCACAGCCCGGGCCGGTGGTCCGGGCGATCGTGAAGCTGCGGTGGCGGCAGCGGCTGGGCCCGGTCCAGATCGCCGGCCGGCTCGGCCTGCCCGCCTCCACCGTGCACGCGGTCCTGGTGCGCTGCCGGATCAACCGCCTGTCCCGCATCGACCGGGTCACCGGCGAACCACTGCGCCGCTACGAACACGACCACCCCGGCTCGCTGATCCACGTCGATGTCACCAAGTTCGGCAACATCCCCGACGGCGGCGGACACCGCTACGTCGGCCGGCAACAGGGCGAGGTCAACAAACGCGCCACGCCGGGTCTGCCTCGCGGTGCGGACTACAAGCCCCGCACCGGGACCGCGTTCGTGCACACCGTCATCGACGACCACTCCCGCGTCGCCTACGCCGAAATCCACACCGACGAAACCGCCGCCACCGCCACCGCAGTCCTGCGCCGCGCGGTCGCCTGGTTCGCCGACCTCGGCGTCACCGTCGAACGAGTCCTGTCCGACAACGGCTCGGCCTACCGCTCGCACGCCTGGCGAGACACATGCGCCGAGCTGGGGATCATCCCGAAACGGACCCGGCCTTACCGGCCGCAGACCAATGGCAAGATCGAACGTTTCCACCGGACGCTGGCCGACGGGTGGGCCTACGCCTGCTTCTACCCGACGGAGACACTGCGGCGGGCGGCGCTGCCGGGGTGGCTGCACTTCTACAATCACCATCGACCCCACAGCTCAACCGGCGGCAAGCCGCCGGTCACCCGGCTGACCAACCTCCCTGGACACCACAACTAGGGGCGGCCGGCCCGGTCCTCGGTGACCAGTGCTCAGAACTCCAGCTGCTCGGTCTTCCGCGGCATCAGCACCAGCGCCCCCACCGACAGCACGGCCACGGCCAGCAGGCCCAGGAACACGTAGTGCGTCGCATCGGCGAGGGCCCCGCGCACGAAGACGGCCGCCGGCGAATCGTCCGCGTGCCCGCCCAGCACCAGGCTCGTCGCGTCCACCGAAGGCGGCAGCGGTCCCACTCCCGGCGGCGGCGAAGCGAACCGCGAAGCCAGCGTCGCGTTCGCGATCGCCCCGAACACCGCCGCCCCGACCGCGCTGCCCAGGGAGCGGCTGAACAGGTTCGTCGCCGTCACCACGCCGCGGCGGTCCCAGCCCACCACCGACTGGATCGCCACCAACGTCGGGCTCGCCGCCAGCCCCAGCCCGATCCCGAGGACGAACGCCGCGAAAGCCGCCGCCCACAGCGAAGAACCCGCGCCCAGCAGAGCCACCAGGACACCGCCGGCGATGATGAACACGCTGCCGATCAACGCCGTGTCGCGGAAGCCGATGCGTAGGTAGATCTTGCCCGCCAGGGACGCCGAAATCGGCCAGCCCACCGTCAGCGCCGCCACCGCGAAGCCCGCCACCAGCGCCCCCGCGCCGAGCACTCCTTGGGCGTACGTCGGCAGGTACGACGTCAGTCCCATCAGGACCGCGCCCACCACCACCGCCACCAGGTTGCCGCCGACCAGGACCCGCCGCGTGAACACCCACAGCGGCAGCACCGGCTCCGCCGCGCGCTTCTCCACCAGTACGAACGCCACCAGCAGGACCACGCCCGCGATGAAGATCGCCACACTCGGCACCGAACCCCACGCCCACGCGACGCCGCCCTCGAGCAGGCCGAGGATGATCAAGGAACAGCCGATGGTGAGCAGGCCCGCGCCCAGGTAGTCCACCTTGTGCGGCTTGCGCTCGACGCGCTCGGCGAAGCCGCGGAACAGCATCAGCGCCGCGATCGCGCCCAGGGGCAGGTTGATGAAGAAGATCCAGCGCCAGTCCAGGTACTCGGCGAACAGGCCGCCGAGCGTCGGGCCGACCACCGAAGCCGCGCCCCAGACGCTGGCCACGTAGCCCTGCACCCGGGCGCGTTCCTCCACCGTGTACAGGTCGCCGATGATCGTCATCGACATCGGCTGGATCGCGCCGGCGCCGATGCCCTGGACCGCGCGGGCGGCGATCAGCACCGGCATGCTCCAGGCGGCACCGCACAGCACCGAGCCGACCAGGAACGCCGCAATGCCGAAGAACATCACCGGACGGCGGCCGAGGACGTCGGCGAACTTGCCGTAGAGCGGCACCGTCACCGCCTGGGTGAGCAGGTAGATCGAGAACAGCCACGGGAACTGCGCGAACCCGCCGAGGTCGCGGACCACCGACGGGACGGCGGTCGCGATGATCGTGCTGTCCAGCGCGACCAGCGCCGTGCTGAGCATGACCGCGATCAGGACCGGGCCGCGTTCGGACCGGAAGCCGACTCCCGTGGTGGCGGCGGACGTCGTCATCGGCGGGGTGCTCCTCGGAACGGTCATGACCGGAGTCAACTGCTTTGCAGTCCTAAGCATTCCATCCCGGCGGTACCGGCCCCAGCGGATTTCCGGACGCCCGTGGCGGAAGATGGTCGGGATGAGCGACTGGATCCGGCCGATCGGGCGGGGCTGGGTGGTCCGCGACGCGGTCCCCGGCCCCGACGTCGACGAGTTCGCCGAGCCCGAGCGGGTGATCGCCGCGCTGGCCGCGCCCGGCGCCGCGGACAGCCTGCTGGCCGTGCAGCACCCGGCCCGCACGCCCGCCGCCCTGGCGCGCGGTCTCGACCTGACGGCCGCCGTCCCGGTCGCCCGCGCCGTGCTCGAACGGCTGAAGAAGCGGTTCTACCGGCCGGTGCGGGACATCGTCGCGCCCTACCGGGTCGAAGGACCGGACGGCGTGGCGCTCGGCCTGCTCTGCCTGGTCGACCCGGCGGCGGTGACCGACGACGGCGCCGCGCGCGTCCGCCACACCGAGGACGTCTACCCCGACGTCGTCGCCGAACGGGCCGCGGTGCTCGCCGGCCTGGGCTGCGCGACGAGCGCGGCGCTGCTCGTCCCGGCCGCCGGTGGCCCGGAGCTGACCGAGCAGGTCGAACAGGCCTGCGCCGGCCTCGGCCTGCCCGATCTGTCCACTTCGGACGCGGCCGGGCGGCGGCACGACCTCTGGGTGGTGCCGGAAGGACCGCTGCAGAGCCGCCTGCTGGCCGCGGTGGCCGGCACGGACCTGCTGGTCGCGGACGGCAACCACCGCGTGGCCGCCGCGGCGGCGGCCGGCCACGGCGCGCTGCTCGCCCTGGTCACCGCGGGACCGGCGTTGCGGATCGGCGCGATCCACCGCGTCCTCACCGGCACCGGCCTCGGCCCGGAGGACCTGGTCTCGCGCTGGTGCGCGGCCGGCCTGGACGTCCGCTACGACGAACACGCCGTGCCGGTCCCCGGCGAGGTGGTCGTGCGCGCCGGCGGGGCCGTGCTGCGGGTGCCGCTCCCGGCCCCGGACGGCCCCTGGCCGGTGATCGACCACGAGCTCGTCGAACGGGTCCTGTTCGCCCGCGCGCTCGGCATCGACCCGGACGGGCCGTGCGTCCGCCCGCTCCCGGCGGGCCGCCCGCTGCCCCCGGACGCGGACGCGGTGGTGCTGCTGGCCCCGGTGGCCTACGCCGACGTTCTCGCCGTGCACGCCGCCGGCCGCCGGATGCCGCGGAAGGCCACCTATTTCACACCGAAGCCGCGCAGCGGGCTCGTGCTGGCGGAGCTTTAGCGGGCGTCCCACCAGTTCAGGACCCGGGTGGCGAACAGCGTCAGCCACTTCGACGGCTGCCCGGCCGGGACGTCCACGTCGAACCAGACCCGGCCGGCGTCGGTCCGCTCCTGCCGCCACGTCCCGTCCGGCTGCCGGGCTGCGTGGATCAGGGCGATCGCCTCGGCCAGCCGGTCATCCCTGCGGCCGGCGTCGCGGAAGTAGGAAGCTGCGTTGAGCACGTCGTAGCGCCAGCGGAACGGGTAGCCGAACTCCGTCACCCACGGGCCGATCGGCTCACCCGTGGAAAGCCGCCGGAACAGCCCGCGTTCCAGCAGGTATTCCTCGCCCGCGAGGCGCGCCGCCCGGGAATCCGCGGTGCCGCCGGTCGCCACCTCGTAGGCGAGCAGGCCCTTGAGCGCGTTGAGCGTCGAGTGGACCGACGAGCGCGTCGAGCCCTCGACCCACGCGCAGTTCCAGCCGCCGTCGGGGAGCCGGTGCTCGACGAACCACCTCGCGATGCCTTCGACGTCCGCACCGAGCCACACCCCGTTGGCCAGCGTCCAGGCGTTGATGCAGCAGTCGACTTCGCCGTCCCAGTACGGCAGGTCGTCGTACTCCCAGCGGCAGTTCCGGGCGAGCCGCTCGGCCGTACCGCGCAGGACGGCGCCGTCGAGGCCCCATTCGCGCAGGGCGTTCAACGACCAGGTCGTCGCCGTCCACGGCTGCGGTTCACCGT
Organism: Amycolatopsis sp. 505; assembly: GCF_031625235.1. Lineage (NCBI taxonomy): Bacteria > Bacillati > Actinomycetota > Actinomycetes > Pseudonocardiales > Pseudonocardiaceae > Amycolatopsis > Amycolatopsis sp. 505. The sequence continues at coordinate 208,672 of NZ_JACKQP010000011.1, forward strand.
CGGGGAAGCCAGCCGGGAAGTACGCGCCGCCCGCCCACCGGCCGTCGGCGTCCTGCAGGTCCAGGAGCCGCGCGCCGAACCCTTCGACCGCGACCCGCGCCCGGGTCGCCTCCCAGACCGCCGGGGGTTCGCCCGCCAGGTCGCGCTCCACCTGCCAGCGCTGGGCCGGGTCGGTGTCGCGCAACCAGGCGAGCAGGTTCATCAGGCTCCCGTGACGCCGTCGATGGCCTCGCGCAGGAAGTCCGCGTGGCCGTTGTGCCGGGCGTACTCGTGGATCATGTGCAGCATCACCAGCCGCAGCGAGACGTCCTCGCCCCAGCGCGGCTGGTGGCCGGTGACGTCCAGGGACTCCGCCGCTTCTTCGATCTTGCGCGATTTCTCCACCTCGGCCTGCCACGCCTCGAAGGCTTCGGCGCGCGTCGAGGAACTCGCGTCGTAGGCGGCCTGGAAGTCCCCTTCGGACGACCAGCGCAGCGGGACGTCCTCGGCGTTGATCACCCGCCGGAACCAGGTGCGCTCGACCTCGGCCATGTGCCGGACCAGGCCGAGCAGCGACAGCGTCGACGGCGGGCTCGACGCGCGCCGCAGTTCCTCGTCGGACAGTCCGTCGCACTTCATCGCGAGGGTGGCGCGGTGGAAGTCGAGGAAGGTGCGGAGCATTTCGCGCTCGCCCCCGGTCAGGGGCGGTGCGGGGCGTTCGAAGGTCACGCGGGAGTGTCTATCACGCCTTGAAATGTCATACCCGTGTTTTAAGCTCGCGCGGTGGACTTGCCCGTTATGCCGCCGGTGCGGCCGATGCTCGCGAAAGCGGTGCACGAGGTGCCCCGTGCCCCGGGGCTGCTCTACGAGCCCAAGTGGGACGGTTTCCGGTGCGTCGTGTTCCGGGACGGCGACGAGATCGAGCTCGGCTCCCGCAACGACCGCCCGCTGACCCGCTACTTCCCGGAGCTGGTGGAGCTGCTGGCCGCCGCGCTGCCGCCCCGCTGCGTCGTCGACGGCGAGATCGTGGTGGTCACGCCGGCCGGGCTCGACTTCGAGACGTTGATGCTGCGGCTGCACCCGGCGGCTTCGCGCGTGCGCAAGCTCGCCGAGGAGACGCCGGCCAGCTTCATCGCCTTCGACCTGCTGGCCCTCGGCGACACCGACTTCACCGGGCAGCCCTTCCGCGAGCGGCGCAAACAGCTCGAAAGCATCTTGGGCAACGCCGCCGAAGGGCTGCAACGCGTCCACCTGACCCCGCTGAGCGAGGACCCGGCGCAGGCCGAAGACTGGTTCACCCGGTTCGAGGGCGCGGGCTTCGACGGCGTCGTGGCCAAGCCCGGCGACCTGCCGTACGAGCAGGACAAGCGCGTCATGCTGAAGGTCAAGCACGAGCGCACGGCCGACTGCGTCGTCACCGGGTTCCGCTGGCACAAGGACGGCGTCGGCGTCGGCTCGCTGCTGCTCGGGCTGTTCGACGACGAGGGCGTCCTGCACCACATCGGGGTGGCCACCAGTTTCACCAAGGCCCGGCGCGCCGAGCTGGTCGAGGAACTGGCGCCGCTGCGGGAAAACGCGCTCGAAAACCACCCGTGGCGCACCTGGGCCGAGTACGAACCGCAGCCCGGCCGCCAGCCGGGCGCGAACAGCCGGTGGGCGCCGCAGAAGGACCTCTCGTGGGAGCCGCTGCGGCCGGAATGGGTGGCCGAAGTCCGGTACGAGCACCTGCAGGGCGGCCGGTTCCGGCACGGCGGGCGGCTGGTCCGGTTCCGGCCCGACCGCACGCCGGAGTCCTGCACGTACGCCCAGCTCGACGAGGCGCCGCCCGCCGAGCTCGCGAAGCTGTTCGGGGAGGCGCGATGAGCGGGGCGGTCCTGGTGGACGCCGACGGCGTCGAGGTGAAGATCAGCAGCCCGGACAGGGTCTACTTCCCGGAGCGCGGCGAGACGAAGCTCGACCTCGTCGAGTACTACCGGGCGGTGTCCGGGCCGCTGCTGGCCCGGCTCGGCGGGCGCCCGCTGCTGCTGGAGCGCTACCCGGACGGCGCCGGCGGCAAGAACTGGTTCCAGAAACGCGTCCCGAAGGGCGCGCCGCCGTGGCTGACCACCACCGTCGTCTCGACCCCGAACGGCACGACCAGCGACGCGCTGGTGGCGAAGGACCTGGCCCACATCCTCTGGGCGGTGAACCTCGGCTGCCTCGGCTTCCACGTCTGGCCCTACCTCGCCGACACACCCGAGGTCACCGACGAGCTGCGCGTCGACCTCGACCCGTCGCCCGGCATCGGCTTCGACCAGCTGCGCGAAGCCGCGGCGCTGACCAGGGAGTTCCTGGCCGAAAACGGCATCGAGGGGCACCTGAAGACGTCGGGCTCGCGCGGGTTGCACCTGTACGTGCTGCTCGAGCCGCGCTGGGACAGCTTCCAGGTGCGGGCGGCCGCGGTCGCCCTGGCCCGGGCCCTCGAACGCCGGCACCCGGAGAAGATCACCGCGCAGTGGTGGAAGGAAGAACGCGGCACGCGCGTGTTCGTCGACTTCAACCAGAACGCCCCGCACAAGACGGTGTTCGGCACGTGGTGCGTGCGCCCGCGGGTCGGCGGCCAGGTGTCGACGCCGATCGGCTGGGACGAGCTGGACACCGTCGAGCCGGACACGCTGACGCTGAGCACCGTGCCCGCCCGGCTGGCCGAGCGCGGCGATCCGTGGGCGGGCGCGGGGGAGCGGCCGCAGTCGATCGAGCCGCTGCTGGAGATGTCCGAGCGGGACATGGCGGCCGGGCTGATGGACGCGCCGTGGCCGCCGGTGTACCCGAAGATGCCCAACGAGCCGCCGCGGGTGGCGCCGAGCCGGGCGAAGAAGACGTGATCACGGCGGCCCGAGGCGCGGGTGGAGCTGGCTCCACGCGGTGAGCGCGATCAGCGCGGTCAGCCCGAACACCGCCCCGGACCCGAGGCCCGCGGCCGCCGCGCCGGCCAGCGGTGAGGCCACGGTCTGGCCGACGCCGAGCCCGGCGAACGACCACGTGATGCCCCGGGCCGGCCGGTCGGGGAACAGACGGGCCGCCCAGAGGATGCAGAGCCCGGTCAGCGCCATGTAGGTGCTGCCGAACAGGGCGCCGGAGAGCAGGGCGACGGGCACCCCCGGGTTCGGCAGGGCGAGGAGGGCGAGGCCCGCGGCGGTGAAGGTCCACGTCGCGAGGTTGACCGTCCGCAGGCCCGCGCGCCCGGCCGCCCGTCCCGCCAGGCCGCCGAGCAGCCCGGCCGCGCCGATCGTGGCCCAGCACCAGGTCGCGGCCACCGGGCTCAGCCCGGTTTCGGCGAGCCGGGAGGTGGAGAACGTCCAGTACGGCGCGCTGGTCACGCCGATGAGCGCGGAGTTGGCCACGAGCGGGACGATCCCGCGGACCGGTCCGGAGACGGTGGGCACGCCGGGGGACCGGGGCAACGTCCGCCAGGCGAGCAGCGTCACGGCCACGCCGAGGGCGGCGAACGCCGACCAGATCACCGGCCAGCCGAAGGCCAGCAGGGGAGTGAACGCCGACGCGGCCAGCCCCAGGCCGGTCCCGGTGTTGGCCCAGGTCTGCGCCCGGTCGCGGGTCCGCGTCCCGACCGTCTCGCCGATCAGCTGCGCGACACCCGGCGACACGAGTCCCGCGCCGGCCCCCGCAACGGTGATCCCGGCGCCGAACACCACGACGTGCGGCGCCAGCGCCATGACCGCGAGCCCGGCCGTCGCCGACGTCGCGGCCAGCAGAACGGTCCCGCGTGCCGACCGCGCGGACGTTCTCGGCGCCAGCAGCAACCCGAGGCCGTATCCCGCGGTGGAGAGACCACCGAGGACGCCGACGCCGACCGTGGTCAGCCCGAACGTCTCGCTGAACCGCGGCACGAAAGGCCCGTAGGCGTAGCGCGCGAACCCGTAGCAGAGGGCGATCACGACCGCGCCGACCGCGGCCGTGGAGGCCCAGCTGTCCGTCTTCGTCCGCGTCGTCACCTCGTCCACCAAACAGACAGGTCTGTCTGATGTCAAGTAATGATAGGATCACCGCAGTTACAGAACCAGACCGATCTGTTCGGAGGGATGCCGTGGGCCGGACCCGTCCCGGCGACGCGGGCGCGAAGGTGCTCCAGGCCGCGTCGGCGCTGTTCTACCGCGACGGCATCCACGCCGTGGGCGTCGACACGGTGGCCGCCGAAGCCGGGGTGACGAAGGCGGCCCTCTACGGCAACTTCGGGTCCAAGAGCCGGCTCGTCGTCGCGTACCTGCGCGAGCGCGATCGGCAGTGGCAGGAGGAGATCGACCGGATCACCGCCGCGCACACCGATCCGCGCGAGCGGGTGCTGGCGGTGTTCGACGCCTACGAAGCCTGGCTTTCCCGCGACGGCTACCGCGGCTGTGCCTTCTTGAACGCGACCTCGGAATTCCCCGACCCCGCCGACCCGGTCCGCGAAGTGGTCCGCCACCACAAGACCGGGTTGCACAGTTACCTGCGGGCGCAGCTCCGGAGCGACGAAGGCGAGCTGGCCGACGAGCTGATGCTCCTGCTGGACGGAGCCACGGTCACGGCAGTGGTCGCCCAGAACTCGCGGCCGTTCGACACCGCGAAGCGGCTCGCGCGGACGTTGATCGCCTAGACCGGCAAGTCGAGGGCGAGCTGTCCGGCGCCGACGCCGGACAGCGTCGCGACGCACGCCGGGCACGGCGCGAGCTCGGACGTGGTCAGGTCGACGGGTTTCCAGCTGCGGGACTCACGCGCCCCGCACGCCGAGCGCCGGTAGCGGAGGTCGCCGGAGCGGGTCATCAGGTGGGCCAGGGGGACGTCCTCGGGCAGCACGCCGACCAGGTACCAGCGTGGTGCGCTCACCGCGGTGGTCGTCATGGCGGTCAGTGTCCGTCGCGGTGGCCGCGGCGGCGGCGCATTTGCCGATCTTCGGCGTGGCGGGGCGCTCAGGCCTGGTCGGGCAGGTACCGCAGGATGTGCAGCAGGCCGCGTTCGTCCACGGTGTCCGGGTCGTCGGCCACGCAGCGGCCCAGGTCGGCGAGCACGGCGTCGGTGTCGATGCCGGCGCCGATCAGCACCAGCTCGGTCCGCCGCGGCTCGCCCGCCGGCCAGGCCGACCGCTCCAGCTGCACGAACCCGCCGACGGTGTGCAGGTGGAAGCGCGCTTGCGCGCCGGTCGGGCCGAAGTCGGCCTGGCCCTTCATCCGGTAGAGCCCGGCCGGGCGCCGCTCGAGGAACCCGACGAAGGCGCGCGGCGCGAGTGGCGTCCCGGCGGTGAAGGTGACCGTCTGGTACTCGGCGTGCAGGTGCCGCGAATGGTCGTGGTGGTCCTCGCGCAGGTCGTCGAACGACAGCTGGCCGGCGCGCTCGCCGCGGGGTTCGGGGTCGAAGAACAGCCGCGGGTCGACCCGGCCGTGCTCGGTGACCAGCAGCGGGCGGCCCGGGGCCAGCTCTTCGACGGTCGCGGCGAGCTTCGCGAGTGCCTCGGCGGGCACCCGGTCGGCCTTGTTCAGGACCACGAGGTCGGCGAGCCGCAAGTGGTCGGCGAGCTCGGGGTGGCGTTCGCGGGCGGCCTCGAACTCGGCGGCGTCGACGACCTCGGCCAGCCCGCCGTAGCGGATGTCCGGGTTCTCGCTGGCGATCATCAGCCGGATGAGGTCGCGGGGCTCGGCGATGCCGCTGGCTTCGACGACGATGACGTCGATGCCGGCTTCGGCGCCGGACAGCTTCGCGAGCATCGCGTCCAGCCCGCTCGCGTCGACCGCGCAGCACAGGCAGCCGTTGCCGAGGGAGACCATCGTGTCGACCTGACCGGCGACCGCGAGCGCGTCGACGTTCACCTGGCCGAAGTCGTTGACCACGACGCCGACCCGGGCGCCCTCGCGGTTGGCGAGCAGGTGGTTGAGCAACGTCGTCTTGCCCGCGCCGAGGAACCCGGCGACCAGGACTACGGGGATGCGCCTGGCGGTCACGAAAACTCTCCCTCCGCTGCCGATCACCGCGACTCTAACGCGGGCGCGCGTACCCGGGTGGCCGCCCCTGGTGAAGGCCGTTCGCCGATTGCCCACGAAAAGACGAAGGCCGGCCGCCGATAAAGGATCACGCGGGTTTTGCCGCCCGGGGTGATCGATTGACCGGAAATGCGCTGCGCCATGTCCGAATAACGCTTGGTAGCAGTTATTTTTTCAGCCGGACCTCGTGTGCGCTGGAATTCCGGGATCGCCGGGACGGCGTTCCCGAGTGGCGGAGCCCGTCCCGCGAAACGTGGGGTATCCTCCCCCGCCTGGCCGGAGTCCCCAGGGCAGTGGGGACTTCCGGCCGGCAGTGTCGTCGGCGACCCTCGGAGGAACGGTGAACCTTTTCGTCGGGCTGCAGATCGCGATTTCGGAGAGTGGGGAACCGCGGTGACCGTTACACCCGAGCGGGTGACGGCCTCGTTGCCGCTCTACCCGCAGCGCGTCTCGGAAGAGCAGAGTGTCAATTCCGCGGAAGCGGAGGAATTCCTGGACCGGATGTTCGCCGAAGGCGCCGCGGAACAGGGCGAGCGGTTCGAGGACCGGCTGGCGCAGGTGCGCGCGGAAATCATGGAAACCGGCACGTACCGGCACACGCCCGCCGAGCTGGCGTACGGCGCGCGGGTCGCGTGGCGCAACTCGGCGCGCTGCATCGGCCGGCTGTACTGGCGCAGCCTGCGGATCCGGGACCGCCGCCGGGTCACCGACCCCGCCGCGATCGCCGGCGAGTGCGTCGCCCACCTGCGCCAAGCGACCCGGGGCGGGCGGATCCGGCCGACGGTCACCGTCTTCGCACCGGACACGCCCGGTGCACCGGGCCCGCGAATCCACAACGAGCAGCTGATCCGCTACGCCGGGTACCGCTTCGAAGACGGCTCGGTCCTCGGCGACCCGCGGTACGCCGAGTTCACCGAGCAGGTGCGAAGACTCGGGTGGCGGCCGCCGGAGCGAAGAGGTTCCTTCGACGTCCTGCCGCTGCTGATCGAGGCCGTGCCCGGCGAACCGCGGCTGTTCACGCTGCCGCCGGACGCCGTCCTGGAGGTCCCGCTGACCCACCCCGATCACCGCTGGTTCGCCGGACTCGGGCTGCGCTGGCACGCCGTGCCGGCCATCAGCAACATGCCCCTGGAGATCGGCGGCGTCACCTACCCGGCGGCGCCGTTCAACGGCTGGTACCTCGGCACCGAGGTCGGGGCCCGGAACCTCGCCGACGAGCAGCGCTACGACCTGCTGCCGGTCATCGCGGACCTGATGGGCCTCGACACCGCGTCCGAGCGCACGCTGTGGCGCGACCGCGCGCTGGTGGAGCTGACGCTGGCGGTGCAGCACTCCTTCGACGCGGCCGGCGTCACGATGGCCGACCACCACACCGAATCGCACCGGTTCCTCTCCCACCTGGAACGGGAGGAGCGGGCCGGGCGCCGGTGCCCCGCGGAGTGGAGCTGGATCGTGCCGCCGATTTCCGGCGGGCAGACCGCGGTCTTCCACCGCTACTACGACGAACCGGACCCGTCGGAGCGACCCGCGTTCCTGCCGCCGCCGTGAGAACCGCGGAGAGTAGCGTGGAAGCGCCCGTTCGGCGGATCGTGGGCGACCCACGGGGCAGTCCGGTCCGCGAAGGCCGACAATGGACCGCATGACCGCAGTCCTCGTCGCCTACGCCGGGCGTCACGGCGGAACCCGGCAGATCGCCGAGGTCATCGCCGCCGAGCTCGGTGCAGCGGGCCTGACCGTCGACGTGCGCGACGCCGCCGACGTCGCGGGCGTCGAGCACTACGCCGCGGTCGTCGTCGGCAGCGCGCTGTACTACCACCGGTGGCGGCCGGAAGCCGTCCGGCTGCTGGAACGCAACGCCCGGGCGCTCGCCGAGCGTCCGGTGTGGTTGTTCCACAGCGGACCGTGCGGCCCGGGCGCGGCCACGCACCAGGTCAGCCTGCCGGCGAACGTGGCCCTGCTGGCCGCGCGCATCGACGCGGAGCGCACGGCCACCTTCGGCGGCCGGCTGGACCCGGCGACCGTGCACGGGCTGATCCCGAAGCTGCTGGCCTCGGGCCGGCGCGCCGGCGACTTCCGCGACTGGGACCGGATCAAGGCCTGGGCCCGGGACGTCGGCCGCCGGGTCCGCACCCGCGTCTCGCTCTGATCCTCTTGCCCGCCCGGGGTGGTGGGTGCTAGACCGAACCCGAGGTCTTCCGGTGGGAAACCGACGGAACGGGGCGAACGTGACGGATCGGAAAGCGCTTACCGCGGACCAGCGCAACAGTTTCCTCGCCGCACTGCTCGGCTGGAGCATGGACTCGTTCGACTACTTCCTGGTCGTGTTCGTCCTGGCGGACATCGCGAAGGACAAGTCGTTCGGCGCGACGGCCACGCAGCTGGCGTTCATCACGACGGCGACGCTGGTGATGCGCCCGGTCGGCGCGCTCCTGTTCGGCCTGTGGGCCGACCGGGTGGGCCGCCGCATCCCGCTGATGGCCGACGTCGTGCTGTATTCGGTGGCCGGCCTGCTGTGCGCGTTCGCCCCGAACTACGCGGTGCTGCTGGTGCTGCGGTTCGTCTACGGCATCGGCATGGGCGGCGAGTGGGGTCTGGGCGCGGCGCTGGCGATGGAGAAGATCCCGGCCGAGCGCCGCGGCTTCTTCTCGGGCCTGCTGCAGGTCGGCTATTCGATCGGCTACCTGCTGGCGGCGCTGGCGTACCTGCTGTTCCATTCCGCGCTGGGGCTGCAGTGGCGCTGGATCTTCGTGCTGAGCATCTTCCCGGCGCTGATCAGCCTGCTGATCCGCGCGCGCGTCCGCGAGTCGGAGGTGTGGGAGACCGCGCGCGAGAAGCTGAAGGTGACGCGGACGTCGGTGAAGGACATCCTGCTGAACCCCAAGGTGATCCGCCGTTTCGGCTACCTGATCCTGCTGATGACGGCGTTCAACTGGATGAGTCACGGAACCCAGGACGTCTACCCGAGCTTCCTGAAGGCCCACGACGACGGCGGCGCGGGCCTGAGTGCGTCGACGAGCACGTGGATAGCGGTGCTGTACAACATCGGAGCCATCATCGGCGGCCTGACATTCGGGACGCTGTCGGAGAAACTGGGCCGCCGCCGCACCATCGTGGCGGCGGCGGTGCTGGGCCTCCCGGTGGTCCCGATCTTCGCGGTCGACCACGGCGCGGGGATGCTGGCGCTGGGCTCGTTCCTGATGCAGATCATGGTCCAGGGAGCGTGGGGAGTGATCCCGGCGCACCTGACGGAGATGTCCCCGGACGCCATCCGCGGCTTCTACCCGGGGGTGACGTACCAGCTGGGAAACCTCTTGGCGGCGTTGAACCTGCCGATCCAGCAGGCGATCGCGGAGTCCCACGGGTACCCGTCGGCTCTGGTGTGGACGGTGGTCCCGGGGCTGATCGCGGTGGCCGTGCTGACGGCGATCGGAAAGGAGGCGAAGGGGATCCGGTTCGGCGAGTCCGCGGTGGCCACCGCGCCGGCGGGTTCGAAGTGAGCGGAGCTGTCTGAAGGATCGACTCGTCAGCGCAAGAGCAGGCGCACGTACTTGTCCAGGATCACGATCGCGTCACGCCAGGCATCCCTGACGTCCTGCGGGACGTGATTGCCCGGCTTGTTGATCGTCATCAAATGCTTGTTCAACAGGCCCGGCGCGGTCACCCGGTGCATGAAGTTCTCGGCGCAGAACTCCATGAAGTCGCCCGCCTGGTACTTCCTCCTCTCATCGGGCTGCCTGCCCCGACCCAGGTCGAGCCCGAGCAGGTATTGCCCGTTATTCCGCCGCAGCACCGTCCAGGCGTCGCGGAACGCCTGCTCGTCCTGGTTCAGGGCGTCCGGCTTGGTGGTCATCAGCATCCGCTGGAACGAGGCATGCCCCAGCTCGTGCAGCAACAACCGGAGGAAGATGCCCGGACGCTCCCCTTCGACCCCGGGTTCGAGATGCACGATCCTGTCCGCGTGCGTGTAGAGGCCGCCGATGTTGTTGGCGCTCTTAGACCTGAAAAATATTCTGATGCCGGCCTTGGTCAGATAATCCACGAATGCCGGATTCGTGTCCAGGAATCTGTTGAATTCGCGAAGGTTGGGCACGGAGACCGTCTCGGCATATGATGTTTTGACTTTCGAGTTCAGCTTTTTGGCTTCCTGTTGTTTCTCCAGTAGCTGCAGGGCGATTCTGCTTCTCGGGTTATCCGGCGAAGGCTTGGGTGGGTTTTTCTCGTACTCGAAAAGGAGGTCGATGATCTTGGGGATCTCCTTGACGGCCAATCCGACGGTTACCCTGTGGATCCGGCGGTCGTCGATCATGGCCTCGATGACCGGCTGCACGAACATGCCGTATACGGCGTCGATCGATTTCTTGATCCGGTCCCGGTCTTCCTGCGGGAGATCCTCGTAGGTCGCCACCGGCTTGCCGTGCCATGCCAGTGTGCGCTGCACCGGGAGGTGTCCGGCCAGGAGCCCTGATACGGCCTGGTTGCCGGCGGTCCGTTGTAGCTGTAGCGCGCGGACGGCCGCGGGAGGAAGCGCCGGACCCGGCCGTTCGCCGCGTGCCGGCGTTTCCCGCGGGTCCCGTGCCGAATGGTCAATCCTGTTTCTCGAATGGCGCACGGTTCCCCCTGGGGCCACGACGTCCGACCCGGCTTATGGTCCTGGCGGCCCGGGTTTCGTGTCAATACACGAACGGGTGACTTTCGAGATTGGGGAATTCACGGCGTCACAAGCGCCGCTTCATAAGCGAAGATCGTCAGCTGCACCCGGTTCGACACATCCAGCTTCGCGAACGCTCGCGTGATGTGCGTCTTCACCGTCGCCTCGCTGAGAAACAGCTCCGCCGCGATCTGGGCGTTCGGTTTGCCCTGCGCCACCGCCGTCACGATCTCGCGCTCCCGCTCGCTCAGCAGCTCCAGCTTGGCCTGGGCCCGCGATCGCCTCGGGTTCGCCCGTGTTGCCACGAACTCGCCGATCAGCTGCTTCGTCATCCTGGGTGACAACATCGCGTCGCCGTTCGCCACCACTCGGACGCCGTCGATGATCTCCTGCGGTGAGCCCTCCTTCAACAAGAACCCGCTCGCTCCCGCCGCCAGCGCCTCGAACACGTACTCGTCCAGGTCGAACGTCGTCAGGATCAGGACCTTCGGCGGGCGCGGCTGGGCCAGCACCGCCGCCGTCGCCACCAGGCCGTTCATCCGGCGCATGCGGATGTCCATGATCACCACGTCCGGCGCGTGCCGGGCGACCTGCTGGACCGCCTCATCGCCGTCGCCGGCCTCCGCGACCACCCGCAGATCGGGGGTGCTGCCCAAGATCATGGACAGTCCGGTGCGGACCAGCGGGTCGTCGTCGACGAGCAGTACGCGCACGCTCACCCGCCCATGCTAGGGCGCCGGTGCCACCCACGGCAGCCAGGCCCGCAGAGCGAACGTCCGCTCGTCGACCGGCCCTGCCGACAACGCGCCGCCCAGCAGGGAAATGCGCTCGTTGACGCCGGTCAGCCCGGTGCCCGAGCCCGGCGACGGCACCGGGTGCGGTGGCAGCGGGTTGAAGATCTCCACCGACAACCCCGCGCCCGGACCGCCGCGGACCAGCACTTCCGCCGTCGCTCCCGGAGCGTGGCGCAGCACGTTGGTCAGGGCCTCCTGGAGGATCCGGTACGCCGCCGTGGCGAGCGGGGCCGGGGCCGTCGACGCCTGGTCGAGCAGGATCGTCACGTTGACCGCCAAACCCGCTTGCCGGGCGCCGGTGATCAGGTCGGGGATGTCGGCCAGAGTCGGCTGGGGTGGCTCCGCGGGACCGCCGGACGCCCGGTCGGCGAAGCCCGTGGTGCGCAGCACGCCGATCACCTGGCGCAGGTCGTCGAGTGACTGCCGGGCGGTGGTCCGGACCGTCTTGGCCGCCTCCACCGCGTCCGGCGTCGTGGCCGCGGTGACCTCCAGTGCGCCCGCCTGCAGCGAAAGCAGGGACAGCCGGTGCCCGAGGACGTCGTGCATCTCGCGGGCGATCCGCGCCTGCTCCTCCCGGCGGGCCACCTGGTCACGCAAGGCCGCCTCTTCGGCGGCGAGGCGCCGCCTCTCGGTGAAGCTGTACCGGACGATCCCCAGCGTGAGCGGGACCGCCGTGTAGACCGCCGCGGTGACGACGACGCCGATCAGCTTGGCGCCGATCGTCTCGGTCGAGATCCAGGCCTCGGCCAGCGACGACTCCACGGGCCGGCTCGCGTCGCGCCACACCGCGAGCCCGGTCGCGGCGAACACGAGCGCCGCCGCGCTCCAGCGCCACCAGCCGGTGAAGCGGGTCGCGAGCGCGGCGAGCGCGATCAACGCGGCCAGCGAATCGGCCACCAGCAGCAACGGTGGCGCCACCGCGATGCCGGTCACCACCAGGGGCCAGCGCCACCGCCACACCAGCATGATCGACGCACCGACCCCGAAGAACCAGCCGAGCGCCGCCGCGGCCGTCACGTGCAGAGCGTCGGTGCCGGGCAGGCTGATCTCCAGCGACACGTTCACGATGCCCGTCACCAGGCTCGCGGCGACTGCCAGCACGGTGCACACCACGCCCAGCACGGACCGTCCCATGGGGATCAGCCTACGAGGTGACCACCCCGTCCCCATCAGCCGTTCCGCTCGTCCGCCTCGCGGCCGGTGACGACTTTCGTCGTACGCGGCCGAGGCCTGCGGACGACGCGGGCGGGGCCGCGCCAGTGGTTTTCTTCTCGCCGTCAAGCGCCAGGTGAAAGGAAAACCCCGATGACCGACTACACCCCGCTCCAGCAGCACCCGGCCCCGCAGGCGGCGGCGCCGCGCAACGGCCTGGGCACGGCCGGGTTCGTCCTCGGCCTGATCGGGTTGGTGTTCTCGCCGATCCCGCTCATCGGCGTGGTCGCGTGGCCGCTGGCCGTGCTCGGCCTGATCCTGGCGGCGGTCGGCGTGGCCAGAGTGCGGTCCGGGAAGGCGACCAACAAGGGTCTCTCGATCGCCGGTGTCGTCGTGTCGCTGCTCGCCCTGGTCGTCAGCATCCTGTGGGCGGTGGTGATCAGCAAGGCGATCAGCGACGTCAACGACCAGGCCACCGCCCACCACACCATCGTCTACGAGGTGAGCGGGGACGCGAAGGCCGCCGACGTCGTCTACAGCACCTTCGACCGGGACACCATCCTGATCAACACCGAGGCCGGTGCCGCGGTGCCGTGGACCAAGACGGTGGAAGCCACCGGGTTCCTCGCCGGGTCCCAGTTCACCGTCACCGCCGGGCCGGACGGTGGCTCGGTCAGCTGCAAGGTGACCGTCGACGGCAAGGAAGCCAAGACGGCGACCGCGGCCGGCGCCGGAGCCATCGCGAGCTGCACCGGCTTCTGAACCGCCCGTGGCGCCCGGACGAGGGGGCCGGGCGGCACGGGGGAGAGGTGGGACCCGGCCAGGGGGCGGGTCCCACCCTCCGCGGTTCAGCTGCAGTGCTCGAACTCGCTGTCGTAGGCCTGGCCGCCGGCCGAGCCGCCCCACTTCACGCACTTGTCCGCCGCCGCGGCCTTGACCGGGCCGGCGAACCAGGAGAACGAACCCGAGTCGGTCTGCCGCGCCGAGCCCTTGACCTCCAGGTAGGCCGAGGTCGCGGTGGCCGTGCCGGCGGAGCCGTTCTTCATCGTGCTGACGCAGTTCTGGCCGTTGGCCGCGTTGTACGACAGGTACACCGTGCCGGCCGCGCCGCCGGTGCCCAGCGGCGCCGAGTCGATGACGCTGTAGCCGCCACCGCACGCCGGGGCGCCGAGCGCGTCATCGGTGACCGTGGCGAAGCGGATCGCGTCGTACGGGTGCTCTGTGGGACCCACTTCGAACAACACCCCGGCCGACGACTGCGAAAGCGGCACCATGTCCGAGTACGCCGCGCCGCCGCCCCACACGAGCAGGCTGCCGGCGTTGCCGGTCCAGTTGGCGCCCTCGTCGAACGACGAGTGCACCCGCAGCTGCTCGCGCTCGCCGCACACGGACGGTGCGGCGAACAGGATCCGGTTGTACTTGCCGCCGGTGTCGGTGGCGCTCATCCGGGCCGTCGAGCCCTCGACCGTCGGCGCGACGAGGTCGGTGGCGAAGCCGAACTTCGAGCTGAACGTCGCGCCGCCGTCCGAGCTGATCGCGAACGCGCGGTTGCGGGTGCCGTCCGCGAGGCACTTGTTGCCGTCGTTCGCCTGGTTGCGCGCGGCGGCGTAGATCCGGCCGTCCCGGAGCTCGGTGACGCTGATCTCCTGCGGGTTGATCGCACTCGTCGCCGGCTTGTCGGTGGCGCCGAGGTGCCACGTGCTGCCCTGGTCGTCGCTGTAGACCAGCGCGCCGATGTTCGAGTAGCTCATCCCGGCGACGAGCCGGCCCTTGTGCGCGCCGCGCGTCAGCACGATCCCGTGGGACGGCCCGGTGGCCAGCCAGCCCGGCGCGGCCGAGAAGCCGAGTTCGGTGGTCAGCGTCTTCGGCGCGCCCCACGTCTTCCCGTTGTCCTCGCTGATGGACACGCGCGGGATCCGGCCGCAGTCCGGGTTGGTGTAGCACTGCATGGTCGACAGCAGCACGATCCGGTTGCTGCCGGGGATGACGATCGGCGCGGGGTTGCCCTTCGTGTCGCCGAACGCGGTGATGACGGTGTTCAGCGCGCCCCACGTCTTGCCGCCGTCGGTGGAACGCTTCATCACGAGATCGATCTTGCCCAGGTCGGCGCAGGCGTGGGCGCCGCTGTTGCGGCCTTCGGCGAAGGCGAGCAGGTCGCCGTTGTTCGCCTTGACGATGGTGGGGATGCGGTAACAGTCGTGGCCCTCGGTGTTCTTGTTGAACACCAGCGTGCTGGCCACATCGGCCTGGGCGGTGGCGGCACCGACGGCCGCCGGGACGGCCAGGGCGGCACACCCCAGCAGCCCGGCGAGCAGCCCTTGGGCGAGTCGGGTGATCTTCACGGTTCGAGCTCCCTACGGATTCGTTCTTCGTCTCGCCAGCAGCGTCGACACGATCCGTACAAGAGCCGTACAACCTCGCGTATAACGAACTATACGTGACGCGCAGGGAAAATTCAGGTGAACGCGGCCAGGGTCCCGAACCCGGTCGCCAACACCAGAAGCGTGGACAGGAGACCCAGGAGCAGCGCCCGGCCGCCGCCGCGCCGCAGGGTGCCGAGCCGGACGGCGCAGCCGAGCCCGAAGAGCGCGCCCGCGAGCAGGAGCGTCGACGCGGTCTTTGCGATGTCGAGCGCGAACGGGGGGACCAGGCCGGTGCTCCGGACGGCGACCATCGCGAGGAAGCCGAGGAGGAACAGCGGCACGAGCGGGGCGTGCGTGTCGCGGCGGCCGCGTTCGGCGGCGCCGACGAGTGCGACCACCGGGGCGAGCAGGACCACGCGGCTGAGCTTCACCACGACGGCGATCCCGACCGCGGCGGCGCCCGCGGGCCCGGCCGCCGCGACGACCTGGGCGACCTCGTGCACCGAGATCCCGGCCCAGCTGCCGGTCCGGGCGGCGTCGAGACCGAGCGCGTGGGCGAGCAGGGGGAGCGCGGCCAGGGTGAAGCTGCCGTAGCAGGTGACGAGCGCGACGGCGGTGGCGACGTCTTCGTCGTCGCGCTCGACCACGCCCTCCATCGCGGCGATCGCCGAGGCGCCGCAGATCGAGAAGCCGGTGGCCACCAGCAGGGCGAGTCCGCGGGGGACCCGGACCAGCCGG
Organism: Amycolatopsis sp. 505; assembly: GCF_031625235.1. Lineage (NCBI taxonomy): Bacteria > Bacillati > Actinomycetota > Actinomycetes > Pseudonocardiales > Pseudonocardiaceae > Amycolatopsis > Amycolatopsis sp. 505. The sequence goes on from NZ_JACKQP010000011.1 coordinate 224,357, forward strand.
CCGAGGCCGAGGGTGCCGAGGAAGGTGACCGCGACCGTCAGCACGACCGCGGCGAGCGTGCCGGGGCCGAGCGCGAGCACGGTGGGGACGGCGAGCTGCAGCCCGAGCACGACGACGCCGGCGCGCAACAGGCGTTTCGTCAGCTGGGCGACGGCCCGGCGGTGCTCGTCGGTCAGGACGGGCGTGCTGCCGACGGCGACGCCGAGCACCACGGCGACGGTGAGCGCGCCGGCCACCGGCCACACCGAGCTGAGCGCGTACGCCGCGGCGACGCCGAGCCCGGTGATCGCCAGGCCGGAGGTTTTCGCCGCTGTCAGTTCCATGCCTCCAGCGTCGCCGGTGCCGGGCGCGCGCGGTAGCCGGCGGTCGGTGCTGAGGTCATAGACTGAAGCTATGACCGGACCGGATCTGGACTCGCTGCGCCTGCTGGTGCTCGTCGACGACCTCGGCAGCATCGGCCAGGCGGCGGGCGCACTCGGCATCGCCCAGCCGTCGGCGAGCAAACGGCTGTCCACTTTGGAACGCCAATTGGGACTGTCCCTGGTGGACCGGACCCGCCGCGGCTCGGCCCTGACCCCGGACGGCCGGGTGATCGCGGGCTGGGCCCACCGCGTGCTGACCGAAGTGGACGGTCTGCGCACCGGCGCGGAGGCCCTGCGCACCCAGCGCGGCGCGCAGCTGCGGGTCGCGGCGAGCATGACGCTCGCCGAGCACTTCGTGCCGGCTTGGATCGGCGAGGTCAAGCGGACCGGGCCGGACACCTACGTCGGGCTCGAGGTGGTCAACTCCGAGCAGGTCGCCGACCTGGTCGCCCGCGGCCGCGTGGATCTCGGGTTCGTCGAGTCGCCGGGACCGTGGCCGGGCTTGGCGACCCGCCGCGTCGCCACGGACCGGCTGGTGGTGGTGGTCCCGGCCGGGCACGCGTGGGCCCGGCGGCGCCGTCCGCTGACGGCGGGCGAGCTGGCCGCGACGCCGTTGGTGGTCCGCGAGCCGGGCTCGGGAACGCGCGAGACGGTCGAGGCGGCGTTGCGCCGGGTGGGGGCGGGGCCGGTGACACCGTTGCTGGAGCTGGGATCGGCGTCGGCGGTGCGCAACGCGGTGATCGCGGGCGCGGGGCCGGCGGTGATCAGCGACCTCGACGTGGTGCGCGAGGTGGCCGGCCGGCGGCTGGTGCCGGTGCCGGTGGAGGGGGTGGAGCTGGGCCGGGTGCTGCGAGCGGTGTGGCCGGCGGGCCGGCGCCTGACAGGCCCGGCGGCGGACCTGCTGACGCTGGCGGTGAAGTCGGGTTCCTGAGGGGTGCCGCCTTTCGTGGGCCGAGGGTGCCCGCTTCCTGGTCGGGGGTCGGCTTGCCGTCGGTCGGTCGGTCGGCTGTGGGCGGGGCTGAGGTGGCCGCATTCCACTTGGGGTGATCGGGGTCGGCTTGCCGTCGGTCGCGCGGCTGTGGCCGGTGGCCGTCTGGGCCGGGCTGAGGTGGCCGCATTCCGTTCGGGGTGATCGAGGTCGGCTTGCCGTCGGTCGGGCGGCTGCGGCTGGTGTCCTTCGCGGCCGGAGCTGTCTGCTTCCTCGTCGGGCGCGGGAAGTCGCCTTGCCGTCGATCGAGCGGCGATATATCGTGTGAATGTCGCCGATACGATATGGAGGTCATCATGGAGATGAGCGCAGGCGCGGACCGGATCTTCGCCGGGTTCGGGAAGCACGGGGGACACCACGGACCGGGGCACGTCGGGTTCGGGCACCCGGGGCATGGGATGCCCGGTCATCCCGGGGCGGGGCACCTCGGTCCGGAACACGGCGTGCCGGGGCACGAGGACTGGGACGGCGGCCCGGAGCTGGCGCGCGGCTTCCCGCCGCCACCACCGCACCCGCCCCAGCCTCCGGGTTTCCCCGGTTTCCCGGGCGGTCCGGGCTCGTTCGGCGGCCCGGGCGGCTGGTTCGGCGGTGCCGGCCCGTTCCAGCGGGTCCGCGAGTTCCGCGGCGGCGGCCGCCCGCCGGCCCGCCCGGTGCGGCCGGCGGTGCTGGCGTTGCTGGCCGAGGAGCCGATGCACGGCTACCAGCTGATGCAGGAGATCCGCCGCCGCACGCACGACCGCTGGCGGCCGAGCCCGGGCTCGGTGTACCCGATCCTGCAGCAGCTGGAGGACGAAGGCCTGGTCCACACGGTCGAGACGGCTGGTCGCCGCGTGGCGGAGCTGACCGACGCGGGCCGCGAGCACGTGGCGGGCCGCGAGGCGGAGTTCGCGGCGCTGTGGGAGGAACCGGAGGAGGAGCCGGGCGCGGATCGCTTCGCGGCCCTGTGGCACGCACTGGGCGAGCTCTCGGGAGCGGCCGCGCAGGTGGGGTACAGCGGCAACGAGGCCCAGGTCGCCGAGGTGAAGAAGATCCTCGCCGACGCCCGCCGCCGGGTGTACGCGGTCCTGGCCGACGCGGGCCTGGAGGACGAGGACGCCTGACGCCCGCGCCTGGCGTGGCTCGTGCCGCGGCTCCGGCCGCCGCCCCGAGCCACGCCCACCCGGGCCGATGGCTCACGGCCAGATCGCGCCGGGTTCCGCTAGTGCCGGCCGGGCCCGCTGATGCTGGCCGCGCCTCGCCGGTGCGCGGCCCGGGTTCCGCTGGTGCCGGCCCCACTCTGCCGATGTCGGCCACACCTCGCCGCGCGCGGCTCAATCCGCCGGCGCGGGCTGCACTCAGCCGGCGCGGGCCGCGCCCCGTCAGCGCCGGCCTCGCCGGCCGGGGTGGATCGTCCACATCGGACGGTCCGTCGGCGGGGTAGGCTCCACCCATGGAGGAGAAGGACTTCGCCGCCCACCTCACCGCGACCATGACCGGCAGCGCCCTCACCATGCTCATCGGGGTCGGCCACCGCACCGGGTTGCTCGCCGCCGCCGCGCGGGGGCCCGCCACCAGTGGCGAGCTCGCCGCGCGCGCCGATCTGCACGAACGCTACGTCCGCGAATGGCTCGGCGCCATGGTCACCGGCGGCATCTTCACCTACGACGGCCGCGAGTACACCTTCCCGCCCGAGCACGCCAAGTTCCTGCTCGGCGAAACCGCGTCGAACCTCATGCCGTCCCTGCTGACCCTGTCCGCCTTCACCGCCATCCTGCCCGACCTCGAGCGCGCGTTCGCCGAAGGCGGCGGTGTCCCCAGGTCCGCCTACGGGCCCTACCTCGAAACCCTCGGCGCGAAAACCGGCGACAGTTGGAAGCACATCTACCGCGAACACCTCGTCGACGGCTTCTTCGGCGTGGTCCCCGGCCTCAACGAGCGGCTCACGGCCGGCGCGCGCGTGCTCGACCTCGGCTGCGGGACCGGGAACGCCATCGCCGTCGCCGCCCGGGCCTTTCCCGCCTCGCACTTCACCGGCCTGGACATCAACCCGGACGTCGTCGCGCAGGCCGGCGAACACAAGCCCGTCAACGCCGAATTCGTCGTCGGGGATGCCGCCGAGCTGCGTGCCGATCCGCCCTACGACGTCATCACCGCGTTCGATGCCGTCCACGACCAGGACCGGCCCGACGTCGTGCTCCGCCGGATCCACGACGCCCTCGCGCCGGACGGGCTGTTCTTCATGGTGGACACCAACTTCTCCAGCCACCTGGAGCGGAACGTCGGCAACCCGCTGGCCGCCCTCACCTACGCGATCAGCCTGATGTACTGCACGACGACGTCACTCGCCGAGGGCGGCGCCGCGCTCGGGGCCGTGTGGGGCACCGAAAAGGCGTCGGAAATGCTTGCGGACGCGGGGTTCCGGCACGTCGACGTGCTCGAATCCCCGCGCCCGCAGAACTGCATCTACGCCTGCCGGCCGTGACTCACTGCTGGTACGGCGCCGCCGCGGCCTTGGCCGCGGTGATCAGCGCGCCCTTGTTCTTCGGCCAGAACGTGCTGTCGACGCACGTGTAGCGCGGCAGGAAACCGCCGCACGTGCCGCTCGAGCCGCCGACCTCGAACGTCACGCTGGCGACGCCGAGCTCGCCGTAGGTGAAGTCGTCGGTGGTGCCGGTCGTGTCGTAGCCGACCGTCTCCTCGTTGGTACCGACGAGGTACCCGTTGGACGCGGCGTACTTCGCGCCGAGCCTGCGGTACTGCGCGTCGTTCGGCGATGTCGCCTGGGTGAAGCCCCACGGGATGATGATGTCGTTGCCGTAGCTGTGCAGCGTGATCATCGTGCCCTTGGCCGTCGCGGGCGCCGGGTCGTTGTTGCCGGTGCCGCGCTGGTCCGGGAAGATCGCGCGGGCCAGCTTCTCCAGCGCCTGCACCTCGGGCTCGGAACCCGCGCTCACGCCCTGGTAGGTCTCGGAGCAGGCGGAGTTGGAGTCGCCGCCCCACTTGAACGTCGAGTTGCGGTTGAGGTCGACGCCGATGTTCGTGCCGCTGCAGCCGCGGGAGTTGTTGGCGTTCTTGCGCTGCAGCTTCGGCGAGTTCCCGCCGGAGGCGACGATGTCGACGCCGTCGGGGTTGGCGATCGGCACCACCCAGACCTCGGTGGTGTCCAGAATGGACTTCGCGGTCGCGTCGGTGGCGTAGCCGTCCGCGAGGTAGTCGATCCAGCGCCAGGCGAGCTCGCCGGTCGACAGCTCACGCGCGTGGATCTGGGCCATCAGGAAGAACTTCGGCTTCGTCGACGTCGTCGACAGCGTGCAGTCGCCGGCCTGCTTCTTGGTCAGGCAGATCGCCTGGACGTCGTGCCCGCCCTGGCCCTTCAGCTTCTTCCAGGACTGGCCGATCGTGTACTTCGTGGCCAGGTCGGGGTGCGCCGAGGCGACCTGGGCGAGGTGGTTCTCGTGCGCGGTGACGGTCCGGTACCCGCCGTAGTAGGTGTCCGCCGCCAGCTTGTTCGTCTCGGCGGGCAGTTCTTTGTAGACGGTGTCGAAGAACGACGGCCGGTACCCGAGCGCCCGCAGCTTCGCGGCGACGGCCCGCCCGCCGACGACGTTGACGCTGCCGGCATCGTCCCCTTCTTCGACGTCGAACCCGGCATCGGTCAGCGCCTGTGCCTGGGCGGCGGTGGCCGGGACGCGCCAGAACACCGGCGTGTCCGCCGTCTGCGCGACGGCGGTACCGCCGAGCACGGAGGTGAGCAGGACCCCGGACGCCGCGAGGGCGAGCCGGGACAGGGACCTTGACGCCATCGGGGGATCTCCTCACGCCGCACGGATGGAGGTCCGGTCGGAACCCGTGGTCACCGTACCGGCACGCACAGTGTGTCGGCCCGGTGCAAAGGGGTCATACCCCCGAAAGTCGCGAAACGCCGGAATGCCGAAGGGGCACTTCCCCGGGAAAGTGCCCCTTCGGATCGGACGACGCCGACCGCTACTTCTTCAGGCCGTGTTCGATCGCCTCGATGATCCGCGGCCGCAGCTCGGCGGCCGAGATGATCGCGTCCACCGAGCCGACCTCGACCGCTCGCTGGATGCTGTGGACGCGGTCGAACTCCGCCGCCACTTCGCTGACCTTCTCCGCGCGGACCGACGACTGGAGCTCCGCCAGCCGGGCGTTCAGCGCCGCCCGGGAGGCGCCCGTGGCCGACGTCACCTGGGCCTGCAGCTCCGTCACGCGCGGGTCGTTCGCCGTGCGGTTGTTGACCTCGCCCGCGAACACCACCGCCGCCGCCGGGGCGCCGCCCAGCACCGAGGCGAACGAGCCCTCCAGGGCCAGCACCGTCATGTTCGGGTTCAGCGCCTTGGAGAACACCACGAACGCGCCGCCGTGGTAGCGCGAGATCACGGTGAACACGATCGGGCCCTGGAAGTTGACGATCGCCCGGCCGATTTCCGCGCCGTACTCCAGCTGCAGTTTGCGCAGGGACTCCGGCGAGCCGTCGAAGCCCGACAGGTTCGCCAGCACCACCAGCGGCCGGTTGCCCGACGCCGCGTTGATCGCGCGGGCCGTCTTCTTCGACGACCGCGGGAACAGCGTGCCCGCGGTGTAGGTGTCCGGGCCATCGGTGGGCGGGAAGCCGCGCCGCGGCACCGAACGCGACTCGATGCCGACCAGGCAGACCGGGCGGCCGCCGATGTGCACGTCCTGCACCGCGGACGTCTCCGCGTCCGCCATGCCCGCCCAGCGCTCCAGCACCGGGTGGTCCTGGTCGGACAGCGCGCGCATCACCGTGCGGATGTCGAACGGCTTCTTGCGGTCCGGGTTGTGCTCGGCCGAGAAGATCTGGCCCACCGTCGTGAAGTCGCTGCCGGCGATCGCGTGCGGGAACGGCGAGACGTCGCGGTCGACCGGGTCGCTCGTGCCCACCTTGCGCGGCCCGGCCTCGCCCGGCACCACGTACGTGTGGTCGTAGTGCGCCATCAGCACTTCGCGCGCGGCCGGCAGGTTCGGCGCCCAGTACTGCGCCTGGCCGTTCGGGCCCATCACGCGGTCGTAGCCGCCGATGCCGAAGTTGTCCTCGGCCGACACGCCACCCGAGAAGTCGAGCGCCTGCTTGCCGGTGAGCACCATCGCCGAGTCCGGCGTCATCACCAGGATGCCCTTGGTGTGCATGAGCATCGTGGCTTCGGCGTTCCAGTACGGCTGGGCGCCGACGTTGATCCCGTTGACCACGATGTTGATCTCGCCGCCGTCCTGGGTGAACGTGACGATCCGCTTGAGCGCCGCGGCGACCCAGTCCATGTTCTCGGTGCCCGAAGACATCGAGATCCGCGCGCCCGACGACAGCGCGAACCACTCCAGCGGCACCTGCATCCGCTCGGCCAGGTCGAGCGCCGCGATCACCCGCGAGCACTCCGGCTCCGACAACGCACCCAGCGACTTGGTCGGGTCGCCGAGCAGCACGACGCGGGTGACGCCCTCGGGGTGCCGCTCGGTCGGGGTCGTGACGACACCGGCGATGATCGCCGCGGTGTTCTTGCCCTTCGGCCGGTCCACCGGCACCAGGACACCCGAGGCGTCCAGGTCGTGCTCGGTGAAGGTGCCCTCCGGACCGGAGAGCAGGCCGGTGATCTCGTACGGGTAGACGGTCCCGCGCCGCGCCGCGCGCAGCACCTTCAGGCGGTAGTCGTCGAGCGGCTTCACCGGCTCGGTCGACGGCGCCTCGACGTGCAGCCGCGCGCCGTGGCCGGGGTCGAGGGTGATCCGGACGGCGAGCTCGGTCAGCTTGCCCGCGTCCGTGCGCCGCCGCGCCAGGAACTGGACCTCCTCCAGCCCGGCCCCGACCGACGTCGGCAGGATGCGCTGGACGAGCTGGTTCAGCTCCTCGGTGGTCAGGTCGGTCGGCGGCCAGATGTACATCATGATCCGGTTCGTGTCGAACCGCTTGTTCTGCGGCCGCTGCGCCTGGATGTTGCGGATCGCGTCGAGGCAGGCGGTGACCGCGTCCTCGAGCGCGGGCAGCGCGACCAGCCGCCCGTCGGCTTCGCGCAACGGCGTCAGGTCGCGGACCTGGCCCATCGCGATCAGCCGCTCGTCGGCCGGGTTGGTCTTCGCCGCGGCCTTGAACAGGTAGATCTCCTCGTCCGCCGACGGCAGGCGGGTGAGGTCGAACTCGCGCAGCCGCTCCAGCTGCAGGCGCTGCGCGATCTGCGGGTGCAGGCCGCGGATCAGACGGTCCTCGGTGAAGCTGTCGCCGTCGCGCTCGAAGGTGAAGTGGTGGTGCATCACCGCGCCACCGGTACCGGCCACGGTGATCACGACCCGGCGGACGCCCGCGGGCAGCGGGTTGTCCGCCAGCAGCGTGCCGAGCCGCTCCGCGGTCGCGTCGACGTCCGGCTGGTCCTCCCAGCGCAGGTACAGGTCGGCGACCACGCCGTCGGTGGCCACCTCGCCGAGCGCGCGCAGGGCGTCCGGCAGCTCGGCGATGTCGACGGCGGTGGTGACCAGCGGCAGCACGCCGCCGGGGGCGTTCAGCTCGGCCGTCAGCCAGCGGTGCCCGCCGGCTTCGCGCACGGCGACCCCGGACAGCCGCCGGTTGCCGTAGTAGCGGCGGGTCAGCACTTCCAGCAGCGGCGCGCGATCCCGGCCCGGACGCGCGATGCGCTGCCCGATCAGCCGCACCAGGGGCTCCGAGCCGGTGATCATGGCCTGGATCCGCTCGGCGCGGTCCGGCGCGTCCGGGTGCTGGTCGAGGTAGGTCAGCTCGGTGCGGACGGCGGCGTAGACGCGGGCGCGGTTGCGGCGCAGCAGCGGCTGGGCGAACCAGCGGAAGACCACGCCGCGGGCCAGGTCGGACACCGCGGGGAAGCGCACCTGCGTGGCTTCGACCAGGTGCTCCAGCGTGAGCCCGGCGCGCTCGCTCAGCGCCTCGGCCGGCGGGGCCCCGGTCAGCCACTGCCGCAGCAGTTCCGAGACGACCGCGATGTCGGCCGCCATCCGCTGCTGGGCCAGGAAGATCCGGAAGACCGCGGCCTCCAGCTCCGGCGTGCGCTCCAGGTCCTCGACGCCGTAGTGCGCGAGGACGCGCTTGAGCTTCACCTGGAAGCCTTCGGTGACGCCGGCGCGTTCGACGTCGAGGCTCTGCAGGTAGGTGTGGAAGAACTCGCGCGGGCTGTGCACCGCGCCGTTCGGCACGGTGTCTTCGCCGCCCGGGGTGTTGCGGCTCAGCTCGGACAGGTCCGCGAAGACGGTGAGCAGCTCCAGCTCGCCCTCGACCGGCCGGTTGCCCAGCTCGGTGCGGGCCTCCAGGTACGCGGCGACCAGCCGCTTGCGCTCGGCCGGGTCGACGTCGAAGCCGAGCAGCAGGCTGCGGAGGTCCTGCAGGCCGCGTTCGACGCGCTCGGCCGCGGAGACGCCGTCCGGCACCGAGGGCAGTTCGATCTCGACGGTTTCGGTGTCGTCGGCCGCTTCGTCCGCGGCGTCGTCGGCCAGCGGTTCCAGGCGCATCAGCGGCGCACCGGTCTCGACCTGGCTGCCGACGGACACCGGGCATTCGCGGACGCGGGCGCGGAACGGCGCGCGCAGCACCGTCTCCATCTTCATGCTCTCCAGCACGAGGATCGGCGCGTTCGCCTCGACCTCGTCGCCGACGGCCAGCGGCGTGGCGACGACCAGTGCGGGCGCGGGGGAGCGGACTACGCCGCCTTCGTCGCGGCTGATGCGGTGGGTGACGCCGTCGACCTCGACGAGGTGGATCGGGCCGTGGGTGGCCGAAACGAGCCGGAAGCGCCGGCCGTTGACCAGGATCTGGCCGCTGTGGGCGTCGAACCGGTCGATCTCGATGTCGGCGTGGTGGACGTCGGACGCGCCGGCCGAGATGCCGACGCGGAAGCGGCTGCGCCCGGCCCTGGCGACCGAGACGCGGTAGCCGACGCCGCGGAGCTTGAGGTCGAGCGGGCGGCCGCTCTCGTGCTGCACCTGCGGGCGCCCGCCGTGCGCGGTGGACAGCAGCCGCTGGACGGAAACCTCTTCTTCGTCCTGGTAGGCCTCGATGGCGGCCGCGGCGAGCGCGATCGCGGAGTGCCGGTGGGTGACCAGGCGGCCTTCGGCGCGGACGCGGTCGATCCAGCCGGTGTCGGCGCTGGCGTCGATCACCTCGGGCTGGTCGAGCAGGTCGAGCACGAAGCTCTTGTTGGTTGCGCCGCCTTCGATGATGACGGTGGTCTCGGCCATCGCCCGGCGCAGGCGGCCGAGCGCCTCGTCGCGGTCGCGGCCGTAGGCGATGATCTTGGCGATCATCGAGTCGAAGTCGGCCGGGATGGTGTCGCCCTCGCTGACGCCGGTGTCGACGCGGATGCCGGGGCCGGCGGGCAGGGCCAGCCGCGCGATGCGGCCGGGGGAGGGCGCGAAGTCGCGGTCGGGGTCCTCGGCGTTGAGCCGCGCTTCGACCGCGTGGCCGCTCTCGGCGGGCTGGGTGCCTTCGAGCTTCCCGCCGCCCGCCACGTGCAGCTGCAGCTTGACCAGGTCGGTGCCGGTGGTGATCTCGGTGATCGGGTGCTCTACCTGCAGGCGGGTGTTGACCTCGAGGAAGGCGAACAGCTTCTCGCCCGGGTGGTACAGGAACTCGACGGTGCACGCGCCGCGGTAGCCCACGGCCACCGCGAGCCGTTCCGCCGACGCCTTGAGCTCGGCGGTCTGCGCGGGCGCGAGGACCGGCGACGCCGACTCCTCGATGATCTTCTGGTTGCGCCGCTGCACCGAGCAGTCGCGGACGCCGAGCGCCCACGCCGTCGCGCCGTCGGAGATCACCTGGACTTCGACGTGCCGGGCGCCGGTGACCAGGCGCTCGAGGAAGACGACGCCGGACCCGAAGGCGCGCAGGGCTTCCTGGCTGGTGCGCTCGTAGGCGTCGGCGAGGTCCTCGCCGGAGGCGACCATGCGGATGCCGCGCCCGCCGCCGCCCGCGGTGGCCTTGAGCATCAGCGGGTAGCCGATCTGCTCGCCGGCCTTCAGCGCGTCTTCGAGGGTCGCGACCTCGCCGCGGCTCCACGGCGCGACCGGCACGCCGACCTCTTCGGCGATCAGCTTCGCGCCGATCTTGTCGCCGAGCTTGCGCATCGCGTCCGCGCTCGGCCCGACGAAGGTGACGCCGACCTTCTCGCACAGCTCGGCGAACGCCGGGTCCTCGGCCACGAAGCCCCAGCCGACCCAGGCGGCGTCGGCCTTCGTCTCGACCAGCGCCTTCTCCAGCTTGGCCAGGTCGAGGTACGGGCGGGCCGAGGCCGGGCCGAGGTCGTAGGCCAGGTCGGCCTCGCGGACGAACGTCGCGGTGCGGTCGGCGTCGGTGTAGAGGGCGACCGTCTCGATCCGCGTCCCGGTTTCCGCCGACAGATCCCGGACGGCGTGGATGAGCCGCATCGCGGCCTCTCCGCGGTTGACGATGGCGACACGACTGAACACCGGCTGAGCCTCCCAAGTACCCACGCGCAGAAGGCGACGTACCCGTCGTGGAACGTCGCCTGCACTTGTCTACACCCTGGTGGATGAGGATGGGTCGGACCAATGTCCGCCATGGCGCATGCCGGAGCGGCTGAGTTGTGGGAACCCGACAAAAAGCGACCCGCGCCACACCGTGTGGACCCGCTTTCACGCGAGGTTCGCGACAAAGCACTCAACGCGAGTGCGAACGGCGGGTGACGCGGAAGCGATCAGGAGGCGAGCAGGACCCCGCCGTCCAGCACCTGGCCCAGCTCGCGGCGTTCGGCCTCCGACAGCGAGACGGCGGCGACGTCGCTGCGGCCGTCGGACCCGGGCGCGGTGGTGACCACCAGCGTGGGCCGCCCGTCCACCTCCCGCAGCGTGACGCGGCCACCACAGGCCAGGTCCACGGTGATGCCCGGGCGCTCGCGATGCCTGCCCAGCCAGCGGCCGACGAAATCGAAGGTCATCGCGGTCTCCCCTCGGTACGGTGCACTCCCCCGGAAGCACAGGTGCCCAGTGGTGATGCCCCGGATACCTCGGGTTTACACCCGTTCGAGCGAAACGGTGGGCCGGCACCCCCCGACGTGGTGCCGGCCCGTCCGCTCTTCCCGGTGGTCAGCGCAGGGGTGCCTCCAGGACGTACCGCTTCGCGAGCCCCGCGCCGCAGTCGACCTCGACGGTCCGCCGGACGACCGGGGCACCGTCGTCGCCGCGCAGGGCGTAGCCGACCGCCGTCGAGTCCGGGATCGTGCGGACTTCGGCGGGCACGCGGCCACCGGCGGCCAGCCGGCGCAGCAGCCGCTGCATCGGCGCGTCGAGGGCCTCGTCCACGGTGGCCGGCTCGCGCGTGGCTTCCCCGGCCGACGGCGGTGCGGTGGGCGCGCCGTCGCTCAGCCGCTCGACCTCGCGGGTGGCGTCGACGATCGTCGTCACCGTGCCGCCGCCGTCGATGGCGACCCGGACCTCGCCGAGCCCGGGGGTGACGACCGGGTGGCCGTCGACCAGCTGCGTGAACACCACGTGCGTCTCGCGCACCCGCGGGTCGGCGACGTCGTCGGCGGTGCCGCCCGCGTGGTACTGGTGACGCACCTTGTCGGCGACCAGGTCCACCCGGTCGGCCAGGCCGAACGTCTCGACCGCGTCCTGGGCGATCCGGACGGCTTCGTCCGCGCTCGGCGCGTCCCGGCCGGTGCCGTCGGCGTCGGCGAAGGTGATCTCGCGGACGCCGCGGTGGTCGACGCTCAGGCGCGGCCCGTCCTGGCCGGCGCCCAGCACGACGCCGTGCGGGCCCATCGCGTCCTCCGGTACCCCGCCGCCGAGCCGGACGCCGTAGTGACCGGCCAGCTCGGCCAGCCGCGACGGCGAAAGCCGCTGCGGCGCGAACCGGGCGGTCTGCACCGAGCCGGGCAGCTCCAGCCGCGGCGCCCGGATGCTCTTGGCGGCGTCGTACCAGGTCCACCACCACCAGTTCTTCGACGCGGCGGCGGTCTGGAAGGTCCCCTCGTTCCACAGCCGGTCCTGCGCCTCGGCCTGCGTCGCCCCGCACGCGACGGCCGACGGCGCCTGGTGGTGGTCGATGTCCCAGGAAGCGTCCAGCCACGCCTTGCTGAACTTGTGGCCGTTGCCGTTCCACTTGCTGAAGAAGTAGGCGCCGTAGTTCGGGCTGTCGACGCTGGTCGTCTCGAAGCCGAAGATCATCCGCAGGCCGAGGTTGGCCGCGTCCCAGGTGCGGATCGGGCTGTTGCCGTCGCCGATGCGCAGCGAGAGGCAGGTGGAGAAGAAGAGGTAGCGCGCGACCTCGTTGCCCAGCCGCATGTCGGCCGAGCTCGCCCAGGCCGACCCGCCCCAGGTGCCGCCCATCGGCATCCAGAAGACCCCATTGCCGTCCATCGTCCCGTGCCCGGAGTGGTACTCGGCGACACAGGCGTCGAAGCCGTAGGTGCCCTGCCAGTCGTCGTACTGTTCGCCGTAGATCCACGACAGCACACCACCGTCGGTGTACCAGAAGTTCGGCGCGGTGAACTGCTTGACGTAATTGTAGAAACCACCGGCGTCGTCGTGGGTGTAGGAAAGGTCGTTCATCCCGGGCGGGAAGTCCTCGATGGAGCAGACGCCGTACCGGTTCGCCCCCCGGTCGGCCGCGAGGCCGGTCCCGGAGCCGAACGGATCGGCCGAGGTCAGCGCCCGCGCGCTGGCGGGTGCCCCCGGTGGCGCGGTGACCACGCCGTTCTTGAGCAGTGCCATGATTCCTCCCCGTGGGTGGCAGAATGCAGCGATCGGACGGTAGCCGCCAACGCGGTGAAAACTTTCGGATACATCTTTTTGCCACACCTTCAGCGCAATTTTTTCAGCGCTGCACCGATTCCGTGGGACGTTTTTGCGAGAAGCCGGGAAGCGGTCAGCGGGCACCGGCCACAGTGGACGGCCACGAGGTCCCGCCGACGGCCGCGGCGAAATCTCGCCGAGCGGGGGGCTCGGCCGAAAGTTCACCGCCGGTTCGCGTCCGAGTTCGCCTGGCGGGCCTACCGTCCGATGCGGAGGTGCGCATGAACGACTTCAGCCGCCGGACGCTGTTGCGGGCCGGTGGGGTGGCGGCGGCCGCGGGGATGCTGCCGGGGGTGGCGTTCGCCGATCAGCCGGGCGGGACGAGCCGGACGCAGACCGTCACCGGGACGCTGAAACCGGACGTGCCGGACTGGTACTACCTGCCCGTCGACGTCCCGCGCGGCGTCCGGCAGATCGACGTCGTCTACTCCTACGACAAGCCGCCGGTGCCGGCCGGTACCCGCGGGAACGCCTGTGACATCGGCATCTTCGGCCCCGAAGGCCACGACGTCGGCAACGCGCGCGGCTTCCGCGGCTGGTCCGGCGGCTTCCGCGACCGCTTCTCGATCAGCGCGTCCGAGGCCACGCCCGGCTACCTCGCCGGCCCGATCAAGCCCGGCCGGTGGCACGTCATCCTCGGCCCGTACACCGTCGCGCCGCAGGGGCTGAACTACCGGGTGGACATCACGCTCACCTTCGGTCCCGACGGCGCGCCGTTCAAACCGAACCCGGCCCCGGAAACCGCTCCGGCGCGAGACAGGGGCCGCACCTGGTACCGCGGCGACAGCCACCTGCACACCGTCCACTCCGACGGGCGGCGGACGCCGGAGCAGCTCGTCGCCGACGCGCGCGCCGCCGGGCTCGACTTCATCGTCTCCACCGACCACAACACCTCCAGCTCGCAGCTGGTCTGGGGCAACCACGCCACCGACGACCTGCTGATCCTCAACGGCGAAGAGGTGACGACCCGGTCCGGGCACTGGCCCGCGCTCGGCCTGCCCGCCGGCACCTGGATCGACTGGCGCTACCGCGCGGCCGACCCGCGGGACTTCCGGCGCTTCACCGAGCAGGTGCACCGCGCCGGCGGCCTGGTCACCGCGGCGCACCCGTTCGCCAACTGCTTCGGCTGCACCTACGAATTCGCCTACGAGCTCGCCGACCTGGTCGAAGTCTGGAACGGCCCCTGGACGCAGGACGACGAGGCGAGCGTCATCCACTGGGACGGGCTGCTGCGCGGCGGCCGCTTCATCCCGGCGATCGGCGACTCCGACGCGCACCACCCGGACCAGCGCGTGGCCCTGCCGCACACCGTCGTGCTCGCCGACCGGCTGCGCCGCCGGGAACTCCTGGCGGGGCTGAAAGCGGGCCGTTCGTGGCTGGCGGAATCGGCGTCGGTCCAGCTGGAGTTCACCGTCTCCGGCGGCGGCAGGAGCGCGGGCATCGGCGAGCGGCTCGCCGCGGGCACCGGAACCCCGGTGACCGTCAAGGCGGTCGTGGCCGGCGTCCCGGGGACCACGGTGACGTTCCTCGACCAGCTCGGCCCGGAACACAGCGAGCCGGTCGGCGACTCGGGTGCGGCCACGGTCACCTGGACGACCTACCCCCGCTACAGCCGGTGGGTGCGCGTCGAGGTCCGTCGCCCGTCCGGCGGCCCGAACACCACCGTGCCGAACGCCATGGTGGCGATGTCCAACCCGATCTTCCTCGGCCCCGCCGACTGAACCCGCACCCGGGGTACCGCGTCCTCCGTTTGGCAGACTGGTGCGAACGGGTGATGGGGAGGCAGGGTGCGCGGTTGTGGCCTGAAGGTGGCCATGGTCCTGGGTGCGGTCGTGGTGCTGGTCGCGGCGATCGTCGTGGTGGTGGCGTACACGCGTGGCTCGGTGAAGACGCCGGGGTGCACGGTGGCGCTGCCGGGGGACAACGCGACCGCGTACACGTTCACCCCGGAGCAGATGAACAACGCGGCGACGATCTCGGCCGTGGGCACCAAGATGGGGCTGCCGGCCCACGCGGCGACGGTCGCGCTGGCGACGGCGTTGCAGGAGTCGAAGCTGCGCAACCTCGAGGGCGGTGACCGCGACTCGGTCGGGCTGTTCCAGCAGCGGCCGAGCCAGGGCTGGGGCACGATCGCCCAGCTGCGCGACCCGGTCTACGCGGCGACGGAGTTCTACGAGAAGCTCGAGAAGCTGCCGAACTGGGAGACGCTGCCGATCACCGAGGCCGCGCAGGCGGTCCAGCGGTCGGGCGTCCCGGACGCGTACGCGCAGTGGGAGCCGCAGTCCCGCGCGATGGCCGCGGCGTTCAACGGCCAGTTCCCGGCCGCCCTGACCTGCCGCAACCTGACCTTGGCGGCCCCCGCGGACCTCGCCGCGGCGGCGACGGAGGAGCTGGGCACGGCGGGGTTGAGCGGTCCCCACCCGACGGGTCAGGGCTGGACGTACGCGACCTGGCTGGTCGCCCGCGCGGAAGCGCTGGGCGTGGACAAGGTGAGCTTCGCCGGCCGGACGTGGACGGCGGAATCGGGCGCCTGGGCCGACGATGCCGCCGCGGGCCAGGACCTCGCGCTGCACCAGACCGCGGCGGCCCAGGTCAGCGAGTAGCGCGTGGGTCAGTGAGGTGCCGGGCGGGTCGCGGCGGCCCAGCGGACCGCCGGGCCCATCGCCCAGCCCGCGCCCAGGAACACCGCGCCCAGCAGGAGCCAGCCCGGGACGCCCCAGCCGATCACCACCGTGCTCAGCAGGACCGGGCCGATCGCGCGCGCCACCGAGATGCCGCTGCCGAAGAAGCCCTGGTACTCGCCCTGCCTGTCCGCCGGCGCCAGCGCGAAGCCGATCTCCCACGAGCCCGCCGACTGCAGCATCTCGCCGAGCACCTGCACCAGCGCCCCGGCCACGAGCACGCCGAACGCCACCGCCGGTGACGTCCCCAGCGCCGACAGCGCGAACGCGACGCACGACGCCAGCAGCACCACCCCCGACCGGCGCACCATCCGCGCCGCCGAATCGAGCGAGGTCAGCCGGCCCGCGACGCGGACCTGCAGGACCACCACCACGACCGTGTTCAGCACGAACAACGCCGACACCGTCCAGCCCGGCGCCGCGGTGCGTTCGACGATCCACAGCGGGATCGCGACGCTCAGCAGCGGCATGCGCAACAGCAGGACCGCGTTGAGCAGGGTCACCAGCGCGTACGGCCGGTCGCGCAGCACGGCCGACTTCGGCGCTCCCGGGCGCGCGGACGTCCGGGGCACCGCCGGGAGCGCGTGCAGCAGCACCGCCGTCACGACGAAGGCCGCCGCGTCGAGGACGAAGACCGTCAGGTACGCCGAAGCCGTGTCGGCCGACAGCGCGAGGCCACCCAGCCCGGCGCCGACGGCGAGGCCCGCGTTGCCCGCGGACTGAAGGTGGGCCCGGACGCGCGTCCGCCGCTCCGGGTCGGCGAGGGTGGCCAGCAACGCCTGGCGGACCGCGGCCAGCCCCGTCTGGCAGCTGCCGTAGAGGCACGCGGCGAGGACGAACGCCAGCGGCGAGCGGACGACGAGGAACGCGAGGATCGACGTGGCCGTCGCCAGGGCCAGCAGCACCGCCGAGCCGCGGGCGCCGTGGCGGTCGGCCAGGTGCCCGAGCGGCACGCCCGCGACCGAGCCCACCGCCCACCCCAGCGTGAGCCCGAGTCCCACCTGCGCCGGCGTGAGCCCGGCGATCCGCGTGAAGAACAGGACCGAGCAGGTCAGGAACGCGCCGTCGCCGAGCGAGGCGACCAGCTGCGCGGCGGCGAGCATGCGCCCGGCCGGCCGGGTCTTCGGACGTTCGAGAAGCGCTGTCATGGGAAGAACGGTAGAGCGGAACTTGGCCCGATCCCAGATCCAATTCTCGACCGGTCGATTGGGCCAATATAGGCTCGCCTGATGGACTTCCACGTCAGCCTGGCCGGCCGCGGCGACCTCAGCGTCCGCATCTATCGCCAGCTGCGTGACGCCGTCCTCGACGGCAGGCTGCGCGCGGGGGAGCGGCTGCCGCCGACGCGGGAACTGGCCCGGCGCCTGGCCGTCTCGCGCAACACCGTCGCGGTCGCCTACGACCGCCTCACCGCCGACGGCTTCCTCACCGGTCGCGCCGGCGCGGGCACGTACGTCTGCGCGGAACTCCCGGCCCCGAAGCCGCGCCGGGCCCCCTCGGCGCGCGGGCCGCAGCCGAAGGCGGTGTGGCGATCGCTCCCGCCCCCGGCGGCCGCGGCGCCCGACCCGGTGTTCGACTTCCGCGTCGGCATCCCCGACGCCACGCTGTTCCCTCTGGACACCTGGCGGCGCCTGCTCGCGCGGGAACTCCGGGACACCGCCGGGTTCGCCCACTACGCCGAGCCCGGCGGCCACCCCGGGCTGCGCGCGGCGATCGCCCGGCACGTCGGCGTCTCCCGTTCGGTGCGCGCCGACGCCGGCGACGTGCTCGTCACCCAGGGCGCCCAGCAGGCCCTCGACCTGCTGGCCCGGGTGCTGCTCGAACCGGGTGACCGCGTTGCCGTCGAAGAGCCGGGCTACCGGATGGCCAGGCTGCTGTTCGCCTCGCACGGCGCCGAAGTCGTCGGAGTGCCGGTGGACGGCGAAGGCCTCGACGTCGCCGCGCTGCCGCCGCGCACGAAGCTCGTGTACGTCACGCCGTCGCACCAGTTCCCGCTCGGCACGCCGATGTCCCTCGCCCGGCGCACGGCGCTCCTGGCGTGGGCCGAGCGCGCCGGCGCGGTCGTCGTCGAAGACGACTACGACAGCGAATTCCGGTTCTCCGACCGGCCGCTGGAACCCCTGCAGAGCCTGGACCGCGACGGCCGGGTGGCCTACGTCGGGTCGTTCTCGAAGACGCTGCTTCCCATGCTGCGCCTGGGTTTCCTGATCGCCCCGGCGTCCCTGCGCGACGCGCTGCACCACGCCCGGCAGCTGTCGGGCTGGCACGGCGACCTGCCCGCCCAGGCCGCGCTGGCGGGGTTCATCGACGAAGGCCTGTTCGCCCGCCACCTCCGCCGGGCGACGAAGGTCTACGCGGACCGCCACGAGCGCATCACGACGACCCTGGAACGGGTTTTCGCGGGCCGGCTCAGCCCGGTGCCGTCGGCGGCGGGCCTCCATCTGTGCGCACTGGCCGGTACTGAGGCGGACCTGGACCCGATCGCGGCCCGCGCGGCCGCGGCCGGGGCGGCGATCCAGACGCTGTCCGACCTCTGCGGCGGTTTCCCGCGCCAGGGCGTGGTCCTCGGCTACGGCTCGATCCCCCTGGAGAGCATCGACGCCGGGCTCGCGGTGCTGGACGAGGCCTGGGGTTCGGCGTAGTGGTCGGTCCGCCGGCGCAGGGCGAGCAGGATCCCGCCCGCGCCGGTGAGCGCCGCGGTCGTCAGGATCATCAGCCAGCCGCGGCGGAAATCCGCCAGATCCGGCGTTCCCGCGAAGACCGCGACGAGCACCGCGGTGCCCAGGACCGTGCCGATCTGCCGGGCCGTGTTCACCATCGACGAGCCCGCGCCCCAGCGGGACGGCGGCAGGACCGTGCCCACCACTCCCGACAGGCTCGGCAGGATCAGCCCGACGCCGAGGCCGGTCAGCAGCTGGCCGGGCAGCATCGACGCGGCGTAGTCCGGCGTCGATCCCATGCGCAGCAACCAGATCAGCGCGCCGGCGCCGAACGCGACACCGCCGAGGGCGACGACCGGGCCGGGCCCGGAGCGGTGCACGAACCGGCCGCCGAGGACCGACACTCCGACCACCACCAGCGGGCCCGGGGCGAGGGACAGCCCGGCCACCAGGATCGAGTCGTGCCAGATCGAGGTCAGGAACAGCACGTTGCCGAACAGCATCGCCGCGAACCCGGCCGCGAACACCCCGGTGGTGAGGCAGGCCAGCCACAGCGTCGGCACGCGCAACGCCGGGAGGTCCAGCACCGGCACCGGGTGCCGCGCCGAGCGCAGCGGGACCCAGGCCAGCGCGACGGCGGCCACCGCGAACGCCAGCAGCACCGGCTGCGCGCCCCAGCCGCGGTCGGACGCCTCGACCAGCGCGTACGCCAGCGCGCCGACGCCCACCAGCAGTCCCGCCGCACCCAGGACGTCGGGGACGCCGGTCGACGTGTCCCGCGACTCGCGCAGCAGCCGCGGCCCGGCCAGCAGGGTCACCGCGCAGATCGGCAGGTTCACCAGGAACACCCAGCGCCAGGACGCCTCGACGAGCAGGCCGCCGACCGGCGGGCCGAGCGCCGCGGCCGCCGCGCCCACCGACGCCCAGACGCCGACGGCGAGGGGCCGCCGGTGCGGCGGGAACGCCGTCAGCAACAGGGCCAGCGACGTCGGCATGACGAGCGCGGCACCGATCGCCTGCACCGCGCGGAAGGCGATCAGCACGGGGATCGAAGGCGCGGCGGCGCAGGCGGCCGAAGCGAGGGTGAACACCGCGACGCCGGCGAGGAACAGCCGGCGGCGGCCGTAGCGGTCGGCCAGGCGCCCGGCCGGGGCGAGGCAGGCGGCGAACAGCACCGTGTAGCCGTTGAGCACCCACGACAGGGTCGCCAGGTCGTCGCCGGGGAACGCGGCCCGGATGCCGGGGAAGGCGATCGTGACGATGAACGTGTCCAGGCTCGCCAGGAACGCGGCCGTCGAGACGACGAGCAGCACGAGGCCGGGCTTCGGCGGGGCGGGAGTCATGGTCCTCCTAGGTTCAATAAAGCAACCTAGCTGGACCGGGTGGGTTTCAACAAGAGACTCAGGCGGCGGCGCGCTCCTCGGCGCGGGCCTGCAGCGCCGCGAGGGTGTGCTCGATCGACCGGACGTTGTACCCGGGGCGGTCGGCGCGGCCGGTGACCCGCGGCCCCATGAACTTCCGCACCACCCAGCTGCCGATCCGGTACCAGTTCTCGGTGACGACGCAGCCGTTCGCGGCCGGCGCCAGCACGTACTCCCACCGCGAGACCCGCGAGCCGAACGGCGTGCGCACGTCGAAGGCGAACCGGCGGCCCGGCTCGAACGCCACCACCCGCACCCGGGTCCACCACTGCAGCTCGCCGTTGCGGTTGCGGCCGCGGAACCGCGCGCCGAGGGCCGGCCCGGTGCCGTCCAGCCACCGGCCGCCGACGTTCTCCGGGCTCAGCTCGCCCATCCGCGGCAGGTCGGTGACCCACGACCACACCGTGCCCGGATCGGCGGAAACGGTCACACTGCGCGAAATCGTCGGCTCCACGCTCCGACGGTGACAGCGGCCGCGGTGGCCGGGCAAGGCGCCGGAGCGGAGTCCGCAGCCGAGAAGAGCCCGCCCGGGAAAACGCACCGCCCGGATCGGGTTGTGAACCCCCTGTTCTGGGTATTACGCGCGCGGAGCAGTCCCACGACACGGAGGGTGCGGTGGTCAGCGTGATCCCGATCGAAGTGGTGGGGATGGCCGTTCCGGTGCCCGGTGAGGCGCCCCTGATGCTGCTGCGCGAACCGGAGGGCGCACGCCGGTGGCTGGCGATCATGATCGGGTACGGCGAGGCCGAGGCCCTCGTGCGCGCGCGGGAACAGATCGCGCAGCCGCGCCCCGGCACCATCGAGCTGCTCGGCGACGTCCTCGCCGCGTTCGGCCAGGGCCTCGCCGCCGTCGAGCTGACCGAGGTGCGGGACGGCATCTTCTACGCCGACCTCGTGCTCGCTTCCGGTACCCGCGTGTCGGCCCGCCCCAGCGACGCGGTCGCGCTCGGCCTGCGCCAGGGCGCGCCCATCCGCGTCGCCGAAGAGGTGCTGGACGTCGCGTCCGTGCAGCTCGAGGTGGAGCAGGAGACCGAGGGCCCGGCCGCCGACGTGCTGGACACCGAAGCCGAGGTCGAGCGGTTCCGCGCCGAGCTCGACGGCCTGCGGCCGGAGGACTTCGACGACCGGTAAGAGAATCTTCTCCCGCCGGACCGATGAGTTCCGGTGGCGGCGCCGGTACACCCACCGGAAGCCGCGGGCGACGGGAGAACGATGCAGGACTTCGCGACGCGCACCGAACCGCACCGGCGTGAGCTGCTGGCGCACTGCTACCGCATGCTCGGCTCGGTCCACGAAGCCGAAGACCTGGTGCAGGACACGCTGGTCCGCGCCTGGAAGGCGTGGGACGGCTACGACCCGGCCCGCGCCTCGGTGCGCACCTGGCTCTACCGGATCGCCACCAACGCCTGCCTCACCGCGCTGGAAGGGCGCGCCCGGCGGCCGCTGCCGTCCGGGCTCGGCGGCCCGAGCGACGATCCGGGCGCGCCGCTGACGCCGTCGTTCGAAATCCCCTGGCTGCACCCGTTCCCGGACGCCCTTCTCGACGACCCGGGCCACCGCCTCGCCCGCCGCGGCACGCTCCGGCTGGCGCTGCTGGCGGCGATGCAGACGCTGCCGCCGAAACAGCGCGCGGTGCTGATCCTGCGGGACGTCCTGGAGTTCACCGCGGCGGAGGTGGCCGGCTTCCTCGACACGACGCCGGCCGCGGTCAACAGCGCCCTGCAGCGCGCCCGCGCCGGCCTCGGCGACCTGTCGGCGGACGAGGTGCCCGAACCGGACGACACCGCGGTCGAAGCGGCGCTCGACCGCTATGTGCGCGCGTTCGAACGCGCCGATGTCGCCGGTCTCGTCGAGCTGCTCACCGACGACGTCGTGCTGGAGATGCCGCCGGTGCCGCTGTGGTTCCGCGGCCGCGACGACTACGGCCGGTTCATGGACCGCCTGTTCGGGATGCGCGGCCCGGAGTGGCGCCTGACGCGCACGGCCGCCAACGGACGGCCCGCGCTCGTGGCGTACTGCCGCGACGACACCGGCGTGTTCCGGCTGCACACCCTGCAGGTGCTCACCGTGCGGGACGGGCGGATCGCGCACAACGTCGTGTTCGCCGACCCGGGCGTCCTCGCGCTGTTCGACCTCCCGGCGACTCAGCCGGCGGCGCGGGCTTCCGAGGGACGGCCGTAGGCGCCGCCGTCGTTGCTGCGCTGCAGGAGACCTTCGTCGACCAGGTAGCGGCGCAGCGTCGCGTGGTCGTCGTGGACCATCGACAGCTTCTCGCGGACGTCCTGCTCGGTGTAGAGCCGGCCCGGCTCGAAGCGCTCGGCCAGGTAGTCGAGCAGCAGCTGCCGCCGCTTGCCCGAGTGCGGGATGGAGACGAGCCGCCCGTGGCGGAAGAGGGCGTCGAGCGGGTCGACCGGAGCCTTGGCGAGCGCGTCGCGGAACACCGTCGGCACGGCCCGGTAGCGGCCGCCGGCTTCGGCGACGAGCCCCGCGCCGACGAGCCGCTTGACGAGCTTGGCCGGGGCGTGGGCCGCCTCGAGGCCGTCGGGGGCGGTGCAGATGCGGGCGAAGAGCTGCAGCCGGTCCTCGTCCGCGAGTGCGGAGACCAGCGCTTCCGGTACGGCCATGGTCTGCGACCGTACCCGCGCTCGCCCCGGGGGTGAACCCGGTTTCGGAGGGCCGGTAGGTTGCGCAGCGTGCCTCGTCCGACCGCACCGGCGACCGTGCCCGAGGCCGTGCTGCGCACCTCGATCGTGGAGCTGCTGTTCGCCCGTGCCGGTGACGACCGGCCGCTGTTCACCCACCAGGACCACGCCCACGGCGTGGAACACACGCTGACGTGGGCGGAGTTCGCCGCCCGGGTCCGCGTGGTGGCCGGCGAGCTGCGCCGGGTGGCCACGCCGGGGGAGCGCGTGGCGATCCTCGCCGGCCAGGAACTCGCCTACCCCCTCGCTTTCTTCGGCGCGCTGGCCGCCGGGCTGATCGCCGTCCCGCTGATGGTGCCCGCGAACCCCGCGCAGGCCGACCGGCTCGCCGGCGTCCTGGCCGATTCCGGCGCCCGGGTCTGGC
Organism: Amycolatopsis sp. 505; assembly: GCF_031625235.1. Taxonomy (NCBI): domain Bacteria; kingdom Bacillati; phylum Actinomycetota; class Actinomycetes; order Pseudonocardiales; family Pseudonocardiaceae; genus Amycolatopsis; species Amycolatopsis sp. 505. The sequence continues at coordinate 247,313 of NZ_JACKQP010000011.1, forward strand.
TGACGTCGTCGGCCGAGGTGGCGCGCCTGCCCGCGCACGAGCACGTCGTGGTGGTCGACGCCCTCACCGGGCCGGGCGCCGACCCGGTGCCGGTGACCCCGGACAGCCCGGCCTACCTGCAGTACACGTCCGGCTCGACGCGTGAGCCCGCCGGTGCGGTGATCCCGCACCGGGCGATCGTCGCCGCCTGCTGGCAGGGCAGCCTCGCCTACCAGGTCGACGAGGGCACCACCTGCGCCGGCTGGATCCCGTTCTTCCACGACATGGGCTTGATCCAGCTGCTGTGCCTGCCGGTCTACTCCGGTGGCCGGGCGGTGTTCATGGCCCCGGCCGAGTTCGTGCACCGGCCGGCGCGGTGGCTGCGGCAGCTGGCGGACCACCCCGCGGTCTTCACCGCCGCGCCGAACTTCGCCTACGACCTCGCGGCCGACGCCGACACCGGCGAAGACCTCGACCTCTCGGACGTCCGGGTCGCGCTGAACGGCAGCGAACCCGTCCGGCCGGGCACGATCGAGCGGTTCCACGAGGTGTTCGGGCCGCGCGGCTTCCCGCGTGCGGCGCACCGGCCGTCCTACGGGCTCGCCGAAGCCACCGTGTACGTCGCCAGCGCGGGCGAGGAGGGGCCGCGCGGCGCGGTGTTCGACCGCGAAGCCCTCGCGCAGGGCCGGGCCGTCGAAACCGACGGCGGCCAGGAACTCGTCTCGGTCGGCCGTCCCGTCGGGCAGCTGGTCCGGATCGTCCAGGACGGCCGGGAACAGCCCGAAGGCCTGGTCGGCGAGATCTGGGTGCACGGCCCGAACGTCGCGGACGGCTACTGGGGCCGCGGCGACGCCGCCGCGTTCGGGGCCGAGCTCGACGGCCTCGGCGGCTGGCTGCGCACCGGCGACCTCGGCGTCGTCCACCGCGGCGACCTCTACATCACCGGGCGGCTCAAGGACCTGATCGTCATCGACGGCCGCAACTTCCACCCGCAGGACATCGAGGCGGCGGCGGGGGAGGCCCACCCGGCGGTCCGCCGCGACCGCGTCGCCGCGTTCGGCGTCTCGGACGCCGGCGGCGAGGGCGCGGTGGTGGTGGCCGAGCGGGTGCGCGGAGCCGACGCCGACGACCGGGAGGTGACCCGGGCGGTGCTGCGCGCGGTCTCCCGCGAACACGGTCTGACGCTGCGCGCGGTACGTCTGGTCCCTTCCGGTGGACTTCCGCGCACATCGAGCGGCAAAGTCGCCCGGTCCGCCGCGAAGGCACGTTATGGTGACGACTGTGGGTGATCACCGCGCCGAGGTCACGAAGGTCGTCTGCGACACCTTCCGGCTCGACCCGGCTCTCGTCGAGCCCGATGCACCCCTGGAGGAGCTGGGCATCGACTCGAAGGGCCGGATCAAGCTGCTGGCGGCGCTGGAGGTCTATTACGGGGTGACGATCGACCTGGACCGGCTCGACCGGTTCACCGACGTGGGGTCCGTGGCGGCCGTGCTGGCGGAAGCACTGGGAACTCGAGGATCTTCAGGAGAGGCGCGGAAATGAGCGGCGGGGGGTACACCGCGACGACCGAGGCGTTGTCGACGGCGTCCAAGACCATCGGGGACCTGGCGGAACACCTGCTGGACGACAACCCGGACCTGCAGACGGCACAGGTGACGGCGGAGAAGTTCGGCCGGGCGCACGGTGCCCACGCGACCAAGTACACCGCCGGCGCGCAGGCGCTGTGGGCCGCGGTCTCCGGCTACAGCAGCACCCTCGGCTCGTTCGGCACGAACCTCGGCACCGCCGGGTCGAGCTACGGCGCCAACGAGGAGAACCAGGCGGGCGCGATCACGAACGCCGGGGGCTCGCTCTGATGGCCGACAAGAAGAACTGGTCCGACGTCAAGGCGGTCCTGGACGACCCGAGCGTGCCGCCGGCGCAGAAGAGCGCGCTGATCAGCAGCTGGCTGCGGGAAAACCCGCCACCGCCGCCGTTCCTGGCCGACCAGGAGCCGGACGAGATCAAGCAGAAGCGGCAGGAAGCCGAGAAGTACGCGCACGCGTTCAACGCGAACCCGCTGTTCGCCGGCCAGTCGGTCGACGAGGCCTACGACAAGGCGAAGAAGAGCGGCGACCAGAACAGCTACAACGAGGACCAGGAGAAGAAGGCCGTCGACGACGGCAAGAAGAAGCTCGACGAGACGAAGCCGCCCGCGGCCGCCGAGGACGGGGGCGCCGGCTCCGGGACGAAGACGTCCGACGAGATCTTCGACGCGGCCGCGCCCGCGCTCAAGCTGTTCGAGACGTTCGGGTCGCTGCTGGCGAAGATCCCGGCCGACTGCCGCGGCAACACCCGCGCGCTCGACCTCGACAAGGACATCCGCACGCCGTTCGACGAGCAGCGCGGGATCAGCTTCGCGGACTTCGTCGCCGACGCCGGGCACTTCAAGCGCGGGTCGGAGACGGTCGACCGGACGCTCGAGGACACCGGCTCCCAGCTGGGCACCCTGTTCGGCAGCTGGAGCGGCGCGGGTGCCGACGCCGCGTCGGACACCTACAACGACAAGATCCAGCCCAAGGCGGCGAAGCTGTCCCAGACGCTCGGCAACGCGAGCGAGGCGACGCTGAACACGGCCACCACGGTGTTCCAGCTGTGCAAGGGCAAGGCCGACGCGGTGATCGGGATGTACACCGATCTGGTCGGCAAGGCCGACTACACGATGGCGCAGAAGGTCGTCGCCGTCGCCAACGGCGAGCACGGCAACGAGCAGGACCTCGCCCAGATCGCCGGCTGGATGGACCTCAACTTCGGGACCAACCTGGTCAAGACGCTCAACGACCAGGGCTGCTGCGACGGCGACGAGATCAAGAAGCACGGCCAGGACCTCGCCAAGCAGTGGGTGCAGAACCAGTTCAACCCGGACATGTGGGACCGGCTGTACCAGGGCTTCGCGAAGACCTGCAAGGACACGAAGGACCTGGTCGACCAGGCGTACGACGCGCTCGACAAGGTGATGGGCGGGATCCGGAACGAGTTCGAGGGCGTTTCGCTGCCCGGCGGGCCGGGCTCGACGGGTGGTCCCGGCGGTTCCGGCACGGCCGGTGGCGCCGGTGGCGGCCCTGGTGGTTCCGGTGCGGGCACGGGCGGCTCCGGGTTCGGGGGCGGCTCGGGTGGTGGCGCCGGCTCGGGCTCGGGTGGCGCCGGGAGCGGTAGCTCGGGCGCGGGTGTGCCCGGCGGTGGCTCCGGCTCGGGCGGATCGGGTTCCGGCGGCGCGGTGCCGCCGATCCCCGAGACGGGCTCGGGGTCCGGGGCGCCGGGCGGCGGTTCCGGGTCCGGTGGCGGCTCGGGGGTCGACCTGCCGAGCGGGGCGGGCGGCGGCAGTGGCTCGGGTTCGGGCGGTGGCTCCGGGTCCGGCGGCGGTTCGGTGCCGCCGATCCCCGACACGTCCACGCCGTCCGGCGGCCCGGGCGGCGGTGGTTCGGGCTCGGCGGGCGGCCAGGACGACGGCGCGGCCGCGGCGGCGGAGGCGGCCAAGCAGCAGGCGGCCCAGGAGGCCGAGGCGGCGAAGCAGAAGGCCGCGGACGCGTTGAAGCAGTTCAGCGGCCCGGGCATCGAGACCGAATCCGGAGCCGGTGCCGGACTCGGTTCGGGCGGCGGTTCGGGTTCGGGCGGCGGTTCGGGCTCGGGTGGCGGTCCGGGATCCGACGGCACGACACCGTCTTCGGTGCCGCCGCCGTCCGACAGCGGCCAGGACGCCGCGGCCGCGGCTGCCGAAGCGGCCAAGAAGAAGGCCGCGGACGCGCTGAAGGAGTTCAGCGGTCCGGGCATCGAAACGGAGTCCGGCGACGGTGCGGGCGGCGGCTCGGGTTCGGGATCGGGTTCGGGTGACGACGGCAAAGCAGCGGCCGAGCAGGCCGCGGAGGACGCGAAGAAGAAGGCCGCGGACGCGCTGAAGGAGTTCGGCGGCCCGGGCATCGAGACGGATCCGGACGGCAAGCCGGACGGCCTCCTCGGCGACGACAAGGGCGACGGCAAGGGCGACGACGAGCGGGACGTCCTGAAGGTCAAGCAGGGCGACAAGACCTTCGAGATGACCGAGCCGGACCACGACGGCAAGATGGACATCAAGGTCGGCGACGGACCGGGCGACCCGAAGGACTTCAAGCTCGACTGGTCCGACGGCAAGCCGGCCGACGGTCCACAAGGGACGGACGCCGACACGTACCGCCCCGGTCCGGACGGCAAGATCCACATCCGCGACGGCGAACTCGAGATCACGGCCGAGCGCCCCGACGGCCCGGACGGCCCCACGGTGGTCACGGTCGACGACGGCAAGGGCACCCCGACCACGTACACCCTGGGCGAGGACGACAAGCCGGCCGGCGCCCTCGGCGACACGCCGGAGAAGCGCCTCGACGACCTGCCCACCCACCGCGGAACCCTCGAGGACCTCGCACCCGACGACGGCGGTGACGGTGCGCACGGCAGCACCTTCGGCGATTCGAGCTCGCCCGGCGGCGACCACGGCGACCCGACCTCGCCCACCCGAGGCGAGCACCACGCCGCCGGCGACGGCTCGCACCACGCCGGCGGCGACTCGGGCACTCCGGGCGGCGACAGTTCCCCGGGCGGCGGCTCGCACGGGGGCGGCGGTGGCGGCGCCCACCCGGCCGGCATCGGCGGCGGCTCCCACGGCGGCGCCGGCTTGTCGGGCGCCGGCTTCGAACCCGCCGGCCTCGGCGACTCGCCCGTCTCCGGCGGCGCCCACACCGGTGCGGTCCCCGCCTCGCCGCAGCCCGCCTTCGCGTCGGCGGCCGGCGCCACCGGGCCGTCCGGCGCGTCCGGCTCCTCGATGGCCGGCATGCCCGGCATGGGGGCGATGGGCGGCGCCCAGGGCGGCGGGGGCGACACCGAACGCCGCGCCCCGGCCTACCGCATCGAAGGCGCTGTCTTCGACAACCTCGGCGAGCCCGGGCGGCGGATCATCGGCTCCCTCGACGACGAAGACCCGCCGTCCGCCCGGACCTGGTAGGAGGACGCATGACCGACATCGCCGGCATGAAAGCCGAGCTCGACGGCCTCGTGCGCGAACAGGCCGATCGCCGTGCCCTGCGCGAACAGCAGGGCGAGGAGATCAAGGCGCGTTCCCACGAGTACATGACCAAGCAGGTCCAGGCGGCCGAGCGGTACGTCCAGCACGTCCGGGAAATGGCCCAGCGCAAGACGAAGTCCGGTTGGAGCACCGACCGGTCGCACGCCGAACCGGCGTCCGCCTTCGACGCCGAGGCCTACTCCGCCGGCTTCGAACCGGCACCGCAATCGGCGCCGCCGCCGGTGCGCGGCGAACCGCGGGCCGCCCGCCGGCCCCGGGCCGCCGTCGAAGAGGACGAGGACTTCAACAACCCCTGGTGAACCACAGGTCGACGGCGATCTCGCGCAACCGCACGGTGAACGTCTCCGCCGGGGCCAGCCGCCGCCGCAGGTTCGCCTCGAACTCGGCCCGCCGGTCGCCGAACAGGTGCGGGGCCGAGCTCGACAGCGAAAACACCCCGGCGACGACCTCGTCGGCCGTCCGGGTCACGACCCGGCCCGGCACCTCGAACCGCCGCGGCCCGTGGAAGCCCGCCGCGCGGTAGACGTCCGCCTCGTTCCCGGGCGTCCCGGCCGGCAGCGTCCCACGTCCCGCGCGCCGCACCGGGCCGAGGTACTCGCGCACCAGTTCCTCGATCGCCGGGTGCACGGACTCGTGCGTCGACGCGTGCACGTGGGCGCAAACCCCGTCCGGCGCCAGCATTCCGCGCACCGCGGCGGCGACGCGGGGCCGGTCGAACCAGTGGAACGACTGCGCGAAGGTGACCAGCCGGAACCGCCCCAGCCCGGCGGGCAGCTCCTCCGCGCGCCGGCGCACCCACCGGCAGTTCCCGGCGCCCGCCGCGAGCCGGCTCGCCTCGGCGAGCATGTCTCCGTCGGCGTCGAGCCCGACGGCTTCCTCGAACAGCCCGGCCAGCAGCAGCGTCAGCGACCCCGGCCCGCAGCCGACGTCGAGCAGCCGTCCCGTTCCGTCCAAGCCGAGTTCTCCGGCGAAAGCGGTGGCGAGCTCCGCGGGATAAGCCGCTCGTCCTCGCGCGTAGTACGCCGCACTGCCCGAATAGAGGGACGGATCCCATTCCCACGCGTCGGTCACGTCCCCAGCGTAGATACCCGGAACCACGGACGACCGGTTCCGCGCCGGCGCGGGAGCGGCCCGGCCGCACCCGCGCCGACGCATGCTCGGCCGGTACCGCGCGGCGCTCGCGATGCGCCGGGAGCACCCGGCCCTGGGCGACGGGACGATGACGTGGTCGCCCGGGGTTCGGCTGCGCGGTGCCGCCGGCGAGAGAATGGCCGGTTGCCGCCGGGTGAGCGTGGGGAGTCAGCCCGGCCGCTCGCGTCGCCGCAAGAGGGGAGTTGAACGCCCATCACTCCACCGGGTTCGGTAGGGGTGTGAAACCCGGCGCGGCGGGGTATCCGGTCGCGTTCGTTGCGCCGCCGACCGAGCCGGAGGTCTTCCGATGCCCCTGCGCACCGCCACCCCGCCCGCCACCGACGTCGTCGGCCTGGCACTGGAAGTCCTTGCCGCGCAAGGGCTCAGCCGTCCGGCCGCGCACGCCGCCCTGGTCTCCATGGCGAAAGAAAGAGGCCTGACCGTGGCGCGGTGCGCCGCGCTCGTCGTGGCCGCCGTCGACGGGCGGGCGAGCTGATGGCCTTCACCGCCCGCGCCGGGCACGAAGACACCGCCTCGATCGGCGGGGGCGTGCTGCTCGCCGTCGGGCTCGTCGTCGCCTTCTTCGGCGGGTGGTCCTGGTGGACCCTCGCCGGCTTCGTCGCGACCGTCGCCGGCGCGCTGTGGCTCACAGTCGCCCGGCGCGACGAGTAACCCGGCCGGGACGGGGAACGCCGCTTCCGACCGAGCAACGAGCACGGAGGAGGCCGTTCATGGCGGAGCACGACGAGGACGTCATCGAGTTGCTGCAGCGGCAGCACCGGGAGATCCGCGAGCTGTTCGCCGCGCTGGAAACCGCGGAAGGCGAGCGCCGGCGGGACCTGTTCCACGACCTCGTGCGGCTGCTGGCCGTGCACGAGACGGCGGAGGAACTGGTCGTGCACCCCGAGATCCGCGACCTCGAGCCCGCGGCGGAACCCGTCGTCGACGCGCGGCTGGGCGAGGAGCACCGGGCCAAGGAACTGCTGACCACCCTGCAGAAGATGGGCCCGGAAGCCGACGGCTTCGACACCCTGCTCGTCCAGCTGCGCGAAGACGTCCTCGCGCACGCCGAGCACGAGGAGCGCGAGGAGTTCCCGCTGCTGCGGGCCCACCGCCCGCCGGAGCGGCTGCGCGCGATGGCCGCGACCGCCAAGGTGGCCGAAGCGGTCGGGCCGACCCGGCCGCACCCCGGCGTCGAGAGCGCGAAAGCGAACCTGCTGCTGGGCCCGCCCGCGGCGATCATGGACCGCGCCCGCGACCTCATCCGCGGCGCGCTGGGAGGCTGACGTGACCGAGCCCGACGACGACACCGACCCGGAGGAATTCGCCGAAGAAGCCGGCCTCGACCCGACGCCGCAGGAGGTCGCCGAGTACGAGGAACTGGCGAAGAAGAACCCGCCCTGGTCGGCACCGGACTGAGTGGGTACTCCCGGGGCATGGCAGCAGACCCGGCCCGCAAACTGCGGCGCTACCAGGAGATGCGCGACTTCGACCGGACCGCGGAACCGGCCGGCGGGGCCGCGGCCGGCCCGGACGGCCACCGGTTCGTGGTGCAGCGGCACCGGGCGCGCCGGCTGCACTACGACTTCCGCCTGGAGCTCGACGGTGTGCTGGTCAGCTGGGCGGTGCCGAAGGGTCCGACGCTGGACCCCAAGGCCCGCCGGCTGGCCGTGCACGTCGAAGATCACCCGATCGAATACGCCGGGTTCGAGGGCGTCATCCCGCGCGGCGAATACGGCGGCGGGGACGTCATCGTGTGGGACCGTGGCGTCTGGCGGCCGGTCGAAGCCGATCCGGCGGGCGCGATCGAGGCCGGGACGCTGCACTTCGACCTCGAAGGCGAGAAGCTGGCCGGGCGGTTCGTGCTGGTCCGCACCAGCCGCGGGGAGAAGGACCAGTGGTTCCTCCTGCACAAGCAGGACGAGCACGCGCAGCCCGGCTGGGACGCCGAAGACCACCCGCGCTCGGTGAAGAGCGGCCGCACCAACGACGAAGTCGCGGCCGCCCCCGACGCCCTGTGGCACGGCGACCGCCCGGCCGCGGAGGCCGAGGAGGCCGTCGGCGGCTGGCAGGCCCCGACCGAGGACGAGCTGGCCGCCCTGGACGCCCTGGGCGTCAAGGGCCGGTGGTCGGTGGCGGGCCGCGAGCTCGCCCTGACCAACCTGGACAAGGTGCTCTTCCCCGGGCCGCGGGGCGGGGTCACCAAGCGGGACCTGATCCGGTACTACGCCACGGTCGGGCCGGCGATGCTGCCGTACCTGGCCGGCCGCCCGCTCAACACCCACCGGTTCCCGCAGGGCGTCACCGAACCGGGGTTCTGGCAGAAGGAAGTCCCGCAGCACGCGCCCGACTGGCTGACGACCTGGCGCAACGAACGCGCGGATCCGGGGGAGAGCCAGCGGTACGTCGTCGCGGACAGCGTCGCCACCTTGGCGTGGCTGGCGAACTACGGCGCCCTGGAGCTGCACGCCTGGACGTCCCGCGCCGCCGACGTCGACCACCCGACGTGGGTGCTGTTCGACATCGACCCGGGCCCGGAGACGACCTTCGAGGAGGTCCTGGAGCTGGCGCGGCTGCACCGCACGGCGCTCGAGCACCTCGGCCTCACCGGCCGGCCCAAGGTGACCGGGCAGCGCGGCATCCAGGTCTGGGTGCCGATCGCCCCGCACTGCACGTTCGAGCAGACCCGCAGCTGGGCCGAGACGGTGTCCCGCACGATCGGCCGCGTGCTGCCGGACCTGGTCAGCTGGGCCTGGACGAAGGACAAGCGCCGCGGCCGCGCCCGGCTCGATTACACGCAGAACGTGCTGAACAAGACGCTGGTCGCGCCCTACAGCGTCCGCCCGCGGCCGGGTGCGCCGGTCTCGGTCCCGCTGGAGTGGGACGAGCTGGACGACCCGGACCTCGCGCCGGACCGCTGGACGATCCGGGACGTCCCGGCCCGCTTGGCCGAGCGTGGCGACCCGTTTTCGGTGCTCTTGGGGCTCCAGCAGAGGCTGCCGGGCCTTTAGGGCGTCAAGCCCGGACGGTCTCCAGTTCCCGCGGCTGCAGCCGGTCGAGCTCGGCCCGCGACAGGTGCGGCCGCCCGCCCGCGTGCCCGGTCGTCGCCGCGGCGGCGGCCACCGCCAGGGTCGCCGCCGTCTCCAGGGGGCGGCGGCGGGTGAGCGCCGCGGTCAGCGTGGCGACCAGCGCGTCCCCGGCGCCCGTCGGGTCGACGACGTCGGTCTCGACGTCCGGGACGAACCACGTGCCCTCCGGGCCGGCGAACAGGTTGCCCTGCCCGGACACCTCCAGCACGACCAGTGACGGCCCCCGCCGCCGGAGTTCCGCCGCCGCGCGGGCGGCCGCGGTGACGTCGTCCACCACCTGCCCGGTGAGGAGCTCGGCTTCGTGGCCGTCGGCGCGCACGACGTCGGCGAGGGCGAGCAGGTCCGCCGTCAGCGCGTCGGACTCCGGCGCCCCGTCGAGCACGACCCGGGTGCCCGCGGTGTGCGCCAGCCGCGCCGCCAGCAGGGCCACCGGCGCGGGCTGCTGCAGCTGCACGATGAGCGAGGCGGCGGCCGAGATCGGGGCGGACGCGGCGAAGACGTCGTTCTCGGTCAGCAGCGTCCCCTCCGGCACGTGCTCGAGGTAGCGGCGGCGGCCGTGGTCGTCGACGACGTCGATCAGCAACGCCGTCTCGGTGCCCGGACGGCGGATCACGTGCGAGGTGCCGATCCGGTCGGCCCGGGCCTGGGCCAGCAGCGCGTCCCCGGTGCGGTCGCGGCCGACGACGCCGACCAGCGACACCGACATCCCGAGCTGGCCCAGCGCCACGGCCTGGTTCGCGCCTTTGCCGCCGAGCAGCTCCTGCCGGTGCTTCACGGGCGCCGACGCGTCCGCATCGGGCGCGTCGGGCACCTCGATCACCAGGTCACGGGCGATCTGCCCGGCGACGACGACTTCGCTGAACATCATCGGGACCACCGGTGGGTCATGGCGCCTCCTCGGATCACCGTTCGGCTACCCCGGGCGCACCGCCGGGTAAACCGCTCGTTCGGGTCGGGGGTTGCCCGGCGCCGTCCGGGGTAGCCCTGCCGCCATGAGCAACGGGAAGGTGGGCGAGCTCGCGGGTGGAGATGCTGCGCGCGCACGCGGAAACGACCGGCTGCCGCCGCCGGTGCCTGCTCGGGTACTTCGGCGAGGAACCGGCGACGCCGTGCGGCAACTGTGACACCTGTGAAGCCGGTGCCACGGCCGAGGATCCGCCGCAGGCAGGCGAGTTCCGCGCGGAACACGTCGTCCGTGGTGCGGGAGGAGGAACTCTTCGATCGTTGCTGAGCGCAGCCGGGTGATCGGGTTACCCCGGACGGCCGTGCCGATTCCCCTTTCCGCGTGGCCGGTCCCACAAATCCCGGCCGCGTCGGAGGCGGACTTCCGCGGCTTGCGGTAAATCAAGGGGAGCACCACCGGTGGGAGGGATCGGGTGACCGAGACACTGATGAACGCGGCGGATCGCTGGAGACCGCTGGCCGAATTGCTGCAGGCGCTGCTCGAGCGCATCGCCGGCGAGCTGCCCGGCTGGCTCGGTGCCGGCCTGACCGTGACCCGCGGCGACCGGCCGCTGCGGGTGCTGGCCACCGCGGGCGTCGCCGAGCAGTTGATCCCCGCCCAGCTGGCGCACGGCGGGCCGGTCCCGCTCGCGCACGCCACCGGCGAGCCGGTCACCACCGACCGCCTCTTCGGCGACGAGCGCTGGCCCGAGCTGACCCGCGAGACCGTGTTCGACGGCGGCCGGGCGACCGGTGCGATCCGCGGTGCCGCCGCGCTGCCGGGGTTCTGGGACGAGGACGGGGCGTTCGTGCTGTCGGTGACGCTCGACCGGGCGCCGGGCGACGAGACTCTGGCCGTCCTGCGGCGGTACGCGAAGCTCACCGAGATGACGCTGGTGGTCGCCGAGACCGCCACCGCGGGCGACCCCGACCAGATGCTGGACCTCCTGGCCTCCCGCGCCGCCATCGAGCAGGCGAAGGGCGCGATCATGGCGGTCCGGCGGTGCCCGCCGGAGGAGGCCTGGCAGACGCTGCGGCGGGCCAGCCAGGAGTTCAACGTCAAGGTCCGCGAACTGGCCGTCGCCCTCGTCGAGCACCTCGGCGGCCAGGTGACGGCCCCCGCGGAAGGCCTCCGCGAGATCCGGCCGGGCGCCCCGGCCCACCACGCCGCGGAACGGCTCTGGTCGGCCTTCACGAGCGTCTCGCCGTGAAAGAGAGCGTTTCCGGAACGGGCGTTTGGGTATCAAGATCCCGTCCTTGATCACGTCACTGCGTCGCCGGCCCCGGCCGGCGCGGAAGGCCAACCGAACCCGTGTCCCCCGCCATTCCGGTCCCCACCCGGTCCGCGCCCCTGGTCGCGCGCCGGACGGAGTACCGCCCCGGTTTCCTGGTGCTCACCCTCACCGGCGAAATCGACGCGCTGACCCTGCCGATCCTCGAGCGCGAGCTGCGAGCGGCCCCACCGGGGACAACCGTGGTGGACCTCACGCAGGTGGCCTTCGTCGGCTTGGCCGGAGCACGAGCCTTGGCGGCCGCGGCCGAGCGGGCCGGCGCAGCGGGACGACGGTTCGGCGTGGTGGCGAACAGCCGGACACTGGCCCGGTTGTTCCGGATCACCGGTCTGGCCGCGGTGGTGCCGATGTTCGCATCCTTGTCGGACGCCCTGCGCGAGCTGCTGGCGGCCGAGGTCCACGACACCGCCTGCTGAGCCCGCGGGCCGAGGTCGCTGTGCGCTGCGCTGGCGGTGGCCTCTGTGAGGCCTGGTGGCGCCGGCTGCTGTGCGCTGGGCCGGGTGTCTGCTGCGCGCTGCGCCGACGGCGGTCTCCCGGGAGGCCTGCTGGCTGTGGCTTCCGGGCGGCTGGCGGCTGTGCGGGGGACTGGCCGCGGCCGCGGGTGGTCCACCGGCGGCGGCCGTCGGGCGGTCGGCCGCGGTGCGCTGCGCTGGCGGCGGCTCCGAAGCCTGCTCGCGGCGGCTTCCGGGCGGCCCGCGGCCGTGCGCTGCGTTGGCCGCGGCCCACCGGCGGCCTCCGGCCTACTGGCGGCCTCCGGCCTACTGGCGGCCTCCGGCCTACTAGCGGCGGCCGTGCGCGGGTCGGGTGCGGCTTCCGGGCCGCCCACCGGCAGCCGCAGACGGCCGGCTGCCGTGCGTTCCGCGGCGACGGCCTCCGGCCCACCCGGTCTCAGCGCGAAATCCACCGAGCGACCAGCACCCCGGCGTCCTGCCGGAACTCGCCACCCCCATGAGCGAAGACCGCGCGGGTCAGCCGGCGGGCGATCTCCGGCGGTAGCTCCCCGGCGTCCCGGCCGAGCCGTCCCGCGATCCGGTCGCGGCCGAACGGCTCCCCGGTGCCGTCCGCCGTCTCGGCGACGCCGCGGGAGCACAGCGCGAGCAGGTCGCCCGGTTCGAGCCGCAGTTCCGTGACCTCCCCGCACTCGGCGAACCGCGGCGCGACAGGCCCGGTGACCGGGCGTACCGAACCGTCGCGGACGATCACGGTTGCCGGCGGCCCGGCGTGCAGCAGGCGCAGAACGCCCGTCTTCAGCTCCAGTTCGGCGAGCACCCCGCCGACAGGCGGCAGGCCGTCGAGCTCCGCGCCGACCGCGGCGAACTGCTCGGCGAGGGAAGCTCCGCCGTGGCGGGCGGCGTGGTAGGCGGCGAGGGCGGTCACGACGGCCGTGTTCGCGTCGCGGGTGCGCGCGCCCGCGTCGAACATCGCCAGCTGCGCCCGCTCCTCCGAAAGCGCGTAGTCGAACACCGTTCCGCAGAGGTCGTACGCCGGCTGGACGCTCACCCCGACGACCACGTTGCCGGTCGCTGCGGTCAGCGGTGGCAGGCTCTGCCACAGCAGTTCGGCGGGGGAGGTGCGGCGCGCGCGCCGGCGACGGCGGTCCAGGCCGTCGCCGTACTGGGTCGTGATGGTGACGAGGTGCCCGAGCAGCGCGGCCAGCCAGCGGCACTGCTCCCGCAGCGCCGGGTCGTCCGGGTCGCCGGCCGGGACGATCTCGAGGACCCCGAGCCGCTCGACGCCGTCGAGCAGCACCGTCCACAGTGTCCCGTCGCGGGTCACCGTGGTCCCGGCGCGGCGGAACACGTCGCCGGCGAGCGTGCTCTCGATGTCGAGCTCCGCGGCGCCCGGCTGCAGCGGCACGAGCGTGCGTTGGTCGTAGTCGGCCAGGTAGACCCCGATCGTCAGGTCGAGCGAGCGACCCGCCTCGGCGACGATCGCCGGGAGCCGCTCCGGCGGTGCGCGGTGTGCGCCCTCGAGGAGGTCGACGAGGGCCTTCAGCGGACCGTGCAACGGTTTCGCGTCCTGGACCGAGTGGCTGTAGGGCGCGCGGGCCGGGCCGGTCACCTCGTCGAGCCGCTCGTTGACGGCGTGGGCGACCATGTCGCGGTCGACGCGGGGGAGCGTGACCAGCCCGTTGAGGTAGGCGTCCAGCTCCAGCAGGCTCAGGCTGCCGCCGAGCGCGAAGTACCGCATCCACAGCTGTTCCAGCGTCAGGTCGCTCCGGGCGAAGCAGGAGGCGATCAGCCGCTGCTGTTCCTCCTCGGGCAGGAAACGCATGCGCTCAGCCTTCCCGCGGCACCGGGCCGACGAGGCGGGCAGCAGCCTCGGCGGGGCTGCCGCCGTGGGTGCGGGCCAACGAGAGCAGCCGGTCGAAGGCGGCTTCCTCGCCGAGGCCGTCGCGGCCCATCAGGAAGCCCTTCGCCATGGCGATCCGGTCGCGGTCGCGCAGCGTGTCCTTGAACCGCTCGCTCAACCGGCCGGCCCGCTCGTAGGCCCGGGCGTTGGCGACGAGCACGGCGGCCCGGTCGGCGAAGGACACCAGCGCCCGCTCGTCGACGGGCCCGAAGGCGGCCGGCGCCGTCGCGTAGATCTTGATGGCGCCGTGACAGCCGTCGTCGGTGACCATCGGGGCGGTGACGACCGACCGCAGCCCCGAGCCGGCGACCGCGGCGCACCACCGGCGCCACCGCCGTTCGGTGGCGACGTCGTCGATCCGCTGCGGCGAACACCCGGCCAGCGCGGCCATGCAGGGGCCTTCGCCGAGTTCGTACTGCAGGGCGTCGGCCTCCCGCACCAGCGGACCCGACGCGCTCGTCGTGACGAAGCCACCCTCGGCGTCGACGAGGGTGACCCCCACGCCGGCGGCCGCGGTGATCGTCGTGTCTGCCAGTGAAACGATCAGCTCCAGCACCGAATCCACGGTTTCGCGCGACAGCAGCAGCCCGGACACCCGGGCGGCGACCGCGGCCAGCTCACCGTCCAGCGGCAGCCCGCCCGGCGAGGCCTGTTCCGACGACATGGCCGGTGATTACCAATCCGGGGTCACCGGTAAACCCTCCGGAAAGTCCGTGGTGCCGGTAGGTTGGCACGGTCCGGAGCTGCCGCTCGCCGAGCGGTACTTCGACGAGGTCGCCGAGGCCGGCTTCGACACGATCCGCCTGCCGGTGCGGTGGTCGGCATACGCCGGGGCCGAGCCGCCGTACGCGATTCGATCCGGCGTTCTCGGCCCGGGTGGACGCGCGTGTCGGCGCGGCGCTCGACCGCGGCCTGGAGGTGGTGGTGAACGTCCACCACTACCACGAGCTCTGTGAAGCACCGGACGAGCACGTGCCGCGCTTCCTCGCGCTCTGGCGGCAGATCGCCACCGTGCTGGCGGAGGCGCTCGCCGTGCCCGACGACGGCAGCCTGATCGCCACGATCCACTAAGCTCGGGATGAGCTGGTCCTCCTGGGAGTTCGGCACGGACTCCGGTGCCTTCGACCTCGAGCGGGACGCCTGGCGCGAGCCGCCGCGGCGGGCGCTGCTCGGCGGGGAAGAGGACGACGGCCACGCGCGCTGACCCGGCGGACATGGATCGGCGGCGAAGTGGGTACCCCGGGGCACTTCGCGTGCCGAGCGGGAGGAGCACCCATGGAACGGCCGGAGACCGCACCGGCGGCGCCGTTGTTCGACGAGGTCACCGGGGCGCTGGAAGCCCTCAGCGCGGTGCTGCGGGAGGAAGACGACTTCCGGATCCTGCTGCAGCACGTGTGCCTGCAGGTGCGCCACGCCCTCCCCGGCGTCGACGAGGCGTCGGTCACCCTGGTCACCGGAGAGGTACCGCACACCGCGACCGCCACCAGCGCCGTGCTCGACGAGCTCGACGGCGAGCAGTACCGGTTCGGCGACGGCCCCTGCCTGGAGGCGATGCGGAGCGGCAAGATCGTCCGCACCACGGTGTCCGACGCGCTCGAAACCTGGCCGGACTTCGCCCGCGGTGCCCGGGAGGCGGGCTTCGGGAGCTTCCTCGCCGCGCCGCTGGTGGCCGACGAGCAGTTCTCCGGTGCGGTCAACTGCTACGGACGGCAGGACGACGGCTTCGAGGAGGTCGAAGCGCAGCTGCTCGAGCTCTACACGGCCGCGGTGGAGGCGATCCTCCGCGTCTACCACCGGTACCTGCACGCCCGGGAAACGGCCGAGCACCTGCGGACCGCGCTGACCTCCCGCGCGGTCATCGACCAGGCCAAGGGCATGCTGATGGCGATCCGCCAGGTCGGCGCCGAGGACGCCTTCGGGATGCTGGTGGAGCAATCGCAGCGGGAGAACATCAAACTGCGCGAGGTCGCCGAGCGGTTCGTCGAGCGGGTCGTCTCCGGGCACGTTCCGCCGCGGTAGGGTGGGCCCGTGGCGGGGAGCCGGATCACGGTGCGGGTCGGCGAGCGGCAGCTGACGCTTTCGAACCTCGAGAAGGTGCTCTACCCGCGCACCGGCTTCACCAAGGGCGAGGTGCTCGACTACTACACGCGGATCGCGCCGGTGCTGCTGCCGCACATCCGCGACCGGGCGATGACGTTCGTGCGGTTCCCCGACGGTGTCACCGGTGACTCCTTCTTCGAGAAGAACGTCCCCCGGCACGCCCCGGACTGGGTCCGCACCGCGCGCCTGACCGTCGGCGGCCGGAGCAAGGACCCCGAGATCGTCACCTACCCGCTGATCGACGACCTGCCCGAGCTCGTGTGGGCGGCCAACCTCGCCGCGCTGGAACTGCACGTCCACCAGTGGACCGTCGGGCCCCGCCACGACGAGCGCGGCACCCCGGACCGGCTGGTGTTCGACCTCGACCCGGGTCCCGGCGCGACGGTCGTCGACTGCTGCCGGGTCGCCGAGCGCCTCTACGACGTCCTCGTCGGCGACGGCCTGACCCCGGTGGCGAAGACGAGCGGCTCCAAGGGCATGCAGCTGTACGCGGGCATCGTGACGGCCGACGCCGGTGAGCCGTCGCGGTACGCGAAAGCGCTGGCCGAGCGGCTCGCGGCCGAGACGCCGGACCTCGTCGTGGCGCGGATGGCGAAGAACCTGCGCCCGGGCAAGGTCTTCATCGACTGGAGCCAGAACAACCCGTTCAAGACCACGGTGGCGCCGTACTCGCTGCGCGGGCGCGACGAGCCGACCGCGTCGACGCCGGTCACCTGGGACGAGGTGCGCTCCTGCCGGCACGTCACGCACCTGAGGTTCACCGCGGGCGAAGTCCTGGCGCGCGTCGAGGACCTCGGAGATCTGTTCGCGGATCTGGAGCGCACCCGGGTCCCGATTCCTGCGTTCGGCTGAACTTTCGGCGGCCACCATTCCTCCTGGGGTACCCGGGAGGTTTTCCGAGAATTGCGGAAAACGTCTTCACCTGCGGATTTGATCGTCCACAGTGGAGTCTTGCACGTGCAGACGGGCGTGTCGCTGCACGAACCGCCAGGACGGATGTCCGGTGGTGGGCCGAACTCCGCGAAGTCGGTACGGTCTACGCACGAAGCGCGGCAGCCGTCGCGGTGGCGAAAGACAATGACGTGGCGGCCGTTGCCGGTCTTGTCGAACGTGGCGAAAGGAAACGGGTGTCCGGCCTGATCGACACCGATCTCGAATTCTGGTTCCAGCGCGGGCTGCGCGCGTATCTGGGGGAGGTGGCCCGCGCGCTCGGCTTCGGCCTGGAATCCTGCACCGTGGACGTCGACGTCCCGGTGTCGGCGTACCTGGCGGTGGACTGGCGGCTGCGCCGGTTCCCCGAGCGCGACGTGGCGCTGCTGTGGGACGAGGTGCACGGCTGGGCGGTCGCGGTCGAGGCGGCGTGCGGCGAGGAGATGATCGTCCTGTCCTACCTCGGCGGCGAAGACATCCTGCCGCAGCCGCACGAAGTCGTGCGCTTCCTGATCTCCATGCGGGCCGGCGCCCGGGACCCGGCCGGCCCCGGCTCGCCCGTGCTGCGCCGGGCGGGCCGCCACCAGGAGCTCCTGCCGCTGCTGCCGGCCCGCTGACACTCCACAATGGACGTTGTCGGTCGTGAGCGGTGACGCCGGTCCCGGGTCACCGCTCACGACCGGCCGCGTCCTCACCCGGGCTCGGCGAAGCTCACCAGGCTGATCGACGGGCGCAGATCGCGCAAGCCGGGCAGGTTCGCGAGCTTCCGCAGGGTGCCCGGCCGCCAAGCCCGGCGCCCGGGCGGCGGCTGCAAGTCTTCGACGGAGGCCACGCCGGGGATCCGGCCGGGCAGCCGGGCCGCTTCGGACACGGTCAGCCCGAACGGCATCGGCGGGACGGTGTAGCGGTCCGACAGCCGCAGACCGGAATTGTCGGTGCCGGCCGGTAGAGTGGAAAACGGGGGGCGCCCCCGCGGGCCCCGCCGCGAAATCCGCCCGCCCCGCCGCGAATCCCGCCCGCCGCGCACCGTCCGCCGGCTGAGCCACGGCGGGATCGAGTCGAAGAACAGCTGCCCGCCGGGGAACCGCGCGGCGCATTCGGTGATGAGCGCGAACACCTCCGCGCGCTCGAGGTACATGAACAGACCCTCGGCCGAGATGAACACGCCGCGCGCCGGGTCGGGGACGTCCAGCCAGGAGCGGTCCAGGGCCGAGGTGCCGAGCACGGTCATCCGCGGTTCGGGCGGGAGCAGGCGCCGGCGCAGGTCGGCCACCGGCGGCAGGTCCACCGAAAGCCAGTCGACCTCGGGCCGCCCCAGGCGCCAGTAGGTGGTCTGCAGGCCCTCGCCGAGCGCGACCACCGTGGCGCCGGGATGCCGGTCCAGGTAGGAGCGGATCGCGAAGTCCAGGGCGACCGCGCGCAGCGGGTGGATCTGGTCCGGCTTGCCGAACCGCGCGTAGTCGTAGGAGATCCGGCGCTGGAGGCGTTCGGCCAGCGGGTCGGCGAACGCCGAGCCCGGGTGCCGCGACTCCTCGGCGCGGTTGCGCAGCGTCCACAGGCAGGTGGCCGCCACCCCGTCCAGGGTCGCGCCGTCGATCGGTGCCGCGGTCATGCCGGGTCCGCGAAGGACGTCCGGAGGAAGCCGAGGATCTCCTCCGCCGCGGCCTCCGCCTGCGGCACCAGGCCCGGCATGCTGAGGAAGGCGTGCCCGGCGCCGGCGTACTCGGACAGCCGGACCGTCGTGCCCGCCTTCTCGAGACGCTCGGCGTACCGGCGGCCGTGATCGGCCAGCGGGTCGTGCGTCGGGACCACCACGAGCGCCGGAGCCAGGTCACCCAGCTCGGCCTGCATCGGGGACACCGCGTCGGTACCCGGCGGGACGGCGAGCCGCTGGAACAGCCGCAGCACCGGCACCGAGAGGGTGGGCGTCTCGGCGTACTCGGCGACCGACGGATACTCGAACATCGCCTCGGTCGCGTCGAGCGCCGGGTTGACGAGCACCTGGGCTCGCAGGGGCAGCCCGGCCTCCCGGGCCCGGATCGCGGCCACCGCGCTGATCAGCCCGCCGCAGCTTTCACCGAAGACGGCGACCCGTGCCGGGTCGATGCCCCAGGCCCCGGCCTCCCGCATGAGGTGCCGGAGCGCGTCCCAGCCGTCGTCGACGGCGTCCGGGAGCGGGTGGTCCGGGGCGACGAGCCGGTGTTCGACCGAGACGACGACCGCGGGCAGCCGGGCAGCCAGCACGCTGTTGACCCAGTCGCTCTGCACCGCCGTGCCGACGAACCCGCCGCCGTGGACGTGGACGACCAGGGGTAGCGCGACACCGTCGTCCGCGGCCGGCCGGTACACCCGGACCGGCAGGTCACGGCCGGGCAGCGGCAGGTCGCGCCACTCGATCACGGTGTCCGGGTGCGGTTCCCCGGTGATCGCCCGCGCGGCGGCGGACGCCCGGAAGCGGTTCTCCGCCTCGCGGTAGGCGAGCAGTTCCTCGGTGGTCATCGCGAGCCAGTCCGGCTCGGGTGGACGCTGCACGGTCATGATCGCTCCTTGGTTTCGACACCCCAGGTATCGAAACCTACGGTAGCGAAAACCGGTAGGCTCCCGCCATGACGTCTTCCGCCCGGCCGCCGGGCCGGCCCCGCGCCGGCCTCCACGACGTGGTGTTCGCCGCGACGCTGACCACGGTCGCCGAGCTCGGCTACGCCCGCGCGACCGTCGAACGCATCGCGGCGGCAGCCGGCGTCGCCAAGACGACGATCTACCGGCGCTGGCCGTCCAAGGGCGAGCTGATCGTGGACTGTCTCCTGGACGCGTTCGGTCCGGCGCCGCTGGCCGGGGGGAGCCGGGCGGAGCTGCTGACCGCGGTCATCCGCTGGGCGGCGGCGAAGATCGGCGAACCCGGGGTGGGCGACGCGTTCGCCGGCGTGTTCAGCGACGCCGTCAGCGATCCGGCGCTGCGCGTGGTGCTGTCGTCACGGCTGCAGGACCCCTACCGGCTCGCGCTCGAGGACGCACTCGGCGAACCGGAGCACCGGGTGCTGTTCTTCGTCGACGTCGTGGTCGGCGCCTTGCTGCACCGGATGGGCATGACCGGCGAGCCGATGGTCGACGCCGACGTCGACGCGCTGGTCGAGATGGTCGTGGCGCACTTCCGGCGGCAGTGACGGCCGTCACGCGCCGGGCTGTCACATCGGATCGGGCCGCGGAGTCGTGGGGGTGACGGACCCCGACGGCGGGGCCGCGAACCCCGAGGAGTCCCGATGCACACCGCTCACCTGATCGTCACCATCGCCGCCGCGGCCTGGGTCGGCTTCTCGGCCGTCTCGATGTTCGCCCGCGCGAAGTGGGTCGTCGAGCCGATCACCGAGTACGGCGTGCCCCGGTCGTGGTGGAACCTGCTGGGCACGGCCAAGGCGGCCGGCGCGGCGGGCCTGCTCGCCGGGCTCTTCTGGACGCCGATCGGCATCGCGGCGGCGATCGGCCTGGTCCTGTACTTCACCGGCGCGCTGATCACCGTCGCCCGGGCGCGGTCGTACGCGCACCTGGCGTTCCCGCTGCTCTACCTGGTGCCGGTGGTCGTTTCGGTGGCCCTGCTGCCGTGATCGGCGAGCCAGGTAAGGGCGTCGGCGGCGTGGCGCAGCACGGACAGGTGGCCCGCGCCGGGCACGGGCCGGTACTCGGCGTGCGGGCACCGCCCGGCGAGCCACGCGCCGTGCGTGGCGGGGATCATCCGGTCCTGCTCGCCGTGCAGGAGCAGGACGGGCGCGGTGATCCGCGCGGGATCGGCGCCCCACGGCCGGACGTAGGCGAGGTCGTCGTCGATCAGCCCGCCGGGCCCGTGGGCGAGCGCCGCGCGGACCACCTCGTCCAGCCACGACCAGGACCCGTGGAGCACGGCGAAGTCTTCGGCGGTGAAGACGTCGGGATCGAATTCCGCGGCGGCTTCGTGCTTTTCCTTGGCGGCCCGGCCTTCGCCGGCGGCCCGCAGCGACGCGGCACTGGCCGCGGCCATGCCCCCGAACCAGTCGAGCCCGTCGGCGTCGAAGGGCGCGACGGCGGCCATGCTCGCGACGGCGAGCACCCGGTCCGGCAGCAGGGCGGCGCAGGCGAGGGCGTGCGAGCTGCCACCGGAGTGCCCCATGAGGGCGAACTCGCCGATCCCGAGCGCCTCGGCCACGGCTTCGACGCACTCGGCGGCGTTCCCGACGGTCCTCTCCGGGACGGGCGTGGAGGTGCGGTAGCCGGGCCGGTCGTAGGAAACGAACCGGACGCCGAGCTGCCGGGCGAGCGGCAGCAACGGCCCGGGCGGAGCGCCGGTGTTGGGGGTGCCGTGGTGCCAGAAGACGGTGAGCCGCGCTGGGCCGCCGGTGTCGTGGACGTGCAGGGTGCGCCCGCCGGCCAGGACGAGTTCGGTCTCGGTGACCATCACCGGGCCAGCCGTTCCGCCAGCCAGGCCAGCGAAAGCGGGTACCGGTAGTCGATCCCGCCGTGGCCGGCGTCGAACAGCTCGAAGTGCACCCGGTCGTCCGGCAGGCCGGCCGCGGCCACCTCCGCCCGGAACGCCTCCGCGCCGATGTCGAGGAAGTACTCGTCGCTCGTGCCCGCGTCGATCCACACCGCGCGCAGGGAGCGGACCGCCTCCGCGCGGCCGGCCACCATCCGGACCGGGTCCCAGTCCAGCCAGCGCCGCCACTGCTCCGGCCGCAGTGCTCCGGTCAGCGGGTCGAAGGGCAGCTCCGGCGTCCCGTCCTCGCGCGCCGAGAAGCACGCCGAAACGCCGAGCACGGTCAGCAGGACCGCGTCTTCCGGCCGGGTGAACGCCGGCTGGCCGCGGAAATCCGCCCACCACGCCTGGATGTCCTGGCCGTACCCGCGCAGCGCGCGGACCGCCTTGCCGAAGTCGGGGACGTAACACAGTTCGTAGAGCGAGTCGCCCGCGTGCGTCGCCAGCGCGCCGAACAGGTCCGGCCGCAGCATCGGCGTGATCATCGCGCCGAACCCGCCCGACGACTTGCCCGCGATGGCGCGGGATTCGCGGCCGGGCAGCGTCCGGTAGTGCTCGTCGACCCACGGCACGACCTCGTCGCACAGGTACGAGTGGTAGCGACCGGTGCCCGGCGAATCGACGAACTGCGAGCCGCCGTAGGCGGTCCACGCGTCGACGTACACCACGATGCAGCCCGGCGCGCCGCCGGCGAAGACGGCGTCGGCCGTCTCCACGAACGGCTGGCGGAACGGGGTCCGGTTGGCCCACATGGTCAGGTGCCCGGTGTAGCCCTGGATGACGTACACCGCCGGGTACCGCTCGTCGCCGTCGTCGTAGCCGGGCGGGACGTACACCCACAGCGGCCGCTCGTGCGGGTCGCCGAGGGGATTGCCGCGCAGCAACGCGGACGTCACGGTGTGCCGGTCGAGCCGTCCGGCGAGTTCGCCGTCCCAGGGGAGCATGCGGCCAGTCAACCACGTGCACGGGCTAAGCATTACCTCTTTTCGACGCGTAGCGTTGAGCCGTTTCGGCCCGAGGTCCGTGTTGCGGACACGGTGGTGGACCGGGAGAAGCGGGGAAGACCATGAGACATCCGGGGCCGTTGTTCACACTGCTCGGCGGGGTGCTGCTCGCCGGCGGGATCGGCATCGCCAACCTGGCGGCCGGGACCGGCGCGCCGACGGTCGCCGGGTCCGCGAACGCCGTGGGTGGCGCGAGCACCACGACGACCGCGCCGCCGCACGTGACGACGGCGCCGCCATCCGAATCGCCGAAGGCCGACGTGCCCGCGCGAGCGGACTACGCCGGGAAGGTGACCGGCGGCGGCGCGTCGATCGCGGTCTCGGCGCGCGACGGCCACGCCATCGCCTACCTCTGCGACGGCAAGAAGCTCGAAGCCTGGCTCCAGGGCGTGACCGTCGACGGCAAGCTCGACCTCAAGGGTGCCCCGGACGCGACCCTCACGGGCACCTTCGACGTCACTTCGGCCACCGGAACCGTGACGGCGGCGGGCCAGACCTACCGGTTCTCGGTGCCGACGGCGAAGAAACCCGCGGGCCTCTACCGGGCGACGCCGAAGGTGAAGGGCAAGGCGGCGAAGGTCGGCTGGATCGTGCAGCCCGACGGCACCCAGGTCGGCATCCTCACGACGGACGAAGGCCCCTCGGCCGCCCCGCCGCTCGACCCGGCCGCGGCCACCGCCGACGTCGACGGGGCACCGGTGACCGCCGAGGCGATCAGCGGCCTGGCCGGGACCGGTGACTTCTGATGGCCGCCCCGGTGGCCGGTCACCGCGCCGCGGCCGCGTTCGTGGTGCCGCTGGCGGCCGGCGCGATCGTCTCGGTGGCGCTCGGTGTCTACGGCGGCCTGCACACGCCGACCGGGGTCGCGGTGAACGTCGCGGGCTTCTCCGGGCCGCAGGCGGTGAAGGCGTGGCTCGCCACGGTCGTCGTCGTGCTCGCCCTCGTCCAGCTCGTCTCGGCACTGGCGATGTACGGGAAGCTCCGCGGCGGCGCGCCCGCGTGGGTCGCGCCGGTGCACCGGTGGTCGGGACGGCTGGCCTTCCTCGTGTCGATCCCGGTCGCGATGCACTGCCTGTACGCGCTCGGGTTCCAGGCGTTCGACCTGCGCGTCCTGCTGCATTCCCTGCTCGGGTGCTTCTTCTACGGCGTGTTCGTCGCGAAGATGCTCCTGCTGCGCAAGGACGGCGCACCGGCGTGGTCGCTCCCGCTGCTGGGCGGCCTGGCCTTCACCGGGCTGGTCGGGCTCTGGCTGAGCGCGTCGCTGTGGTTCTTCACCCAGTCCGGCCTGACCTTCTGAGCCCGCGGAGGACGGAACGTTGCGCAACGACGACGTGGACCCGGTGCTGGCGCGCCGGACGGCCCTGGCGGTCTTCGGCGCCGGGCTGGCGGCCGGCTGCAGCACCTACGGCGGCAGCACGAACGGGACATCGGCCGCCCCGGCACCGGCCGGCACCGAACTCGGCGCGGCCGCGGACGTCCCGGTCGGCGGCGGCAAGGTCTTCGCCGACAAGCAGGTGGTGGTGACCCAGCCGGCGGCGGGGACGTTCGCGGCCTTCTCGGCCATCTGCACCCACCAGGGCTGCACGGTCGACGCGGTCGCCGACGGCACCATCAACTGCCCCTGCCACGGCAGCAAGTTCAAGATCGCCGACGGTTCGGTGGTGACCGGCCCGGCGTCGAAGCCCCTGGAGAAGAAGGCGGTCACGGTCACCGGCGGCAGGATCACCCTGGCTCAGGCGTAGGCCTTCGCGATGGTCCGGGCCTCGATCGTCCACATCGGACTCGACGTGTCCGGCTCGCCGTGCAGCACGGTCCGCCCGTCCGAGCAGGTGTACCGGACGTCCGGCGCGGCGACGGCGGTGCACTGCAGGCCGTTCTCCAGCACGAGCAGGAAGGGGCCGGTCGTCCCGCCGGCCTGGGGTGGCGACGGCAGCGTGCCCGAATAGGTCAGCAGGACGGCCTCGGTCGCCGAGGTCGGGCACCAGACCTGCGGCCGCGTTCCGGCCCCGGCGAAACACGGGTCGTGCGTGGTGCCGCCCGCCGTGCAGCGGTAGGCGTCGTGACGGCCGGACACCGCCGACACCGCCGGGCAGGTGCCGGCCGCCCGGGCCGTCGCGGCCCGCGGGCGGTAATCGACGGTCTGGGTGAACCGCTGCGCGCGGCTGGTGGTCACCGGGACCTCGAACGTGGGGCTCGCCCCGGAGAAACTGCTGGTCACCGGCCCGATCCCGGCGGCGATGAGCCGGCGCACGACGTCTCCGCCGTCGGGGTGACACGGCTCGAGCGCCGTCCACACTTCGGCCGCGACCTCGGCGAAGGGACGGTCCGCGGTGTACCGGGCGGCGCCGGCATCCGCGGCGCAGGTCAGCACCCCGGCCGCCGGCCCGGTGCCACCGGCCAGGCCGAACAGCACGGCCGCGCGGTGGGCCGCCGTGGCGAGCGCCGTCCCGACGGCGGGCCCGGGATCGGCCTGGCCGCGGAGGGTCGCCGGCAACTCGCCGAAGGCGACGTCGTAGGTCACGCCCGCGCCGGGCCAGAGCAGCTCGCGCTGCCGCGGGCGGCCGAGCCGGACCGCGGCGGCCGTGCCCGCCGCCGCGGTGCGCGTGCCCGGTTCGGGCCAGCCCGGCGGCCCGACGATCCGGTACGGCACCCGCGAATTCGACGTCAGGGTGATGTTCGCGCGGCCGTTCCCGGCGGTCACGCAGACCCACACCGGCGCCCGCGGGTCCGGCGTGCCGACGTCGACGGTCATCCCGCCGGAACTCGCGGCGCGCCCGGCGCAGTCCGGCTTCGGGGCCGCCTCGGTGTCGCGGCCCAGCGCGGCGAGGTCGAGCAGCCCGCCCCAGAAACCGCCGGGGCGAGCGACCTCCGCGACGAGGCTCCGGGTGGCGCCGTCGTAGGTGGCGGGGATGAGCCGCGTCCCGTTGCCGGTGACGACGACGGGCGCGAACCCCGGCGGCGGCGCGGCGGGCACCGGGATCCGGACCTGCGGCGGCCGGCCGTCGAAGCTCAGGTCCGCGCCGCCGCCGATCCGGCGGGTCAGCGGGGCCGCGACGTCGGGCTCCGGCGCCGGACGCATCGAGAACCGGGTGCCGGCCGGCGCCACCACCTCGATCCCGGCGACGCCCGCGCCCGCGTCCGCCTTCGCCGTCCCGGAGAACTGTTGCCGCGCCAGGACCCCGGCGGCACCCAGCAGGAGGACGACCACGGCCGCCGTCAACGCGAGCCGGGCCGGTCGTTCGTTCGTGGCCATCGGCACCTCCCGGAACCCCTGCTCTTCGCGAGTCAGCGGATCCGCCGCGGCCGTTAGCCGCCGTGGCCCAACCGTGACGGGCGGCCCCGGTAATCCGATCGCCCGCGCCCGGTGCGCTCTGGCACGATCGGGCGGGTGCGCGAGATCGCCTGCGACGAGTCGGGTTCGGAGGGCGAGAACCTGCTCGGGGGCGAGACCGACGTCTTCGCCCATGCGGGCGTCCGGATGTCCGGAACCGAGGCGACCGCGTGCGTGCGGGAGATCCGTGACCGCATCGGCTCACCGGCCGAGGAGTACAAGGCCAACCACCTGTTGCGCGCCAAGCACCGCGCGGTGCTCGAATGGCTGCTCGCCCCGGACGGCCCACTCGCCGGCCGCGGGCACGTGCACCTGACGGACAAGACGTTCTTCGCCGTCCGGGCGGCGGTCTCCCTGCTGGCCGAGAACGGCACGGAGGCGATGGCACGTACCCTCCACCGCACCGGCCCGGCCGCGTTCGGCGCCGCCCGCTGGCAGTACTTCCTGACAGCGTTCACCAGCGTGCTGCGGCTGAACCCCCGTCGCGGCGTGACGACGTCGCCGGAGGAGTTCTTCGCGCTGGTCGGCGCGCTGGCGGACGTCCCGGGCGAGGCCGGCGAGATCGTCGCCCGGTTCCGCGACGGCGGCGAGCGCGTGGCCGCCTACCGCGCGCGGCTGGCCGGCGACCCGGGCGTGGTGCCGGTGCTCGACCCGCTGGTGCCCGCCGTGGTCCACACGGTCCGTCATTGGAGTGCCGACGGCACCCCGGTCGCCCTGGTGCACGACGAGCAGCTGGCTCTCACGGCCGAGCGCGTCCTCCAGCTCAAGGCCACGCTCGGCCCGCGCCTGGCGGACGTGCGGTTCGTCGACTCCCGCGCCGACACCCGCGTCCAGATCGCCGATTTCCTGGCGGGCGTGGCCCGCCGGATCGCCTCCGACGCCCTGCACGGCCGCGGCGAGCCGGTGCTGACCACGCTGCTGAGCTCGTTCGTCGACGCCGAGTCGGTCTGGGACGGGCCCGTCGGGTGATCGCCCGGACGCGTCAGAAGCTGATGTCGCCGCCGATGTCGCGCGCCTGCACGACGTTGCCGCCGACACTGCCGGAGATCCGGTTGGCCACACCGCCGGACTCGGCCTGCTGGCCCGCGGCCCGTTCCCACTCGGCACGCAGCTGCTCGCCGAACGCCGGATCCGCCGCCTGCTTCGCTTCGAGCGTTTCGGCCAGCTCACGCACCTGAGGGGAGTCCTGCGCCGCCCCTTCCGCGGCGGTCAGGACGGCCGACGCATCGGGGTCGTCGGCGAACTTGGCCTTGATCAGGTTGTACAACCCCACCACGGCTCTTCCCGCAGCGGCTGCGGCCACGGACACCAGCACAGGCTCAGGCACAGCAACCCCTCCACGACCCACCGGCAAAGCCTCGGTCCCCTTCGAGGATACGGTGACCCGCACGCTGCGCAAGGCCCCCAGCACGCTCGGCACCCGGCGCAGTCCACGAGCCAGGACGGGGGTCCGGCGGTGGGACGGGGCTGCGTGGCCGCCGTCCCACCGCCGGGTCGGTAACGCCGGATTACGCGATAGCGCTTACTCCGACGCGGTGGTCGGGGTTCCAGTACCCCTGGCCGGCGAAGAGCAGCACAAACGCCAGAGTGATACCGGCGAATAACCGTTTGTACATTGGTGCACTTTCTTTTCGTTCGATAGACAGGCTCGAATCGGGCTCTCGCTCGATCGTGGCCGGTGATCAACACCGGTTGACGCGAGCCACCTTAGAGCAATCCTGCGGCGGTCTCTTCGCCGGGTCTACGCTCAGTTTCCCGGCGCTTCCGCGGACCACTTCTATCAGGTTCACTGACACGAAAGAGTGACGATTACTTCACTCTGGAACGTCGACTTATTGCCACCTTCGGGTAGAACCCGAAGGTAGTTTCACATTACTGGCGAGTATTTATCCGTCGCCGCCGGGCCTTCCCGGAGGATCGCGAGATCCGTCCGGAGGTGCAGTTCGCGTTCGCGGTTCCCCAGATCGAGGTAAATCGCCGTCGCCGCCAGCCAGCCTTCTTCGGCGGCGGCCAGTCGTCCGGTCTCGTGCAACGCGTGGCCGAGGACGTGCAGCGCCTCGGCCTCGACGACCGCGTTGTGGTTGCGCATGGCCAGCCGCACCGCTTGGCGCGCGTAGCCGATCGCCGCGGCGTGGCGTGCCTGCCGGTGGTTGACCTCGGCCATGACCAGGCAGGCGCGGGGGCCGGCTTCGACGTCGTTGATCTGCTCGATGATCGTCAGCGCGGGCAAGCCGTGTCGCCGAGCTTCCTCGTAATTCCCCATCCGGCACAACGTGGCGGCCAGCTCGGCCAGGATCTCGGCTTCGCCGTGGCGGTTGCCGATGCCCTGCTTGAGCGCCAGGGCTCGGCGGTACAAGGTCAGTGCCTCGTCGAGCCGGTCGCGCTCACGCAGGGTTTCCGCGAGCCGGTGCAGGATGGCCGATTCGATGCCGGGGTTGCTGGTGGCGCGGAGTTCGCCCAAGGCGCGCCGGTACATGGCTTCGGCGTCGTCCGCGTTGCCGATGTGGGCTTCGAAGGTGCCCAGGTGCAAGAGGGACGTGGCGATCCAGACCGCGCCGCCCGTCTGCTGCGCGATGGCGGCGGCGAGGTGGAGTTCCCGCAGCGCCGCGTCCCGGTCGCCCAGTGCGAGGCAAATCAGGCCGAGGTCACTCCGGGTAGCGCCCTCGGCCTCGAGGTTGTCCACCGTTTGGGTCGAATTCACCGAAACGCTGTACGCATCACGCAATTCACTATAGAAACCATATCTGCGGTAAATGCCGTACAGGGGGTGGGCGAGCCGCCAGGCGTATTCATGGTGATTCCGCTGCGCGGCCCACGGAATGAGGCGGTCGAAATTGTTCTTCTCCGTCAGCAGCCAAGCGGCCGCCGCGCTTTCGGAAGCGAATTCGGCCGTGGGAACGCCGTCGAGCGCGGGCAGCATCGGGACCGGCGGGCGGAACGGGAACAGCAGGCGGTCGGCGTCGAAGCCGGCGTGCAAGTAGTAACTGAGCAGCCGGCGTTCGGCGTGTTCCCGGGCTTCGGCTTTGTCCTCCGCCTCGGCGAGTTCGCGGGCGAACGTCCGGAGCAGGTCGTGCACCCGGTAGCGGCCGGGGGCGCCCGTGTGGGTGAGGAAGTGGGTGCTGACGAGGACGTCCAGCGCGTGCCGGACCTCTTTCGCCGGCCGCCCGGCCAGCGCGGCGGCGGCGGGCAGCGTCAGTTCCGGTGCCGGGGACAGGCCGATCGACCGGAGCAGGTCGCGGGCCTCGCGGGGAAGAGCGTTGTAGGTGACCGAAAGCGCAGCGCGCATGTTCGACGGCGGGTCGTCTCCGTCGTCCCCGATGTCCAGCAGCCTGCTCTGGTCACGGAGTTCGTCGGCGAGCTCCGTCAGCGCGGCCCCGCGGCGGCTCTCGATGTGGTGGGCGACCAGTTGCAGCGTCAGGGGAACGCCGCCGCACAACGCGGAAATCCGGGTGAGCGGTTCCTGTTGGGCAGCGCCGCCCGGGCCGACGCGGTTGGTCAGGACCTCGACCGCGTGCAGCTCGTTGAGCGGGGTCACCGAACAGCGCCGCGCCCCGTGGCGGCTCGCCAGCGCCGTGAGACCCTGGCGGCTCGTGACGAGCAGCAGGCTCGGAGACAGGGTGACCAGCAACGGCAGCACGTGCGCCGAGCTCGCCGCGTTGTCGAGCACCACCAGAGTGCGTTGCCGCGCAAGGATTTCCCGCAGCTTGGCCGCCCGCCGGGCGGGCGTGGGCAGGCGGGCGATGGGAACGTCGAAGGCGTCGAGGAGCTCGTCGACCACGTCCTCGGCTTTGACGGGGCGTCCGCCGTCGAAGCCGTGCAGGTCCAGGTACAGCGCGTTGTCGGTCAGCCTGCCGTACTGCCGGTGCGCCCAGTGCACCGCCAGCGCGGTTTTCCCGATGCCCGCCAAGCCGTCCAGGACGATCACGCCGGGCCGGAACCGGCCGTCGGCGTCGCGGGCCAGGCCGTCGAGCGTCTTCTGCAGATCGTGGTGGCCGACGAAACCGGCCGCGGGCGGCGGCAGGGTCGACCGGCCGCGGGGTGCCAAGGCCGGCAACAAGGTGAAGGCCGAGTCCGACGGGGGCCGGGGGCGGGGCAGCGAGGCCAGCCGTTCGGCCGCACTCCGCGCGCCGCGTTGCGCCGTCGCGGAAATCCTGTTCGGCAGCAGCGAATTGTAGTAGGCGAGGAGGTCGGCGGCCGCGGCGCGATCGTCCTCGGCGACGAGCAGCTTGCGGACGGACATGTGGTAGGCGCCCATGTCGTCGATCCGGCCGAGTTCGCGCAGCACGTGCAGGCGCCGCCGGGCCAGCCCGAGATCGGTCCGGTGTTCTCGCTGGAGCTCGTCGAGTTTCCGCAGTGCGGCTTCGCAGTGCCCGAGCGCGATCAGCTCGCCCAGCAGCAACTGGTTCGCCGGGAGCCAGGCGTGGTGCACCGCCGCGTACCGCCAGGTCTGCGCGGGCTGGGACGTCAAGTCCGCGAGCGGCTGTCCCCGCCAGAGGGCCAGGGCGCTCGTGGCCACTTCGCAGGCGGCGTCGTGATTTTCTTCTTTGCTGTGCCGCCGGGCCGTTTCGATGAGCTTTTCGAAGGTGAAATAGTCGATCGCGGACCGTTCCACTTCGAGGTGCAGTGCGCCGTCGATCGTGCGGAGTGCCCCGGGGACACCGGCTTCGCGCATCGCTTTGCCGATGCGCGCGGAGTACGTGCGGAAAGTGGACACCGGATCATTCGGTTCCGGCTCGTCGAGCGACCAGACCCACTCGGCCAGCGTGGCCATTCCCATCCGTGCCCCGGGATCGGTGAGCAGCGCGGCCAGCACCCTGCGGAGCTTGAGCGATCCCCACTCGGTGGTCAACTGCCCGTGCATTCGCAGGGTCGTCTGCCCGAGAATTCCGAATGCGATCTCCATCCCGCCAGCTTTCCCCCCTCCCGGGATCGCTGATCCTCCTCGCCGAATCCGAGTCTGGCATTCGCCCGCGCGCCCGCGCCACCGCTCTGACCAGTGCTGACATTGATTTGTCACGTTCGACACGAGCGTGTTGCCGGTTTGCCGCCGCCGCCGACATGTCGTTGACAGCAGCGGGTTCCATGCTTCCGGTGTCCCGTCGAGCACCGACCGAGCGGAGCGCACATGTCGGCATCCACCGGCCAGCCGAAACCGTTGCGCGGCTGTATTCCGGCGAAGCTCGCGGTTCTCCGTGCGCAGATCGGAAAGGAGGTGCGACGTCATGATCGAATTCATTGAAGCGGACCGTGAACCGACTTTCAGCCACCCGACCCAACAGAGCTAGTGACGAGGAGGAGCGGCCATGCGGCGACCCAGGATCAAACCCGAGCACCTCCCGGTCCGCCACGGGAACGATCGGATCCGGATCGGCGGTGTGGTGCGCGGGATCGCCGCCGACATCGGCGATCCCGGCGGATGGGTGTGGGCGCTGCTCGAGCTGCTCGACGGTTCGAGGACCACGGACGAGGTCGTCGCCGGCCTCGTCCGCCTCCACCCGCAGCGGACCGGCGCCGACGTCCGGGCGGCGATCGGCGACCTGGTCCGGGCCGGGTACGTCGAAGACGCCGGCGAGCCGGAACCCGGCGGGCTCAGCGCCGCCGAGCGGGAGCGCTACTGCCGGAGCCGGGCGCTCTTCCGCTGGATGGACCGCACGCCGCGCCGCACGAGCTGGGACACCCAGCTGCTGCTGCGCGGGGCGCGGGTCGTCGTGATCGGGATCGGCGGCGTCGGCTGCACCGCCGCGCAGACCCTGGTCGTGTCCGGGGTCGGGCACGTCCACTGCGTCGAACCCGACGTGGTCGAGCTGTCCAACCTCAACCGGCAGATCCTGTTCACCGAACGCGACCTCGGCCGTCCCAAGGTCGCGGCCGCCGTCGAGCGGCTGCGGGCGCAGAACTCCGAGGTCCGGGTCACCGGTGCGCGGTTGCTCGTCGACGGCCCGGCGGTGCTGCGGACGCTGGCGATCGGCTACGACGTGGTGCTGCTGGCCGCGGACGAGCCGCCGGAGATCCGCGCGTGGACCAACCGGGCGTGCCGGGATACCGGGACGGCGTGGGTGCACGGCGGCTACCACGGTCCCCAGGTCAACTGCGGGTTGTACGCGCCGGGCACGGGCCCGTGCTACGACTGCGCCCGCGTCGCGGAGCGGGAACGCCGTGCGGCGCTGCCCCCGCGGACCTTCCCGGCCGCGGCGGAGCACTTCCGGCCCCAAGCGGCCAACGCCGTGTCGGCCGGTGTCGCGGGCCAGCTGGCCGCGCACGCCACGCTGAGCCTCATCACCGGGGCGCCGAAGCTGCGGACCAACTGCGAGTACGGGTTCAACCTCGTCACCCTGCAGGACAGCTTCGCGCTCGGCCCCGAGGAACCCAGGCCGGATTGCCCGACCTGCGGGTGACGTCACGGTGTCAGGTCGCGCACCCGGGCACGCAGGGTCTCGGCGCGTTCCGCATCGAGGGGATCGAGGAGCGCGGCGGCCTCCTCGAGGCAGTCCGCCGCGCTCACGGCTTCTCCGGTGTGCTCGAGCGAGGTCGCCGCCGTCTCGAGGGCCTCGGCGAGCAGCGCCTCGGAGCCGGCGAGTGCCCGGTACTGCGCGATGGCTTGCGCCGTGTACTCGAGCGCCGCGTCGTGGGCCTGGAGACCTTGCAGCGCAATGGCCACATCGCACCGGGCATAGGCCTCGCCGACCGGGTCGTCGGCGTCGCGGCGCAGCACGAGCTCGCGTTCGGCGTGCGCGCGAGCCTGCTCGAACTCACCCAGCCGGACGTTGATCCGGCTGAGATTGCACTCCACGACGGCTTCCGGACGCGGGCCCGCCCGCCGGGCCAGCGGCAACGCCGCGAGGTAGTGGTCCCGCGCCTCGGCATAGCGCTGCTGGAGGAGGCGGATCTGCCCCAGACCGGTCAGGGCCACCTGGTGCCGGACGGCGTCGCCGAGTTCCCGCGCCAGCACGAGCTGGCGGCCGAAGTCGGCTTCGGCGTCGTCCCAGCGGCCCAAGTCCGCGAACGTGTCACCGCGGAAACCGAGCAGGAAGGCCTCCGCGGCGCGGTCCCCGGCCGCTTCGGCAGCACGGAGGCCGAGGGTTTCGGCTTCGAGGCGCACCGGCCACAGGGCGCGCTCGCGGAGGCTCAGGAACCGCGCGGCCGCGGCCAGGACCACCGCGGTCCGGTGCGTGCCGGCCGAACGCAGGACCGCCAGCAGGTTGGCCTGCTCGGTGTTCAGCCACGCGATGGCCTCGCCGCGGTCGGCGAACGGCACGTCCGGGCCCACCGGGGGCAGCTCGATGTCCGGGGCTTCGAGGCCGGGGAAGACCAGCCGGTCGGCGGCCTGCGCGGTGCGGGCGTACCAGGTGCCGAGCCGGGACACGGCCTCGCGCCGGCTGCCCGGGTCGTCGTCCCGCTCGGCGCGGTGCGCCGCGTAGGCGTGCAGCAGGTCGTGGCATCGGTAGCGCCGGCCCCCGACGGACTCGACCAGGTGCGCGTCGGCCAGTGCTTCGAGCACCCGGTACGCCGTGGCGGCGTCGACCCCGGCCACCGCCGCGGCGGCCGGCACCCCGAACTCGGCACCGGGATGCAGGCCCAGCCGCCGGAACACCCCGGCGTGCTCGGCCGGGAGCCGCGCGTACGACCAGTCGAACACATTCCGCACGGCACTGCGTTCGTCTCCGCTGCTGCTCAACACGTCCAGCCTGTCCGCGCCGCCGGCGATGTCCGCCACGACCTCGGCGACGCTGGTGTGGCGGCGGGTGGCGATGCGGGTGGCGGCGATCCGCAGCGCGAGGGGCAGCCGCGCGCACACCTCGACGAGGTCGGCGACGGCGTCGGGCTCGGCGGCGACCCGCGCGGCCCCGAGGACCCGGCGGAGCAGCACGTGGGCTTCGTCCGGGGTGAACAGGTCGAGGGTGACCTGGCTGGCGGCTTCGGCGACGAGCAGCCCGGTCAGGCTGGCCCGGCTGGTCACCAGCACGACACAGCCGGGGGAGCCGGGCAGCAGCGGGCGGACCTGCTCGGCGGTGCCGGCGTTGTCCAGCACGATCAGCACCCGGCGGCCGGCGAGCACCGAGCGGTACAACCTGGCCTGGGCGTCCGGTTCGGCGGGGATCCGGTCCTCTTCGACGCCCAGGATGTGGAGGAACGACGCGAGCACGAGGTCCGGGCGCACCGGCGCGCTCGGGCCGTAGCCGCGCAGATCGGCGAACAGCGTGCCGTCGGGGAAGCGGTGTTCCACCCGGTGCGCCCACTGCACGGCCAGAGCCGTCTTCCCGACCCCGGCGGTGCCGTCCAGCGCCGAAATCACCATGGCGGCCGGGTGGTCCTCGTCGGCGAGCAGGAGGTCGTCCAGCCGGGCGAGCTGCTCGTCCCGCCCGGCGAAGTCGCGCACCGCCGGAGGCAGCTGGCGGGGCACCGGCAGTTCCTGCCGCGGCACGGCGGGGGACAGCACGACCTGCCCGATCGAGCCCGCCTGCACCACGGAACCGGCGACGGTGCCGGGCACCTCGTTCGTCACCTTCGTGCCGTGCTCGTGCCCCGGTTCGTCGACCATCGCCGTACCCCAGCCCGCAGCCCACCAGTCGAACTTCCGGTGTACCGCACAACGCCGGGTCCATGAGCACGATGTGACCCGGTCGACGCTCAGCGTCACCCGTCCGCGCGGCGCTCGGGAAGCTCCTCACCGGCCCACGTACCCTGGCTTGGTGCGCACCCGGCCCACCCTTTCCTGGACGTCGGCGGACGCGCCGCTGCCGCGGACGTCCAGCCTCGACGAGCTGACGAGCATCGTGGCGCGCGGGCGGGTCGCCGTGCTCAGCGGGGCCGGGTTGTCCACCGAATCCGGGATTCCCGACTACCGCGGCGAAAGCGGCAGCCTGCGCCGGCACACGCCGATGACCTACGAGGAGTTCGTCACCAGCGCCGAAGGGCGGCAGCGGTACTGGGCGCGCAGCCACCTCGGCTGGCGCACGATCGCCCGCGCCGACCCCAACGACGGCCACCGCGCCGTGACGGCCCTGCGCGAGCGGGGTTACGTCTCCGGCGTCATCACGCAGAACGTCGACGGCCTGCACCAGGCGGCCGGCACCGCGGACGCCGTCGAGCTGCACGGCAGCCTGGACCGCGTCATCTGCCTGGACTGCCGCCGCACCAGCCCGCGGATGGAGCTCGACCGGCGGCTGCGCGCGGCCAACCCCGGCTTCACCGGCGCGGCCACCCGGATCAACCCGGACGGCGACGTCGAGCTGCCCACGGACGTCGTCCGCGGCTTCCGGCCGGTCCCGTGCGAGGCCTGCGAAGGCGTGCTGAAACCGGACGTCGTGTTCTTCGGCGAGAACGTGCCGCGGCCGCGGGTCGAGCAGTGCTTCCGGCTGGTCGACGACGCCGAGGCGCTGCTGGTGCTCGGTTCGTCCCTGACCGTGATGTCGGGACTGCGCTTCGTCCGCCACGCGGCCAAGGCGGGCAAGCCGGTGGTGATCGTCAACCGCGGGGAGACCCGCGGCGACCGCTACGCCGCGGTGCGCGTCGACCGGCCGTTGGGGCCCGCGTTGACCGAGCTGGTCAGCCGGCTCGCCGAGGAGCGCGGCCGAACCGCGTGAGCAGCCACTCCTGCCGGGACGCACCGGGCGGGATCGGCGGCGGCTCGGCGAAGACGGCCGGGCCCAAGCCCGCGAAGATCATGGCGTAGTGCTCGTCGATCCACGCGACCAGGCCCGGGTCGAGGGTCTCGTCGGTGCCGAGCGCGCGGGCGAGGTCCCAGGTGTGCACGGTGCTGTCGGTCGTGCGCACGGCCAGGGCCTGCCGTCCGGTGAGCTTGCCGAGCGGGTAGTCGACGACGCGGTCCAGCGCGCCTTCCTCGGCGAAAGCGGCGGCGCAGGCCCGGACCGAGCCGGTGTACGCGGCAACGGGGTCGTCGCCGAGGGCGTCCTCGTCCCGCCGGGCCAGGAATTCCTCGCGGGTCGCACCGCGGAGGAGACCGATGTAGTTGAGGTTGCCGCGGGTCATGTGGTTGACCAGCGCCCGCACGTCCCACTCGGAACACGGCGTGGGCGCGTGCCAGCCGTCGGGTGGCACGGCGCGGAGATGGTGTTCGAAACCCCGGGAGGCGAGCAGGAAGCGGTCGAGGAGCATGCCGACCAGCCTGGCGCGGCTCGCGAGGCCGTGCTCGCGGTTATCGGACCGAGTGGACGAGCCGGTCCGGGCAGGTGGGGGGAACCTGGCCCGGACCGGCTCTGGCGACGGACCTCCACAGCCGGTCGTCGCCTGCAAGACGCGGCGGCGGCCCCATGCGTTACAACGGCTGCAACCCGGTCCACGACCAGCGGGGCACCGGCAGCCCGGCGGGGACGTCGGCGGGCGGGCCGGGGTAGGTGAGCACCTCGGCCACCGCCCACTCCATGTACGCCCGCAGCGCGGCGCGGAACTCCGGGTCGGCGGGCAGGCCGGCGTCGTCCGCGGCCCGGACGAAGCACGCGACGAACCGGCGGCCGAGGTCGGTCATGTCGCCGTTGCCGGCGTGCATCCGGAGCATCGCCGAGTGGTCGCTGCACTCGCGGGAGAACCGCGGCGGGCCGCCCATGACCTCGGCCCAGTACCAGGCGAGCCGCTCGACGTGCTGCGGGTGCTGGTCCTGCTTCGAGAACGGGTGGTTCAGCTCCGGGTCGGCCAGGCAGCGCTCGTGGTGGGCGGCCGCCAGCGCGCGGAACGCGGGGTCGCCGCCGGCGAATTCGTAGAGCGTCGGACGCATCCGCCGAGCCTGGCACGCCAGGCCGCCGGGGGCTAGCGTGCCCCGGCGGCCGCGCGTTCCGCCGCGGGGGAGAAGCCGCCCAGTGCGCCGACCGCCCGCTCGACGTCCTCGGTGACGAGATCGTGGTTCAGCGCCCCGGCGGCGGCCGCGCCCTGGGCGGCGGCGATGATCACGGTCGCCCGCGCGTCGACGACGTTCCCCGCGGCCCACACCCCGGGCACGCCGGTCTTCCCGGACGGGTCGACGTCGCCTTCGGCGTAGCCGAGGTCGCGCAGCAGCTGGTCGTTCGGGACGGTCCGGGTGCGGAGGAACAGCGCGGCCCGCGGCACGAACCGGGCGCCGACCTCGATGCCGGTGAGGCGGCCGCCTTCGCGCCGGACGGCGGTGACGACGCCGTCGACCACGCGGATCCCGCGCGCGTCGAGCCGGTCCCGGTCCGCATCGGACGGTGGCTCGGTGTGCGCGAAGTACACGACGTCCGGTGACCACTGGCGGACCAGCAGCGCGTGCTCGACGCTCGCCGGCTCGGTGCCCAGCACGCCGAGCGGCTGGTCGCGCAGCTCGTAGCCATGGCAGTAGGGGCAGGTCATCGCGTCGGTGCCCCAGCTCTCCCGCAGACCCGGGAGCTCCGGCAGGTCGTCGTGGACGCCGGTGGCGACCAGGACGCGCCGGGCGGTCAGCTCGCGGCCACTGGCCAGCCGGGCCGTGAAGCCGTGGTCCAGCCGGGTCACCCGGTCTTCGAGGAGTTCCACGCCGTAACCGCGGAGCTCGCCGCGGCCGATTTCCAGGAGTTCGGACGGCGGCAGGCCGTCGCGGGACAGGAAGCCGTGCATGTGCGACGCCGGCGCGTTGCGCGGTTCTCCGCCGTCGACGACCGCGACGCGCCGCCGCGCCCGGCCCAGCATCAGGGCGGCGCTGAGACCCGCGGCGCCGCCACCCACCACCAGGACGTCGAAGCTGTTGTTTTCGCTCATGCCGCCACCATGAACCCGGCTTGGCGAATTCGACAACTAATGTTGCCGATTCCGGGACAAGCGGGTTTCCTGGGGGCATGACGGACGCGATCACCCAGGCCCTCGCCGAGGTCGGCCCCCGCCTCAAGCGGGTCCGCACGCAGCGGCGGGTCACCCTCGCCGACCTGTCGGAGGCGACGGGCATCTCGAAGAGCACGCTCTCCCGGCTGGAGTCCGGGCAGCGCAAGCCGAGCCTGGAGCTGCTGCTGCCGATCGCCCAGGCCCACCAGGTGCCCCTCGACGAACTGGTCGGCGCGCCGGAGGTCGGCGATCCCCGCGTCCGGCTGACCGCGCGGCGGATCCCGCGCCACAACGGCGCGACCATGACGGTGCTGCCGCTGACCCGCCAGCCGGGCGCGCCACAGGCGTTCAAGATGATCCTGGAACCGGAGACGGGCGAGCCCGATCCCCAGGTCCACGAGGGCTACGAGTGGCTGTACGTCCTGTCGGGCCGGCTGCGGCTGATCCTGGCCGACCGGGACATGACGCTGGGGCCGGGCGAAGCGGCGGAGTTCGACACCCGCCTCCCGCACTGGTTCGGCGCGGTCGGCGGCCGGCCGGCGGAGATCCTCAGCCTGTTCGGCAAGCAGGGGGAGCGGCTGCACCTGCGGGCGAAGTCGCGCTAGCCCAGCTCGCGCTGCATCAGGAGGGTGTCGAGCCAGCGGTCGTGCTTGAAACCGACGCGCCGCAGCACGCCCGCGTCGGTGAAACCGGCCGCCCGGTGCAGGTTTCGCGACGCCGGGTTCCCGGAGTCGACGATGACCGCGATCGCCTGCCGGGCTCCGGCTTCCCCGCACCGCTTGAGCAGTTCGTCGAGCAGCCGCCGCCCGTGGCCCCGGCCGGCCGCCCGGGGTGCGAGGTAGATCGTCGTCTCCACCGAGTACCGGTACGCCGGCTTGGGTCGCCACGGCGCGGCCAGCGCGTAGCCGAGGATCTCGCCCTCGTCGGCGAGGACGAGGAAGGGCCACGTGCGCTCGCGGATCTTCGCCCGCCACTGCTGCGCGGTCGGCGGCGTGGTTTCGAAAGTGAAGACCGAATCGGTGACGTACGGCGAGAAGACGGCGGCAATGCCTTCGGCGTCGGCCTCCGTCACTTCCGCTATAGTGGACATAATCGGTATTATAGAGGAATGATCGATCCGGGATCGCTCGGCCGCCACCTGCACGACCTGCGGGCGGGCCGCGGGCTGGCGCTGAGCGCACTGGCCGGGGCGGCGGGTGTGAGCGTCAGCATGCTGTCGGCCATCGAGCGCGGCGAGAAGACGCCGACGGTCGTGGTGCTGTCCCGGATCGCCGATGGCCTCGGGCTGTCGCTGTCCCGGCTGCTCGCCGACCTGGAGAGCGACCGCGTGATCCTCCGCCGCGCGGCGGAGCAGGACCACATCGCCGAACCCGGTGGCTGGCACCGCACCGTGCTGACCCCGGTCGTCCCCGGCGTCAACTTCGAGTGGATCCGCACGACCCTGCCGCCCGGGTGCGACGCGGGCGCTTTTCCGGCGTACGCCCCGGGATCGCACGAGTTCGTCGCCGTCGAGTCGGGCGAGCTGTGCCTCGGTGTCGGCGAGGCGGAGTACGTCCTCGCGGCGGGCGATTCGGTGTACTTTCCCGCCGACGTCACGCATTCCTACGCGAACCGCGGCAAGAAACCGTGCGTGTACTTCATTGCGGCCCTGATCATGCGGTCCCGCTCGGCGGGGTGAGGAAAACGGGGTGACACGGCCGCGAAGGCCGTGTCACCCTTCCCGTCATGTTCCCCGTGTCCGATAGCGCGACGCTCGCAGGCCTGTCCCTGCCGAGCGCGGTGTCGGCACGGCTGACCGGCGCTCGAAGCTGACCCTTCCCCGATTTCCCCCGCCCTGGGCGCGAAACCGCCGGGGGAGGGTCGACGCGCTCCGCCCGGTTTCGCGCAGTTCCGTTCCAGCGCAGGGAAAACCCATGACCAAGCAGCAGTACGTGCGGACCAAGCCGCACCTGAACATCGGCACGATGGGGCACGTCGACCACGGCAAGACCACCCTCACCGCGGCCATCACCAAGGTCCTCGCCGAGCGGGGTGGCGCCGACTTCGTCGCCTTCGACCGCATCGACCGCGCGCCGGAGGAGATCGAGCGCGGCATCACCATCAACATCGCCCACGTCGAGTACGAGACGCCGACCCGGCACTACGCGCACGTCGACATGCCCGGGCACGCCGACTACGTCAAGAACATGATCACCGGCGCCGCCCAGCTGGACGGCGCGGTGCTCGTGGTCTCGGCCCAGGACGGCGCGATGCCGCAGACCCGCGAGCACGTCGTCCTGGCGCGCCGGATCGGCGTCGAGCACCTCGTCGTCGCGCTCAACAAGGCCGACGTCGCCGAGGACGAGGAGCTGCTCGACCTGGTCGAGCTCGAGGTGCGCGAGCTGCTGACCCGCTACGGGTTCGACGGCGACGCCGTACCCGTGGTCCGGGTTTCCGGGCTGCGCGCGCTCGAGGGCGACCCGCGGTGGACGCAGCGCATCCTCGACCTCCTGGAGGCCGTCGACGAGCACGTGCCGATCCCGTCGCGGCGGCTCGACCTGCCGTTCCTGATGCCGATCGAGAACGTCCTCACCATCACCGGCCGCGGCACCGTCGTGACCGGCGCGGTGGAGCAGGGCACCCTCGCCGTCGGCGACGCGGTCGAGGTGGTCGGCCTCGGCCCGGCGGTGACCACCGTGGCCACCGGGCTCGAGACGTTCGGCAAGCCGATGGACCGCGCCGAGGCGGGCGACAACGCCGCGGTGCTCCTGCGCGGGGTCAGGCGCGGCGAGGTCCGGCGCGGCCAGGTCGTCTGCCTGCCGGGCAGCGTCCGGCCGCACACGCGGTTCCGCGCGGACGTCCACGTGCTTTCGGCCGCCGAGGGTGGCAGGCGGACGCCGTTCGCGGCGAACTACCGGCCGCAGTTCCACTTCCGCACCAGCGACGTCGTCGGCGTGGTCGCCCTGGCCGAAGGCGTCACCGTCGTCCGGCCGGGCGACGCGGCGGAGCTGACGGTCGAGCTCGGCCAGCCCGTCGCGATGAGCCCGGGCCTCGGGTTCGCCATGCGCGAAGGCCGGCTGACCGTCGCCGCCGGCACCGTCCGCGAGGTGCTGGACTGAAGATCGGGCTCGCCCCCGCCCGCGGGCGGGGGCGAGCTTGACGCATCCGATCATTTGCTCTTAGCTGAACACGCATCCCGATCCGCCGTCGGAAGCGCGGGCTTCCGCCATGGCGAGATTAGGGAGACTCCGTGGGAAGAGCGTTGAGCCGCCGCCGTGCCGTCGTCTGGGGAGCCGCGGGCGCGGCCCTGCCACTGGTCGGATCTCCGGCGGCCGGAGCCGAGGAATTCGGGAACCAGCCGGGCCGCTTCTTCGACGTCACGAAATTCGGCGCGAAGGGCGACGGGCGCACGATCGACACCGCCGCGATCAACCGCGCGATCGACGCGGCCGCGACCCGCGGCGGCACCGTGTACTTCCCGGCCGGGACGTACGCGAGCTATTCGATCCACCTCAAGAGCAACATCGCGCTGTACCTCGGCGCCAACGCGACGATCCTGGCCGCCGCCCCGGCCGGCGGCCGGGGCTACGACCCCGCCGAACCGGGCGCGGGCAACCCGTACCAGGACTTCGGGCACAGCCACTGGCACAACAGCCTGATCTGGGGCGAAAACCTGGAGAACGTCACCATCGAGGGGCCCGGCAAGATCGACGGGAAGGGCCTGGTCGCCGGGGGCAGCGCGGAATCGGCGCCGCTCAACGGGAACAAGGCGATCGCGCTCAAGCTGTGCCGCAACGTCGCGATCCGCGACATCACCATCGTCAACGGCGGGCACTTCGGCATCCTGCCCACCGGCGTCGACAACTTCCGCATCGAAGGCCTGGTGATCGACACCAACCGCGACGGCATCAACATCGACTGCTGCAAGAACGTGCGGATCGCCGATACGACGGTCAACTCGCCGAACGACGACGCCATCGTGCTCAAGAGCTCGTACGCGCTGAACCAGGTGCGCGACACCGAAAACGTCACCATCGACAACTGCTTCGTCAGCGGCTACGACCTCGGCACCCTCGTCGGCGGCACGTTCAAGACGTCGTCCTACGGCCGCACCGGCCGGGTCAAGTTCGGGACCGAATCCAACGGCGGTTTCCGCAATATCGCGATCTCCAACGTGGTCTTCGAGCACTGCCGCGGTCTGGCGCTGGAAACGGTCGACGGCGGCCGGCTGGAAGACGTCACGATCAGCAACCTGACCATGCGCAACGTCCAGATGCCGTTGTTCCTGCGGCTGGGCGCGCGGATGCGCGGGCCGGCCGGGATCCCGGTCGGGTTCCTGCGCCGGGTGAGCATCAGCGACGTCACGACGATCGACGCGGACCCGCGCTATCCCTCCTGCCTCGCCGGGATTCCGGGCCACCCGATCGAGGACGTCAAACTGAGCAACATCCGCCACCACCTGGCGGGCGGCCTGACGCCGGGGGACGCCGTGCAGAACCCGCCGGAGCTGGAGACCGCGTACCCCGAGCCGTCGATGTTCGGCACGCTCCCGGCGTACGGCTTCTTCGTCCGCCACGCCCGGGGAATCAGCTGGGACAACGTCGATGTGCGCTTCGGCAGGCAGGACACGCGCCCGGCGTACGTCCTGCGGGACGTGGCCGACGCCGACGTGCACCACTGCCGCGCGGAGAAGGTGGCGGGCACGCCGACGTTCGTGCTCGACGGCGTCGACGACTTCCGGGTGAGCGACGGCCGCCCGGTGCCGGAGGCCCGGGTCGACCACGCGGATCACCAGGAGCTGTAGGAACTCCGGCCGGGTCCCGGCGCCGCCGCGGGACCCGGCCGGTCAGCCGCCGGTCAGCGGCCGCGCAGCTTCGGGCGGGCCAAGCCGATCACCGACATGACGATCAGAGCCACCGCGGCCACCGCCGCGATCACCGTCAATACGGGCGCCCGGCTGTCCGTGCCGGTCAGGCTGAGAATGCTCGACAGGAGCAGAACCGCCCCCACGGCCAGGAAGATCCAGCACAGCGCAGCCGTTTCCGGGATGAAGCGCCAACGCCGTTCGGCCATCGCAACCTCCTCGATCGGGTGTGTCCGGGGAATTGCCCCGGCCGGGAGTCGATCAAACCGGCGGAAATC
This sequence comes from Amycolatopsis sp. 505, assembly GCF_031625235.1. Taxonomy (NCBI): domain Bacteria; kingdom Bacillati; phylum Actinomycetota; class Actinomycetes; order Pseudonocardiales; family Pseudonocardiaceae; genus Amycolatopsis; species Amycolatopsis sp. 505. The sequence goes on from NZ_JACKQP010000011.1 coordinate 289,952, forward strand.
CGCCATGACCCGCAGCCGGCGATCAAGCCGTCGCAAACCTGCCAGCCCGCGCGATCCGCCGCCGGTTCACTGGGCCGCATGAACGCACCAGCGCCGCGGTGGCCGGCCGTCTTCGCCGTCACCGTCGGGATCTTCGCCATCGTCACCACGGAAATCCTGCCGATCGGGCTGCTGACGCCGATCGCGGCCGGGTTCGGCGTCTCGGCCGGGACCGCCGGCTGGACCATGACCGTGCCCGGGTTCGTCGCCGCGGTCGCCGCGCCGGTGGTCACCGTCGCGGCCGGCCGGCTCGACCGGCGCGTTCTGCTGGGCGGCCTCCTGGTCCTGCTCGCGGCCGCCGGCTTCCTCACCGCCGCCGCACCCGCGTTCTGGGTGCTGCTGGCCGGCCGGTTCCTGGTCGGCGTCGTCATCGGCGGCTTCTGGTCGATCGGCGCTGGCCTGGCACCCCGGCTCGTCGGGACGGCGGCCGCCGCGCGGGCCACGTCGGTCATCTTCGCCGCGGTGCCCCTCGGATCGGTGCTGGGCGTGCCGCTCGGCACCCTCGTCGGTCAGCTCGCGGGCTGGCGGACGGCGTTCCTCCTGCTCGGCATCCTGAGTCTCGGAACCGCTGCGGCCCTCGTGCTCCTCGCGCCGCCCCTGCCGCCCGAAGAAGCCACGCGGCTGACCGTCCTGAGTGGACTCCTGCGGCGGCGCGGCGTCCGAAGTGGACTGCTGGTGACGTTCCTCGTGGTCCTCGCCCACTTCGGCACCTACACCTACGTCACGCCGCTGCTGCGGGACGTCGTCCGGCCGGAGGTGCTCAGCGCCTACCTGCTGGCGTACGGCGTCGCCGGGATCGCGGGCACGTTCCTGGCCGGTCGGTACCGGGCGGGCTTCGCGCTCGCGGCCGCGCTGATCGCGGTGGCGGTCTTCGCCCTGCCGCACACCGGACCGGCCGCCGCGCTCGTGACCCTCCTGGTGTGGGGCGTGGCCTACGGCGCGGTGCCGGTCTACTCCCAGCTGTGGTTCGCGCGCGAAGCGCCGGACGCCCGCGAGGCGGCCACGGTCCTGTTCACCGCGTCCTTCCAGGCGACGATCTCCGCCGGCGCGCTGGCCGGCGGCTTCGTGGTCGACGCGGTGTCGGTTCCGGCCGTGATGACCTGCGGGGGAGTGGCCGCCCTGCTCGCGGCGGCGGTGATTCAGGGTGCGCGCCGCACCGGCGGCCCGGCCCGCAGCGCCCGGGGGATCTCGGCGACGTCGTCGACGACGGCGAGCAGCCGGTCGAGGTCCTCGGCGGGCGCCGCCGAGTCGATCTCGACCGAGTAGGTGATGCCGGTCGACGCCCACGTCGTCGTGTCGAAGCCGCCGGTGGCCGTCACCCGTACCCCGGCCAGCTCGATGCCGAGCCGCTCCGCCTCGCGGTAGAGGTCGTTGAGGACGCACCCGGCCGCGGCGAGGTTCAGCAGGTGACCGCCGGTGAACTCGGTCTCGACGCTGACCCCGGCGGGGGTCCAGCGATGGGGGAACCGGACGCCCGTGCCGCTCAGCAGCGACCCGGCCCCGGCCACGACGTCGAATGCCATGGACCCAGTCTCGACGTTCCGCTGGTCGGAACACAAGCCTGTCCCGACCGGCCGGCCCGGTGCGACGGTCGGGACATGGCTCCCGTGATGGCGGCGATCGTCGGCCCCGGCAACATCGGCACCGATTTGCTGGCGAAGCTGCGACGCAGTGAAGTGATCGAAGTCGGGTACGTGGTCGGCGTGGTCGAGTCGGACGGTCTCGAGCGCGCCCGCGCGCAGGGGATCGCGGCGTCGGCCGAGGGCGTCGACTGGCTGCTGCGCCAGGATCCCCTGCCGGAACTCGTCTTCGAAGCGACGTCGGCGAAGGCGCACGCCGCGAACGCGCCGCGGTACGAGGAAGCCGGCATCCAGGCGATCGACCTGACCCCGGCGCACCTCGGCCCGATGGTCTGCCCGCCGGTGAACCTCGGCGCGCACCTCGACGCGCCGAACGTCTCGATGATCACCTGCGGCGGCCAGGCCACGATCCCCATGGTGCACGCCGTTTCCCGGGTGACGGCGGTGCCGTACGCGGAGATCGTCGCGTCGGTCGCTTCGCGGGGCGCGGGGCCGGGAACGCGGGCGAACATCGACGAGTTCACGCGCACGACGTCGCAGGCGGTGGCCGAGATCGGCGGCGCCGGGCGCGGCAAGGCGATCATCATCCTCAACCCGGTCGAACCGCCGATGATCATGCGGGACACGGTGTTCTGCGCGATCCCGCTCGACGCCGACCGCGAAGCCGTCACGGCGTCGATCCACGAAATGGTCGCCGAAGTGCAGAAGTACGTGCCCGGCTACACGCTCCGCGCCGACCCGCAGTTCGACGACGCGCGCGAAGACTGGGACGGCAACGCGCGGGTCGGCATCTTCCTCGAGGTCCGCGGGAACGGCGACTACCTGCCGGAGTACGCCGGGAACCTGGACATCATGACCGCCGCGGCCGCCCGGGTCGGCGAGCTGATGGCCCGCGCGAAGCAGGAGGTTTCCGCATGAGTGAGCCTGCGAACGAATCGAACGTCACCGGCCGCCCGGCTCTGCGCCACGACGTCCGGATCGTCGACACGACGCTGCGCGACGGCAGTCACGCGATGGCCCACCGGTTCACCGAGCAGCAGGTGCGCGGCACCGTGCGCGCGCTGGATCGCGCGGGGGTCGAGGTGATCGAGGTGACCCACGGCGACGGCCTCGGCGGCTCGTCGTTCACCTACGGCTTCTCCGCCGTCGACGAGCTCAAGCTGATCTCCGCGGCTCGCGAAGAGGCGAAGCAGGCGAAGATCGCGGTGCTGCTCGTGCCGGGCATCGGCACGGCGGAGGACCTCCAGCGCGCTTTCGACGCGGGCGCGGAGATGGTCCGGGTGGCGACGCACTGCACCGAAGCCGACGTCTCGCCGCAGCACTTCGGCCTGGCGCGCGAGCTCGGGATGGAGACGGCCGGGTTCCTGATGATGGCGCACCGGACGCCGCCGGAAGACCTCGCGAAGCAGGCCCGGATCATGGTGGACGCGGGCTGCCAGGCGGCGTACGTGACGGACTCGGCCGGCGCGTTGCTGATGCACGAGGCCCGCGCCCGCTTCGAAGCGCTGGTCGCCGAGGTCGGCGACACGGCGTGGGTCGGCTACCACGGGCACCAGAACCTCTCGCTCGGCGTCGCGAATTCGGTGCTGGCGTACGAGGCGGGCGTCCGGTACATCGACGGCTCGCTCTGCGCCCTCGGCGCCGGCGCGGGCAATTCGCCGACGGAGGTCCTCGCGGCGGTGTTCGACCGCCTGGAGATCGACACGGGCCTCGACGTCGGCGGCCTGCTCGACGCGGCGGAGGAGGTCGTGCGCCCGTACCTGCACCGCTGGCCGAAGATGGACCGCAACGCGATCGTCCAGGGCTGGGCCGGGGTCTACTCGAGCTTCCTGCTGCACGCCGAACGCGCGGCGGAGCGCTACGGCGTCCCCGCCCAGGCGATCCTGCGCCGGTGCGGCGAGCTCGCGCTGGTGGGCGGCCAGGAGGACATGATCATCGACGTCGCGGTGCAACTGGCGGCGGAAGGGTAGGCAACCGGACACCGGCTTCGCGCGTGGGAAGGGCATGGAGACCGACCCCACCCTGGACGACGCGCCGGACATCCCCTGGCCCGTCCGCCGCCGGCTGCTGCGGACGGGCCCGATCCGGCGGGCCTCGTGGTCGCGGCGCCTGCCCGCGGTGTCCGCGGACCTCGCGCTGCACCTCCTGGTGGCGGCCGTGGCGGCGGCGGGGGTCGACCCGGAGGGAGGCGTCGCCTTCCTGGTCACGGCGGTGGTCACCTACCTCGCCGTCTCCTTCGTCCACCGCGTGCTCCTGCAGCGGTGGTGGGGCGCCACGATCGGCAGGCTGCTCGCCGGCCTGCGCTGCGCGGACCCGCGGACGGGCCGTCCGCCGACCCTGCGCCGGCTCGCCCTGGGCTGGCTCTACGGGCTGTTCGCGACCGTCGTCGCCGTCCTCCCCTGACCGGCGAACCGGTCCAGGGCGGCGAGCTTCCAGGCGCGTTTGACGTCACTGGCACCGTGCCCGGACCGGTCGTCGACGAGCAGTTCGGCGCCCGGCCACGCTGCGGCCAGTTCCCACGCCGTCGTCACCGGGCAGCCGGCGTGCGCGTAGTAGTGTGTGGTGAGCCGGACGAACGCCAGCAGCGCGTCGTCCGGCGGTCCACTGTGGACGCCTCCGGTGGCGCCCGGTTCGAGGGACAGGACCGTTATTCCCAGGCGTTCCACGCGAGGGCGGCGCTGTCCCGCCGGTCCGGGTCCGCCATCAGCCGGGCGTAGGCGGCCACGACGTCGTCGTCCCCGGCGACGTCGCGGAAGCGTTGCCACGCCTCGGGGAAGAAGCGGCCGGCACCGTGGTACAGCGGGAAGCGTTCGGCGTACACCAGGGCGAGCGTTGTGCCCCACGAGCCACCCGTCACCAGCCAGCATTCGATGCCGAGGTGCTCCCGCAGCCGTTCCAGGTCGGCGACGAGGTGGTCGGTGGTGTTGTGCCGCAGCGACGTCGCGGGATCGGCCGCGTGCGGACGGCTCCGGCCGCAGCCGCGCTGGTCCAGCAGCACGACGCGGTACCGGGCCGGGTCGAACATCCGCCGCATGCCGGGTGAGCAGCCCTGGCCGGGGCCGCCGTGCAGCACGACCGCCGGTTTGCCGTCCGGGTTCCCGCAGGTCTCCCAGTACACCCGGTGCCCGTCGCCTACGTCGAGCAGCCCGTGGGCGTAGGGCTCGATGGGCGGGTGGAGGTCGATCACCCGCCCATCCTGTCAGGCGGGTTCGCCGAACCACGTCCGCAAGGCCGCCTCGAGGTCGGCCGTCGAGCCGTCCTCGCTCGCCCAGGCGATGTGCCCGTCCGGCCGGACCAGCACGCCGGTCAGGGCCGGCTCGCTGTCGCACTTCGCGGACAGCACGTTCACGCGCCCGGCCCACCCGGCCGCCGTTTCGCGCAGGCCGGCGGCGTCGGCGAGGTCGAGCAGGAGCGCCTTGCCGTCGTGGAGGCGTTCGCCGAGCCGGCTGCCGTCGGCGAAGGCGAAGTCGGGCGCGGCGCGGCCGGTGAGGTCGTGCTCGCCGTCGATCGCGTACCGGTGCAGGACGCCGGAGAGCTTCTTGGCCAGGTAGGTCGCGCCGTCGCCGGTGGCCAGCAGATCGGTCATGACCTGGCGCAACGCCCTGGTCCGCACGTCGCTGCGCATCAGCGCGACCTGCGCCCGGGTCCACTCGAGAACCCACTCGCCGATCGGGTGCCGCTCGGCCGTGTAGGTGTCGAGCAGGCCTTCGGGCGCCCAGCCCTGGATGGTCGCGGCGAGCTTCCAGCCGAGGTTCACCGCGTCGCCGATGCCGAGGTTGAGGCCCTGCCCGCCGAAGGGGGAGTGGACGTGCGCGGCGTCCCCGGCCAGCAGCACGCGGCCCTGGCGGTAGGTGGTCGCCTGGCGCGCGTTGTCGGTGAAGCGCGTTGCGCTGTGGACCTTCGTCACCCGCACGTCCGCGCCGGAGACCCGCCGGAAGCTGTCTTCGATTTCCTGCGCGGTGATCGGCGCGTCCCGGTCCTCGGGCGGCCCGTCGAACTCGACGGTGAGGATCCGCCCGGGCGTCGGCCCGTGGACGTAGAGCCCGCCGGGGCCGTGCTGCCACCCGGCGGGCAGCGCGTCGGCGCCGGTGAGTTCGGTGAGCGCCTGCCGCCCGGTGATGGCGGGGTCGGTGCCGGGGAAGTCGAAGCCCGCCAGCTTGCGGACCCGGCTCCGCCCGCCGTCGGCCCCGACGAGCCAGCCCGCGCGCACGGATGCGCCGTCACCGAGGTGCACGGTCACGCCGCTGTCGTCGGCGTCGAACCCGGTGAGCTCGGCCCCGCGCCGGATCTCGACGCCCAGTTCGGCGGCGCGCTCGGCCAGGATCGCCTCGACGGCCTGCTGCTGGATGACGACGACCCGGGCGGCGGGCCCGACGTCCCGGAAGGCGGGATCGGCGAAATCGACCCCGCCCGAGGTCACCATGATCCCGGCGAAGTGCCCCACCGGAACGGCTTTGGGGCCACCCCCGCCCCGGGATTCGAGGAACTTCTGGATCTGCGCGAAGTTCTGCTGCACGACGGCGTCCGTCGCGGGCAGCAGACCCCGCCGGTAGAAGGCTTCGGCCGTGGTCAGGTTGACCGACCCGGCCTTGATCGTCTGGTCCGGTTCGGGCAGCCGTTCGACGACGAGCACGTCCACGCCCGCCAGTCGCAGTTCGCAGGCCAGCATCGAGCCGACCGGTCCGCCCCCGGAGATCACCACATCCCTGTTCATGGCTCCGATGATGCCGCGAAACTTTTACCGAGTCAAACTTTGAGCTCGGTCTATACTCTCTGCTCATGGCTGACCCCGGACTGCGCGAGCGGAAGAAGCAGGCCACCCGCCTGCTGATCTCGAACGTGGCCACAGGCCTGTTCATCCAGCGCGGCTTCGAGGAGGTGACGGTGGCGGAGATAGCCGAGGCGGCGGGCGTCTCGAAGATGACGGTGTTCAACTACTTCCCGCGCAAGGAGGACCTGTTCCTCGACCGTCACGCGGACCGCTTGGCGGAGCTGACCTCAGTGGTCCGGGACCGGCCGGCGGGGGTGTCGCCGTGTGAGGCGCTGCGCCGTCACCAGCATGCGCTGTTGTCCTCGGGTCACCCGTTGTCGGGCGCGATCGCGGGCGGGCCGGGCTTCTGGTGGGTGCTGACGTCGAGCCCGGCACTGATGGCGCGCTGGTACGAGCAGGAGCGCGAGATAGCGGAGGCGTTCACCTCGGTACTGGCCGAGGAGACGGGCGACGCCTTCCGCTCCCGCATGGTGGCCGGCCTCCTCACGACGGCGATCACCACGGTGTTCGCCCACGCCATGGGCCGCATCGTGGCGGGCGACGACGCGGAGGTGGTCCGGCAGGAGCAGGTCGCGGTCATCGACCAGGCCTTCGACCTGGTGGAACACGGGGTGGGCGAGTTCCCGCAAGGGCGTTACGGTCGCTAATGTTCCGTAAGAAACTTTAGCTGGAGTAAGGCGGTGGCTCCTCATACCGTGACGGAGTGCTCCCTCTCCTCCTGGCCGGGTTCGGGACCGGCCTCTCGCTGATCGTGGCGATCGGCTCCCAGAACGCCTTCCTGCTCCAACAGGGCCTGCGTGGCGGCGCCGTGGCGCCGCTGGTCGTCATCTGTGCCGTCTCGGATCTTGTTCTCATCGGACTCGGGGTCAGCGGGGTCGGGGCCGTGCTGGAGCGGTGGCCGACGGCGATCGGCGTGATTGCCGTCGGGGGTGGGCTGTTCCTGCTGGGGTACGGGGTGCTCGCCGCGCGGCGGGCGCTGCGGCCGTCCGTGATGATCGTCGGGGAGGAGCGGACGCCGCTGCGGAAGGCCGTGGTCGCCTGTATTGCCTTCACCTGGCTCAATCCGCACGTCTACCTCGACACCGTGCTGCTGCTCGGCTCGGTGGCCGCGGCGCAGGGGGACGGGCGGTGGCTGTTCGGGGTCGGGGCCGGGGTCGCCAGCGCTGTCTGGTTCAGTGCGCTCGGGTTCGGCGCGCGACGGCTGGCCGGGGTGTTCGCCAAGCCCATGGCGTGGCGCGTGCTGGACGTCGTGATCGCTGTGACCATGACCGGGCTGGGCGTCGGCATGCTGCTCACCCACGTGTGATCACCAGAGCGCCGACTCGGGTGGACGCTCCAGCTCCAGCAGGAACTGTTTACGCTTGAGGCCGCCCGCGTAACCCGTCAGCTTCCCGCCCTTGCCGACGACGCGGTGACACGCCACCAGGATGCTCAACGGGTTGCGGCCCACCGCCGCGCCGACGTCGTGGGGCAACGCCTGCAAGGAGCGCGCGAGGTCGCCGTACGTTGCCGTGCTGCCGTAGGGGATCGACGCGATCTCCGCCCACACCGCGCGGTCGAAGTCGGGGCCGGTGGCCTGCGTCGGGACGTCGAATTCCGTGCGCTGGCCGGCGAAGTACTCCTTCAGCTGCCGGGCGGCCTCGGGGAACGCCGTGTCGTCGCGGTGGCCGAAGGTCGCGCGGTCCGGGCGCGGCCAGTGGTTCGGGAAGTACAGGCCGGTCACGGTGTCGCCGTCGCCGGTCACGGTCAGCTGGCCGATCGGGGAATCCAGTACTGCGTGCTTCATGAGGTCTCCCAGGTTGTGCCGTCCGGGTGGGCGCCGCGCAGGCCCGGGATGGGGTAGCCGGCCAGCGCCGAGGTGGCAAAGGTTCGATGTGGACTCCAGGACGTCGAGAGCTGCAACCGCCGCGCCATGCCCGCCCAGCCGGCCGGGGTGGCGCTGACGACCCACGCGTCCGGCTCCGGCGCGGCGAAGCGGCGGGCCTGGCGCAGCCACGAGGCCGCCGTCTCGGGCCAGGTCACCGTGGCCAGCACCAAGCCACCCCAGGCCGTGGCGATCTGCTCGCCGTCGGGGCGGGACGGCGTGTCCGTGCCGATGACGATGTGCCGGGCTCGGCCGATCAAGCCCAGCAGCGCCTCGAGTTCGGGGGAAGTCATGCTGCGTCGTGGAAGACGAGGCCGAGGGTGTGCCTGCGGCCCGAGCGGACTGCGGAAACGCCGTGGCGGACCGGGGCCGCCGACCAGCCGCGGGCCGAGCGGACCGGCCGGTCGCGGGTGGTGAAGACCAGGCCGTGGCCCTGCGGGATGAGGGTCGCCGTGCCGCGGGACTGGGCGCGCGGCCGCTGCTCGACGAGGAGGAACTCGCCGCCGGTGTGATCGGTGCCCGGGTCGTTGAGGTTGATCACCACCTGCAGCGGGAACACCTTGTCGCCGTAGAGGTCGCGGTGCAACGCGTTCCAGCCGCCGGTCTCGTACCGCAGCAGGATCGGCGTCGGCCGCTGTTGCCCCGCGGCGTGGCACACCGCCAGCCACTCGTCCAAAGTGGACGGCCACTCCGCCGGCCGGCCGAGCTTTGCGAACCAGTCTTGGGCGATCGGCAGCAGGCGTGGGTAGAGCGCCTGGCGCAGGCGTTGCACGGGTTCCGGGAACGGCGAGGCGAAGTAGTGGTAGTCGCCGTTGTCGCCGAAGCGGTGACGGCGGAGGTTCACGGTCGCCCGGAAGTGTGATGGCTGGTCCCAGAGTGCGATGAGACGCGCGCACTCGGCCGGGGTGAGCAGCTGCGGTAAGAGCGCGCAGCCGTAGTCATCGACCTCGTCGGCCACCGCGGCCCAGTCCGCCGCGGCGACGCGTTCTTCGAACGTTTTCATGGTGCCTTCTTGGTCGGTGGGGCTTGTTGGTGGACTGCCGGAGGAGGGAGTGGCGCCGGCAGCGGGCCGGGTGTGCGGTTGCGGTTGCGGTGGTTGGCGCGGCTTAGTTGGCTACGGCGGCGCGTTCTTCGAGGCCGTCGGTCGGGCGACGCGGGAGCAGGCGAGCCCCGCCGCCGCGTTGAGTGTGCGGTCGTGGTTGTTGATCTCGGCGGCCGCGACGCGATCGGTGGAGGCGTGTTTTCGAGCGTGGTCACGTTGGTTCCGTGGCTGGTTGGGCGCGCGGCCGTCGGGGCGGGGGATGGGGGAGCGCGGCCGGTGGCGGGTTGAGTGCGCGGGTTGGTGGTCTCGGCGGCCGGCGCGGCCAAGGTGGTGGCCGCCGCCTGCTGTCGCGCTGCGTCGGGATGGGTACGGCGAGAGACGAGGACCGCTTGGTGGCGGCGGCGTGCTGTCGCGCGCATCGGGGAGAGCCGGACACGTGGGCGACGCGGCGAGACGCGAGCACCACCGCCGGCGGGCCGGGTTGTCGGCGCCGGTGGTCAGCGCGGCCCGGGCGGCGGCGACGTGGGCGTCACGCTGCCTCCAGGGTCAGCAGGGCTCGCTTGGCTTCCGGGCCGCCCGCGTACTGGCCGTACGAGCCGTCCGAGCGGACTACCCGGTGGCAGGGCAGGACCACCGGTACCGGGTTCAATGCGCAGGCCGTGCCCACCGCGCGGACCGCCTTCGGGCTGCCCGCCGCCGCTGCTACCTGGGCGTAGCTTTCCGTTCGGCCGTACGCGATCTCTGCCAGGTGGTCCAGCACCGCGCGGCGGAAGCCGCGGGCCAGGCGGAGGTCCAGGGGGACGTCGAAGGCTTGCCGCCGGCCGGTGAAGTACTCCTCCAGCTGGCGGGCCACCGGGTCCAGGCGGGCCGGGGCCCGGAGGATGCGGGGGCTGATGGCCGCCGCCAGCTCGGCCAGCACCGCGTCGTGGTCCTGGCGGTCGAAAGCCACCTTCACCAGGCCCTGCTCGGTGGCCGCCAGCAGCAGGGGGCCGAGCGGGGTATCGACCGTGTGGTAGGCGACGTCCAGCAGGCCCTGGCGCGCCGCGTCGGCGACCAGCCGCTCGTGCATCACGCTCGAATCGAGCAGGATCTCGTTGCCGAAGAACTGGAACATGTCCGTCATGAGTGCGCTCCTTCCAGGGGGTAGACGGCCCGCAGTGACTTGACGCCGTCGGCGGCGGCGCGCCGGGCGGCCTCGACCGTGCCTCCGGTGATCTCCGCGATTTCGCGGTACGGCAGCCCGGCCAGGTAGTGGTAGGCGACGGCGATGCGCTGCTTGTCCGGCAACCTCGCCAGCGCGTCCCACAGGTCGCCGTTCCACGCGGCCGCGCCGCCGGGCCGGTCCGGCACCTCCTCGACCGGGATCGGGCCGCGGGCCTGCGCGCGGGTGACGTCGACGGCCTTGCGGTGCGCGATCGTGACGAGCCACGCCTGGACGTTCGCGTCGGCGGGCAGCTCGGGGTACGCCTTCAGCGCCGCCAGGAACGTTTCCGACCAGGCGTCTTCGGCATCGGCCGGCCCGAGCACGGCCCGGCAGACCCGGAGGACCATCGGCCCGTGCTCGGTGACGACTTGCTCGAACGGTTTCACGATCACATGAGGTAGACGTCCGGGGGCGGCGAAACGTGAGGTCACAATTTCGCGGTGCCGGTCACGACGGTCGCACCCAGGTCGTCGCAGGAGTGCACAAGCGGCGACAACCCCACTGCAGCAAGGGTTTCCGCCAGCACCGGCGCCTGCCGCTCGCTCGATTCGATCAGCAGCGTCCCACCCGGAGCGAGCCACTCCGGCGCACCTGCGGCGACGCGCCGGGCGAGATCCAGGCCGTCCGCACCGCCGTCGAGCGCCACCAGCGGCTCGTGCAGGCGAGCTTCCGGCGGCATCGTCGCGACGGCGTCCGAAGGCACGTACGGCACGTTCGCCAGCAGTACCGAGACCCGGCCGCGCAGGGACGACGGCAGCGCGTCGTACAGATCGCCCTGGTACACCGCGGCATCCGGGAGGTTGAGCCGCGCGCACGAAACCGCGTCGGGCGAGACGTCGGCGGCGTGCAGCTCACGCGGCGGGGACACCGCGGCGAACGCGGCACCCAGCGCCCCGGAACCGCAGCACAGGTCGAGCACCACCGGGTCCGGCGGCGCGAGCGAGACGGCGACGTCGACCAGGAACCCGGTGCGGTGCCGCGGCACGAAGACCCCGGGCCGCACGACGACGCGCAGGCCGTGGAACTCCGCCCAGCCCAGCAGGTGTTCCAGCGGCAGCCCGGCGACCCGCCGCTCGACGAGCACGCCGAGTTCCGCGGGGGTGGTGGCCGCGGCGACCAGGAGATCGGCCTCATCCTCGGCGAACACGCAACCCGCGGCGCGCAGCCGGGAGACGACGGTGGAAGTGTCCAACAGGGAAGGAGCCTACAAGACCTGCACCGCGTCGCCGACGTTCAGCCCGTCGAAGAACGCCGCCGAATCGGCGTCGGTCAGGTGGACGCAGCCGTGCGAGGGCGCGTCGAGCGGCCCGGCGTGGAAGGCGATGCCGCCGGCGGCGAAGAACACCGAGTTGGGCATGTCGGTGCCGTACTGGCTGCTGCGGTGCTCGCGGTCCTTCCACACGACGTGGAACGACCCGGCCGGGGTCGCCTGGTCGGGTGGCCCGAACCCGGCCGGGACCGGGCCGCGGACCACCCGGCCGTCCCGCAGCAGCCAGGCCAGCCGCTGCGCCAGGCTCACGCACGCGCCGGTCGTGACGGCGCACGGCGGCGCGGGCGGGGGAGTGGTGCTCGTGGTCGTGGCCGGCGTCGTGGTCACCGGCACCGGCTCGGCGATCGGGCTCGGCGTCGTGGTGCGCGGTGCCGAACACGCCGCCGTGACCAGCACCGCGCCGAGGAGGAGCCCAACAGCGGGTCTGCGCATCCGTCGTCCCCTCGCCGAAATCCCTGCCGGGGGTCAATACGGGTGAACGGCCCCGAAGGTTGAGCGCGGGAGGGTTACCCCGATAGGGCGACGGCTATTCCTCGGGGACCGTCACGACCCACCGTCCGGGACGCCGGCGCAGGTACCCCCACCAGTACAGCGCCGACACCACCAGAACGCCCGCGGTGATGCCCAGGTCGAGCGCGCTCTGCTCGACCAGGACGTAGGCCAGCGCCGCGACGGCCAGCCCGGGCACGAGCGGCCACGCCGGCATCCGCCACACGTGCGGCTTCCGGTGCGCCGCCCGGCGCGCGCCGAGTGCGGCCGCCGCGACGCTCAGGTACAGCGCGACGACGGCGACCCCGGTGACGCCGCTCAGCGTGTCCACCGGCACGAAACACAGGACGGCTTCGGACAGCCCGGTCACCAGCGTCGCGACCCAGGGCGCGCCGAACCGCTCGCTCACCACGCTCATCGCGCGGTTGACCGGCGTCGGCCAGGCCTGGTCGCGCGCGGAGGAGAAGAGCACCCGCGAGTTCTGGATGACCATGACGATCACCGCGTTGACGATCGCCGCCGCGATGCACAGGCTGATCGCCACGCCGACCGCCGCCGAACTCCAGCCGGTGACCAGCGCGGTCAGGTCGACGCCGGCGAGCGCGGCGGTGTCCGGCACGGCCAGGGTGATCGCCACGACCGGCACCAGGATGACGACCGCGCTGATCCCGAGCGTCCAGAACACCGTCCTGGCGACGGTCCGGCGCGGCTCGCGCATCTCCTCGGCCAGGTAGACGGCGGTGCTGAAGCCCTGCACGACGAACAACGCGACGGCGAGCCCGGTGACCACGGCGATCAGCCCGATCCCGCTCGTGCCGAGGCTCGGCTCGACCAGCACGGCCGGGCTCTGCGTGGTGTGCGTGAAGCCGAGCAGCGACACGACGAAGATCGCGACGATCTCGATGACCAGGAAGATCCCGGTGATCCAGGCGTTCGAACGCAGGTTGAGCAGCCCCATCGCGGTGCCTGCGAGCATGACCAGCGCCCCGGCGACCGACGGGTCGACGTCGACGACGGCGGCGAGGTAGCCGGCGACGCCGATCGCGATGATCGGCGGCACGACGAGGATGACGACGAACGACAGCATGAACGTCAGCCAGCCGGCGAACCGGTTCGCCACCGTCGTCACCATGGCGTACTCGCCGCCGGCGCTCGGCACCAGCGTGCCCAGCTCGGAGTAGCAGAAGGCGATCCCGACGCAGAGCAGCACCGCGAGGGCGATCGCGAGCGCGGTGCCCGTGCCCAGGTCGGCGAACAGCGGGGGCACGAGGACGAACAGCGACGACGCCGGTGTCACGCAGCTGAGCGTGAGCAGGGTGCCACCGCCGACGCCGATGGACCGGGTGAGGGTCTTCTTCGGGGTCGCGGTGGCGGTGACGTCGGGCGGGGCGGGAGTGCGGGGCATCGGCGTTCCCTCCGGCCGAGGTGCAGGGTGCGACGGATGGAACAGCACCGATTCGGTGTTGTCAACGCGCCTTTGACGACCGAAATCGTTGTCTGAAGGCCTTGGGTCATTCGGATTCAGTCACGCACCGTCACGGCGTGGCGGGTTTGCCTGGCGTCCCCCGTCTCGGGGATGATCCGGGGCGTGAGCAGCCAGGACACCGCCGGCCGGCCCGCCCCGCCGGTGCTCGACGACATCTCGCGGCAGATCATCGCGCAGCTGCAGGAAGACGGGCGGCGCGCGTACGCGACCATCGGCAAGGCGGTCGGCCTGTCCGAGGCCGCGGTCCGGCAGCGGGTGCAGCGGCTGTCGGACTCCGGCGTCATCCAGATCGTCGCCGTGTCGGATCCCTTGCAGGTCGGGCTGTTCCGGCAGGCGATGATCGCGATCACGGTCGACGGCCCGCTGGAACCGGTCGGCGACGCACTGGCCGAAATGGACGAAATCGCGTACGTGATCCTCTGCGCCGGGCGCTACGACCTGCTCTGCGAGGCCGTCTGCGCCGACGACGAGGCGCTGCTCCAGCTGATCTCGACGCGGATCCGCGCGCTGCCCGGTGTTCGCCACGCGGAGGCGATGGTCTACCTCAAGCTGCGGAAGCAGACTTACCAGTGGGGCACTCGCTGACCGTGACGACTAAATCCGAAGGTAGTCGCGGCAAAGAGATCATGAATTAGTCGTCCAAGTTCGTCTGGACGACTGAATCGCTTGCGCCCGGCGGCCGGGACGTGCGATAACCAGGGCATGACCGCTACCGCCGATCTCGCCCAGGCCGCTCGCAGCAACCTCTGGATGCACTTCACTCGCCACTCCGCCTACGACGAGACCGACGTCCCGGTGATCGTGCGCGGCGAAGGCCCCTACATCTGGGATTCCCGGGGCAGGCGCTACCTGGACGGGCTCGCCGGGCTGTTCGCGGTCCAGGTCGGCCACGGCCGCGAGGAACTCGCGGAGGCGGCGGCACGGCAGACGAAGCAGCTCGCGTACTTCCCGCTGTGGGGCCACGCGCACCCGACGGCGATCGAACTGGCTTCACGGCTGGCCGACGCCGCCCCCGGCGACCTGAACCGCGTGTTCTTCACCGTGAGCGGCGGCGAGTCCGTCGAAACGGCGTGGAAGCTGGCCAAGCAGTACTTCAGGCTCGTCGGGAAACCGGGCAAGCACAAGGTGGTCAGCCGCGCGCTGGCCTACCACGGGACGTCGCAGGGCGCGCTGTCGATCACCGGCATCCCGGGCGCGAAGGCGGACTTCGAGCCGCTGGTGCCGAGCACCCTGCGCGTGCCGAACACGAACTTCTACCGCGCACCCGAGCACGCCGGCGATTACGAGGCGTACGGCCGCTGGGCCGCCGACCAGATCGAGCAGGCGATCGAGTTCGAGGGGGCGGACACCGTCGCGGCGGTCTTCCTGGAGCCGGTGCAGAACACCGGTGGGTGTTTCGTGCCGCCGCCCGGCTACTTCGCGCGGGTGCGCGAGATCTGCGACAAGCACGACGTGCTGCTGGTGTCCGACGAGGTGATCTGCGCGTTCGGCCGGGTGGGGTACGACTTCGCGGCCAAGCGGTACGGCTACCAGCCGGACATCATCACCACGGCAAAGGGGCTCACGTCGGGGTACGCGCCGCTGGGGGCGGTGCTGGCGTCGGAGCGGTTGATGGAACCGTTCACGCGCGGCGCCACGACGTTCATGCACGGATCCACCTACGGCGGGCACCCGGTGTCGTGCGCGGTGGCCTTGGCGAACCTCGATCTGATGGAGCGGGAGGACCTCTACGGCCACGTGCTGCGGCGGGAGGACGCGTTCCGGTCCACTTTGGACCGCCTGCTGGACCTGCCGATCGTCGGGGACGTCCGCGGGGCGGGGTTCTTCTACGGCATCGAGCTGGTGAAGGACAAGACGACGAAGGAGTCGTTCTCGGCCGACGAATCGGAGCGGGTGCTACGGGGATTCCTGTCGGAGGCGTTGTTCGAGGGTGGGCTGTACTGCCGGGCCGATGACCGGGCCGAGCCGGTGGTGCAACTGTCGCCGCCGCTGGTGTGCGATCAGGCGGAGTTCGACGAGATGGAGGGAATCCTGCGGGAGGCGCTGACGCAGGCTTGGAAGCTGTTGTAGGGGCGGCGGCGGCGCCGGTTCGCGCGAGCGGGACGTTGACGCCGGACTTGCACCCCGCCCAGGCCTGCCCCGCCGCCCCGATCCGAAGCCAGCACGCGGACGGTGGTGCCGGGTCAAGGCACGCTTTCCCGCCTTGACGCGGTACCACCGGCCGTAGTGACAATCGCGGCTTCGGGGTGGTGGGCACCGATCCGCTTACCGACCGACGCGACCTCGCACCGCGCAGACCGGCTTTGCCAGAGCCCAGGCCCGGGGCGTCGGCGCGATCGTGGCGGGGTCTGGCCTCCGGCCCCCGGTTTCCACGATACCGGTGGCCACCGACAGTTCCGGTCCTCCCGGGCGGACGCGCTGGCCCGATCGGGCGGGGAACTCGCGTTCCCGGCCTGATCACGCCGTTCCTGAGTACCGTGGATCGCGGGGGGACCGGGGGAGCGGCCGGAGACCGGCCCGCCCGGGTTCGCGCCTGCCGGCCGCGCACCGGGAGGAGAAAGCCATGACCGCCACCACGGATTCGCCGCGGCTGCCGTTCCCGCGGCCGAACGTCCTGGAGATCGCGCCGCTGTTCCAGGTGCTGCGCCGGCAGGGGCCGGTGGTCGCCGTGACCACGCCGGCCGGGGATCCGGCCTGGCTGGTCACCGGGTTCGAGCAGGTGCGGGCCGCCTTCACCGATCCGCGGTTCGGGCGCTCGCACCCGGCTCCGGAGGAGGCGTCGGCGCTGTCCGACGCCGCCATCCTCAGCCGCCCGCAAGGCGACCACGAGACCGAGCACGCCGAGCACGCGCGGATGCGGCGGATGCTCGTGCCCGCCTTCTCCGCCAACCGGATCCGCCGGCTCGCCGGGCACGTGCAGGAACTCGCCGACGGCTGCTTCGACGCGATGGAACGAGCACGCGCCGGCGACGACCCGGTCGACCTGCACGAGCACCTCTCGTTCCCGCTGCCGGTGCTGGTGATCTGCGAACTGCTCGGCGTCCCGTACGAGGACCGCGACACCTTCCGGGTGCTGTCGGACCGGATGGGCCGGATGGACATCGGTGACGGTGCCGACGCCGCGCTCGACGAGTTCACCGCCTACATGAGCCGGCTCGCCGCCACCAAGCGGCGGAATCCGGGCCAGGACGTCGTCTCGGACATGGTCCGCGCGCAGGCCGGCGACCCGTCCTTCGGCGACGACGACCTCGCCCGCCTGGCCGCCGGGCTGCTGTTCGCCGGTCACGAGACGACGTCCAACCGGATCGACCTCGGCGTGCTCTACCTGCTCAGCGACCTCGCCCGCCGGGACGCGCTGGCCGCCGACCCCGAAGGCCGCGTGCACGGCGTCGTCGAGGAAATCCTGCGGATGTCCGCCCCGAGCGGGCTCGGCGTGCTGCGGTACGCGCACGACGACGTCGAGCTCGGCGGCGTCACGATCGCCCGCGGGGACGCCGTCGTGCTGGCGATCGCCGCCGCCAACCGGGACGAAACCGTGTTCCCGTCGGCGGAGACGTTCGACCCCGAACGCAAGCCCAACTCGCACGTCGCCTTCGCCTACGGTGGCTGGTTCTGCATCGGTGCCAGCCTCGCCCGCACCGAACTGCGCGTCGTCTTCGGGTCGCTGTTCCGGCGGTTCCCGGGGTTGCGCCTGGCCGCCGGGGTCGATGAACTCCGGATCCGGACCAACCGTGTCACCGGGGGAGTGGACCGCGTGCCGGTCCTCTGGTAGACCAACGGCGGTCGGGAGCGGAGGAAAAGACGTGACGTTGTGGGACAAGCTCGGGATGGACGACAAGCTCATCAAGGTGCTCAAGGAGATCCCGCCGGGTCCCGACGCCGAGGACTTCGGCCCGGCCTACGTCACGATCCACCAGCTGGCCGTGGAGCTGGACCAGCGGTTCCCCGAGGTCCGCAAGCAGCTGGACGTCCCGCTGGGCGGCGGCGCGACCCGGCACGCGGGCCTGGTCGAGCTGCTCGGCAAGGAGCTGGTGGACAAGATCAAGCGCTACGGCGACGTCTACCCGATCGAAGCCGCGCAGCTGTCGTCGGTGCGGTTCCGGGAGGTGCGGCTGCGCGGCCCGGGCGGCCGGGACCTGGTCGGTGCTTCGAAGACCGACCTGCCGTTGATCCGCCTGCGGCCGAAGGACTGACGCGGTGCTCGTGCCGCCGCCGGTCCGGGTCCTGGTGGCCGAACGCGACCCGGCGGTGCGAGCACGCCTGAGCACGGTCCTCGCCGAGGCGGACGGCATCGAGCTGGTGGGCGCGGTCCCCGACGCGACGGCCGCCCGCGGCTCCCTCCGCCGGCGGTTGCCGGACGTGCTGCTGCTGGACCTGCGCCTGAGCCGGCCGGAGGAGTTCCCCCACCGGCCGGCGGTGGTGGCGCTGGCGACGTTCGACTCGGACGCGGGCATCCTGCGCGCCCTCCGCGACGGCGCGGCGGGGTTCCTGCTGCGTTCGGCCCCGCGGCGGGACGTGCTCAAGGTGGTCCGCTTGGCGGCGGACGGCCACCTGGTGCTGTCCTCGGACGTCTCTCGCCGTCAGGTGTCGGCGGCGACCCGGTTGTCCGGCCCGCGCGACGAGCGGATGGCGGCGGTCGACCGGCTTTCGGCCCGGGAGACCGAGGTGCTGACGGCGGTGGGCGCGGCCCTGACGAACGCCGAAATCGCCGAACGGCTGGAGCTGCCGGAGCCGGTGGTGCGGGAGTACGTGGCCAGGGTGGTGCGGAAACTGGGGTGCGCGCACCGGACCGGGGCCGGGCTGCTGGCCTACGAGCGCGGGCTGTGCCGCGCGGGGCTCGAAACCCCCTGACCGGGAACCCGGTGGCGCGGGCGAGCGAGCCCGCGCCACCGGTTCCGTCAGAAGCCCGCCAGCCCGTTCGGCACGCCGACCCCCGTCGGCGCGTCATAGCCCGGGCCCGCGACGCACAGGTAGTCGCCGCCGCACTTCTTGCCGCCGCCCGCCGGGTCGTTGTGGCCCGTCGTCACGTCGGTGAACGACCCCGCGTTCGCGTACAGGGCCGCCGGTTGGGTGACGCCCGCGTGCCCCGAACGGCCGATCAGGCCGGCGACGAACGGCGCCGAAGCGCTCGTGCCGCTGGCCGGGAGCCAGCCGCCCGCGTCCGCGTAGTGGATCGCGATGTCCTCGGCCGCCGCCGACACGTCCGCGACCGTCCGCTTGCCGCAGTGGGCGTCCTGCTGCCACTTCGGCTTCGCGATGTACGCCGAACAGCCGCTGCCGCCGTAGGTCCACGCCCAGTCCGCCCAGCCGCGCGGGGAGTCCGGGTCGCGGGCCAGCGACGTGCCGCCGACCGAGATCGTCGAGGCCAGCACCGCCGGGTAGCTCGCCGCCGTGAAGCCGCTGTCGCCGGAGGACGCCACCACCGTCACGCCGGGGTGCTGGTAGTGGCTCGCGTACGCCAGCGCCGCACCGTTCTCCCGCGCGCCGTAGCTGTTCGACACCACCTTCGCGCCCAGCCGCACCGCGGTGTCCGCCGTCTCCGCCAGGTCGGCGAACCCGGGGGTGTTGCCCTCCACGACCAGGATCCGGCAGGACGGGCACGCCGCCGACACCATCGAGACGTCCAAAGTGGACTCCAGGGCCCAGCTGAAGCTCACCTCCGGCAGCGGCGCCGCGGCACCCTGCTGGTTGACCTTGCGGAAGCAGCCGTTCGCCGTCGTGCACGGCGGCAGGCCGTACTGCGCCCGGTACGCGGCCAGGTCGGCCTCCAGGTTCGGTGCGTCGAAGGCGATCGAGATGCCGACGACGGTGTCCGGCCCCGCCGAGGCGGGCAGCCCGTAGGCCGACGCCAGGTCGTCGGCACCCCAGCCGGCCGGGCCGAAGCCGCGGGCCGCGCCCGGCGTGTAGGTGGTGAGGCAGCGCAGCACGCCGGGCTGCTCCGGACACGCCGCGCGCGGCCCCGGTGCGGCACTCGCCGCCGGGGTGACCACGCCGACGGCCGCCACCGCGGCGGCCAGCACTCCGAGCCATCTCCTGCTCACTGTGGACAGTCCCCTCATGACACGTAGACGTGGTAGGCGGCGGTGATCGTCTCGGCGATGGTCGCCCCGGCCGCGTCGGCGGCCGTGACGCGCAGGGAGACGTCGGTGCCGCGGAACGCCTCCGTCGTCGCGGAGAAGCCCGCGTGGAAGACGCCGTCGCCGCGGGCGGTGACGGCCGCGTCCTGCCAGGTCGTGCCGTCGGTCGAGTACTGCACGGTCGCGGCCGTCACCGGCGAACCGGTGCTCTGCTGCAGGTGCCCGACCGTGAGGTCCAGGCTCTGCGGACCGGAGACCGTGGACCCGTCCGGCCGCAGCCCGCCGACGGCGTACCCCAGCGTCAGCAGCGGTTCGACGGCGCAGTTCCGGTCCGGCCCGCCGTCCCCGCGGGCGCAGTACAGCGTCGGCGGCAGGGTGACGCCTTCGACGTGCTGCGACTGCCACGTCCATTCCGTGTGGCTCGCGGTGCTCTGGTGGTACATCGGCCCGGTGCGCCCGGCGTCGATGGTGAGCCCCAACGTCGACGGCCCGGGCGCGACCTCCGTGTCGAACGCGGCCGCGCCGGCGCCCAGCGGAGTGCCTTCGGCCAGGGTGGTGCCGTCCTGGGTGAAGCGGTAGGACCCGGTGATGGTGTCCCGGGACTCGCCGGAGAAACCGTAGCCGGTGTGACCGGGCTGGTTGTCGCTGAACGGTGTGATCGAGAATCGCAGCAGATCGCCCGCCCGGGTCGCGCCGGGCAACGTGTAGGCCCGGCCGTCGTTCAGCGGCAGCAGGGCCACCTCGCCGGCGGGGTGCAGGGGGAAACGGTTCCAGTCCTCGGTGACCGACGAGCCGCCCTGGTAGGTGTGGAACGGCTCGCGCTGGCCCCCCGCCCAGCCGGACCCCGGCAGGGTGTACTTCGCGAACCCGCCGAACCACCCCAGGTCCGGTGCCGCCGACACGTACTCGGTCTGCTTGCGCGGCAGCTGGATCGGGTGCCCCGCCCGTCCGTTGACGTCCTCGAACGTGAACATCCCGCTGCGCTGACGCATGCCGAGCGAGGAGTACTCGCTGAAGTAGGTGGCGTCGACCGCGGCGACGTCCTTCGCCGTGATCACGTACCGCTGCTGCGGGATCACGCCGATGCTCGCCTTCTGCAGCACGTATTCGTACGGCGTGCCCGGTCCGGGCGGGGAGACGAGCCTGCTGTACGGATAGGTCTGCAACGCGCCGGTGCGCACCGGCGTGCTCGTCGGCGACACCGAAATCGGCACGCCGGGCCCGGCGTCGAAGTCGACGAGCAGCGCCGGCCCGGTCTTGGCGGCCCGGCGGAACAGGAAGCCGGTGTCGTCCAGCAGCGCCGGGCGCGGGGTCACCCAGGTCAGCTTGCTCGACGCCCGTTTCGCGTCGACGCGGACTCCTCTGTCCGCCTTCACCGTGAACTCCGGCTGCGCGCTGAACCGCAGCTCGGTCGGGTTGCCGTCGGCGTCGGTCGTCCAGAACACGCCGAGGGCGCTGTAGTTGCCGTCCGGCACGCTGAACTTGGCCGTGCCGCCGAAGAAGTAGTTGAAGTTCTCGTCCGGGGCGAGGGTGTTGCCGTCGTCGGTGTTGTAGAGGAACGCGATGCCGGTGTCGGCGGGCTTGCCCGCGATGTCGGTGGCGTCGAGCGACACGGTCCGCATCACCGACCGCGGCTGGGCCGCCGGCCGCTTCGGCGCTCCCGGCAGGGCGTAGCGGACGCCGTTCGCGAACAGGCCCTGGCCGCCGAACCGGCCGCGGGCGCTGTCTTCTTTGAACTGCCGGGCCAGCGCGGCGCCGAAGGTCGCGGTGTCCACCGGAGCCTTCGCGCCGGCCAGCAGCGCCTTGATGTCGAACAGGCTCAGGTCGAGCCCGCGCCCCAGGTAGGGCAACGCGGTGCCGGGCACCTCGTAGTCGCGGCCGCCGAGCCGCAGGTGCACGAGCGCCCGCGCCATGCCCTTGTCCGCGGCCGGCCGCACCTCGAACGTGTCCCGCCCGTCCGGGGTGGTCCCGACGGTGACCCGGTCCCCGGTGGGAAGCGTGACGGTCGGCGACGGGACCCCGGCGGTCGCGGCGGTCGCGGCCGGCGGGGCGAGCCCGGCCACGCCCGCCGCACCGGCGAGCAGGACCGCGAACACCGAAAATGTTCTTCGCACTGGCACCTCCGTGTGGTGATCGATCACCACTACCGACGAGCCGGCTGCCCCGGCCGTTGAGCCGGGTTGTCGATCTCTTCCGAATTACCCCGACCGGCCCAACGACGGACCGTGGTCCCGATCAGGACGACGCCGGCGACGCTGAGCGCCCCACCCGCGAGATCCACCCAGCTCGGCCGCTCGCCGAGCCAGCCGAACGCCACCGCCGGCGCCACCGCGGGCACGAGGTAGAGGGCCGCCGTCGCGACCGTGAGCGAATGCCGGGCCACCGCGTACCCCCAGGCGACGAACCCGGCCGCCGACGGGAACGCGCCGAGGAACACCACGGACAGCGTGGCTTCCGGGGGCGCGCTCGCGAAGGCGTGCACGGCCTGCGGTGCGAGCGGCGCGAGGAACAGCGTCCCGGCCCACATCGCGTAGCAGGCGACCTCGAGCCCGGTGTAGCGCCGCAGCAACGGCTTGCTCGCGAGGTGGTACACCGCCTGGACGGCCGCGGCGGTCAGCACGGCCCACGCCGCGCCCGAGTAACCCAGGCCGCCACCCGTGGCGATGAGCGCGCTGCCGCCGAGGGTCACCGCGCTGCCCAGCAGCTTCGCCGCGGTCAGCCGCTCTCCCAGGAACGCCGCCGCGAGCAGCGCGCTGAACACCGGCGCCACCGACACGAGCAGGCTCGCGGTGCCCGCGGGGACGTGCACCTCACCCCAGTTGAGCAGCAGCTGGTAGGCGCTCATCCCGGCCAGCCCGCACCCCGCGATCGCCGGCAGGTCCGCGCGGCGCGGCCGGCGGACGCCCAGCACGGGCGCGGCGAGCAGCAGCACGGCCGACGCCACCGCGAGCCGGGCGAACGACAGCCCGGCGACGCCGTAGCCCTCGAGGCCCACCTTGATCGCGGGGAACGCCGACGCCCACAGGACGACGGTGACGGCCAGTGCCGCGGTCGCTTTCGGCTTCACCAGCCCATCGTCGGCGGTAGGATACTGAAGTACTAGTTACTCTTTCTTGCTCGATCAGGAAGCCGGACTTCATGTTGGAGCTGCGTCGCCTGCGCGTCCTGCACGGACTGGCCCAGCACCGGACCGTGGCCGCGACGGCGGCGGCCCTGCACCTGACCGGGCCCGCCGTCTCGCAGCACCTGGCTGCGCTCGAACGCGAAGCCGGTGTCCCGCTGCTGGAGAAACGGGGCCGTACGCTCGCCTTCACCCCGGCCGGACGGCTGCTGCTCTCGCACGCCGAAGTCATCCTCGACGACCTCGCCGCCGCGGAATCGGCCTTGGCCGCGGCGGCCGGGAACGGCGGCACCGGCACGGTCCGCGTGGCGGCCTTCGCCTCCGCGGCCCGGCAGCTCCTGCCGCGGGCGTGGGGCGGGCCGGTCTCCCTGCGCCTGGTGGAGCAGGAGCCCGACGCCGCCCTCGAGTCGCTGCTCCGGCAGGACGTCGACGTTGCGGTGGTGCACGGGTATTCGCTCCTACCGCGGGAGATCCCGCCCCGGTGCGCGGAGCGGATCCTGCTCGAAGACCCGGTCCTGCTGGCGCGGGACCCGGCGTCGCCGGGGCCGGCCGACGGCGAACCGGTGGACCTGGCCGCCTTCACCGGCCGGCCGTGGCTGGTGCCGACGGCCGACCTGTCGTGTTACGCGATGATCCAGCGCGCCTGCGGTGCGGCCGGGTTCGTGCCGGAGATCGCCGCGGAATCCGCCGACTTCGCCGTGCTCGTCGCCCTCGCGGCAGCGGGCGCGGGAGTGGCACTGGTCCCGGCCATGGCGTTGCCCGGCGGGCCACTCGGCGTCAGCCTGCACCCGCTGCGGGAACCGTTGACGCGCAAGGTGTTCGCGGTGACGCGGGCGGGCCTGGCGCGGCGGCCGGACGTCTCGGCGGTGCTGGACCGGCTCGAGCGGGCGGCCCGTGAAGTTACTTCTTCCTGGCTTTCTCCACGGCTTCCAGGAACTCCTTGACCTTGGCGAGCTTCGGGTACGCGTACTCGAAGACGTTGCCGGGCAGCTTGTCGGCGAAGAGCGGCACGTTCGTGACCACGTCCGTGGGCGCTCCCGGTTTCTCGAAAACGATCTGACCGCGTTTCCATGTTGTCGCCGCGCGGTGCCGGATATTCGTCTCGGCGACCGGGAACTTGTGGTGGGCCCAGTCGGGGACGATGCCCATGGTCTTCGTGTCGATCCGGAGCGTGATTGTCCGCCCGTCGAACTGGATCGATCTGCGCCTGGCGTCCACGCGTGTCGTACTCACGGTGCCTCCCGTGGTCAGAGCGTCCGGCAGGTGAGCGCCGGGCGGGCGTCGTCACTTCCGTTCTGCGTCAGGGCGATCAGGCCGAACGTCGTGGTCTTGTCCGCGTCGAGCTTCGCGTTCCAGGCGGCGTTTTCGACCGTCACCGTGGAACCATCGACCGAGAAGGTGCCGTTCCACAAGCCGCTGATGCGGTGACCGGCGGGCAGCTGCCAGCGGACGCTCCAGCCGGACAGGCCCGCGGACCGGTCGTTGCGCACCGTCACCTCGACCTGGTAGCCGCCGGGCCAGGAGTTCGTCACCTCGTAGCGGGCGGCGCAGCCCAGGTCGGCCGGGGTCGTCGGGGTGGGGGTCGAGCTCGCCGGTGCCGCGGGGGTGGACGGGACCGGCGCGGCCACCGGTGTGCCGTCCGGGACGATCGCCGTCCCGATCACCACGCCGAGGGCCAGCAGCACCGCGCCCGCGGCGCCCGCCAGGACGAGCCGTCGGCGCGGACGGCGGACACGCAGGAGCCGGGTTCCGGCGCGGGGCCGCGGCCGCGGCGGCGGCAGGGGACGGCCGCCGGTGACCGCTTCGAACAGCTCCTGGACCTCCGCCATGGCCGGGCGCGCTTCGGGGTCCCGCTGCAGCATCCGGGTGAGCACTTCGGCGAGCGGCCCGCGGTGCCGCGGCGGGATGGTCTCCTCCTTGGCGATGCGCAGCAGCAACGCGATCGCGTTGTCGTCGTGGCCGAACGGGGGAGTGCCCTCCAGTGCGCGGTAGAGCGTCGCCCCGAGGGAGAAGACGTCGGCCGGGTACCCGGCTTCCCGGCCCCCGGCGACTTCGGGCGCCAGGTACGCCGGCGTGCCCGCGATGAAGCCGCCGCCGGTCACGGTGCCTTCGCCGGTGGCGCGGGAGATGCCGAAGTCGGCGATCTTGACGACGCCGGACTCGCCGAGCAGGACGTTGCCGGGGGTGACGTCGCGGTGCACGACCCCTTCGGCGTGCGCGGCGGCCAGCGCCGACGCGATCGGCGCGCCGATGCGCGCCACCTCCTCGGCGGGCAGGGTCTCGCGGTCGAGGAGGAGCTCCGCCAGGCTGCGCGACGGCAGGTACTCCATCACCAGGTAGGGCCCGCCGGGCGCCTCGACGACGTCGTGCACCGTGATCGCGTGCGGGTGCCGCAGGCGGGCCGTCAGCCGCGCTTCGCGCAGGGCCCGCTGGTGGGCCTGGTCGCCGGCGGCCGGCCCGATGGCCGCGTCGTAGTCCAGCTGCTTGATCGCCACGACCCGGTCCAGGCGCTCGTCGCGGGCGCGCCAGACGACGCCCATCGAGCCCTGGCCGATCCGCTCGGCCAGCCGGTAGCGCCCGGCGATCAGCTCTCCTGCGTCGGTCACGGCGACCTCCCCGGCCTTCCCCAGCGCACACGGAACACACGGATGCGGGTGGCGATCGGTTCGAGCCTAACGGCCTGCCCGCCGGTGTGCCGACGGACAGGCCGTGCTCAGGTGCCGGGCCGGTGCAGCTGGTCCCACGCCGGGACGTACGGGGTGAAGCGCAGCTTCATCCCGGCTTCGGCCGGCAGCTTGTCCGCCTTGCGGGCGTTGCAGCTGCGGGCCGTGCCACCGCACGCGGCGACCGTGTTGAGCCAGTCGGTCCGGGCGCCGCCGCGGCTCAGCGGCGTCACGTGGTCGATCGTGGTGGCGCGCTGCCCGCAGTAGGCGCAGCGGTGGCCGTCACGGACCAGCACGCCGCGCCGGGACCAGCGCGGCGGCTGCGTATATCGCCACTTCATGACGACGTAACGCAGTAACCGCACGATCTTCGGGCGCGGGAACAACCCGTACGCGAGACCCTCCTCGGCCTCGTGGATCTCGGCGACGTGGCGCACGAGCATGCGGATCGCGTGCGGGACCGAAACGGTCTGCAGCGGCTCGTAGCCGGCGTTCAGGACAAGCACTTTCACAGCGCACTCCGTTTGCGACGATGGGGACGCGGGACTTTCCCGCCTGGTGAAATCAATCGTCGCCGAGGGGCCTGACCTGCGTCAATCGCGTTTCACCACAGGGGATGCGCGCGGAAGAACCGCCAGATGACCGGCGTCGCGTCGATCACCGTCGGCGTCGCGGAGTCGTTGTTGGGCCGGGTGCTGGGCCAGACGTGCCCGGCGCCTTCCACGCGGTAGTGCTCCAGGGCGCCGCGCCGGTCGCAGCCGAGCCACTTCTCGGCGACGACCCCGGTGACCGGCGTCCACGACACCGGGTCCGGCCGGCAACCGTCCCTTGTGGACCAAGCCGCGAGCCAGTCCGGGAGCGCGGGCAGGCCCTTCGCCGGGTTGCCGGCGTAGGGGATGGTCGTGTCCGCCGTGCCGTGGAAGTCGAGGACCGGCACCGGACGGCGGGGCGTGCAGGCGCCGCCCTGGGGGTAGAAGGCCCCGGACACCGGCGCGAAGGCCGCGATCCGGCCGCCCATGCGGCAGGCCAGCACGCCGACGAACCCGCCGCCGTTGGACTTCCCGGCGGCGTAGATCCGGCTCGGGTCGACGCACAGGGAACGCTGCAGCGCGTTGAGCAGGTCGCTGGTGAACAGGACGTCGTCGGCGGCGGCCGAATACGGCGCGCCGGTCCAGGCCGATTCGCCGTCGGTGCCGATCAGGCCCTGCGGGTAGACCGCGATCGCGTCCAGCGCCGAGAACCCGGACAGCTCCTCCTGGTACTGGGACGTCCGCTTGTGCCCGTGGAAGGACAGGACCAGCGGGTACGGCCGGTGCGGGTTGTAGTGCGCCGGCAGGTGGACGGTGTACTCGCGGTCCAGGCCGCCGGAGGTGACGTGCCGGGTGGTCGTCACCCCGGCCGGGATCCCGGGCGCGCGCCCGCAGCCGGTGGTCGGGACGGGGCGGTCGGCGACGCCCGCCGCGGCGGCGGGCGCGGCGAACGCGGTGGTCAGGGCACAGGCGGCGGCGAACACGGCCGCCCAGCGGGGCAAGCGTCCGGGCACTCGATCCTCCTTGATCGACAGCGGGGCGTGGCCAGCATCACACCGGGAGCCGCGGGTCCCTAGATTGCGTTCATAAAGTGCGCGGTCCCGGACTGTCGGACCCGCTCGGTAGGATCGACCCAACAACGGCCGCCGGACATGCGGAAGGAATGGAAGTGACTGCCCCGATCGAGACGCTGGAGTTCCAGTCGGAAGCGCGTCAGCTGCTCCAGCTGATGATCCATTCGATCTATTCGAACAAGGACACGTTCCTGCGGGAGCTCGTGTCCAACGCCTCCGACGCCCTCGACAAGCTGCGGCTGGAGTCCTACCGCGACAAGGACCTCGAGGCGGACACCGGCGACCTGCACATCGCGATCGAGACCGATCCGGAAGCGCGCACCCTCACGGTCCGCGACAACGGCATCGGCATGACGCGCGACGAGGTCGTCGCCCTGATCGGGACGATCGCCAAGTCCGGCACCGCCGACTTCCTGACCAAGCTGAAGGAGGCGAAGGACGCGGCGGCGTCGCAGGACCTGATCGGGCAGTTCGGCGTCGGGTTCTACGCGAGCTTCATGGTCGCGGACAAGGTGACTCTCGTGACGCGCCGCGCGGGCACCGCCGAGGGCGTCCGCTGGGAGTCGACCGGCGAAGGCACCTACACGATCCAGCCGGTCGAGGACGCGCCGCAGGGCACCGCGGTCACGCTGCACCTCAAGCCCGAGGACACCGAGGACCACCTCTACGACTACACGTCCGCGGCGAAGATCCGCGAGATCGTGAAGAAGTACTCCGACTTCATCACCTGGCCTATCCGGATGAAGGGCGAGGGCGACGAGGCCGAGACCGTCAACTCGATGAAGGCGCTGTGGGCGCGGTCGTCGAGCGAGGTCACCGAGGACGAGTACCACGAGTTCTACAAGCACGTCAGCCACGACTGGCAGGACCCCCTGGAGACGATCCGGCTGCAGGCCGAGGGGACGTTCGAGTACCAGGCGCTGCTGTTCCTGCCCTCGCACGCGCCGATGGACCTGTTCCTGCGGGAGCGCAAGCGCGGCGTGCAGCTCTACGTCAAGCGCGTCTTCATCATGGACGACTGCGAGTCGCTGGTCCCCGAGTACCTGCGGTTCGTCAAGGGCGTGGTCGACGCGCAGGACCTCTCGCTGAACGTGTCGCGGGAGATCCTGCAGCAGGACAGGCAGATCCAGCTGATCCGCCGTCGCCTGGTCAAGAAGGTCCTCTCGACGGTCAAGACGATGATGACCGCCGACGCCGAGAAGTACGCGACGTTCTGGCGCGAGTTCGGCCGCGCGGTCAAGGAGGGCCTGCTCGACGACTTCGAGAACCGCGAGGCCATCCTCGAGATCTCGTCGTTCGCCTCGACGCACGACGCGGAGAAGCCGACTTCGCTGCGCGACTACGTCTCGCGGATGAAGGACGGCCAGGAGCACATCTACTTCATGACCGGCGAGTCGCGGTCCGCGATCGAGAACTCGCCGCACATGGAGGCGTTCCGCGCCAAGGGCTTCGAGGTGCTGGTGCTGACCGACCCGATCGACGAGATGTGGGTCGACTCGGTGCCGGGCTTCGACGGCAAGCAGTTCCAGTCGATCGCCAAGGGCCAGGTCGACCTCGAGTCGGAAGAGGACAAGAAGGCCACCGAGGTGGCCCGCGAACAGCAGAATAAGGACTTCGAGAGCCTGCTGTCGTGGATGGGGACCGCGCTGGGCGACACGGTCAAGGAGGTCCGGTTGTCGTCGCGGCTGACGACGTCGCCGGCCTGCATCGTCGGCGACACCCACGACCTGACGCCGACGCTGGAGAAGATGTACCGCGCGATGGGGCAGGAGCTGCCGCCGATCAAGCGCATCCTCGAGCTCAACCCGGAGCACGGGCTGGTTTCGGGGCTGCGCGAGGCCCACGCCGCCCGCCCGGAGGACGAGGGCCTGGCCGAGACGGCCGAGCTCCTCTACGGCATGGCCCTGCTGGCCGAGGGCGGCGAGCTGGCCGACCCGTCCCGGTTCATCAAGCTCCTGGCCGGCCGCCTGGAGAAGACCCTCTGAACCG
Organism: Amycolatopsis sp. 505; assembly: GCF_031625235.1. NCBI lineage: Bacteria > Bacillati > Actinomycetota > Actinomycetes > Pseudonocardiales > Pseudonocardiaceae > Amycolatopsis > Amycolatopsis sp. 505. The sequence goes on from NZ_JACKQP010000011.1 coordinate 319,150, forward strand.
CGGTCGTGAGTGGTAAGGCGGGTTCTAACCCGCCTTACCACTCACGACCCGGTCAGGGTGCCGCGTTCATCAGGTCCAGGGCGCTCTGCTGGCGGGCCGCGTCGGGCTGGTCGAACGGGCCTGCCCACAGCAACCCGTAGGCGTCCGCGCTGTTTCGGTCGTTCGCGTACGCCGCGTTCGCCTGTCGCTGCAGGTACGGCGTGTACGGGTGGTCGGCCAGGGCCGCGTTGAGCGCCGCCAGGTCCCGGACGTACACGCCCTTGAAACTCGGGCCGTCGACGCCGCCACCGCCGGCCGTCTCGCCCGGGTCGCGGAGGATGCCGCCCGGGTTCAAGGACGCGTTCGTCGTCGAGGCGTTCGCCATCGCGCGGGCCTTCGTCAGCAGGCTCGCGTCACCGGTGGCGCGGGACAACTCGGTGAGCGCCGTCAGGGGCACACCCTGGTTGTATGTCCAGGTCGGCTGGCCGTTGTTCGCGCAGGCCGACGTCAGGCCGTCGTTGACCAGGTTCGAGCCGTTGATCATCCCGCTCCCGGCGAACCAGGTCCAGCCCGCCCGGGCCCGTGCCAGGTAGACCGTGTCACCCGGGATGCGGTTGTGCAGGGCCGCGTTGAGCTGGATGTACAGCGAGTTCGGGATGGCGTTCTTGTACGTGCGGCTCGTGCTCCACCAGACCCCGCCGCCGCAGACGCCGTCCCAGTACGCGTACATGTGGTCGGCATCGGCTCGGGCCGTGTTGAGGTACTTGCCGTCGCCGGTCAGGTCGTAGGCGTCGACCCACGCCAGTCCCCACCATCCGGTGTCGTCGAGGTAGTCGTTGCGGAAGCTGCCGCCCTGCGCCGAGAGGTTCTTCGCATAGGTCGTGTCGATCGCGTAGCGGTAGCTGCCCATGCCGCTGATCCGGATGTTGTCGATGACCGCGGTGAGCGCGTTGGCCGAATTCCACCACCCGGTCGTGTCGAACAGGCCGGTGCCCAGGTTGTACCGCTCCATCAACGCCGTCGCGGCCGCGGTGCGCCGGTCCCAGGCGTTCCACGTCGGGCGGGCCCAGCCGGTGCAGGCGATGCTGCCCGACCCCGCGGGCTGCCCGCACGCGCGCAGCAGGCCGACGCCCTTGTTCGCCCAATCGTCGGCGTTGTACATCAGCGTCCGCCAGCCCGTCGCGCCGGACGGCGTCGCGGTGTCGCCGAGCTTGCTGCCCGACGCCCAGGTGCGCCCGGCGTCGAACGAGCGGTCCAGCCAGACGTGGTCGCCGGCGGCGCCACCGGTGATCGCCGCCCAGCCCATGGCGTCGCCGTCGTCGAGGTGCAAGGTGATCCGCCGGGCGCCGACGCCGGCCGAAGCGCCTTCGCGGTCGCCCGGTGACGACGCGGGATCTCGCGCGTCGCAATACTTGTTGCAGATCGTCGCCACTGGCGCGGCGGACGGCGTCGGCGTCGGAGTGGCCGCGAGGACCACAGTCAGCAGCGGGGCGAGGAAGTGCATCGGCCACCTTCCGCGTCGAAGGGCGATGCTCCCCATTTTCCGGTGCCGATATTATTGGTCCAGTCCTTTCTGGGACAGATTCCGGACAGGAATTCACGCCCGCCGCAAGCTCAGCAGGAGCAGGCACAGCACCGCGATCCCGGTGACCAGTAACATTAGTCCTGGTACGTGCCCGGCTGCCGGAACGTGTAGCTCCAGCTCTGCCCGGCCGACAGCCGCGGGTTGCGGAACGCCACCGGCGCGCTCGTCGTGACGACGTCGTGCGGGGCTTCGTCGTGCTGCATCCAGGTGACCGTGTCGCCCACCCGGACGGTCACCGCGGCGGCGCGGTGGCCCGGCGCCTGAGCCGCGCCGACGCTTGAGGGCGTCGCCCGGCGGGTATCCCGGGCCCATGACGAATCTCGACGACACCACGACCGCGAAGCTCGACGAATTCGTGCTCGCCCGGCTCGCGGAGGACGAAGAGCGCGTCCGGGCGGGTGAACTGCCGCTGATCGACGAGGCCGAACGGCGCGGGCGGCTGCGGATCATGTACGCCGACGACGGCGACGGCTTGCTGCTCGCCGGCGGGCCGGTCGAAGCGATGGAGGACCGGCACCCGGTGCCGTTCGCCGAGAAGGCCGAGTTCCTGCGCCGCGAGATCCGCGACGCCCACGACGACGTGTCCGTCAAGCTCGTCGCGTCGGTGTACGAAGCCCACCCCGACTGGCGCGACGAGTGGCGCCCGTGACCTGATGCCCGCGCGGCCGCGGATCTTCGCCGACCGGGAGGACGGCGGGCGACGGCTCGCGGGCGAACTGCGGCGGCGCGATTGGGCCGATCCGGTCGTGCTGGGGCTCGCCCGCGGCGGGGTGCCGGTGGCCGCCGTCGTCGCGCGGCGGCTCGGCGCCGAGCTGGACGTCGCGGTCGCCCGCAAGATCGGCGCGCCCGGCCACCGCGAGTTCGGCGTCGGCGCGGTCACCCCGGACGGCCCGGCGATCTACGACGAAGCCGGCCTGCGCGCGATGAGACTGACCGCCGCACGGCTGGCCCGGGCCGAGACCCGGGAGCGGGCGGAGGCGCGCCGCCGGCTCGAGCGGTACCGCGCCGGCCGCGAGCCCGCCGGCCTCACCGGCCGCGACGTCGTCCTCGTCGACGACGGGCTCGCGACCGGCGTCACCGCGACGGCTGCGCTGCGTGACGTCCGCGCGGCCCGGCCTCGGACGCTCGTCTTCGCGGCACCCGTCGCCGCGCCCGGCGCCGCCGCGCGGATCCTGCGCGAAGCGGACGACGTCGTCTGCGTCGCCGAGCCGCCGGAGTTTCGCGCGGTCGGGCAGTGGTACGCCGATTTCCGCCAGCTGGGTGACGACGACGTTCTCGCCCTGCTCACCCCGTGACGTCACCCGCGGCACCCCGGATTGACCGGGTGGGTGACGGGGTATCACCCGATGGGGCACCGACCGAAGAGGCGGGAGCGGGATGAGCGAACGGGACGGGCTCGGCCCGGCGGCGCGCGGGCTGCGGCAGTACCTCCTGGCCGTGGCGGCCAAACTGGACGCGCCCGCCTGGTTCTGCGAGGTGGACGTCCCGGCCGGCGCGTATGTCGCGCTGGAGCGGCGGCTCGCCCGGTTCCCGGACCACGAGACGGCCCTGCTGTGGGACGAACGCGACGGCTGGGCCGCGGCGGTCGAGTCCTCGAGCGGCGACGAAGTCATCGTGCTGGCGTACCTGGGTGAGGACGTCCTGCCGGCTCCGGAAGCGGTGGTGGCCTTCGTGACCGGCCTGTACGGCGAGAAGTACCCGGGCCGGCCCGACCCCCCGGACTTCCGCAGACCCGGCACCACCGACGGCTTCGACGACCGCCTGGCCGCCTACGCGGGCGACCCGGTCGGCCAAGCCTGAACCAGCCTGGATCAGCGGGCCGGCAGCACGCAGAACTCGTTGCCCTCCGGGTCGGCGAGCACGATCCACGGGTCGTCGGGCGGGTCGTCGAGGACCTTCGCCCCCAGCATCACCAAGCGTTCGACCTCGGCGCGCTGATCTCCCTCGACCGGGGCGAGGTCCAGGTGCAGCCGGTTCTTGCCGGCCTTCTCCTCGGGCACCGGCTGGAACAGCAGCGCCGGGCCGTCGTCGAACTCGACCTGGCGGTAGGTCAGGCCGTGGGAATCCGTCCACGTGCGGGTTTTCGCGTTGCCGAGCGCCGCGGCCCAGAACTCGGCCAGCAGGTCCGGCTGGCGGCAGTCCACCGTCACGGCCAGGATCCGGGCCGCCGTCATGCGGCCCCCACGATCCGGTTGATGGCTTCGGCGACCAGTGCCGGTTCGGACACCGTCACCGTCAGGCCCGGGTGGCGGAGCAGCCCCCACGGATCGATGCCCCGGACCGGTTCCCGGAACCGGAGGCACACGCCACCTCGTGTTGTCGTGCCGAAAGTCAGGCCGCGGTCGGCCAGCGACAGGCGGACGCCGAAGACGCGAACCGCGCGGTACGGGCCGGTGGCCTCGGCGCCGGCCAGGTTGCTCAGCGGCGTCTCGACCAGCCACGGCCCGAAGCGGACGCGCAAGCCGTCGGCATCGAGTTCCAGGCCGGCGCGCGGACCCAGGATCCGGCGCACCAGCGGGGATCCGACCGCGAAGTCCGCGTGGAGGCGGTAGTGCACAACGACGGCGGGGGCGTCGACCGCGGTCATGCGCCGCCGCCCAAGGGCGGGACTTCCGGCTCGTCGTCCGCCGGGAGTTCGGGGTCGCGCCACTGCTCGGCGCGGGTCGGGCCGTTGCCCTGCAGGGTTCCCTGCAGCTCGGCCTTCATCGCGTCGTCCTCGCGGGGCGAATGCCGGTCGCTTTCACGGTGCACGGGAACCCTCCTTCACGTCGTGTTCTTCTGCGGCTACCCGGCGATCGCCCGGCGAAACGGCCGGGGTCACCGCGAGCGCGCCCCAGTCCGGTTGACCGCGCGTGCCGCCACGATGCCGAGCACCAGCGCGCCCGCCGCGGTCAGCCCGTGCAGCCAGTTGTCGGCCCAGTTCAGGTTGATCGGGTCCTCGGGGTTGACGAGCGCGGTGGCGAGGATGCCGTACGCGGTCATCCCGGTGAAGCCGACGAACAGCACCCAGCAGTAGATGATCGCCCCGGTGCGGCGGGTCGCGGCGAGCAGCCCGAGTACCCCGACCACCGTGTGGACGAGGTTGAGCAACGGCGTCACGCTGAAGATCCAGACGGCGCGGCCGGTCTCGTGGCCGACCGCGGCGGTTTCCGGGGTCAGGAACCCGGCGATCCCCAGCACGAGGTAGAGCAGCCCGAGCACGGCGACGACCGGCCGGAGCCACGACGCCGGGGTGCGGGTTTCGGCGGAAGACGCGGAAGACATGGGATTCTCCTTCCCTCCGCGGCCGGATACCCCGTCAGGCGTGCGGAAAACGGACAAGTGGAAGGGGCCGGACGGCGGGCTGGGGGAGCCGCCGTCCGGCCCGCGGCCGGAGCCCACGCCGGTCCCTGCAGCCAGGACGCGGGCCCCTGGTCTCAGGGGGAACGCCAGTCGTGACCGCGGTGGGCGGTCCCGTGCTGGGCGCCCATCAGCAGCAGGCCGCCGTCGACGACGAGCGACGTGCCGGTGATGTAGCCGGCCGCCGGGGTGGCCAGGAACGCGACCGCGGCCGCCACCTCGGCCGCGTGGCCGGGGCGGCCGAGCGGGATGCCGGGCCGGTCCTGCTCGCGCGGGTCGGCGTCGGTCTGGCCGGTCATCGGGGTCGAGATCTCGCCGGGAGCCACCGAGTTCACCGTGATGCCGTGCTCCGCGAGCTCCAGGGCGAGAACTTGGGTCAACGCGCCCGCGCCCGCCTTCGCGGCGCAATAAGGCGCGGCGCCGACGCGCGGGACGTGCTCGTGAACGCTGGTGATGGTGATGATCCGGCCGCCGCGCCCGGCGTCAATCATGTGCCGGGCGGCGCGCTGGGACAGCAGGAAGACGCCGTCGAGGTCGACGTCGAGGACCTGCCGCCACTTCTCGTAGTCGAGGTCCATCGCGAGCTGGCTGCTGCCGGTGCCGGAGCAGTTGACCAGGACGTCGATACCGCCGAGGTCTTCGGCGAACGCGTCGACGACGTCGGCGGCGGCCGGCAGGTCGGTCAGGTCGAGCTGCCGGACGTGCGCGGTCACCCCGTGCGAGCGGGCTTCGGCCGCCGTTTCCTCCGCGCCGCCGGCGTCGGAGTGGTAGGTGATGCCGACGTCGAGACCGCCGCCGGAGAGCGCGGCGACGACCGCGCGGCCGATGCCGGAGTCGGCACCGGTGACGACGGCGCGCCGCGGCGAGGCGGCTTCGGCGGGTAGCGGCGCCGGGAGCGACACGGGCATCTCCTTTCGTTCCCGGTCGGCTACCACCCCCGCCAGGGACTAAACGCGAGGCCCGCGGGGTATTCCGGCCCGATGAGACTGGCCGTGCTGGACATCGGGTCGAATTCCGCTCAGCTGCAGGTGGTGGACGTCTCCGCCGGCGCCCCGCCGCTCCCGGCGCACGCGGTGAAGGAACCGACGCTGCTCGCCGAGGAACTGCGGCCCGACGGGACGCTGAGCGACGAGGGCATCGAGCGGGTGACGGGCGCGGTGGGCCGGGCGGTCGACGCGGCGGTGCGGCTCGGCGTCGACCACCTGTACCCGTTCGTCACCGCGGCGGTGCGCGACGCGGTGAACCGCGACGAGGTCATCGACCGCATCCAGGCGGGCTCCGGCATCCGGCCGCAGTTCCTCTCCGGCGAGCAGGAGGCGCGGCTGACGTACTTCGCCGCGCGCCGCTGGTACGGCTGGTCGGCCGGGCGGCTGCTGCTGATCGACATCGGGGGCGGGTCGATGGAGCTGGTGCTCGGCCGGAACGTCGAGCCCGAGCTGGCCGTCTCGCTCCCGCTGGGCGCCGGCCGGCTGACCCGCGAGTTCCTCACCGCCGACCCGCCGACGCGCAAGCAGGTGAAGGCCCTGCGCCGGCACGTCCGCGACACGCTGTCGGAGGTCTTGGACCGCCTGCGCTGGGAAGGGCCGCCGCGCCGGGTCGTCGCGACGTCGAAGACGTTCAAGCAGCTGGCTCGCCTCACCGGCGCCGCGCCGCAGCGCAAGGGCCCGTTCGTCACCCGCGAACTGGTGGTCGCGGACGTGCGCGGCTGGATCCCGCGGCTGGCCCGCGTCCCGGCGGCCGAACGGGCCGGATTCCGCGGTATTTCGAAGCCGCGGGCCCGGCAGGTGGTGGCCGGCGCGCTGGCGGCGGAGGGAACGTTGTCGGCGCTGGACGTCCCGAGCGTCGAAGTCTGCCCGTGGGCGTTGCGGGAGGGAATCCTGTTGCGGCACCTGGAACAGCTCGCCGAATCGACGCCGTTGCCGCTGGTGCCGCTGACGCGCCACCCGGACGCGGAGGTCCGCCACCTTCACCCGGCGGGGGAGCAGCCGGTGCCGTCCTGAGCGTGTGTGGACCGTCCGGTGGGGTAACCGCGCGGTTCCCCGAACGGAAGGAGAGCTCCCGTGAGCAAGCCGAACCCGATCGAACTGCAGAAGTACCTGTCCGGTGTCGACTACCCGGCGAAGCGCGACGACCTGGTCCGGGCCGCCGAGCGGAACGGCGCCGACTCGGACACCCTGGACGTCGTGCGCGGCCTGCCGGACCGGACCTACGAAGGTCCCAGCGGTGTGAGCAAGGAGATCGGCGGCTGACGTGCTTCGCGGCCCGGGCTCCGCGCCCGGGCCGCGGTCACCGCGCCGTCAGCTCGGCGCTCTCCGGGACGACGGCGCCGGGCTGGGCGAGAGCCGTCACCGCGCGGCAGACGTCGGCGGGATCGATCGTGTCGAGACACGGGTGGCCCGGGACCGGGCACACCCGCGCCCGAGTGGCGCGGCAGGGGGCGTGCTGGTCGCCCAGGACCACCGTGGGAACGCCGTACGGCGCCCACCTTTCCGGCGGCACCACCGGTGCGAACAGCGAGACCACCGGAGTGCCGGCGGCCGCGGCCAGGTGTGCGGGGCCGGTGTTCGGTGCCACCACGACCTGAGCGCCGGACAGCACCGCCGCCAGCTGGGGCAGGGACGTCCGGCCGCCGAGGTTCACCGCCGCCGTCCCGGCCACCTCCTGGGTCAGCGCGCGCTCCGACGGCGCGCCCGTCACGAGCACGCGGTGCCCGTCGGCGGCGAGAGCCCGCACCGTCTCACGGCTCCACGCCGCCGACGGCTGGCGGGCGGGCACCGACGCCGCGGGGTGCACCACGACGTACGCCCCGCCGCCGGTCAGCCGGGCCATGTCCGGCAGCGGGCGGCGCAGCGCCAGGGCGCCGTGATCGTCCGGGGGCAGGGAGAATCCGGCCGCCTCGGCGAGGGACAGCATGCGTTCCGGCTCCGGCGGATCGCCGTCGACGCGGTGACGCAGGTCGAGCAGGCTGCCCGGGTAGTCCTCGGAGATCGCGCCGACCCACGGCACCCCGGCCTGGCGCAGCAGCAGCGCCAGTGGCAGCGGGGACTGGTGGAACGACGTCAGGATCAGCGCACGGTCGAACGACTTCGAGCGGATCAGCGCGACGAACGCGCCGGTGTCCTCGGCGGTCACCGGCGGCGGCTCGGGGTCGATCCACGGCGCGGTCCAGGTGAGCAGGTCGGCCACCCCTGGCAGCAACTCGCCCGCGGCCCGGCCGTGCGGCCCGGTCAGCAGCGTCACGTGCGCTCCGGACGCGGCGACCGCGCGGACGCAGGGACCGGCGAGCAGGACGTCCCCGAGGTTGTCCTGGCGGGCGACGAGCACCCGGGTCATCCGGTGACCCCGGCGACGCGCAGCGCCTCGGACAGGTCCCGGGCGACGGCGGCGTGCCGGCGGGCCCGGGCGATCTCCGGTTCGAGCGTGCGGTGCGTCGGCACCAGCACCGCGCGGGCGCCGGCGGCGAGCGCGGCATCGACATCGGCGCCCGTGTCGCCGATGACCACACAGGACGCGGGGTCGACGCCGAGCTCGCCGGCGGCCCGCAACACCATGCCGGGGGCGGGTTTGCGGCACGCGCAGCCGTCGCCGTCGTCGTGGACGCAGACCTGCCAGGTGCCGAACGGGCCGAACAGTTCCTGGACGCGGGCGTTCACCGCGTCGAGCTGGCCGGGGGTGATCAGTCCTTTCGCGACCCCGGACTGGTTGCTCACCACGCCGACCGGGATGCCGCGCTCCCGCAGCCCGCGGACGAGCTCGACGGCGCCGGGCACCGGGCGGACGCCGTCCGGGTCGTTCAGGTAGGGGACGTCGACGATGAGCGTGTCGTCCCGGTCGAACAGCACCGCGACCGGGGGCCGCGGCCGCCGGGCCGTGACCTCCCCGCGCAGCCGGTGGTAGCACGCGGCGGGCGGGATCAGGGCGCTGGTGACGACCATGCGTGCCACTTCGCCGGGCGTCCGCGGGCCGGGCAGGATGCGGCGGGTCGCGAATTCCGCCGTCAGCCCGGCCCAGACCCCGGCCGCGAGCAAGGCCTTCCCGCGTTGTTTGACCAGCGGCAGGGCGAGCGCGGCCAGACCGGCCACTGTGGACAGTGCGTGCAGGCCCAGCCGTCCGGGCCCGGCGCCGGTGCGCTGCCGCCAGAGCACGCCGTGCTTGGCCCGCATCAGCGCGTTGTCGGCGTTGCCGCGCTGGGCTTTGAGGCTGTAGAAGAACCCGGCCCGCCGGGCGGGGTGCGTGGTCAGCCGTTCGCCCTGGTCGATCCGGTGCCCGGCCTCGGCGACGCGCAGGGCGAGGTCGGAGTCTTCGCGGAACGCGCGCGGGAACCGCTCGTCGAACCCGCCCGTTTCGGCCAGGGCGCGGCGGCGGTAGGCCATGTCGGCGGTGATCCACCGCGCGTGCTCGAGCCCGGCGGTGCCGCGCTCGTCGTCCGTGGGCCGCCGGTCCGCGGGCAGCGGCACGGTGATCCGGCCCTGGGAGGCGGCCACGTCCGGCGGCAGCGAGCCGAGGTCGGCTTCGAGCTGCCGCGCCCAGTCGGGGGCGAGCACGACGTCGTCGTCGACGAAGGCGATCCACTCGCTCTTGGCGGTGCGCCAGCCGAGGTTCCGCGCCGCCGCGGGCCCGCGCCCGCCGGAGCGCAGCACGCGGACGCCGCCGGGGATGTCCAGCGCGGACCCGTTCGGGCGGTCGTCGACGACCAGGATTTCCGCCGGCCGCGGGTCCGGGCCGGTCAGCAGGGTTTCCAGCAGTGGCCGAAGTGTCTCCCGGCCCGTCGTGGGGATCACCACGGTGTAGTCGAGCGTCACCGGCCCCGGTTACCCCGGGCGGGGGTGATCAAACGGCGTGTCGAAGCCGTCGCGCCCGGGTAACCGGCGGGCGACGAGAAGGAGGTGCGGATGATCGAGATCCGGAACCCGGCCGACGGCACCGTGGTGGGCACCGTGCCGACCGCGGGCGAAGACGAGATCGACGCGGCGCTCGCGCGGGCCCGCCGGACGCCGTGGGCCCGGACGCCGGCCGCCGAGCGCGGGGCGTTGCTGCACACCGCGGCCGAGCGGCTGCGGGCGCACGCCGACGAGCTGGCGAAGACGAACGAAGCGGAGACCGGGAGGCCCCGCGACGAAGCTCGCGAAGGCGTGCTCGCCGGGGCGGGAACGCTGGACCAATACGCCGAGCTCGGCCCGGTCCACCGCGGCCGCAGCCTGCTCGGCGACGTCGGCGCGACGGACCTGATGGTGCCCGAACCGCGTGGGGTGGTCGTGGCGCTCACGCCGTGGAACGACCCGGTCGCGGTCGCCTGCGGGCTGCTGGGGGCGGCGCTGGCGACCGGGAACACGGTGGTGCACAAGCCGAGCGAGCGGGCGCCGCACACCGGTCAGCTGCTGGGCGACGTGCTCGGGGACGTGTTCCCGGAAGGCGTGCTGCAGACTCTGCACGGCGACGGCGGAGTCGGGGCGATCCTGGCGATGCACGCCGGCGTCGACGTCATCGCGCACGTGGGCAGTACGGCGACCGGCCGGTCGATCGCCGCGAGCGCGGCGGCGACCGGGGCCAAGACGTTGCTGGAGAACGGCGGCAACGACCCGCTGGTGATCGACGAGGACGTCGACCCGGCGTGGGCGGCCGGCCAGGCGGCGCTGGGGGCGTTCGCCAACTCGGGCCAGATCTGCGTGGCGGTCGAGCGGATCTACGTGTGCGCGGCGATCGCCGAGCCGTTCCTGGCGGCGCTGGTCAAGGAGGCCGAGACGCGGACCCTGGCGCCGCTGGTGGACCGGCGGCACCGCGACCACGTGCACGCCCACGTCGAGGACGCGCTGTCCCGTGGCGCGCGGTTGGCGGCGGGTGGCCTGGTCCCGGACGGCCCCGGCGCGCACTACCCGGCCACGGTGCTGACCGACTGCACACCGGATCTGCGGGTGATGACGGAGGAGACGTTCGGCCCGGTGGCGCCGGTCCGGGTGGTTCCGAGCTTCGACGAGGGACTCGCCGAGGCGGCCCAGGGCGAGTACGGCCTGGCGGCGACGGTGCTGACGGCTTCGATGGCCCACGCCCAGCGCGCGTGGCGCGAGCTGCCGGCGGGGACGGTCAAGGTGAACAACGTGTTCGGCGGCGCACCGGGCGGGGCGGCACATCCGCGCCGCCGGAGCGGCAACGGGTACGGCTACGGGCCGGAGCTGCTCGACGAGCTGACCCAGACGAAGCTCGTGCACATCGCCCCGCCGGCATGACCGGACAGCGGGAGAGACGCGGAGAGCGGGACTCACCGCATCCCGGCGACGACACCTCATCGGCGGGGGAGCGGCACGGCCGGGCCCCCGCCGGCCGGGTGGCCCGCGCCGCGCGGGGCGATTCGGGTGGGGAGCAGGGCGACCGGGCTCCGGTGGGCAGGTTCGCGCTCGGGCGAGGCGGCTCAGCGTCGATTAGTGAGCAGGGCGGTCCGGCTTTGGTCGGCAGGTTCGCTCAGGCGCTCGGGCGGGGCGGCTCAGCGTCGGACGGGGAGCGGGGCGAGCGGGCTCGGGTGGGCCGGTTCGGGCGGGACGGCTCCCCGCCGAGCGGTGACCGCGCCTGGGCGAGCCGCTTCGCGCGGATGCTGCGGCAGCGGAGCGAGGAAAGCTCCTCATCGGACGGGGAGCGGGCCGAGCGGGCTCGGGTGGGCCGGTCCAGGCGGGGCGGCTCCCCGCCGAGCGACTCCCCGCCGAGCGGTGACCGCGCCTGGGCGAGCCGCTTCGCGCGAATGCTCCGGCAGCGGAGCGGCGAAAACTCCTCGACGGACGACGACCGGCACGACCGCACACCCGCCGGCTGGATCGCCCGGGCCCTCCGCGTTCCCGGCCGGGAGCGGCGGATCCTCGTCCAGAGCGCCAAAGCCACCCTCGCCGCGACCGCGGCCTGGCTGCTCGCCACGCTCGTCCTCCACCTGCCCCAGCCCTTCCTCGCTCCCTACGCCGCCGTCTTCCTCGTCGAAGCCACCGTCTACCGCTCCTTCCGCGGATGGCTCCAGCAGGTCGGGTCGGTCGCCTCCGGGGTCCTGCTCGCCGCCGTCGCCGGGCACTTCATCCCCTGGCAAGCCGTTGCGCTCGCCGCCGTCGTCTTCCTCGGGCTCCTCGCCGGGAGCTGGCGGCGGTTCGGGGACGCCGGGGTCTGGGTCGGCGTCACCGGGATGCTCGTCATCTCCTACGGCACCGCCCGCGAGCCCGTTCTCCTCGGCGACCGTCTCCTGGAAACCGCGCTGGGCGCCGCCATCGGCGTCGCCGTCAACACCCTCATCCTCCCGCCGCTCTACGGGGAACGGCTCGCCGCGGCCGCCGGGCGGCTCGGGAAAGCCCTGGCCGACCTGCTCGAATCGCTGTCCGATCTGATCCGCCGGGACGAGCCGCCGGAGGACCTCGATCACCTGCTGTCCCAGGAGCAGGACACGCGCAGCCTGGTGCTGGCCGCCGAGGAAGCCGTCGGCCTGACGCGGGAAGGGCGGATGCTGAACCTCCGGCGGGGGCGGCCGTCGGCCGGTGCCCGACATGAACGTCCACTTCGGACGCTCATCGGGCTCTGGCCCGCGATGGCGCAGCTGATCGCCGGTGTGCGGACCACGGCCGGGCGGCGGGAGCACCCGTTCGAGTACCCCTGGCCGGATGCGCGGGAAGCGCTGGCCGACCTGATGCACCACCTCGCCGGAGCCGTGCAGGCCGTCGCGGTCGCCGGTGAACCCGTCGAACTGGACGAATGCCGCGCCCTGCTCGGGAAGCTCGAGGAGCGGCTGGTGACGGCCGAGGAGGACGGCGTGCCCGCCCGGCTCGGCCTCGGCACCATGACACTGCCCGCGCGGCTGCTGCTGGAACAGCTGGAGAAGCGCTGAGCGTTAGTGCACGGCGATCGCGTCGGCGTCGGACCGGTGCCGGCGGCAGGCGGTGCACACCATCGTCTGGCCCAGCAGCGTGCCGTCGCCGGACACCAGCCGCGCGACGTGCAACGTCGGCAGGCCGCACTCCTCGCAGGGGATCGGCTTGCTGTCGCGGCTGATCATGACTCGGTTCGGCATGGGTGGAGCCCCCTGACAGGTTGGAAGGTCCCGGCGGGTTACCCCCGTGTCCTGCGCCACACTCGTCCGGCGCAGTGTTGTCACTCGAACGGCGTAGTCACTTGGCCGGGTACTGCTGCGCGCGCAACACCTCGGCAAGGTGGACGGCGTTGCGGACCAGGGTCGCGTTCGTCGAGGCCACGGCCTCGGGCGTCTCGTCGAGGTCCTGGTAGTCACCGCCCTGCATGGCCTCGCCGTTCCAGTAGGTCGCGCCCTGGGCCGGCACCGTGAAGCCGACGTCGTTCAGCGCCTGGAAGAGGTCCGCGATGATCTTGTGGGCACCGTCCTCGTTGCCGACGACCGCGGCCACCCCGACCTTGCCGAACATCGCCGGCCGCCCTTCGTCGTCCGTTTCGGACAACTCGGCGTCGAGGCGTTCGAGGACCCGCTGCGCGACGCTCGACATGTGGCCGACCCACGTCGGGGTGGCGATCAGGAGGACGTCGGCGGCGGCGATCTTCCGCCGGATGTCCGGCCACGCGTCGCCGTTGCCCATGTCGGCCTCGACCCCCGGCCGGACGTCGTGGTCGACCACCCGGACCAGCTCGCCGGTGGCGCCGCGTTCGGCGAAGAGGTCGAGCAGCTGCCGGGCGATGAGGTCGCTGCTCGACTTCGCCGGCGACGGCTTGAGCGTGCAGGTCAGCGCGAGGACGCGCAGGGTCATGACTGCCTCCTGGGATGGGTGCCGACGCCGAGGTGGGCGAACCCCGCTCCGGCGAGGACGTCGGGATCGAGCAGGTTGCGGGTGTCGACGACGACCGCCCGGTCGGCGGACGCGGCCAGCCGGGCCCAGTCGAGGTCCCGGAATTCGGGCCATTCGGTGAGCACGACCAGCGCCGCGGCGTCCTTGGCCACCAGGTACGGGTCGTCGACGACCTGGACCGAGCTCGGGCCGGGCACGCACGCGACGGCCGGGTCGTGCGCGGTCAGCTCGGCGCCCGCGCGGGCCAGGTCGTCGGCCACCGCCAGGGCGGGGGAGTCGCGCAGGTCGCCGGTGCCGGCCTTGAAGGCCAGCCCCAGCAGGCCGATGCGGGCTCCGGCGAGGGAGCCGGCGGGCGAACCGGTGACGGCCTGCCGCACGGTCCGCACCACCCGGGCGCGTTGCCGGGCGTTGACGCGGACCGCGTCCCGCAGGATGCCGAAGTCGACCCCCGCCGACTCGGCCGCGTGCAGCAGCGCCGAAGTGTCCTTCGGCAGGCACGACCCGCCCCAGCCGGGGCCCGGCGCGAGGAACTCCGGGCCGATCCGCGCGTCGAGGCCCATGGTGCGCGAAACCTCGCGGACGTCCGCACCGAACCGCTCGCACAGTTCGGCGAGGACGTTCACATAGGACAGTTTCACGGCGAGGAACGCGTTGCTCGCGTACTTCGCGAGTTCGGCGCTGGCGGAGTCGGTCGCCACCACCGGGGCGCCGGTCGGCTCGTACAGCCGCGCGACCCGGTGCGCCGCCGGCGAATCCGCCGGATCGGTGCCGACGACCACCCGGTCCGGGTGGAGGAAATCGTCGACGGCGTGGCCTTCGCGGAGGAACTCCGGGTTGGCCACCACCGGCAGGTCGTCGCGGCCCAGCAGGTGCGGGAGCCGGGCCGCGGTGCCGACCGGCACCGTCGACTTGGTCACCAGCACGCACCCGGGCCGCAGCAGCCGGCCGAGCTGCGGCACGACCTGCTCGAGCACGCCGAGGTCGGGCCGGCCGTCTTCGGCGGGCGGTGTCGGCAGGCACAGGAAGACGAGGTCCGCGCCGTAGAGCTCGGCCTGGGCGGTGGTGAAGCTCAGCGTCCGGTCGGCGAGTCCCTGGCCGACCAGCTCGGCGAGGCCGGGTTCGGCGATCGAGACGAGACCCCGGCCCAGGTCGTCCACTTTGGACTTGTCGGCGTCCACGCAGGTGACCCGGTGCCCGAGCCGCGCGAAACACGCGGCGCTCGTCAGCCCGACGTAGCCCGCACCGACGATCCCGATGTGCTCAGCCATGCGCCACCCGCATTTCCAGCGCCGACCGCGTCGCGGCCAGCACGCGCTCTTCGCCGAGCAGCAGCAGCCCGCCGTCCGGCTCTTCGCCGTGCGGGTCGCCGACGTTCCCGGCCCAGAGCACGACGTGTTGCCGCGCCGACGGCGGCGGGCCCCACAGCCGCGGTGGGGTCGGGCCGAACAGCAGCACCGACGGCGTGCCGAACGCCGTGGCGAGGTGCCCGACGCCGGTGTCGCCGCAGACCACCAGGGCCGCCCCGGCCACCAGCGCGGCCAGTTCCGCCAGGCCGGTGCGCCCGGCCAGCACGGCCTCCTCGCCGAGCCCGGCCGCCTCGGCGATCGACACCGCCAGGTCGCGTTCGGTCACGTTGCCGGTGAGCACCACGCGGTGTCCGGTCGCGGCGAGGTCCCGGACGACGGTCGCGAACCGCTCGGGCGGCCAGCGCCTTGCCGGGAACGCCGCGCCGGGGTGCACCACGACGGCGTCCGGCGCCGGGCTCGGGCCCGGCGGCGCGGGCAGGTGCAGGGCCGACCGGTCGGCCTCCAGGTGGTGGTACTCGACGAGCCGGCACCAGCGGTCCACCTCGTGCACGTCGTCGCGCCACTCGAGCCCCGGAACGTCCGGGAAGTCGGGGTGGCGGTGGGTCAGCAGCTCGGCCGGGTCGGTGTCGAGCAGGTCGTGGATGCTCTCCGGGCCACTGCCGTGCAGGTTCACCGCCAGCCGCGGCGGCGGGCCCGGCCAGGCGAGTTCGCCGAGCCCGGACGTCGGCAGCAGTTCGTCGACCGCGTCGATCAGCTCCACCAGGTCCCGCAGGCCTTCCGGCGCGGCCAGTACCAGCCGGTCGCCGGGGTACGCCGTACGCAGGGCGCGCAACGCGGGCACCGCCGTCAGCAAGTCGCCGACGCCGAGCGCGCGCAGCACGAGGACCGCGGAGCTCACGGCCACGACCCCTCCTCCGATGCGCACACGACCATTTCGCGGACTTCGGCGCCGGGTGGCTGCTGCAGCGCGAAGACGACGGTGTTCGCGACGTGCTCGGGCTGGTTGAGCTTCGCGTCCGGCGGCGGCTTGTACTGGTCGGTGCGGTCGTCGAAGAAGTGCGTCCACATCCCGCCCGGGACGAGCAGCGTCACGCCGACGCGCCCGGCGAGCTCGGCGGCCAGCGCGCGGGTGAAGCCGACGACGCCGAACTTCGAGGCGCAGTAGGCGGTCGCGTCGCTCACCGCCTTGATGCCCAACGTGGACGCCACGGTGACGACCGTGCCGTGCGAGCGTTCGAGGTAGGGGAGCGCGGCGCGGATCACCGCGGCCGTGCCGAACAGGTTCACCTTGACCACCCGCTCCCAGTCCTCGGTGGACACTTCGCCGAGCGGTCCGCAGGCGTCGGTGCCGGCGGCGGTGAAGACGCCGTCCAGGCCGCCGGCGCGCTCGGCGAGCTCCCGGACCGCGGCCTCGGTCGCGGCGGTGTCGGTCAGGTCGGCTTCGACGTACTCCGCCGGGTCTTCGGGCCGGACGCGGTCGAGGACGTACGGGGTGCCGCCGGCCTTGCGGACGGCGTCGACGGTGGCGGCGCCGAGACCGGACGCGCCACCGGTGATCAGGACGTTGCCGAGGGGTCGCATCGCTCTCCTTCGCGGGCAGAGGATCAGGCACTGGGGTCAGGCACTGGCCGCCGCGGCGACCAGCCGGGAGGTCGAGTAGCCGGGCACGGTCGGGACGAGCACGACCTCGCCGCCGTGCCGTTCGACCACTTCGCGTTCGGGCAGGTCCGCGTCGGCGTAGTCGCCGCCCTTCACCCACACGTCCGGGCGCAGCTTCTCCAGGACGGTGGTGGGGGAGGCCTCGTCGAAGACGGCGACGGCGTCCACGAAGGACAACGCGGTGAGCAGCCGGGCCCGGTCGCGGTCGCGCACCAGCGGGCGGCCCGGGCCCTTGAGGCCCCGCACCGAAGCGTCGGAATTGAGGCAGACGACGAGCGCGTCGCCGAGGGCGCGGGCCTGCCGCAGCAGGCTGACGTGCCCGGGGTGCAGCAGGTCGAAGCAACCGCCGGTGGCGATCAGCCGGCCGCCGGTCTCCCGGATCCGCTCGGCCAGGCCGAAGGCGTCGGTGGCCGGCTGCGGGTCGGGCACCGGGCCGTCGTTCGTGGACAACGCGGTCGCGCCGCCGGCGGCGACGAACCGGGCGGCCGCCTCGACCGCCGTCACCACGGCTTCGGTCGTGTCCGCACCGCCGAGCAGCGCCGCGGTGGCCGCGGCGGCGAACCGGTCGCCCGCCCCGCACGTGTCAGGCGCGGTGTGACCCGGCGTCCGCGCCGCGACGGGGATCGGGACGGTCGTCTCGCCGAGGCCGTCGGCGAGCACCGCACCCCGGGACCCGACGGTCACCGCGACCGCGTCGGCGTGCCAGTGGCCGCGCAGCAGCTTGGCGAGCTCGGCCGGTTCCTCGTGCCCGGCGAGCACCGCGCGCGCCTCGGCGAGGTTCGGCGTGACCAGCCGCGTGCCGGGCACCGGCTGCGCCCCGCGCGGGTGCGGGTCCCAGACCACCGGGATCCGCTCGGCCACCTCCCGCAGCAGCCGGCGGACGTCGGGATTGCGCGTGAGGCCGCGGCCGTAGTCGGCCACGAGGATCGCGCCGGCGTCCTCCAGGACTTCGTGCACCCGGGCGGGCAGCGGGTCGGTGGTCGCCGTCCCGTCGCCGGAATCCAGGCGCAGCAGCGACTGCCCGCCTGCACGGACCCGGGTCTTGCACACCGTGGTGCCGCGCAGCGGCAGCGGCAGCACGGTGACGTCCGGTTCCAGCAGCCCGGTGAGCGCGTGGCCGCCTTCGTCGTCGCCGAGCGGCGTGACCAGGACGACCTCCGCCGCGGATCGCGCGGCCAGCAGGGCGGCCAGGCCGGCCCCGCCGGGGCGGCGGCGCCGGGCCGTCAGGTCGACCACCGGGACCGGCGCCTCGGGGCACAGCCGCTCGGCGGTGCCTTCGGCGTCGACGTCCAGCAGGGTGTCGCCCAGGACGACCAGCGGCTTCACGCGGTCACTCCGAGCGCGTCGTCGAGCGCCGCGCACAGGCCGTGGACCAGCGCCAGGTGCATCTCCTGCACGGTCGCGACGGTCGGCGCTTCGACCGTCACGGCGTCGTCGCACAGGGCGGCGAGCGGGTTCGGGGCGGGTCCGGTGAGCGCCCAGGTCGTCACGCCGAGCTCGTGCGCGGCCTTGGCGGCCGCGACGACGTTCTGGCTGCCGCCGCTGGTGGACAGGCACACCAAGACGTCGCCCGGCCGCCCGTGGGCGTGCACCTGGCGGGCGAACACCTCGTGGTCGCCGTAGTCGTTGACGATCGCGGTGGTCGCGGACGTGTCCGCGTGCAGCGCGATGGCCGAGAGGGGACGGCGTTCGTGGCGGAACCGGCCGACGAGCTCGCCGGTCAGGTGCTGGGCTTCGGCGGCGCTGCCACCGTTGCCGCAGGCGAGCAACCTGCCACCGGCTTCGAAGACGCCGGCGAGGTGCCGGCCCCACGCGATGATCTTGGGGGCGGATTCACGGGCCCGGCCGGCCGCTTCGGCCAGCGCGGCGAGATGGTCTTCCATCACGGCACCTCCTTCTTCTCCGGCGACGCCGCGCCGGTCGGGGTGGATCGCGGACGCCGGAGCACGAACGGCCCCAGCGCGAGCAGGTCGATCGGGGCCGAGCCGAAGCACTCGAGGGCGTCTCGCGGGGAGTCGACCATCGGACGGCCGGCGGTGTTGAGGCTGGTGTTGATCACGACCGGCAGGCCGGTCCGCCGCTCGAAGGCGGCCAGCATCCGGGCCAGCACCGGGTTTTCGCGTTCTTCGACGGTCTGCACGCGAGCCGTGCCGTCGACGTGCGTGACGGCCGGGATGCGCTCGCGCCAGTCTTCGGCGACGTCGTGCACGAACAGCATGTACGGGCTGGGCAGCGGGCCCCGGCTGAAGATTCCGGCCGCCCGCTCGGCCCGCACCATCGGCGCCACCGGGCGGAACTGCTCGCGGCCCTTGACGTCGTTGAGGCGCTCGAGGTTCGCCTTGCGGCCCGGGTGGGCCAGCAGCGACCGGTGGCCGAGGGCTCGCGGACCGAACTCGGCGCGGCCCTGGAACCAGGCGATCACTTCGTCGTTCGCCAGCGCTTCGGCAACGGTCTCGGCGAGGTCGTCCGGTCGCTCGTACGGCAGCTTGGCCTTGACGAGGATCGCTTCGAGCTCCTCGTCGGTCCACCCGCGACCGAGCCCGGCGTCGCCCATGGACGTACGGGGCTCCCCGGCGTCGGCGGCCAGCTGCAGCGCGGCGCCGAGCGCGGTGCCCGCGTCCCCGGCGGCGGGCTGCACCCAGATCCGGTCGAACGGGCCCTCGGCGTGCAGCCGGCTGTTGGCGACGCAGTTGAGCGCGATCCCGCCCGCCATCGCCAGGTCGCGCTGGCCGGTGGCCTCGTGCAGCCAGTCCGCCAGCTCGAGGAGGATGTCTTCGAGGACTTTCTGGACACTCGCGGCGAGATCGGCGTGCCGCCGGGTGAGTTCCTCGCCCGCTTCGCGGCGCGGGGCCAGGTCGGCCAGGTTGACGCCGGAGGCGTGGAAGCCGCCGTCGCCGGTGACGTGGACGTGCTCGCAGAGTTCGTCGAGGAAGGCGGGCTTGCCGTAGGAGGCGAGCGCCATGACCTTGTACTCGTCGCTGGACCGCGCGAAGCCGCAGTGCTCGGTGAGGTCCTCGTAGAGCAGCCCGAGCGAATGCGGCAGTTTCTGCGCCGCCAGCTCCTTGAACCGCCCGTCCCGGTACTCACCGGCCAGGTAGGACGTGCTCTCGCCGCGGCCGTCGGCGACCAGCACGGCGCAGTCGCCGAACGGCGCGGCGAGCGCGGCCGAGGCGGCGTGGGCGACGTGGTGGCGGACGAACTTGACGATGCCGGGGTCGAGCCCGGGCAAGGCGGACTTCAGGAAGAGGGGCGCCCGCTTGGCGAACTCCGTCCGCAGCTCCTCACCGCTCGGGTCGTGCCCGGGCAGGCCCGGTTCGACCAGCGCGGGGTCGTAGGAGTAGCCGACGGCGTCGAGGTCCTTCGCGGACAGTCCCGCCTGGGCGAGGCACCAGGCGGCGGCCTGGGCGGGCTGTTCCCACGTGGAGAACGGCACCGCCTGCTTGCCGTGCTTGCGGCGGCTGAAGCGTTCTTCCTCCGCCGCGGCGACGATCTCCCCGTCCACCACCAGCGCTGCGGCCGGGTCGTGGAAAACGGCGTTGATCCCGAGTATGCGCATCGACCTGCCTCTGGCGTTTCGGCGCGGACTCGCAGGGCCCGCTCTCGCCTATAGCGCTACCCGGCGAAGTCGTTGATAAACGATGGCGCGCATAAGCCCTGGGCGTCGCTACTCAGCGCGACGGCGCGCGGCGGAACCACGCCGCAGTGCGACGGAGGCCGTCGTCGGCGTCGATCTTCGGTTCCCAGCCGAGGACGTCGCGGGCGAGGGCGATGTCGGGGCAGCGCCGCTGAGGGTCGTCGACGACGGCGTCGATGTATTCGATCGGCGAACCGGAGCCGGTGATGTCCTTGATCCGCTCGGCCACCTGGCGGACGGTCAGCTCGTCCGGGTTGCCGATGTTCACCGGGCCGGGGTGGCCCGACCGCGCGAGGGCGAGCAGGCCGCGGACGGTGTCCTCGACGTAGCAGATGGACCGGGTCTGTTCGCCGGTGCCGGTGACGGTGATCGGCTCGTTCCGGAGCGCCTGGTCGAGGAAGGCCGGGATCATCCGGCCGTCGTGGGCGCGCATGCCGGGGCCGTAGGTGTTGAAGATCCGCGCGATCCCCGTGTCGGTGCCGAATTCACGGCGGTACGCCGAGGTCAGTGCTTCGGCGTAGCGCTTGGCCTCGTCGTAGACGCTGCGCGGCCCGATCGGGTTGACGTTGCCCCAATACCCTTCGCGCTGCGGGTGTTCCAGGGGATCGCCGTAGACCTCGCTGGTCGAGGCGAGGACGAACCGGGCGCCGTCGCGGCGGGCCAGCTCCAGCGCGTTCTCGGTGCCGTGCGAACCCGCGCGCAGCGTCTCGATCGGCAGGGCCAGGTAGTCGCGGGGCGACGCGGCCGAAGCCAGGTGGAACACGACATCGGCTTCGCAGCTCAGCGGCATCGGCTGCGTGACGTCGTGGCGCACGAACCGGAACCGGTCGTAGTGGCGCAAATGGTCCAGGGAGTCCGCCGAGGACGTCGCGAGGTTGTCGACGGCGACGACTTCGATGCCCTCTTCGAGCAGCAGCTCGCACAGGTGGGCGCCGACGAAGCCGGCACCCCCGGTCACCACCGCACGCTCGAACCGCCTGGCCACTCCCGGATCCGTCATGCCGTGGCGGCTACCCGGCCCCGGTGGACGCAAACCCGTGTAACGGGGTGGCGAGCGGGTAAGCGCCACCACCATGCGAGTTCTGCTCACCGGTTGGGCCAGTTTTCTGCACGGGGAAGCCACGGCGGGTGACGTCCTGAGCCTGCGCGCGGCCGGGGCCGCGCTGGCGGAGGCCGGGATCGACCACCGGGTCGCGTGGAGCCCCGGCTTCCGGCCCGGCACCCTGCACCTGCCCGACGCACCCCCCGACGACTACACCCACGTGGTGTTCGCCTGCGGCCCGGTCCACGGGCCGCAGGTGCGTTCGCTGCACGAACGCTACGCGGCCTGCCGCCGGATCGCGGTCGGCGTGTCCGTGCCCGACCCCGAAGACCCGGCGGTGACGGGGTTCCACCGGGTCCTCCCGCGCGACGACGGCGTCACCGCCGAACTCGACCTTGCCCTGGGCGCGCCGGTGTCGCCCACGCCGGTGCTGGGCGTGATCCTGGCGCCGCACCAGCCGGAATACGGCAGCGCGGGCCGGCACGGCGACGTCCACGAGGCACTGACCGGCTGGCTCGCCGGCCTGGACTGCGCCCGCGTGCCGCTGGACACGCGCCTGGCGCACGAGGACTGGGAGCGGTGCGCCACCCCGGACCAGTTCGCCGCCGCGGTGTCCAAAATGGACGCCGTGGTGACGACCCGGCTGCACGGGCTGGTCTTCGGGCTCAAGGCCGGGGTGCCGGTGCTCGCCGTCGACCCGGTGGCCGGCGGCGGCAAGGTGACGGCGCAGGGCCACGCGCTGGACTGGCCGGTGGTGGCCGCTTCGGACGTCACGGACCCGGCGTTGCTCGACGCCCGCCTGAAGTGGTGCCTGTCGGCGAAGGTGCGGCCACCCGCGCACCCGGCGTCCCTGGCCGCGCTGGTCGACGAGCTGGTGGGGGCGCGGTGAGCGCGCGCACGACCGTCGTCATCGCCACCCGCAACCGCGCTGCCGAGCTGGCGCGCACTCTCGACCGACTGTCCTCTTTGGACCCCCAGCCGCCGGTCATCGTGCTGGACAACGCGTCCGAGGACGACACGGCCGAGGTCGCCCGGCGGTATGGACGCGTCCGCGTGATCCGCCTGCCGCAGAACCTCGGGGCTGCCGCGCGTACCCTCGGCGTCATCGCGGCCGACACGCCGTACGTCGCCTTCAGCGACGACGACTCGTGGTGGGCGCCGGACGCGCTGGTGGAGGCGGAACGGATCTTCGACGAGCACCCGCGGACCGGCCTGCTCGCCGCGCGCACCCTCGTCGGCCCGGAATGCCGGGACGACCCGGTGACGCCCGAAATGGAGCGCAGCCCGCTGGGGCACCCGGACGGCGCTCCCGGACCGCTGGTGCTCGGCTTCCTGGCCTGCTCCGCGATCGTGCGCCGCGCGGCGTACCTGCAGGTCGGCGGCTTCAGCCCGCTGCTGCACTTCGGCGCGGAAGAACAGCTGCTGGCCTACGACCTGGCCGCCCGCGGCTGGGAGGTCTGCTACGTCGGGCATCTGCGCGCCCACCACCACCCGTCCCGGTCGCGGCCGCCGTCGTCGTGGCGTCGCCGGGCGGAACTGCGCAACCAGCTGCTCATCGCCGTGCTGCGCCGCCCACCGCGAGTGTGCCGCCGCGAAGTGGCGCGGACGCTGGTGCGGGCGCCCGGCGCCGTCCTCGGCGCGGTCCCGCGGCTGCCGCGCGCGCTGAGCTCGCGGCGCGTCCTGCCCGCCCACGTCGAACACCAGGCCCGGACTCTGGAAAGGACCGCCGAATGGCGCGAATCTCGGTCGTGATCATCACCTGCAACCGCCGGTCGCAGTTGCGGGAGACACTGGCGCACATGACGTCCTTACCGGACGCCGCACCGATCTTCGTCGCGGACAACGGGTCGGCGGACGGCACGGCCGACATGGTCGCCCGGGAGTTCCCGGGTGTCCGCCTGTTCCGGCTGGCGGAGAACCTCGGCGCGGTGGCCCGCAACATCGCGGTCGAGGAGGTGACGACGCCGTACGTGGCCTTCTGCGACGACGACACGACGTGGCAGCCGGGCGCCCTCACCCGGGCCGCCGACCTGCTGGAGTCCTACCCGGGCCTCGGCTCGGTGACCGGGCGTTGCCTGGTCGAGCCCGGCCTGGCGGAGGACCCGATCACGCCGGAACTGCGCGAGTCGCCGGTACCCGGCCCGGACTGGCTGCCCGGACCGGCGCTGCTCGGCATCATGGCCGGCCTGACGGCGGTGCGCGTCAGCGCGTTCCGCGAGGTCGGCGGCTTCTCGACCCGGATGTGGCTCGGCGGCGAGGAGGAGCTGTTCGCCCTCGACCTCGCCGCCCGCGGCTGGTGGATGTGCTGGGCGGAGGACGTGGTGATCCACCACGCACCGTCGAAGCTGCGCGACCCGCGCCACCGCCGCCGCCTGGGCATCCGCAACACGATGTGGACACTCCTGCTGCGCCGCCCCTGGCCCGCGGTCTTCCGCCGCGGCCGAGACGTCCTGCGGTCCGCACCGTTCGACGCGGCGACGGCGGCGGCGTTGCTCGACGTGGCCCGGGGACTGCCGGGGGTGCTGCGCGACCGCCGCGTGGTCCCGCACCACGTGGAGCACGGCCTGCGGTTGCTGGAAGCACCCCAGCGTGAATCGAAGGCCCGCCGCTACGTGGGCTGACGCGGTCGTGGGTGGTGAGGCGGGTCAGAACCCGCCTCACCAC
>NZ_JACKQP010000011.1:343141-404160 GCF_031625235.1 Amycolatopsis sp. 505
GGGGGTTGCGGACCCCCCCCCCGGTTCACCCCCGGCCCCCCCCCCGGGGGGGGGGCCGGGCGGTTGTGGGGGCGGGCGGGAACCCCCCCCCCCCCCCCCCCACGACGGGTCAGCGGGCCGAGGCGGTGGCTGCGGTCTGGGGGACCAGCTTGTGGTAGGCGCGCAGCGTGTCGGCGGCGACGCGGTCCCACGAGTAGCGGGCCACCGCGCGGTCGTGGCCCGCCGTCCCGTAGGCGTGGCACAGCGCCGGGTCGTCGATCAGCCGGCGGACCCGCGACGCGAGCTCCTTCGGCTGGTGCGGGCGGACCAGCAGCCCCGTGACGCCGTCGACGACCGTGTCGGTCAGGCCGCCGACCGCGGCCGCGACCACCGGGACGCCGCAGGCCATCGCCTCCAGGGGCACGATCCCGAACGGCTCGTACCACGGCGTGCACACCACGGCGTCCGCCGAGCGCAGCAGCGCCGGCATGTCCTCCCGGGACACCTGGCCGGGCCAGCGGACGCGGTCGCCGACGCCGAGCTTCTCGGCCAGCTCCCGCAGCCGCCCCGCTTCGGGGTCCTGGGACAGCCGGCCGCGCTCCGGGCCGCCCGCGATGACGAGCTCGGTGTCCGGGAGCTGGGCCAGCGCCGTGATCGCGATGTCAAACCCCTTGCGCGGGACCAGCCGGCCGACCGCGACCAGCCGGTGCGGCAGCCGGCGGCGGGCGATCGGCCCGTCGGGGGAGAAGCGGCCGAGGTCGACGCCACAGGGGACGATCGAGATCCGCGACCGCGGCACGCCGAGGCGCGAGAGCTCGAAGACCTCGTCGGAGCAGGTGGCGATCACGCGTCCCGCCTGGCGGCCGATGATCCGCTCCAGCCGGATCCGGTCGGCCGGGCTGGTGTCCTGGTCGCCCTGGTAGCGCTTCTTGACCACGCCGAGGGCGTGGAAGGTCTGCGTCACCGGCGTCCCGGTCGCGCTCGCCGCGAGCGACGTCGCCAGGCCGGACATCCAGAAGTGCGCGTGCGCCACGTCCGGGCGTTCGAGCGCCCACTGGTCGCGCAGGAAACTGCCGAACTCGCCCATGTAGGGCAGGAGGTGGTCCTTCGGTTCCTTGCGCGGCGGCCCGGCCGGCACGTGCACGACGCGGTAGCCCTGCGGCGTCCGGACCTCCGGCGGCTCGTCGCGGCTCTCCCGTCGCGTGTAGACGGTGACCTCGTGCCCGGCGCGCACCAGCGCGGCCGACAGCTCGGCGACGTGCACGTTCTGGCCACCGGCGTCGGCTTCGCCCAGTGCGGCGAGGGGGTTGGCGTGCTCGGACACCATCGCGATCTTCATCGGTGAGGCGTTCCCTTCGAGGTTCAGCGGGCCGTCTCGGCGAGGAGGTGGTCCCAAGCGGTCAGGAAGGCGGCCAGCCCGTAGTGCTTCAGGGCGTGTTCGCGGGCGTTCTTGCCGGCGAGCGCGGCGAAGTCGGGTTCGTGCAGGAGCTCACGGAAACCCCGGGCCAGCACGGAGACGTCGGTGGAGAGCACACCCGCGTCGGCCGGCACCGCCTCGACCGCCTCGGTGGCGGCGAAGACGACGACCGGCATCGCCAGGTGCATCGCCTCCAAAAGAGACAGTCCCAGCGACGTCCACCGGGCGGTGTGCAGGTAGACGCGGCGACGGGCGATCTCGTCGTGCAGCTTCGGCGCCGGGACGTCGCCCAGCCCGCGCAGCGGCGCGCCGAGCTCTTCGGTCCCCATGCCGAACACGTCGACCGGAGCCGCCTCGGCGAGCGTGCCGAGCAGGTCGGCGCCGGTGACGCGCTCCCGGCGGACCGGCTCGTTGATCATCGACACGCCGGCGGCGAGCTCGCCGGTGTAGCGCGGGCCCGGATCGGGGATGCCGTGCGGCACGACGGTCACCGGCGCGCGGCCGCAGTCCCACATGGCCGCGTTGAAGTGGGTCACGTGCGCGACGGTGACGTCGGACCGGCCGGCGAGCGGATGTTCACTCGAAGCGGCGTACGGCCGGGGCGCGTTGTGTTCCACGTAGACGGCCGGAACGCCCAGGCGGGAAGCGAATTCGAGCTCCTCCGGGCGTTGCAGCACGACGACGTCGGGCTCGGCTTCGGCCAGCCGGTCGAGCGGTACCTCGGTCACCGACGGCCAGTCCCGCCCCGCCTTGCCGAGGCCCCACGGCGCGCCGTCGGGCGACACCGGCAGGAAGTAGTCGTGGCGGCCGCGGACGAAAGCGTCGGTCCACGAGCCGTGCACGTGCCAGAGCAGTACTCTCAGGCGCCGGGATCCGGGATCGGTCATGACTCCTGGTTTCCCGGAGATCGGCTGTTAAACGTACGGCCGGAGGGGGTACCCGGCCCTCGACCGGCGTGCGCGACGAAGGGACTTCCATCCATGCGGTTCACCCCACGGGGCACCCGGTTCTTCGATCTGCTCGCCGACGCCGCGAAGAACCTGGTCGCCGCGACCGCACTGCTGAGAGACCTCGTCGCCGCCGACCCGGCCGAACGGGACGCGATCGCGAAGCGCCTGCACGAGGTCGAGCACCAGGGCGACGAGCTGACGCACACGATCATGGTGGAGCTCAACAGCTCGTTCGTGACGCCGTTCGACCGCGAGGACATCCAGGCCCTGGCCGCCAAGATCGACGACGTGCTGGACTTCATGGACACCGCGGCGGACCTGGCCGTGCTCTACCGCATCGGCACCTTCCCGCCGGGGATCGACGTCCTGGTCCGGGTGCTCTGCCGGGCCGCCGAGCTGACCGCGTCCTCGATGCCCGGCCTGGCGAAGGTCGGTGAGCTCGAGCCGTTCTGGATCGAGATCAACGAGCTGGAGAACGAGGCCGACCGCGTCTACCGGCGGATCCTGGCCCACCTGTTCGAGCCGGGCGGGGACGCCCTCGAGGTGCTGAAGATCAAGGAGGTCGTCGAGCAGTTCGAGCTGGCCGCCGACGCCTTCGAGCACCTCGCCGACGTGGTGCAGACCATCGCGGTCAAGGAGTCCTGAGTGACGGGGACCGCCGCCCTGGTCACGGTGATCGTCCTGACGCTCGTCTTCGACTACACCAACGGCTTCCACGACGCGGCCAACGCCATCGCCAGCGCGGTGTCGACCCGGGCGCTCACCCTGCGCGCCGCCCTCGTGCTGGCGGCGGTGATGAACCTGGCGGGCGCACTGCTGTCCACCGGCATCGCCGCGACGGTGGCCAAGGGGATCATCGACGTCCCGATGGGGCCGGACGCGCTCACCGTGGTCTTCGCCGCGCTGGCCGGGGCCATCACCTGGAACCTGATCACCTGGTACTTCGGGCTCCCGTCGTCGTCCTCGCACTCGCTGATCGGCGGCATGGTCGGCGCGGCGCTGGCCGCCGCGAGCACCGTGCACTGGGCGGGGATCGCCGAGAAGGTGCTGATCCCGATGGTGGCGTCGCCGCTGCTCGGGCTGGGATTGGGTTACCTCGCGATGGTCGGCGCGCTGTGGCTGCTGCGGCGGGCGAACCCGCACCGCAGCGGCCGGGTGTTCCGCCGGTTCCAGATCGTCTCCGCGTCGGCGCTCGCGCTCGGCCACGGTCTCCAGGACGCCCAGAAGGGCATGGGCGTGATCGTCCTGGCGCTGGTGGCTGCGGGGCAGCAGACGACGTTCTCGGTGCCGTTGTGGGTGACCCTGGTGTGCGCCGCGGCCTTGTCGCTGGGCACCTATTCGGGTGGCCTGCGGATCATGCGGACGCTCGGCAGGCGAGTCTTCCCGCTCGACCCGCCGCACGGGTTCGTCGCGGAGTCCGTGGCTTCGTCGGTGTTGTACGTGACGGCGTTCGCGGTCAAGGCGCCGATCTCGACCACGCACGTCATCACGGCGGCGATCATGGGCGTCGGCGCGACCCGGCGGCTGTCGGCGGTGCGCTGGGGGATCGCGCGCGACATCGTGCTGGGCTGGGTGCTGACCTTCCCGGCCGCCGCCGCGGTGGCGGCCGCCGTCTACCTGGTGGCCGACCTGCTCACCTGAGTTTGCCCGCCGCCCTCCGCGGGAAGCCGGGGCGAAAGACCCCCGCCCGCGGAAAGGGAGAGCCATGAAGGCAGTGACCTGGCACGGCAAGCGCGACGTTCGCGTCGACGAGGTGCCGGACCCGAAGATCGAGGAGGCCACGGACGCGGTCGTGCGGATCACCTCGACCGGGATCTGCGGCTCCGACCTGCACCTGTACGAGGTGCTGGGTGCGTTCATGACCGAGGGCGACATCCTCGGCCACGAGCCGATGGGCGTGGTCGAAGAGGTCGGGCCGGAGGTCACGAACCTCAAGCCGGGGGACCGGGTGGTCGTCCCGTTCAACATCTCCTGCGGCCACTGCTGGATGTGCGAGCGCGGCCTGCAGTCGCAGTGCGAGACGACGCAGGTGCGAGAGCAGGGCAAGGGCGCGGCGCTGCTCGGCTACACCAAGCTCTACGGCCAGGTCCCCGGCGGCCAGGCCGAGTACCTGCGCGTCCCGCAGGCGCACTACGGGCCGATCAAGGTCCCCGACGGCCCGCCGGACGAGCGGTTCGTCTACCTCTCCGACGTCGTCCCGACCGCCTGGCAGGCCGTCGAGTACGCGAACATCCCCGACGGCGGCACGGTCGTCGTGTTCGGGCTCGGCCCGATCGGGCAGATGAGCTGCCGGATCGCCCGGCACCGCGGGGCCGGTCAGGTGATCGGCGTCGACCTGGTGCCCGAGCGCCTCGCCCGCGCCCGCGAACACGGCGCCACCGCGCTGGACACGCGTGACCACAAGGAAATCGGCGACTCCATCCGCCAGCTGACCAACGGGCGCGGCGCGGACTCGGTGATCGACGCGGTCGGCATGGAGGCGCACGGCGCCCCGGTCGGCAAGCTCGCGCACACGCTGGTCGGGCTGCTGCCGCAGCCGCTGGGGGAGAAGATCACCGAGAAGGCCGGCATCGACCGGCTGAGCGTGCTGTACGCCGCCATCGACAGCGTCCGCCGCGGCGGCACGATCTCGCTGTCCGGCGTCTACGGCGGGATGGTCGACCCGATGCCGATGATGGAGCTGTTCGACAAGCAGATCCAGCTGCGGATGGGCCAGGCCAACGTCCGGCACTGGCTCGACGACGTCATGCCGGTGCTCACCGGCGACGGCGACCCGCTCGGCGTCGAAGGCTTCGCCACGCACAAGCTGCCGCTGGAAGACGCGCCGCGGGCGTACGAGATCTTCCAGAAGAAGCTCGACGGCGCCCAGAAGATCCTGCTGCAGCCGTAACCCCTTGGGAGGGAACTGACTCTTGCGAGCCGTCACCTCGCTGCCGTACGAAATCACCGAGGAAGACCACGTCCGGATCCCGATGTCCGACGGGACCGTGCTGTCCGCCCGCATCTGGCGGCCGGTCTCGTCGGACGCCGAGCCGGTGCCGGCGATCCTCGAATACATCCCCTACCGCAAGCGGGACCTCACCGCGCCCCGCGACTCGATCCACCACCCCTACCTCGCCGGGCACGGGTACGCCTGCGTGCGCGTGGACATCCGCGGCACCGGCGAGTCCGAGGGCGTCCTGGCCGACGAGTACCTCGAACGCGAGCAGCTCGACGCCGAGGAAGTCCTCGAGTGGATCGCCGGGCAGCCGTGGTGCACCGGTGACACCGGGATGATGGGGATCTCGTGGGGTGCGTTCGCCGCGTTGCAGGTCGCGGCCCGGAAACCGCCGAGCCTGCGCGCGATCGTGATCTCGTCGTTCACCGACGACCGCTTCGCCGACGACATGCACTACATGGGCGGCTGCCTGCTCTCGGACAACGTCGCCGAGTCCGGCACGATGTTCGCCTACGCGACGCTGCCGCCCGACCCGGCGGTCGTCGGCGAGCGGTGGCGCGAAATGTGGCTGGAGCGCCTCGACAACTGCAGCCTGTGGATCGAGAACTGGCTCGGCCACCAGCGCCGCGACGAC
Source organism: Amycolatopsis sp. 505 (assembly GCF_031625235.1). Classification (NCBI taxonomy): domain Bacteria; kingdom Bacillati; phylum Actinomycetota; class Actinomycetes; order Pseudonocardiales; family Pseudonocardiaceae; genus Amycolatopsis; species Amycolatopsis sp. 505. The sequence continues at coordinate 349,060 of NZ_JACKQP010000011.1, forward strand.
TACTGGCGGCACGCGTCGGTGTCGGAGAACTACACCGACGTCCAGGTGCCGGTGCTGGCCTCCAGCGGCTGGGCCGACGGCTACTCCAACGCCGTCATCCGGCTGCTGGCCCACCTCGACGTTCCCCGCCGCGGCCTGATCGGGCCGTGGTCGCACAAGTACCCGCACCTCGGCGAGCCGGGCCCGGCGATCGACTACCTCCAGGAGGTCGTGCGGTGGTGGGACCACTGGCTGCGCGGCGAGGAGAACGGCGCCATGGACGGGCCGATGCTGCGCACCTGGATGCAGGAGAGCGTGCCGCCGTCGACGTCCTACGAGGACCGCCCCGGCCGCTGGGTCGGGGAGGCCACCTGGCCGTCCCCGCACGTCGAGCCGCAGGAACTGCCCCTGGCCCGGCACCGCCTCGCGCGGCCGGGCGAGGACGTGACCGACGAGGCCCTGACCGTGTCTTCGCCGCTGTCGGTCGGGCAGTTCTCCGGGAAGTGGGCGTCCTACAGCGCCCCGCCGGACCTGCCCTACGACCAGCGCGAAGAGGACGGCGGGTCGCTCGTGTTCGACACCGACGTGCTCACCGAGCGCTGCGAGATCCTCGGCTCGCCGATGGTGCGGCTGGAGGTTTCGGCCGACCAGCCGGTCGCAATGATCGCGGCGCGGATCTCGGACGTCGCCCCGGACGGGCGGGCCACCCGCGTCACCTACGGGCTGCTCAACCTGACCCACCGCGACGGCCATGACGAACCGACGCCGATGGAACCGGGACAGCGGTGCCTGGTGGAGATCGAGCTGAACGCCGTGGCGCAGGCTTTCCCGGCCGGGCACCGGATCCGGCTTTCGCTGTCCACGTCGTACTGGCCGCTGGCCTGGCCGCCGCCGACGCCGGTCCTGTTGAGTGTCCACACCGGACACAGCGCGCTGGAGCTGCCGGTGCGCCCGGTCGCCGAGCCGGACGAGCTGCCGGCGCGGCCGTTCGGCGAACCCGAAGGCGCGCCGCCGATGTCCGTGACGGCCGTGACGCCGGGGGAGCAGCGCTGGACCGTCTCGCGGGACCTCGTCGGCTACCGGTCGGCGCTGGACATCGTGAAGGACGCCGGGACGGTCCGGTTCGACGACCTCGACCTGGAAGTCACCCGCGACGTCCGCGAGCGCTACAGCTGGGTGGCCGACGACTTCTGCTCGCCGGTGGCGGAAACGGCGTGGGACGTCACCTTCGCGCGCGGCGACTGGGTGGCCCGCAGCGAGACCCGCACCCGGGTGTCGTGCACCGACACCGAGTTCGTCATCGACGCCCAGCTCGACGGCTACGAAGGGGCACGCCGGGTCGTGTCGCGGAACTGGCACCGGCGGATCCCGCGCGATCTGGTCTGAGTTTCACTTTCGCGACACCGGGTAAGCCTTTCGGGTGCGTATCGTGATCACCGGGGCGACCGGGAACGTCGGAACGGCACTGCTGGCCGCGCTGGAGCCCGGCCACGACGTGGTCGGGCTCGCGCGGCGGCTGCCGGACACGACGGCCGAGCCGTACCGCCGGGCGGGCTGGCGAGCCGTCGACGTCGGCCACCCCGGCGCCGAAGAGGAGCTGGCCGAGGTGTTCGCGGGGGCGGCCGCCGTCGTGCACCTGGCGTGGGCGATCTCACCGGTGCGCGGGGACCCGCCGATGTGGCGCACCAACGACCACGGCACCCGGAACGTGCTCGCCGCCGCGGCGGCCGCCGGGGTGCCGCACCTGGTCGTGGCCTCGTCCGTGGCCGCCTACGGGCCCGCGCCCCGCTGGGAGAAGGTGGCCGAGGACTTCCCGTGCGACGGCATCGCGGGCAGCGCCTACAGCCGCGGGAAGGCCGCGCTGGAAGCCCTGCTGGACCGGTTCGAAGAGAAGTACCCGCAGGTGGCGGTGGCGCGGATCCGGCCGTGCGCGATCCTGCACCGGGAAGCGGCGGGCGAGTTCGCGCGCTGGCTGCTCGGCCCGGCGGTGCCCGCCCACCTCGTCGGCGGGCGGCGGCTGCCGGTTCCGCTGTGGACGGACCTGCGCGCGCAGATCGTGCACACCACCGACGTCGCCGAAGCGATCCGGCTGATCCTCGACCAGGGGTTCTCGGGTGCGGTCAACCTCGCCGCGCCGGAGGTGCTCGACGCCGACGCGCTGGCCGGTGTCCTCGGGGGAGCGCGCCTCCCGGTGCCGAAGCCGGTGGTGCGGCTCGCGACCCGCGCGGCCTGGCTGGGCGGGGTGCTGCCGGTGCACCCCGGCTGGCTGGAACTGGCCGACCGGGCGGCGCTCGCGGACACGACGCTGGCGGAGACCGCGCTGGGCTGGCAACCTCGGTATGACGCCGCGGCCGCGCTCGCCGACCTGGTCACCGGGCTCCGGTCGGGCGCGGGAGCGGCGAGCCCGCCCCTGGCCCCGCCGCGCCGCGACGGGGTCCTGGCCCGGCTCCGCTCGCTCACCCGGGTCGGGCCGAGCCACCAGTCGCAAGCCTGACCAGCCGGGAGGCCGGAGTGAGTACGGAAGCCGTCGACGCGGTGGTGATCGGCGCCGGCCACAACGGCCTGGTGGCGGCGAACCTGCTGGCCGACGCGGGCTGGTCGGTGCTGGTCCTGGAGGCGACCGAGCACGCCGGCGGCGCCGTCCGCACCGCCGAGGTCACCGAGCCGGGCTTCCGCAACGACCTCTTCAGCGCGTTCTACCCGATGAGCGCGGTGTCCCCGGCCATCCGGGGCCTGCGCCTGGAGGAGCACGGCCTGCGCTGGCGGCACGCGCCCGAAGTCCTGGCGCACGTGCTGCCCGACGACCGGTGCGTCCTGCTGTCCCGCGACCTCGACCGCACGGCGGCGTCGGTCGAGGAGTTCGGCGACGGCGACGGCGACGCGTGGCGGCGGCTGTTCCGGCAGTGGCGGGAGATCCGCGAGCCGCTGCTGGAGACATTGTTCACCTCGTTCCCGCCGGTCCGTCCGGCGTTGAAGCTGCTGCGCCGCACGGGAACCGGCGACGCGCTGCGGCTGGCGCGGATGCTTACGCTGCCGGTGCGCCGCTTCGGCGACGAGATGTTCGCGGGCGAGGGCGCGAAACTCCTGCTGGCCGGGAACGCCGCGCACAGCGACCTTTCGGTGGACAACGCCGGCAGCGCGGTGTTCGGCTGGCTGATGGCGATGATCGGCCAGGACGAAGGTTTCCCGGTGCCGGTGGGCGGCGCGGGGGAGCTGACCGCGGCGCTGGTCCGCCGCCTGGAGTCCCGGGGCGGACGTGTCCACTGTGGACGTCCGGTGACCGGGGTGCTGGTCGCCGGCGGACGGGCGCTGGGCGTCCGCGACGCCGCCGGAGACCCGGTGCGGGCCCGCAAGGCGGTGCTCGCCGACATCCCGGCGCCGCTGCTCTACGGTTCACTGCTCGACCCGGCCTGGTTGCCGTCCCGGTTCCTCGAGGACCTCCGGCGGTTCCAGTGGGACAGCGCGACGGTCAAGGTGGACTGGGCGCTGTCCGGCCCGATCCCGTGGACGGCCGAAGCGGCGCGCGGCGCGGGCACGATCCACCTGGGCACGGACCTGGACGGCCTGTCGGCGTTCGGCGGCGAGCTCGGCCGCGGCCGGACCCCGCGCCGCCCGTTCCTGCTGCTGGGCCAGATGACGACGGCCGACCCCTCCCGCTCCCCGGCCGGGACCGAATCGGCGTGGGCGTACACGCACGTCCCGCGCGGCACGATGGAGAACCGCGCGGCCCTCGACCGCCGGGCCCGGCGGATGGAGGAGACGGTCGAGGCCAACGCGCCCGGGTTCACGGGCCTGATCAAGGCCCGGTACGTCCAGGGCCCGGCCGAGCTGGCGGAGCACGACCCGGGCCTGGTCGGCGGCGCGGTCAACGGCGGCACCTCGGCGATCCACCAGCAGCTGTTCTTCCGCCCGCTGCCGGGAACGGGCCGCCCGGACACCCCGGTGGACCGCCTGTACCTGGCAGGCGCCTCGGCCCACCCGGGCGGAGCGGTCCACGGCGGCCCGGGAGCGAACGCGGCCCGCGCGGCCCTGGCCCGTTCAGGCCGCCTCGGCGGCGGCTACGCGGCGGTGATCCGGGCCGCCCACCGAGCCATCTACGGCTGACCCCCGCTTCGGTCACCCGCCCGGCGCCCTCCGCCGTGTCGACCCCCCAATCACGCGTGTCGACTCTCCAATCACGGGTGTCGACCTCCCAATCACGCGTGTCGACTCTCCAATCACGGGTGTCGACCTCCCAATCACGCGAGCTGCCCCTTCAATCACGCGTGTGGACTCTGCAGGCACGTGGGCCGACCCCGTAGGTACGCGGGCCAACCTTCCGGGCGCGCGGGCTGACCGGCTCGGTACGCGAGTCGGCTCTTCCGGCGCGCGGGCTGGCCGTCTCCGTACGCGAGCCGGCCCTTCCGGTGCACGGGCCGACCGGCTCGGTACGCGAGTTGGCCCCTTCCGGCGCGCGGGCTGGCCATCTCCGTACGCGAGCCGGCCTTTCCCACACGCCAGCCGACCGTTCCGGTGCGCGGGCCGGCCGGGCGGGGGCGTCCGGCTAGGGGTTGGGGTGGCCGTGCTGGGCGCGGGCGTGTTTGCCCATCGCCAGGTCCGCGAGCCGGGCGAGGGACTCCGTGTTGCGTGGCTTGGCGATCAGCGCCTGCACCACCTCGGGCAGCACCTTGCCGGGGCCGCGGACGATGTGCTCGGTCATCCGGACGAGCGTCTGCCCGTCGCCGTGGGGGACCAGCGTCAAGCCGACCGCCGCGGAGCCCAGTGGCCAGCCGTGGGCCTCCAGCGACAGCGACAGGCCCGGCTCGACCGCGCGGACCACCGTCACGTCCTGGATGTGCACCGGCCACGGGCCCACGCTGTGGTGGATGCGGGAGCCGACCGCGGGCCAGTCTTCGTCGACGTCGCGGATGTGGGAGCTGCCGACCACCCAGCCGGCGTACATCCAGCCGTCGGCGAGCACGGCGAACACGGCGTCGGGTGGTACGTCGATCACGCGGCTGACCTCGGGCACGGCTTCCTCCTGGTTCGGGTGACGAAACAGGCATACCCACTCCCGGACGGGGTATGCCCGCCCCGACGAAGCAGGAGGTGGCGACGGTGGCCAGACACGGGAAAGAACCCGAAGGACCCGGGGACCTGTCGAAGCGGTCGTGGGGTGGGGCGCTGAAACGGACGTTCAAGCAGTTCAACCGCGACAACCTCACCGACTGGGCCGCGGCGCTCACCTACTACGGCGTCCTGTCGCTGTTCCCGGGCATCATCGTGCTCACCGCGATCCTCGGCCTGCTCGGTCCGGACAAGATTCAGACGGTGATCGACAACATCAACCAGGTCGTGCCGGGCCAGGGCAAGGACATCCTCGTCGGCGCGATCCGGGAGCTGACCGGCTCGCGCAGCCTCGCCGGCCCGCTGGCGATCATCGGCCTGCTGGGTGCGCTGTGGTCGGCGTCGGGCTACATCGGCGCGTTCATGCGGGCGTCGAACGCGATCTACGGCATGCCGGAGGGGCGGCCGGTGTGGAAGACGATCCCGCTGCGGATCGCGTTGACGGTCGGCATCGTGGTGCTGCTGGCGGCGTGCGCGCTGGGCGTGGTGGCGACGGGCGCGGTGGCCCGCCGGCTCGGCGACCTGATCGGCCTCGGCTCGACGGGCGTGCTGGTGTGGGAGATCGCGAAGTGGCCGGTGATCGCGCTGCTGGCGAGCCTGGCGTTCGCGTTGCTGTACTGGGTGGGCCCGAACGTGCGGCTGCCGGGCTTCAAGTGGCTGACGCCGGGCGGGCTGCTGGCGGTGGTGCTGTGGGTGCTGGCGTCGGCCGGGTTCGCGCTGTACGTCGCGAATTTCGGTTCCTACAACAAGACCTACGGTTCGCTGGCCGGGGTGATCGTGTTCCTTGTATGGTTGTGGATCTCCAACCTCGCGATTCTGCTGGGGGCCGAGCTGGACGCGGAGCTGGCCCGCGGCCGCACGATCGAGGCGGGCCGCGCGGACGACCAGGAGGAGCCGTTCCTGCCGCCGCGGGACACGAAGGCGATGGACGACGACGAAGCCGCGGCGGTGGCGGAGTCCGAACGGAAGTGAGCGGATGGCCTGCCGGATCACCGAGCTGGTGCTGGACTGCCACGACCCGGACCGCTTGGCCGAGTTCTGGTGCGCGGTCCTCGGCTACGAGGTGATCGGCCACGAGCCGGACGGCCTGGCCTTGGGCCCGCCGGGAGCGGCTTTCGGTGAGGGGCCGGTGACGCTCATCCTCGCCCAGACGGACAACCCCCGCCGAGGCAAGCTCCCGCTGCACCTCGACGTGAGCCCGGCGGGGGTCGATCAGGAGACGGAACTGGCGCGCTTGACGGCGTTGGGCGCCCGGCCGGCGGACGTGGGCCAGACGGGCGAGGAGTCGTGGGTGGTCCTGCAGGACCCGGAGGGCAACGAGTTCTGCTTGCTGCGCAAGGACGTGGGCTCCGCCTGAGGTCGCGGGGGAGCGGAGGCCTTGCTGCGGCGGGCGGGCGAGTGCCCAGGCCCTTGCTGCGCAAGGATGCGGGCGCGGCCTGAGGCCGCCGAGGCGCGGAGACCTGCTGCGGCGAGCGGGCGAGCGCCCGGGCCCGCCGGGGTTCGTTGAGCGCACCCGCGGGCCGCCTTGGGTGCATTGGCATCCGCGGGCCGCCCTTGGGCGCATTGGCACCCGCGGGCCGCCTTGGGCGCGCTGGCGGCTGACTGGGTGCCTCAGCGTTCCTCGGCCGCGCAGCGACGCCACTGCACCGCATCCCCGGCCCGATCGGCGTGCCACACCGGCTCCGCCTCCGTCTCCCAGGTCGGCACCAGCCGGTCCGTCACCACCCTTCCCCGCACCACCCGGCCGAACAACTCGACCCCATCCCGCCGCCGGGCCGCCGGGATCCACGCCGGAAACCGGGCCGCAGGCAGCTTCCGTTCCACCCACTCGCGCGCCGACCCTTCACTCCCGTGATCGGACTCGACGATGCTCGCCACCGTGCCCTCACCGCCCACGGTGAGGGCGATCGAGGCGCGCCAGCGGACTGCCGAAGTCGTCATCCCCTCCAGGGTCCCCGACCGGTGCAGCCCCGGGCCAGTACACGTTCGGATGGATCCCACCGTACCTCCCACTCCACACCGTCACGACGCGTTCAGCAGCCGCGCGCACGCCCTCTCCAGCACCGCCCGCGCCTCGTCGCCGTCCAGCCGTGCTGCCCTCTTCAACGCCGGGGCGATCGTGCGCTCCGCGCGATAGGCCTCCACGAGCCGGGGGTCCACATAGGACGAGCGGCAGACCGCCGGCGTGTTGCCCAGCGCCGTGGAGACCTCCTTCATCACCTTCGCCTCCGCGCGCTTGCGGGCCGTCTCGGACGTCGGGGGGTCCGCGGCCGCGAAGGCCGCCGCCGCCAGGACCGTCGCGTTCCACGTGCGCATGTCCTTGGCCGTGCAGTCCTCGCCCGCGAGCTCCTTGAACCGCTCGTTGATGTCGGCCGCGTGGACTTCGTGCCACGTGCCGCCCTCGCGGTAGACCAGCAGCCGGTCGCTCTCCGACCGGCTGCGCAGCAACGCCTTCACCACCGACGCCAGCTCGGCGTCGCAGATGGCCACTTCGCGATCGAGACCGCCCTTCGCGACGTAGCAGAACCGGCACTCGTCACCCCGGACCGCCGCGTGCGAACGCAGCAGCGTCGCGACGCCGTGGGTGCCGTTCTCCTCCGCATACTCCTCGCCGCCGGTGCGGAAGATCCCCCGATCGAGCATGCGCAACGCCGCCGCGAGGACCCGCTTGCGCGTCAGGCCGCGTCCGGCGAGGTCTTCCGCCACCGACGAACGCCAGGCCGGCAGCCGGCGCGCCATCTGCAGCACGCGGTCGTGCTTCTCCTCGTCGCGGTCGCGCCGCCACTGCTCGTGGTACAGGTACTGGCGCCGCCCCGCGTCGTCCGTGCCGACCGCCTGGACGTGCCCGTTCGGGTACGGGCAGATCCACACGTTCCGCCAGGCCGGCGGGATCACGAGGTCCTTGATCCGGGTCAGCAGCTCGTCGTCGGTCACCGGTGAACCGTCGGGCATGGCATAGGAGAACCCGCGGCCGCGGCGGATGCGCTTGATGCCCGGGCCGCGCAGGTCACTGCGCCGGAGTCTGGTGCGTCCCACCGCCGCGAAATACCCGCCCGGCGTACCGGGAAACCATGATTGCCGCCCCCAGCGGCGGGTAGCCGACGGGAGAAGCACGGAAGGAGCACGGATGACCACCGCAACCAAGCCGCTCGCCGTCGTCACCGGCGCGTCGAGCGGGATCGGGCTGGAGCTGGCGAAACAGTTCGCCCGGCACGACTTCGACCTCGTCCTGGCCGCCGAAGACGCCGAGCTCGCCGCGGCCGCCGACGAGGTACGCGCGTGCGGCGCGCAGGTCGAGGCGGTCCGCACCGACCTCGCCGCCCCGGACGGCGTCGAGGAGCTCGTGCGCCGGGTCGCGGACCGCCCGGTGGAAGCACTGGCCGTCAACGCCGGCGTCGGCATCAACGGCGAGTTCGCCGGGGACACCCGGCTGGAGGACCAGCTGACGGTCGTCGACCTGAACGTCCGCTCGGCCGTGCACCTGGCCAAGCGGGTGGTGCCCGGCATGGTCGGCCGCGGCCACGGCCGGGTGCTGTTCACCTCGTCCATCGCCGGCACGTCGCCCGCGCCCTACCAGGCCGTCTACGCCGCCTCGAAGGCGTTCTTGACGTCGTTTTCCGAAGGCCTGCGCGCCGAGGTGAAGGACAAGGGCGTCACCGTCACCGCGATGCTGCCGGGCCCGGTCGACACCGAGTTCTTCGAACGCGCCGGCATGGAAGACACCAAGATCGCCGCCGGCGACAAGGACAGCCCGGCCGAGATCGCCGAAGCGGGCTACGAAGCGCTGACGGCCGGCAAGGACAAGATCGTTCCCGGCGCGGTGAAGAACAAGCTCCAGGCGGCCGGCTCGCGCGTCCTGCCCGACCAGGCCAAGGCGAAGCAGCAGGGCAAGATGATGCAGCCCGGATCGGCGGACGCATGAGCGTGATCGAGGACGTCACCCGCAAGGCGAAGCAGGTCCAGCGCAGCTACGCCGGCGGGGAAGACCGGCCGCTGGGCGGGTACGTCGCCGCGATGGGTGCCTACAGCGGCCTGGTGGGCGGGCTGACGCTGCTCGGCCGCGCCGCCGGGGCCCGGTTGCCGCAGCGGTTCGGCGTCGGCGACACGGTCCTGCTGGGCGCGGCGACGTTCAAGGCCAGCCGTCTCCTCGCCAAGGACGCCGTCACCAGCCCGCTGCGCGCCCCGTTCACCCGGTACGAAGAACCGGCCGGGGACGACGAGCTGAACGAGTCCGTCCCGGCCAAGGGGCACGTCGAGCACGCGGTCGGCGAACTCGTGTCGTGCCCGTTCTGCCTGAACGTCTGGGTCGGCACGGGACTGGCCGCCGGCCTGGTGATCGCTCCGCGCGTGACCCGCCTCGCGGCGACGATGCTGACGGCCGTCGGCCTGGCGGACGCCCTGCACCTGCTGTACGACGCGGGCAAGAAGTTCGCGTCCGGTTAGCCAGGGCTTGCGCCGCGGCTCATTCCGGGCCGCGGCGCAGCGGGCGGACCGCCGGGCCCTGCACCACTTCGCCGTCGACGCCGAACCGCGAGCCGTGGCACGGGCAGTCCCAGGTCTTCTCCGCGTCGTTGAACGAAACCAGGCAGCCCAGGTGGGTGCAGTGCGCGCCGACGGTGTGCAGCTTTCCGGCGTCGTCGCGGTGGGCCGCCACGAGCTCGCCACCCACGCGGACGACCTCGGCCTCGCCGGGCCGGAGGTCGTCGAGCTTCTCGGACCGCCACAGCGCGGCGACGTGGTCGCCGACGAGGTACTTCGCGACGGTCAGGTTGTCCTGGGCCACCTCGAGCACGGACCGCACGTCGAAGCGGTTGGGGTCGAACAGGTCCGCGGCCGGGTGCGGCTCGCCGAGGATCCGCGCCGCCAGCACGTGCCCCGCGGCCGTGCCACCGGTCATGCCCCATTGGCCGAAGCCGGTGGCCACCCACAGGTTCTTCGTCCCCGGCAGGTAGCGGCCGACGTAGGGCAGCAGGTCGGGTGTGGACATGTCGTGCGCCGACCAGCGGTGGGTGACGCGGTGCAGGCCCGCGTGCTTGTCCGCCCAGTCCGCGAGCCGCCCGTACCGGCGTCCGACGTTGACGTGCGCGCCCACCCGGTAGTGCTCGCCGCCGGCGATCACCATCGGGGTGCCCTGCTCGGTGTAGCCGCGCACGGAGTGGTGCGTGTCGGCGTCGAGGAACATGCCCTCGGGCGCGCTGTTCGCGGCCGCGGGGCCGGCGACGACGAGATCGCGCACCGGGTCGAGCCGGGCGAAGTACAGGCCGCGGTCGAGCACGGGGTAGTGGGTCGCGACGACGACTTCGCCCGCCACGACGTCACCCCGCGAGGTCCGGACGGTCTGGCCGTTGAGCGCGGTCGCCCGGGCGTGCTCGACGATCGTGCCGCCCGCCCGCTCGATTTCCGCGGCCAGGCCGAGCAGCCACCGCCGCGGGTGGAAGTGCGCCTGCCCGGTGGTCCGCACGGCCCCCAGCGCGGGCACGTCGAGCGCCACGTCCTCGGTGAAGGACGCCGCGAGGCCCGCCGCGGCGGCCGCGTCGGCCTCCTGCTTGAGGGAGTCGACGGTGCTTTCCCGGGTCGTGTAGACGTAGCTGTTGGCGCGGGTGAAGCCGCAGTCGATGCCGAGCTCGGCCGCGGTGGCCGCCACCCATTCGAGGGCCGCCGACTGGGTTCCGGCGTAGGCCTTCGCGGCACCGGCGCCGTGGCGGGACGTCAGGTCCGCGTACTTGGCCCCGTGCTGGGCGCTGACCTTCGCGGTGGTGTGGCCGGACACCCCGGCCGCGACCCGCTCGGCCTCCAGCACGACGACCGACCGGCCGGCGCGCGCGAGCAGCAGCGCGGTGGTGAGCCCGGCGATGCCCGCCCCGAGCACCGCGACGTCGGCGGATTCCGGCACCGGGACGGCGGTGCGATCCGGGGCGGGAGCGGTTTCGACCCACAGCGAGAGCGGTTCGGGCAGGGCTGTCATGCCTTCGGATGCCCGCTGAACGCCCGGCCAAACCGGCCATCCGGCCCGTTTCGGCCGCGCGAAAACCCGGGTAGCCCCAGCTCATGAGTACCGACATCTTCGTGATCGGCCTGGACGAGGAGAACCAGCGCGTACTGGATCGCCTGCCGTGGGCCGGAAGCTACCGGTTCCACGGGCTCCTGACCCCCGAAGAGCTGCAACACGGCGAAATCGACTTCGAAGCGCTGCTGAAGACAGCGCAGCACGAACTCGACGCGTTCGACGGCGAAGTCGGCGCGATCGTCAGCTACTGGGACTTCCCCGCCGCGACGCTCGTACCCATCCTGTGCGGCCGCTACGGCCTGCCCAGCGTTTCGCTCGAAGCGGTGCTGAAGTGCGAGCACAAGTACTGGAGCCGGCTGGAGCAGAGAAAGGTGATCGACGAGCTGCCGAACTTCGGCGTCGTCGACCTCGACGACGAACGGCCCGCCCCGCCGGAAGGCGTCGGTTACCCCATGTGGCTCAAGCCGGTGAAGTCCTTCTCCTCCGAGCTCGCCTTCAAGGCCGAGAACGACGCGGAATTCGCCGACGCGGTGGCCGAGATCCGGGCCGGCGTCGGCCGGGTGGGGGAGCCGTTCGGTTACGTCCTCGACCAGGTCGACCTGCCGCCGGAGATCGCCCGGGTCGGCGGGGCCGCCTGCCTTGCGGAAGAAGCGCTGCACGGCGTCCAGGCGGCCGTCGAAGGGTATGTCTACCAGGGCGAAGTCACCGTCTACGGTGCGCTCGACTCGATCAACTACCCGGACAGCTCGTCCTTCCTGCGCCACCAGTACCCGTCGCAGCTGGGGGAGGAGCCGGTCCAGCGGATGCGCGACGTCGCCGAGCGCGTGATGAAGCAGATCGGCTTCGACAACGGCACCTTCAGCATCGAGTTCTTCTGCGACCCCGACTCCGGCCAGGTGTGCCTGCTGGAGATCAACCCGCGGCACTCGCAGTCGCACGCCGAGCTGTTCGAGTTCGTCGACGGCGTCGCCAACCACGAGATCATGGTCCGCCTCGGCCTGGGCCAGGACCCCGGCCGCCGGCCCCGCAAGGGCACCTACCAGATCGCCGGCAAGTGGTACCTGCGCCGGTTCGAGGACGGCGTCGTGACCCGCGTGCCGACGCCCGAGGAGATCGCGACGGTGCAGAACCGCATCGACGGCACCCAGATCGAGATCGTGCCGGAGGTGGGGCAGCGGCTGTCGGACCTGCCGGAGCAGGACAGCTACAGCTTCGAGCTGGCGCACCTGTTCGTCGCCGGGCACACCGAGCACGAGATGGTGCAGAAGTACCAGGCGTGCGTGGACGCCCTGCCGTTCGAATTCGACTGAGCACGGAAAAACCGGGGGTTGCGTTCGGACAGTCCGAACGCGACCCCCGGTTTTTCGTTTGCTTCAGCCGGACTGCGGGTCGCTGTCGTCGTGCTCGTCCCCGGTCGACGTGCCCTGCTCGCCGCGAAGGGTCTCGCGCTGGGCTTCCGGGGTGTCGCCGTGCGGGTCGTCGCCCCGGGCGCCTTCGGCGGGGTCGGTCGGGTGCTGCGTGCGCTCTTCGGACGTCATTTCGTCCTCCTTCACGGTCGTTTCCGCAGCGGATACCCCCGCCGCGCACGGCTCAACCCCCGGCGTTTGCCGCGAAGATCGCCGGGTAAGCCGGGAGCGACGCGGTTGTCACCGGCGATCGCGCCGGGACCGCGGTGAGGTGAAGGAGACCCAGATGACCACGTCGGCGGAACCCGTCCGCCCGGGCCCCTTGGCCGCCCGGTCCGTCGTCCACTCGCCCGTGCCGCCCGCCCCGCGGATGCTGCGGCTGCCCGGCGTCTACCGCCCCCAGGAAGACACCGCCCTGCTCGCGTCGGCGATCGCCGAGCTGGCGATCCCGCCCGGCGCCCGCGCCCTCGACCTGTGCACCGGCACCGGCGCGCAGGCGATCACCCTGGCCCGCCGCGGCGCGGGAACCGTGCTGGCGGTGGACCTTTCGCGCCGGGCGCTGGCCTCGGCGCGGCTGAACGCGCTGGTCCGGCAGCTTGCCGTGCGCCCGTGCCGGGGCGGCCTCGCCAGAGCGCTGCGCGAGGGCCCGTTCGACGTCGTCGTGGCGAATCCGCCGTACGTGCCGTCCCCGGCGGCGACGGTCCGGGCCACCCGGGGCTGGGACGCCGGCCCGGACGGTCGCGCGCTGCTGGACCCGCTGTGCGCCGCCGCGGGCACGCTGCTGCGCCCGGGTGGGACGATGCTGCTCGTGCAATCGGCTCTGTCCGATGTGGACAAGTCGCGGGAAATGCTGGCCGCGCAGGGCTTGCGGGCCACGGTGGCCCGGCACGCCCGGATCCCGTTCGGCCCGGTCCTTTCCGGACGGACGGAGTTCCTCGAGGCGGCCGGGCTGATCGAGCCCGGCCAGCGGGTGGAAGAGCTGGTGGTGCTGCGTGCCGAACGCTGAGCGTGGGCCTCGCCGGGTGACCGTCGTCCCGGGCGGCCCGATCCTGGTGGAGGGACCGGTCGAGCTGAGCACACCCGAGGGCGAGCTGGTGCGCTCCGACCGGTTCTTGGTCGCGGTGTGCGCGTGCCGGCGGAGCAAGCGGTTCCCGTTCTGCGACACCAGCCACCGCAAACGCGTCCGCACCCAGGCGGACGACTGACGGGCGATGGCCTCCCGGTCCAGCCGGGAGGCCGTTTCGCCTCAGCTCCGCAGGGACGACCGGCCGGCCTTCCAGCGGCTCAGCACCTGCTCGCCGAAGCGGCCCTCGAGGAACTCGGTCGCCTGGATGCCGAACACGATGTCGGCGGCCAGCTCGGGCTCCTGCTCCAGCAGGTCGCCGAGCACGTCGTGGCGCATGACCTGCTCGTGCACCGCGTCGGCCTCGATGTGCTCGGTGTAGAAGAACCGGCACGCCTCCGGCGCGTCCAGGCGCCGCAGGGCCTGGTCCATCCGCTGCGCGGACGGCGCCGTCGTGATCTCCGCCGCCGCGAAGTGCCCGCACAGCGCGCCCCGCAGCGACCGGTGCAGGCCGAACAGCGACATCATGTTGACCACCGCCAGCATCGAGCCGGGGACCTGGTCGATGAGCTCCAGGTAGCCGTCGGGCAGGCCGGCCGCGCGCAGCAGGTCGGCGTAGAGGCGGGCGTGCACGAGCTCCGCGCGGCCGCCGCCGAACTCGTCGAACTCCACCGCCACCAGCGCGGCCTTGGCGCGGCCGCGCAGCCGCGGGATCACCCACGCGTGCGGGTCGGCCTCCTTGTGGTGGTAGATCGAGCGGTGCGTGAAGTACTCCCGCAGCTGCGTCCAATCACCGTGGTCGCGCAGGTGGTGCGAGACGCCTTCGACGTCGATCGGCTCGACCAGCAGGCCGTCGAGTTCCGCTTGGACGTCGTCGCCGCCCGCCACGTTGTCGCGCAACGCGGCGAGGAACCGGGCCTCCAGCGCGCCGCGCAGGCGCAGCAGCTCCGGGTCCCACTCCCAGTCGGGGGACACGCCCGGCAGGCCCTGGTAGTGCAGTTCGTAGCACAGGTGCAGGGCCAGCTGGAGGTCGTCGCCGAGCGGGTCGGCGTCGGCGAGACCGTCGAAGTCCAGGTCGGCCCGCGGCTGTTCGCGCAGGAGGATGCCCAGCACCGAAGCCGAAAGCGGGCCTCGCGCGGCCGGCAGGGTGGCCGCCGCGGTGGTGGAAGTCGTCATGGTCCCGGCTACCCGGTCAGCAGCGTTCCATGCGCGGCGGGCACGGTCGCCGCGGTGAGCCACCGCACCGCGGCCGCCGTCTCCTGGCCGGCCACCGCCCGCTGCTGCGTGGCCCCGGTACCGCCGTCGCGCACCGCGTCGACGAGCTTCCGGACCTCGGCCAGGTCACCGCTGTCTTCCAGGGGCGCCCGGACGTGCGCGAGGAGGTCGTCGACGAGCGTCCACGCCGGACGGCGGGTCGCCTCGGCGGCGTCCACCAAGTCCCCGCCGAGGCCGTGGCGCGCGGCGGCCCACACGGCCGCGGCGGCCACCTGCGGGGACAGCGGCGTGGCCTCCCGGCCTTCGGAGAGCTCGGCGAGGGCCCGCTGCACCAGGGCCCGGCTGAGCAGGGCCTGCAGCACGGCGTGGTCGACGGTCAGGGCGGTGTCGGCGACCCGGAACTCGACCGTCGGGAACCGGCCGGACGGGCGGGCCAGCCAGAACGTCTGGTCCGGGTCGACCAGCGCGCCGCAGTCGACCAGCGTGTCGACGGCCCGCCGGTACTCGGCGTACCCGCGCAGGTGCGGGGCGACGCCGGAGCCGGGGAAGCGGGACTGAAGGACCATCCGCCAGCTGTGGTAGCCGGTGTCGCGCCCGTGGTCGAACGGCGAATTGGCGGACAGCGCGAGCAGCGTCGGCAGCCACCGGCCGAGGTGATTGACGACGGCCACCGCGGTGTCGGGATCGGGCACGCCGACGTGGACGTGGCACCCGCAGGCCTCGTAGTCGGCGACGACCGCGCCGTAGACGGCGTCGATCTCGGCGTACCGGCCGGTGCTCGCGGGTGGCTCCGCGGCCGGCCCGGGCCCGACCGGCGTCCCGGTGGCCAGCAACGCGCAGTCTTCGGCCGCGGCGGCGCCGGCCAGCACCCGGCGCGCGGCGGTCAGCTGGTACCGGAGCTCGTCGGCGGTCGTGCAGACTCCGCTGGCGGCTTCGAGCTGCGTCAGCCGCAGCTCCCGGTGCACCCGGACGCCGTCGGGCAGCGGCCCGTGGTGGCGGTAGCGGGCCAGCACCGGCTCGGCGCACGGCGAAGCGTGCCCGGTGCGGGGGTTCACGAGGAGGAACTCCTCTTCGACGCCCATCGTGGGCGGGCCGTCGGACATGGGCAGCCTCCTTCCGGACCGGCTGGGGTTACCCGCTCCGGCCGCGGAAATGCGCCTGGACCCGGGGCTTGTTTCGCGGTTCGGCAGCCGCGGGTACCTCGCACTCATGACAACTCACGAGCGGTTGCGGGTGGTCGGCGCTCCGTCGTCGCACCGCCTGCCGTCACCCCGCGCCCCGTCCGACGGCGACCAGGGGAGCCACCTCCGCTGGAAGAGCCCGGACGCAGTGGTCGTGGAGGTCACGGGCGAGGTGGACCTGTGTTCGGTGACCGCGTTGGCGGCGGTCCTGGACGAGCACGTCCGAGCACGCCCCGGAGTGCTGCGCGTGGACCTCGGCCAGGTGTGCTTCCTCGGCGCGGCGGGCATCCGCGTGCTGTTGCGGGCGCACCGGTACGCCGAGGCGGTGGGCGTTCACCTGGTGATCGACCCCGGCCGGTCGCATGCCGCGGTCCGGGCATTGGAATTGCTCGACCGGCTTCAGGATTAGGCTCAATCCGACCATCCTTCCGGCTTCGGCGACGTACATCTCCGCTGCCTTGCACTCGCTCGACCTTTGCTCAGCGCGCCTCGCGTAGGCCGCGTGTGACTGAACATTTACGCATCGCGCCAGTGGGGATTGCCGGGCCTCATTGTGTGGGGGTGCGAGGCTTCCTAGTCGCCGGTGAGCAGGTCGACCACGTCCTCGGCCCGCTGCCGTTCCCCGAACCGCCGCCGCTGGCGGTCGGCGCCGCCGCCTTCGGCGGCCAGGCGGGCCGTCCCTTCTCGCGCGAAGTCCAAGTCCCCGGCCGCTTCCAGGGCCGGGGCCGTCAGCTCCACCAAGTCGTCCAGTACCGCCTTCGCCGGCTCCAAGTC
The DNA here is from genome assembly GCF_031625235.1 of Amycolatopsis sp. 505. Lineage (NCBI taxonomy): Bacteria > Bacillati > Actinomycetota > Actinomycetes > Pseudonocardiales > Pseudonocardiaceae > Amycolatopsis > Amycolatopsis sp. 505. The sequence continues at coordinate 365,791 of NZ_JACKQP010000011.1, forward strand.
CCCGCTCTTCGGGTGCGGGCAGCAGCCGGTCACCCCTTCGCGTGACGCCCGCCAGAGCTGCGCGCGCAGCACCTCGTTCGACAGCTGCGGCGCCGGGCCGTCGTCGGCCAGTGCCGTGGCGACCAAGCCTCGCGCCAGCACACCCAGCAACACCGCGTCTTCCGGCACCGCCGCGACGTCGGCGATGCGGAACTCCAGCGTCGGCTGCTTGTCCGAGAGCCGGACGTCCCAGTAGATCATTCCGCGGTCGAGGATCGAGCCCGCGCGCAGCCAGCCGTCGACGATGCTCTCGTACTCGTCCAGCGAAGCGAAGCGCGGCGGTGGTCCGGCCGAGGGCCAGCGGCTCCACTGCTGGTAGCGCCAGCTGCAGTAACCCGTGTCGTAGCCGTCGGAAATCGCCGAGTTCGCCGTCACCGTGAGCAGCGCCGGCAGCCACGGCCGGATGCGGTTCAGGACCTGGACGCCGCTCTCCTTGTCCGGGATCGCCACGTGCACGTGACACCCGCAGGTGAGCGACGTCCGGGCGGTGGCGCCGAAGTGCTCGGCCATCCGCTCGTAGCGCGGGTTCGGCGTGATCACGGGCGGGTTCGTTTCGGACAGCAGCGGGGACGCGGCCGGCAGCACGCGGTACCCGCGCCGGCGGGCGGCGCCCGCGAGGTCATCGCGCAGCCCGCGCAACTGGCGCAGGGCTTCGGTGTGGGTCCGGCAGACGTCGGTGGCGGCTTCGGCCTGGGACCGCGTCAGCTCGTGCTGCAGCTCGCCTTGGTCGTCTCCGGCGGCTTCGGCCGCGTCGACGACGTCGTCGCCGGCGTGGGACAGGTGCCCGTGGCGGTCGACGACGAAGAACTCCTCTTCGATGCCGAACGTCAGCACATCGCCCGTCGGTTGGTTCACCGGTGTTCTCCTGGGGGTCGGGGACCGGACGAATACCCGGCGGACGGTTCGGGCAAACCGGGTTTTCCCGCGCGCGCAGCGGGTATCCGACCGTCCATGTCGACCGACGCCATCGTGCTGCTCAAGAACGATCACAAGACCGTGGAGAAGCTGTTCAAGCAATTCGAGAAGGCGGGGGAGGAGGCGTACGACGAGAAGCGCCGGATCGCCGACTCGATCATCGAAGAGCTGACCGTCCACGCCTACATCGAGGAGGAGATCTTCTACCCGGCCGCGCGGGAAGCCGTGCCGGAGACCAAGGACCACGTGCTGGAAAGCGTGGAGGAGCACCACGTCGTGGTGTGGATGCTGTCGGAACTGCTCGGCATGGACCCGAAGGACGAGACCTTCGACGCCAAGGTCACCGTGCTCACCGAGAACGTCCGCCACCACGTCGAAGAAGAAGAGGACGAGTGGTTCCCCGAGGTCCGCTCGGCGATGGGCCGCAAGCAGCTGCAGGAACTGGGGCAGCGGATGATCGACGCCCGCTCCGACGCCCCCAAGAACCCCCTGGAACTCAAGAGCGCCAAGGCCTGACGGAGGGGGGGCGCCGCTTCCCGGGAAGCGGCGCCCTCGCGGTCACTGCTTCGCGACGACCCGGATGGACTCGAGTTCGGAGTCGGCCGGGTCGGGCAGCTGCATCCCCGCGCGGAGCCCGCTGCGCAGGTAGTCGAGCATCGGCTGGGTGATCACCTCGCCGGGCAGCACGCCGGGCGCCCCGGGCGGGTACGGCGTGATCATCTCGGCCGCGATCCGGCCGGCCGCTTCCGCCACGGGCACTTGCTCGGTCTCGCCGAAGAACGCGTCGCGCGGCAGCATCGCCGTCTCCAGCTCCATCTCCCGCGGCGACGGCAGATCCACCTTCGGCGGCTTTTCGAACGACGGCGCGGCCTTCACCAGCGCTTCGACGGCGTCGAGCAGCGTGCCCGCGGTCCCTTCGTCGTCGGCGTGGGTGAACTGGGCCACGATCCGCCGGTGGTCGGACAGGCCGACCGTGACGCGCCGGTTCGCGCGCAGCCAGTCGGCGGCCTGATACCCGCTGATGCCGAGGGAATCGAGGTCGAGGACGACCTTGAGCGGGTCGGCCGAGTCGGCGAGGTCCGGGCCGAGCAATTCGTCGTGCAGCACGGTGACGCCCAGCTCGCCCAGCCGGCCGCGAACCGACTCCACGAGTGTCAGCGCACCTTCGAGCAGTTCCTTGCCGTGCTCGGCCATCTGGCGGCGCCAGCCGTCGAGGGCCGCGTAGACCAGGGAGCTCGCGCTCGTCGTGCCCAGCAGGTCCTCGCGCGCCTTCAGCACCTTCGGGTCCACGCGGTCGCCCTGCAGGTGGAAGACCGAGCTCTGCTCGACCGCCGCGCCCATCTTGTGCACGCTCGTGACGCACACGTCGGCGCCGACGTTCATGCCCCACGGCGGGAGTCCGTCGTGGAACGGCAGGTGCGCGCCCCACGCCTCGTCGACGATCAGCGGCAGCCCGCGGTCGTGGCACCACTCGGCGATCGCGCGCAGGTCGCCGCAGGTGCCGTAGTCGGTCGGGGTCACGACCAGGGCGCCCTTGACCTCGGGATCGCGCTCGTGGGCCTCCGCGAACTCCCGGACGCCCGGCGGGTGGCTCAGGTGCCGTTCGGCGTCCCAGTGCGGCCGGACCCAGACGGGCCGGACGCCGCTGACGATCAGCCCGGAGATCACCGACTTGTGGACGTGCCGCGGCACGAGCAGCTTTTCGTGCGGACCGGCGACGGCGAGCATCGCGCTCTTCACCGAAAGCGAGCTGCCGCACGTCGAGAAGAACGTGTGCTCGGCGCCCACCGCGTCGGCCATCAGCTCCTGCGCTTCGGCGAGCACGCCCTGGCGCATCAGGCGGTCGTCGAGGCCGTTGAGCGCGATGACGTCGGACTTGAAGACGTCGGCGCCGACGATGTCGAGGACCCGGGGATCGACGCCGCGGCCCTGTTTGTGGCCGGGGGCGTTGAACGGGACGTAGCCGGCGCTGTGGTAGTCGCGCAGCGCCTCGAGCACCGGTGCCTTGCTGTGGTCCATGGCGCCGGAGTAGCCGGACGTGGTCCGCGGGAAACACCCCGGTGGCGTGACCGCGCGTGGTTGGGGTATCCCGGAGGGCATGGAGTGGCACGAGGAGCTGCACGAGCGGGCCGACGAGCGCATCGAGCACCTGGACGAGCGGCTGTGGGCCGTCGCCACCGCGCTGCACGAGCGGCCGGAACTGTCCTATGAGGAGCACGCCGCCGCCGAGCAGCTCACCGGCGAACTGGCCGCCGACGGCTTCGCCGTGGAGACCGGGATCGCCGGGCTCCCCACGGCGTTCGTCGCCCGCGCCGGTGAAGGGCGGCCGTGCGTCGCGCTGCTGCTGGAGTACGACGCCCTGCCCGGGCTCGGGCACGCCTGCGGGCACAACCTGATCGCCGCGGCCGGACTGGGGGCCGCGCTGGCCGCCAAGGACGTCCTGGGGGACACCCCGGGCTCGGTGCTCGCCGTGGGCACCCCCGCCGAAGAACGCGGCGGCGGCAAGGTCGCGATGGCCGAGGCGGGCGTCTTCGACGACGTCGACGCGGCCCTGATGATCCACCCGGGCGTGCACTCGTGGTCGTGGGCGCCGCTGACCGCGCAGGTCGAGGTCAAGGTGACCTTCCACGGCCGGGCGGCCCACCCGACCGGCGACCCGGAGCACGGCATCGACGCCCTCGCCGCGCTGATCCAGGCGTTCGGGGCGATCTCGGCCCTGCGCCAGCGGCTGCCCACCGGGTCGCACGTCCAGGGCATCATCACCGAAGGCGGTGAGGCGACGAACATCGTCCCCGACCGCGCCGGAGGCCGGTTCGGCCTCCGCGCGCTGACGACGGACGCGCTGGACCGCCTGGTCGAGGACGTGACGACGTGCGCGGAAGGCGCGGCGCTGGCGACCGGGGCGAAGGTCGACGTCGAACGACTCGGGCGCGGGTACGCGCACTTCCGCGACAACCCGGTGCTGTCGGAGCGGTTCACCGAGCACCTGGCGGCCTGCGGGATCCACGCGACCCCGCCGGCGCCGGGGGTCTTCCTCGGGTCGTCGGACATCGGCGACGTCAGCGTCCGGGTCCCGGCGATCCACCCGTTCGTGGGTATCACCGCGGAGGAGAAGTCGGACCACACGCCCGAGTTCGCCGAGGCGGCGGCGAGTCCGCGCGGCCGGGCGGCGATGCTGGCCTCGGCGGCGGCGCTGGCCCGCACGGTGATCGACCTGCGGACGCACCCGGCGCTGGTCAGCCGCGCGTGGGACTGCTTCCGGGACCTGGCGCGGAACGGGCGCTGACCGGCCGCCGCCGCAGGCGCTCCACGTGGTTCATCGCCTCGCCCCCTTCCGGGATCGCCTGCATGAGCCAGTTGTGGAACATCCCGGGCCAGCGCGCTGCCCGCGGAGTCACCGGAGACGACGATGCGCTCGGCGTCGATCCCGTGGGACCAGCGGGTAGACCGGCAGCGTCACCGTGCAGCCGAGCCGCGCGACCAGGTCGGCGGCGTAGCGCCATGGTGCTTTCCGGCGCCCGCCGGACCTGGCGCGGCGGCCCGGCCGACCACTCCTTCCCGTCCGCGCCCGGTTACCCGGGCGCGGACGGGACCTGACTAGGCGACGGAGGTGTAGTGCGACGCGTCACCTTCGAGCGACTCGCTGGGCCGCCCGTCGATGCCGGCGGGGACGTCGCCGGCCACCGTGACGCGGTTGAGCCGCCGCGGCAGGCCGTCGTAGTTGTCGATCGCGTAGTGCTGGGTGATCCGGTTGTCGAACAGCACCAGCTGGTCCGGCTCCCACGCCACGCGCACGACGTTCTCCGGTCGCGTCACGTAGGACTGCAGCAGCCGCAGCAGGTCCCGGGACTCGGTCACCGACAGGCCTTCGATCCGCTGGGCGAACCCGCCGATGAACAGGCCGCGCTCGCCGGTCACCGGGTGCACCCGCACCACCGGGTGCACGGTCCGGTACTTGAGCGAGACGAATTGCGCCCGGCGCTCGCGCTCCTGCTCGTCCACCGTCTCCGGCGGCTGCACGTAGTCGTAGTCGTTGGTGTGCACCGCCCGCAGCGTGTCGGCGAACGCCCGCAGCGGCTCCGGCAGGTCCCGGTAGGCCGCGGCGGCGTTCGCGATCAGCGTCTCCCCGCCGTAGGGCGGCACCACGAGGCTGCGCAGCGTGCTGGCCTTCGGCGGGTTGAGGACGAAGGTGACGTCGGTGTGCCAGTGGTTGGCGCGCCCGCGCTCGCTGTCGACGGGCAGGATCGCCGGCGCGCCCTCGACGGCGGGCACCGTCGGGTGCGCCTTGGTGAGCTCGCCGAAGTGCGCGGCGAATCGCTGCTGGCCCTCGTCGTCGAGCCGGACGTTCCGGAACACCAGCGCCTTGTGCTCGTGCAGGGCGTCGGTCAGGAACGCCACCTGGGCGGCGTCGAGGTCGCCGGCCGGGTCGAAGCCGACGATCTCGGCGCCGATCCTCCCGGTCAGCTTGCGGACGTCGGTGCCGATGGTGGTCATGCGGGCTCCTTCACTCGGTTGCGGTTGACGGGCCGCGCGAGGCCGTAGTGCTCGCGCAAGGTGGTGCCGGAGTACTCGGTGCGGAACAGGCCGCGCCGCTGCAGCTCCGGGACGACGAGGTCGACGAAGTCGTCGAGCCCGCCGGGCAGGGTGGGCGGCATGACGTTGAAGCCGTCGGCGGCACCGCCGCGGAACCACGCCTCCAGCTCGTCGGCGACCTGGACCGGCGTCCCGGCGAAGACGCGGTGCCCGCGCCCGCCGGCCAGCCGTTCCAGCAGCTGCCGGATGGTGAGATCTTCCCGCCGGGCCAGGCCGACGACCAGGTCGAACCGGCTCTGGCCGCCCTCGGTGAAGCTGCCGACGTCGGGCAGCGGCCCGTCGAGCGGGTAGCCGGTGACGTCGTGGTCGAGCATCTTCGACAGCTGCCGCAGCCCGTAGTCCGGGATGATCAGCGCGTTCAGCTCGGCCTCGCGTTCGCGGGCCTCCGCTTCGGTGCGGCCGAGAATCGGCGAGATCCCGGGGAGGATCTTGATTTCGTCCGGCGCGCGGCCGTACGTCGCGAGCCGGCCCTTGACGTCGTCGTAGAACGCCTTGCCTTCGGCGAACGTCTGCTGCGCGGTGAACACGGCTTCGGCGTGCCGGGCCGCGTACTCCTTGCCGGTCTCCGACGACCCGGCCTGCACGAGCAGCGGGTGTCCCTGGGGCGGGCGTTCGATGTTGAGCGGGCCCCGCACCTGGAAGTGCGGTCCGTCGTGCTCGATCGCGTGGATGCGGTCGGTGTCGGCGTAGACACCGCTGGGCCGGTCGACGACCGCGGCGTCGTCGTCCCAGCTGTCCCACAGCTTTTTGACGACCTCGACGAACTCCTCGGCCCGGTCGTACCGCACCTCGTGCGACGGACGCTTGGCGAGGTTGAAGTTCCGGGCCTCGTCGATACCGGCCGAGGTGACGATGTTCCAGCCCGCGCGGCCACCGGAGAGGTGGTCGAGCGAGGCGAACTTGCGGGCCAGGTGGTAGGGCTCGTTGTAGGTGGTCGACGCCGTCGCGATCAGTCCGATGTGGACCGTGGACGCGGCCAGTGCGGACAGCAGCGTCAGCGGTTCGAAGTGGCTGTGGGAGTTGTGCTTCACGTTGCCCCACAGGGCCACGCCGTCGGCGAGGAAGATCGAATCGAGCTTTCCGCGCTCGGCCGTGCGCGCGAGGTCGACGTAGTGCTGCAGCGTCCGGGCCCGGTGCGGGTCGGTCGAACGGTGCCGCCACGCGGCTTCGTGGTGGCCGTTCGGCATCACGAACGCGTTGAGGTGCATCATGCCTTCTCCTTGGGACGCCAGGTGGAAAACCGCCGTTCGAGGCCGACGAAGCCGGCGTTGACGACGACGCCGAGCACCGAGACCGCGATGATCCCGGCGTACATCTGCTGGATCTGGAAGTTCACCTGGCTCGTGTTGATCAGGTAGCCGAGCCCGGCCTTCGCACCGACCATCTCCGCGGCGACCAGCACCAGGATCGAATAGGACGCCGCCATCCGGATGCCGGTGAACACCGTCGGCACCGCCGAGGGCAGGATCACCTTCCGGAACAGCCGCGGGCTGGACAGCCCGAGCGAGCGGGCCGCCTTGACCAGCAGCGGGTCGACCGTGTTGACCCCGGCGATCGTGTTGAGCAGCACCGGCCACACGCAGGCGTAGACCACCAGGCTGACCTTCGACAGCTCGCCGATGCCCAGCAGCAGCGTGAACACCGGCAGCAGCGCCAGCGCGGCGGTGTTGCGGGCCAGCTCCAGCAGCGGCTGCAGGAACCGCGCCACCGGCCGGTACCAGCCGATCAGCAGGCCCAGGGGCACGGCGACCGCGACGGCCACGGCGAACCCGGCGGCGGACCGTCCGACGCTGGCCAGGAGGTGGTCGGCCAGCTCGCCGTCGAGGGTCAGCTCCCACAGGGCCTGGAGGTCCTCCGACAGCGGCGGCAGGAACGTCCGCGTGCTCTCGTCGAGGACGAACCGGGGGACCAGCTCCCAGAGCAGCACGAAGAGGACGACCGCGGCGGAGGCGTGCACGGCCCGGGTGAGCGTCTTCCCGAACCTGCGTGATTTCGGCGGCGGCTCGCTGGGTCTGGTGTGGACTGCGGGCGCTTCGATGGTGGTGGTCGTCATCGGGCCGCGCTCCGTTCGTGTTCGGCCGCCTTGCGGACCTCGTCGTGCAGCAGTTCCCAGAGCCGGTGGCGCTGCCGGCCGAACTCGGGCCCGGAGCGCACGTCCCCGGCACGGTCGCCGAGGTCGACGTCGACGACGGCCTTGAGCCGCCCGGGCCGCGACGTCAGCACCGCCACCCGTTGTCCCAGGTAGACGGCCTCGTCGATGCCGTGGGTGATGAACACGATCGTCTTGCCGGTGCGGCGCCAGATCCGCAGCAGCTCCTCCTGCAGCTGCTCGCGGGTCTGGGCGTCGAGCGCGGCGAACGGCTCGTCCATCAGCAGCACGGCCGGGTCGTAGGCGAGACTGCGGGCGATCGCGACCCGCTGCTTCATCCCACCGGACAGTTCGTGCGGGTAGCGGTCCTCGAAGCCGGACAGGTCGACCAGGGCGAGGTATTCGCGTGCCCGTTCGGCCCGTTGCCGCTTCCCGAGCGATCCGCCTTCGAGGCCGAATTCGACGTTGGCGCGGGCGGTGCGCCACGGGAACAGCGCGTACTGCTGGAAGACGACTCCGCGGTCGAGCCCCGGGCCGCGCACCGGGTCGCCGTCGATCAGCACTTCGCCGGACGTCGGGGTGGCGAGGCCGCCCAGCAGGTCGAGCAACGTCGACTTGCCCGAGCCACTGGGGCCGACGAGGGAGAGGAACGTGCCGTCGGCGATGTCGAGGGAGACGTCGTCGAGGGCGGTCAGGGCGCCGAAGGTCTTGGTCACCGAGCGGATGCTGATCACTTGCTCACCGCCGGGGCGCCGTCGCGGTAGGGGTTGAACTCGTTGGTGTAGAGCTTCGAGGTGTCGATCCGGTCGTGCTTGAGGTAGCCCTCCTGCTTGAGCCACGGCTCCCAGCGGGTGTAGTCCGCGTCGGAGATGAGGCCGCCGCGGGTGATGCCGACGCTCTTCCAGTACTTCAGCGTGTCGGTGCTTTCGTTGCGGCCGCGGGCTTTGATGATCTTCGTGAAGCGGGCGATGACCTCGTCGCGCGGGGTGGTGCGTTCCCACTCGATCGCCTTGGCCACGGCGGAGACGAAGATCTTCGCGGTTTCCGGGTACTTCTTGATGAAGTCGGTGCGCAGCACGTACGGGCCGCCGTTGTAGGCCCCGAACGCGCCGACGTCGGTGAACAGCGGGCGGACGCCGCCGGCCGCGAGGGCGTGGTCCTGCAGGATCCCCTGGAGCGCGGCGACGTCGAGCTGGCCGTTGCGCAGCGCCTGTTCGGCGTTCACCGGCGGGATGACGACGAGCTGCACCTGCTTGATCTCGTCGCCGGAGAGGCCCTGCCCCTGGAGCCAGGTGTCGAGCGCGGCTTCGAGGTTCGCGCCGGCGGTGTTGACGCCGACCTTCTTGCCGATCAGGTCGCGGGCGGTCCGGATCGGGCTGTCCTCTTTGGTGTAGAAGCCGAGGAAGGTCTTGTCGTCGGAGCCGTAGTAGTTGACGACCGCCTTGACCGGCGCCCCGGCTTCGACGAGCTTGACGACCGCGCCGGTGAAGGCGCCGCCGAAGTCGGTCTGGTCGGTGGCCGCGGACTGGATGTCCTGCGGGCCGCTGATCGTGTTGCCGACCCACTTCAGCTTGACCGGGCCGAAGTAGCCCAGGTCTTCGGCGAGTTCGGGCAGGGTGACGGCGTTCGCGCTGCCTTGGTAGCGCAGCTCCAGCTTCTCCGGTTGCCCGGGCGCACCGGTGGCCGTCGCCGAAGCGCAGCCGGCCAGCAGCATCACGGCGGCGGCGAACAGGGGCAGGGTTTTCTTCACGGTGGTTTCGTCCGTTCCGGGAGTCGGTGGGGATGCAGCAATTGTCGGCGGCCCCCGGACGGGCGGTCAATTTTGCGAGTTCGTGAAATAACTCGTGCGCTTCACGAAGCGCGGGACCACCGTGTCGGAAGTGGACCGAGCGGGTCGTCGTAGAGGACGTCCAGGAGCACCGCCCCGCCGGCGGTGGCCAGCTCGGTGCCCGGGAAGCTCGTGCCCACAACGGTTTCCGCCGGGTTGACGCAGCGGGACCGGATCCCCACCTCGTCCCGGATGATGGGAAGGCAGCTCGGGACGTGGGCTACACTGCGGTCGACCACCACGAGCACGGCCGGATTCAGCACATCGAGCAGGAGTGTCGCCGCCTGGCCGATGAGCCGCGCGCGTTCCTGGAACATCCGCACCGCCGCGGAATCTTTTCCGGTCGCGAGCGCGAGCAATTCCGGAAAGTCCGGGCGTGCGAGCAATCCGCTTTCCGCGGCTTTGCGGGCGAGGGTCGCTTCGGAAACGGCGGCTTCGAGACAACCGGTGCGCCCGCACCGGCACGGCTCGGTGCTGTCGTCGACCCGCAGGTGTGCGACGGCCCCGGCGGCCGAGCGCGGCCCGTGGTGCACGGTCGCACCGGTGGCGAACGCGGCGTCCACGACGTTGCCGGTGAACAGCTGCACGACGCTGTCCCGCGCCCGCGGGTGGCCGAAGAGCCGTTCGGCGTGCACCAGGGCCCGCGCGTGCCCGTCGACCTCCACGGCCAGCCCGGTGCTGCCGGCCAGGAGGTCGCGGACCGGCACGTTCCGCCAGCCGAGCAGCGGGTGTTCGACGACGGTGCCGGAGGCCCGATCGACCCAGCCACCGGTGGCGACCCCGAGCCCGAGCGGCTCACGGTCCGGCGCGTGCCCGAGCAGCAGGTCGTCGAAGATCTCGGCGGCGCGGGCGAGCAGGTCTTCGGCGGCCAGGCCGTCGTGCGGTTCTTCGTGCTGCACCAGGACATTCCCGCGCAGGTCGAGCAGGGCGACGGTGGCGTGGTGCACGGCCAGGTGCAGCGCGCCGGCGACGTGCCGGTCCGTGTCGAGGTCGACGGGCACGTGCGGCCGCCCGACACCCCCGCGTGACTCGGCTTCCGGGAGTTCGCGCAGCAGTCCGCGCTGCAGCAGTTCGGCGGTGTGCCCGGTGACGGCGGCGGCGGACAGCCCGGTGCGGCGCGCGATGGTGCTGCGCGCGATCGGGCCGCCGTCGAGCACGGCCCGCAGGACCGCGCTCGCACTGGCGCTGCGCCGGGCACCGCGCGCGTCAGTCCTCTGTGGACTCTCCGCCCGGCTGGTCATCGCCCGATCGTGGCAGACGAACCGGCGCGCGCCCAGCGTGCCCAGGATGTGGGTGGCCGCCCGCCGAGGTCGCGAATGACTCATTCGGGACCTCCGACGTCCCGAATGAGTCATTCGCGGCACCCGGGGGTGGTGACCGGCGGGCGAGGATGCGGGCTTGACGCATACCCATATGGGCATATGATGAGCCGCGTGGCGCGAGCAGCGACGACGGCAGACACCTTCAACGCCGTGGCCGAACCCCGGCGGCGGCAGATCCTCGACGTCCTCATGGACGGTGAGCGGTCGGTCGGCGACCTCGTCGACCTGCTCGGCCTCGCCCAGCCCCAGGTGTCGAAGCACCTGCGAGTGCTGCGCGAGGTCGGTGCGGTGGACGTGCGCGGCGACGGGCGGCAGCGGCTCTACCGGCTCAACGGCGCCGCGCTCAAGCCCATCCACGACTGGGTCAAGCGCTACGAACGGACGTGGGCGGCGCGGTTCGACCTGATGGACGACGTCCTCGAGGAACTCAAGGAACAGGAGCAGTGACGTGGAGATCACCACCCCCGCCGACGACCGGATCCTCATCACGCGCGAGTTCGACGCGCCCAAGCACCTCGTCTACCGCGTGTGGACCACCCCGGAGCTGGTGAGCCGGTGGTGGAGCGGCCACCGCGGCACGACCACCGAGGTCGAGCTGGACCTGCGGCCCGGCGGCCGCTGGCGGTACGTGCTGAAAACGGACGACGGCACCGAGGTCGGCTTCCACGGCGAGTACCGCGAAATCGTGCCCGAAGAGCGGATCGTCTACACCGAGGTGTTCGAGATGCCCGGCGTCGACCTCGATGAGGTGGACGGCCCGCTGAACACCGTCACCTTCACCGCCCTCGACGGCGACCGCACGCGCCTGGAGCTGCTGACCGAGACCGGCAGCAAGGAATTGCGCGACACCATCCTGCAGTCCGGCATGGAGGTCGGCGCGCGGGGGCAGATGGAGCTCATCCAGGAGCTGGCGGACTCCCTGCGTTAGCCGCGCGCAGGAACCGCTCGCCCGTCTTCGCCAGCGCGTCGGCGAGCTCCGGTGCGTCGAGCACCTCGAAGTCGACGTCGAGCATGCCCAAGTACAGCGCGAGCATCTGCGCGTGGTCGGAGCCGACCTCGGCGACGCAGCGGTCCGGGCCCTCGGGTGTCACGTCGACCGCGATCGGCAGCCGGGACCGGACGTACTCCACCGAGGCGTGCAGCCGCACCCGGGCGTGGAACCGCCAGGTCGCCGCGCCCGCGCTGCGCTGGACGAACTGCGCGACGTCGCCCTCCGGGGGCTCGCGTGGGGCGAACCGCGGGCCGTTCGGCACCTTCGGCGTCATCCGGTCGACGCGGAAGGTGCGCCAGTCGGCGCGGGCGGTGTCCCAGGCGACCAGGTACCAGCGGCGCCCCCAGCTGACCAGCCGGTGCGGTTCGACGTCGCGGCGGCTCGGCGTGCGCTGGTGGCTCGTGTAGTCGAAGCGCAGCCGCTCGCTCGCCCGGATCGCCGCCGCGATGGCGGTCAGGACGTCCGCGTCGACGGACGGGCCGCCGCCGGGCACCGCGACCGTCGCGGTCTGCAGGGCCCGGACCCGGTGCCGCAGCCGGGACGGCAGCACCTGCTCCAGCTTGGCCAGCGCGCGCACCGACGTCTCGCCGATGCCGGCGACCCCCGCCGCCGTCCGCAGCCCGACCGCGACGGCCACCGCTTCGTCGTCGTCGAGCAGCAGCGGCGGGAGCTGGGCGCCCGCGCCGAGGCGGTAGCCGCCCTGGACGCCCGGGGCGGCCTCGACCGGATAGCCGAGCTCCCGCAGCTTGCCGATGGCGGTGCGGACGGTGCGCGCGGAGACACCGAGCCGGTCGGCCAGGTCGGCGCCGGTCCAGTCGCGCCGCGTTTCGAGCAGCGACAGCAGCCGCAGGAGGCGAGCGGAGGTCTGCAACATTTTTCGAGGATCGCACGAATCGCGGAAGGAAGTCTTCCGCAATCGCTCATAACGTGCTGCTCATGACGAACGAAATCCGCCCCTTCCGCATCGACGTCCCGCAGGCCGAGCTGGACGACCTCCACCGGCGCCTCGCCTCCGCCCGGCTCGCCGACCCGGTGCCCGGCGACGAGCCCGACTGGTCCCGCGGCATCCCGACGAGCGTCGTCCGGGAACTCGCCGAGTACTGGCGCGACGGCTTCGACTGGCGGGCCCAGGAAGCGGCGCTCAACGCGTTTCCGCAGTTCACGACCGAGATCGACGGCCAGACCATCCACTTCCTGCACGTCCGCTCGACCCGGGCCGACGCCGTTCCGCTGCTGCTCACCCACGGCTACCCGGGCTCGGTCGCCGAGTTCCTCGAGGTCATCGGCCCGCTGACCGAGCCGGGCCCGGACGCGTTCCACGTCGTCGTCCCGTCGGTGCCCGGGTTCGGGTTCTCGACGCCGTTGAGCGGCCCCGGCTGGGAGCTGGCCCGCACGACCGACGCGTTCGCCGAGCTGATGACCCGCCTCGGCTACGACCGGTTCGCCGCGCAGGGCGGCGACCTCGGCGCGGGGGTCACCGGCCGGCTCGCGGCGGTGTACCCGGAGCGGGTGATCGGCACGCACGTCAACAGCGACCGCGGCACGATCGCGCTGGCCGGCGAGCAGCTGCCGTTGCCGGAGGGCCTGTCCGAGGCCGAACAGTCCGAATTGGACGCCGCCCGCGCGGACTGGCGGGCCGGCCGTGGGTACCTCGACCTCCAGTCCCACAAGCCCGAGACGATCGCGGCCGCGCTCACCGACTCCCCGGTCGGGCAGCTGGCCTGGATCGCGGAGAAGTTCGAGGCGTGGACCGGAGCGAACGGCGTCGACCGCGACCGGCTGCTGACGAACATCAGTCTGTACTGGTTCACCCGCAGCGGCGCGAGCGCGGCCCGGTTCCTCTACGAGGCCGCCCACGCCGGACACGGCTGGCTGGCCCCCTCGGACGTTCCCGCGGGCTGGGCGGTGTTCGACTCTTCCCCGGTGGTCCGGCGGATCATGGACCCCGAGGAGAAGATCGCGCACTGGTCCGACTTCGCCGAGGGCGGCCACTTCGCGGCGCTGGAGGAGCCCGAGCTCCTCGTGGCCGACATCCGCGCGTTCTTCCGCGGGCTGCGGCCGTGAACGTCCGCGCGCTCAACCGGGCGCTGCTCGCGCGGCAGCACCTCCTGGAACGGACGTCGCGGCCGGCCGCGGCGATGGTCGGGCACCTGGTCGGGATGCAGGCGCAGGCCCCGCTCGCGCCGTACGTCGGGCTGTGGACCCGGATTTCCGGGTTCCGGCCCGGCGAGCTGGCGGCCCTGATCACCGGCCGCCAGGCCGTGCGCGGGCTGCTGATGCGGGGAACCGTCCACCTGGTCCTCGCCGAGGACGCGCGCGTGCTGCGGCCGCTGGTCCAGCGCGTGGTGGCGAACGGTTACACCGGCCACTTCGGGCGCCGCATCGGCGACGCCGACCTCGGCGCGGTGTCCCGCTTCGGCCGTGAGCTGCTCGAAGAGCGGCCACGAACCCGGCGGCAGCTGCAGGACGCGCTGGCCGCGCGGTGGCCGGCACACGACGCCGAGGCGCTCTCGTACGCGGTCGGCTATCTCGTGCCGACCGCACAGGTGACACCCCGCGGCGTGTGGGGTTCGACCGGCCCGGCCACGCTGACCACCCTGGAAGGCTGGCTCGGCGGTCCGCTGGATTGCCGTCCTTCGCTCGAGGACGTGGTGCGGCGGTACCTGCGGGCGTTCGGCCCGGCATCGGTCGCCGACGTCCAGGCGTGGTCGGGACTGACGAAGCTGCGCGAAATCGTCGAGCCGATGGGCCTGCCGACGTTCCGCGCGGAGTCCGGCGAAGTGCTGTACGACGTGGAAGACGGCGTGCTCCCGGACCCTTCGGCACCGGCGCCGGCGCGGTTCCTGCCGGAGTACGACAACGTCCTGCTGGCGCACGCCGACCGGGCGCGGGTCCTCCCGCCCGGCCGGCGGGTCCCGCTGCCGCCGGGCAATGGCGCTTCCCGCGGGACACTGCTGGTGGACGGCTTCTACCGCGCGGACTGGCGGCTGCATCCCGACGCCCTGGAGGTCACCACCCACGACCGGCTGACGGCGGGGGAGCGGGCGGAGATCGAGACGGAAGCCGGGCGGCTGCTGGAGTTCCTCGACGCGGGGTCGCGATCTGTGCGAATCACCGGAACTTGAGCGAGGTGGTGGGCCAGAATTGCCCGGTGCAGTTCGCCATCCTCGGGCCGGTCGAAGCCCACCGTCCGGACGGGACCCCGGTCGCCGTCGGCGGGCCGCAGCTGCGGGGGCTGCTGGCCCTGCTCGCCCTCGACGCCGGGCGGGTGGTCGGCGCCGAACGGCTGATCGACGGCCTGCACGGCGAGCACCCGCCCGAGGGTGCTTCCGAAGCCCTCCAGTCGCAGGTCTCGCGGCTGCGCCGGCGCCTGAAGGACGGCGGCGCGCCCGACGGCCTGGTCGAGTTCACCCCCGCCGGGTACCGGCTGGCCGTCGATCCCCAGGACGTCGACGTCCACCGCTTCGAACGGCTCACCGCGCAGGCGCGGGAAACTCCCGAACCGGCCGTGAAGCTCCGGCTGTTCACCGAAGCTCTCGCCCTCTGGCGGGGCCCCGCGCTCGACGGGCTCGCCGACCCGCCGCGCGCCGCCCGGCTGGCGGAACTGCGGCTGGCCGCGACCGAAGACCGCGTCGAAGCCGCGCTCGCGCTCGGCCACCACGAGCGGCTCGTCGCCGAGCTGCGGGAGCTCACCCGCGAACACCCGCTGCGCGAACGGCTCACCGCCCAGCTCATGCGGGCCTTGCACGGCAGCGGGCGGTCCGCCGAAGCCCTGGCGGTGTTCGCCGAGATCCGGGAACGCCTGGCCGACGAACTCGGCGCCGACCCGTCGGCCGAGCTCGCCGACGCCCACGCCGCGGTCCTCCGGGCCGCCGCTCCCGCCCCGGCCCGCCGGGTGCCCGTGCCGCTCACCGGGTTCGTCGGCCGCGCCGAGCTCGACCGGCTCACCGCCGCCCTGCGCGACGCCCGGCTCGTCACGCTCACCGGACCGGGCGGCGCGGGCAAGACCCGGCTCGCCGTCGAAGCCGCGGCCCGGGCCGACGGCGAGGTCTGCTTCGTCGAACTCGCGACGACCACCGACGTCCCGCGCGCGGTCCTCGCCGCACTCGGCCTGCGGGAACAGGGCGTGCTGACGCCGGGCACGGCCGCCGACCCGGCCGACCGCCTGGCCGCCGGGCTCGCCGACCGGCCGGTGCTGCTGGTCCTGGACAACTGCGAACACGTCGTCGCCGAGGCCGCGCGGCTGGTGCGGCGCCTGCTGGGCGAGTGCGCCGGTCTGCGCGTCCTGGCCACCAGCCGTGAAGCGCTCGGCTTGACCGGCGAGACGCTGGTGCCGGTCGGCGCCCTGCCCGCCGACGCCGCGGCGCGGCTGTTCACCGAGCGGGCCACGGCCGTGGCGCCCGGCGAAGCCCCGGAGCCGGGTGCGGTCGCGCGGATCTGCGCCGCCCTCGACGGCCTCCCGCTGGCCATCGAGCTCGCCGCCGCGCGGCTGCGTTCGCTGTCCGCCGACGACGTCGCCGCCCGGCTCGGCGACCGGTTCCGGCTCCTTTCACGCGGCGACCGGACCGCCGAGCCGCGGCACCGGACCCTCCGCGGCGTCGTCGAGTGGAGCTGGGACCTCCTGGACGCCGAGGAACAGGTGCTGGCGGGCCGGTTCGCGGTGTTCGCCGGTGGCGCGCGACCGGCCGCCGTCGAGCGCGTCTGCGATGTCCGCGACTTCGTGCTCACCGGCCTGGTCGAGAAGTCCCTCGTCGAGTTCGACGGCCGCCGGTACCGGATGCTGGAGACGATCCGCGCGTTCTGCGCCGAGCAGGGCGACGACCGGCGGGCGGCGCACGCGCAGTACTTCCTGGACTTCGCCCGCGCCCACGAGCCGAAGCTGCGCGGCGCGGACCAGCTGACCGCCCTGGCCGAGCTGACCGCCGAACACGCCGACCTCCACGCGGCCCTGCGCTGGAGCGCCGCCGAAGACCCGGAAACCGCGCTGAGGCTCATCGCCGCGCTGTCCTGGTACTGGTGGCTGCGCGGCCTGCGCAGCGAGGCGACGCCGATCGCGGACACCGTCCTGGCCGCGGTCGGTCCCGAACCGCCGCCGGGGCTGGCCGAGGAATACGTCCTGTGCGTGATCCAGGCGTCGGACACCGGCGTCGCGATCGAGCCGATCCTGCGGCAGCTCGACGGGCCGCTGCGATACCCGTACCTCTTCCTGCTGTGGGCGTTTTCCCCGCGCACCAAGGCCGAAGACGGCGAACGGCTGGCCGCGCTGATCGGCCCGGACGCGTGGTCCCGGGCGTTCGCGGGGATCGGCGACGGCCTCGGCGCCCAGTACCGCGGCCGGATCGCCGAAGCCGAGGCGCACTTTTCGGCGTCCCTGGACGCCTTCCGGACCTTGGGCGACCGCTGGGGCGAGGCGAGCGCGCTGGAGAAGCTCGCGGAGTTCGCGGACTGGCGCGGCGACCACGCGCGGTTCCGGGAGCTGATGGACGAGTCCGTCCGGCTGGCCGGCGAACTCGGCGCGGCCGAAGACGCGGCCGATCTGCTCTGCCGCCGTGCCGACGGCGTCCTGCGGCAGGGCGACGCCGACGCCGCGAAGGCCGACTACGAAGCCGCCGCCGAGCAGGCGCGCGCCGCGGGCACGCCGGTGACGCTCGCCCGGGCCCGCGGCGGCCTCGGGGAGATCGCGCGCCGTGCGGGTGACCTCGTGGCGGCCCGGCGCTGGTACTCCGCGGCACTCGCCCTGGCCGCCGACCCGGTGACCGGCGGCGAGACCCGCATCCGCGTCCACACCGGCTTCGGCTGGACGGCGGCCGCCGAGGGCCGCCTGGACGAGGCGACCGAACTGCACCAGGAAGCGCTGGCCACGGCGCTGGAGCACGCGAACCTGCCCGGCGCGGCCCAGGCGATCGAAGGGCTGGCCGGGGTGCTCGCCGGGCGGGAGGAGGACGAGCGGGCCGCGTTCCTGCTCGGCGTGGCGGTCGGGCTGCGCGGCGCGCCCGTCACCGGCGATGTCGACGTCGACGGCGTGGCCGACCGCGTCCGGGCCCGCATCGGCGCCCCGGCCTACGCCTCCGCCTTCGACCGGGGCCGGGAAACGCCGCCCGAGCAGGCGGTCGAGGAGGCCGGTCAGCGGCGGTTCGCGCTCGGTTCGTGAGCGGTCAGCGGCCCCGCCGAAGCTTCGGGGCATGACGAAGCACATCCTGATCTCCGGCGCCGGTGTCGCCGGCCCCGCCCTCGCCTGGTGGCTGCACCACCACGGCTTCCAGGCCACCGTCGTCGAGCGCGCGCCGAGCCTGCGCGAAGGCGGCTACAAGGTCGACATCCGCGGCGTCGCGGTCGACGTCGTCCGCCGGATGGGCCTGCTGGAGCGGGTCCACGCGGCGAGCACCGACATGCGCGGCGCGGCGTTCGTGAACAAGCGCGGCAAGCAGATCGCCACCCTCGACGCGGACACGTTCGGCTTCCGCCACGGCGACGACACCGAGATCCTCCGCGGCGACCTGGCCCGCATCCTCCACGACGCCACCCGTTCGCACACCGAGTACCTCTTCGGCGACTGGATCACCGGGCTCGACCAGGGACCCCACGGCGTCGAGGTGACGTTCGCCCACGGCGAGCCCCGCCGGTTCGACCTGGTGGTGGGGGCGGACGGCCTGCACTCCGGCGTCCGCGCGCTGGCGTTCGGCCCGGAGGAGGATTACCTGCGCCGGTTCGACGCGTACATCTCGATTTCGACGGTGCCCAACACGTTCGAGCTGGACCGCTGGGAGCTCCTGCACTCGGCGGCACCGGGCAAGATGGTCAACGTCTACAGCACGGCACGGGCGCACGACGCGAAGGCGGCGTTCTGGTTCACCGCACCGCCGCTGCCCTACGACCGCCGGGACGTCGACGGCCAGAAGGACCTGGTCGCGGACCGCTTCGCCGGCCTCGGCTGGGAAATCCCGGACCTGCTCTCGGCCATGCGCGAGGCGGACGACTTCTACTTCGACCCGGTGTGCCAGGTGGTCATGGACCGCCTGTCGGCCGGCCGCGTGACCCTCCTCGGCGACGCGGGCTACTGCCCGTCGCCGGCGTCGGGCCAGGGCACGAGCTTGGCACTGGCGGGCGCGTACGTCCTGGCGGGCGAGCTGGCGTCGAACTACTCCGAGGCGCTGCCTCGCTACGAAGCCTTGATGCGGCCGTTCATCGAGAAGAACCAGGCGCTGGCGAAGACGGCGTTGCGCGGGATCATCCCGCAGTCGCGGGCGTTCGCGTGGTTCAACACCCGGATGATCAAGCTGATGCCGTACCTGCCGGGCCGCAACCGCGTCCTGGAGCAGATGTCCCGCCCGATCCGGGAAGCGGCGAACGCGTTGGAGCTGCCGGATTACGCGGCTAGTGCAGCGGATCGTGGCCCCAGTTCATGAGCGAGTGCCGCCAGGTGGTGTCCTTGACGTCGCCCGAGGGGCGCTGGGCCAGGTGCCGGTGGACGTAGCCGACGACCTTGCGCATGTGGGCGAGGTCGTCGCCGGTGAGGTCGTCCTTCTTCTTCCGCAGGATTTCCACGATCCGGCGGCCGGACCGGTGCCCGATCGACTCGGCGTCCTTGTGCTGCCCGGCGGCCTTCGACTCGTCGGTGCCGAGCCAGTCGTCGAGCTGCTTGGCGGTCATGTTGACGCTGTCGCCGAACTCGCGGCGCGTTTCTTCGTCGTCCATTCCGGACGGGTACCCGCTGCGGCCGCGCAGCACGCAGGTCAGCATCGGGAGGGTGAACTCGCCGTCCGCCGTTTCCGGTTCCTGCGCGAGGAAGGCCCGGATCCGGTCTAGGGTGTTCTCGCGCTCCGGTGGCGGCATGACCAGGACACCCGCCCGGGTGGCCAGCGCCGCCACCAGGGAGCCGGCGGTGCGGCGCTGTCCGTGCGGGAATCCGGCGCGCTCCGGGGCACCGAACCGGGGCGGAAGGACCTCGGCCGTTTCGGCGCGCCAGCCGGTGGGGGTGTCCCGCGGGCCGATCACCGCGCTTCCGCCGGCGCGCGCCAGCCCGGCCACCCAGCCGACGCGGTCGTCCACGACGTTCCACAGCCCGGCCAGGACGCCGCCCGGCGCGAGGACCCGGGCGATCTCGGGGCCCGCGACCGCCATGTCGAACCAGTGCAGGGCGTTGCCGGCCAGCACCGCGTCGACGGACGCGTCCGGCAGCGGGATCGCCTCGGCGCGGCCCGGCCGGGCACGGACGTCCGGCAGGGCGCGGCGCAATTCCGCCAGCATGGCCGGGTCGGGCTCGACCGCGGTCACGGCGAAACCCAGGGCCACCAGCGTGGCGGTCAGCTTGCCGGTCCCGGCGCCGAGGTCGAGCACCCGGCGGCCCGGCGCCGGGTCGAGCGCCCAGAGCACCGCGGCCTCGGCGTAGTCCGGGCGGTGTTCGGCGTAGGCGGCCGCCGCCGCGCCGAACGACGTGGCGTGCGAGCGCCGCTCCATACGATCACCGTATCGGTTGGCCGGCGCCGGTGGTGAGCCGGCGAAACCGGGGTACCCCTCCCGCCATGACCAAGGAATTCAAGAAGGGCGACCGCGTCAAGTGGGACGCCGGCAACCAGAGCTCCGTCGGCACCGTGGAGGAGAAGCTCACCAAGGACACCCACGCCGGCAAGCGGGACGTCAAGGCGTCCCCCGACAACCCGCAATACCTCGTCCGCAGCGAGAAGTCCGGCAAGACCGCCGTCCACCACCCGGACAAGCTGCACAAGGCCTAACGCGCCGCCTTGACCTTCTCCGCGACCTTCACCAGCTCCTCCTTCGTCCGAACCCGCCAGTCGGCGCTCAGCACGAAGCCGTCGCCGGCGAACCGGGGGATCACGTGCAGGTGGACGTGGGGGATCTCCTGGCCCGCCGCCTTGCCGTCGGCCAGGAACAGGTTGATCGCCTCGCACTGCAGGTCCGTGCGCCGCAACGCCGCCGCCAGTTCCTGGGCGATCGTGAACATCCGCGCGCCCGCGGAAGCCGGAAGCGAAGCGAGGTCCGCGTGGTGGGCCCGGGGGAGGACCAGCAGGTGGCCGGTCGTCACCGGGCGCAGGTCGACGATCGCGACGAACTCGTCGTCCTCGTGCACGAACGCGGCCGGGGCCTGACCCGAGCCGATGGCGCAGAAAACGCATTCTCCGGTTGCCGTGGTCGCCGGCATGCGGCGGAGTTCATCCATGCCGGTGACCTTATCGGCCACCGAGCCAGTTCTGCAGGGCCCACCACGACCGCACGGCGTCGAGAACGCGGCCGCCGCTGTTCTCGGCCAGGGCCACCGGCGTGAGCTCGGCCAGCCGGTCGAGGCGGTAGCGGACCGTGTTCGGGTGCAGGTGCAGCGCTTCGGCCGTGGTCCGCAGGCGCTGGCCGTGGTCCAGGTAGGCCAGCGCCGTCGCGGCCAGCTCCCGGTGGAACGCGTTCGCGGGGTCGAGGGCGCCGAGCAGGCCGCCCGTGAGCAGATCCGCCAGCAGCGGCTGCGCCGACAGGGCGACTTCGCCCGCCAGCGCGGTCAGGTCGTGGTGGCCGGGCCCGGCGATCCGCGCCGCCGCCGTGCAGAGGCGGTGCACCTCCCGCAGCTCGGGCAGCGTCACCGGCGGCGCGACGACCAGCACCACGCCCTCGGCCGGCGAAATCCCCGCGGGCGGACGGGCCGCCAGGCCGGTGAGCCGGCCCTCCACCAGCCCGTACACCCCGCCGAACTCCAGCAACGCCTGTTCGAGCGTGCGCGCCCGCGCCGGGTCGCTGACGTCGGACACCACGCAGGAGTAACGGCCTTCGGGACGCAACCCCGCCTGCCGCAGCTCCTCCGGCGTGGGCGGGTGCCCGGCGAGGAGCAGGGTACGCAGCAGCTGGGTCCGCGCGTCCCGCACTGTTCGTGACAGCTGCAATTCGGCGGCGTGGTAGCCCTTGACGATGTGCCGTTCCAGCGCGCCGGTGTAGCGCTCGGCGTCGAGCACGGTCTCGAGGATGACGTCGTCGGGCAGGCCCGCGGCCCGGGCGCGTTCGACGGCGAAGCGCGCCGCGAGCGTCCGGCCGGCCTGGACCCCGCGCAGCAGGTCGGTGAGCGGGACACCCTGGGCGGCCCGGTCGGCGCCCAGCGCCTCGGCGGTCGTGTAGTCGGCGCTGTCGGGGTTCGTAGTGGCGCGCAGCGCGGCCGAGAGCAGGAACTGGACGTGCCGCCGGTTCTCCGCTTCCGGCAGCCGCGCGACCTCGGGCGACTGGTCCCGCGCCGCCTTCACCAGCTCGTCGACGACGGTCTCGTCCGCGGCCATCGCGTCGAGCACCTGCCGGAGCAGCGGCGAGGCCGGCACGGCACCCTCCCGTTGTGGCAGGGCCACAACACCGCGTCCGCGATGTTGGGCGAGCGGCCCTACCGGAGCGGCTCCGGTGGCCGGTTATCGTGGCAATACCGGACAGTAACCTCGTTTCTCCGCGAAATCCACCGCACCTCTTCAATGTCGAAAGGTGTCTCCTCGTGCGCACTCCACGTCGGAAGCGGTCGTATTTGTCCCGCCTGGCCTGCCTCACCGCGTCCGTCGCCCTGCTGGCGACCGGGGCCGCGGTGCCGGCGACCGGCGCGGCGGCGCTGCGGGAGGTGATGTTCGTCGGCAACAACTGGGAAGGCACGGCCGACGTCATCCAGTCCCGCGGCTCGTTCGCCCGGATCGCGCGGGTGAACATCATCCCGGACAAGGATGCCCGGCTGACGGAGATCTACCTCAACCCGATCAAGCTGGCCTTCTTCCTGGGTATCCGCAACGGGCCCGGCGAGGGGCACGACCAGTTCGTCGACGACATGTACACCACCCCGGACGGCTCGTCGGTGGTGGCGTCGCGGCCGAGCTTCGCCGACGTCGTCTCGATCAACCTGACGACCGGCCGGATCAACTGGCGCTTCCCGGTGTCGGGCTTCCGCTCCGACCACATGGCGGTCTCGCCGGACGGCCGCCGCGTCGCGGTCTCCGCCTCGACGTCGAACACCGTGCACGTGCTGGACATCGTCACCGGGCAGCAGGTCGGCTCCTTCGCCACCGGCGACAAGCCGCACGAGAACGTGTTCACCGACGGCGGCCGCTACCTCTGGAACATGTCGATCGGCGAGGTCAACACCGACCTCGACGACCCGGGCTGGGACTTCACCAAGGGGGACCGGCGGATCACCGTGGTCGACGCCGCGACCTTCCGCCAGGTCAAGGTGATCGACATGCGCCAGCGGCTCGACGCCTTCGGCCGCAGCGACCTCTCGGACGCCGTCCGGCCGGTCGCGTTCACCCCGGACGGGTCGAAGCTGTACTTCCAGGTGTCGTTCTTCAACGGTTTCGCCGAGTACGACGTGGCCACCGACAAGATCACCCGGATCAAGGAACTGCCGAAGAACCCGGCCACCAGCGACGACCGCAAGACCTTCGTCAACGACTCCCGCCACCACGGCATGTCGATGAACCCCGCGGGCACCAAGCTCTGCATCGCCGGAACGATGGACGACTACGCGACGGTGGTCGACCGCACGACCCTGCAGCAGGGCACGCTGGTCCCGGCGGTGAAGCCGTATTGGGCCACGGTGAGCGGCGACGGCCAGGCGTGCGTGATCTCGGAAGCCGGCGCCGACCAGGTGACGGCGATCGACTTCACGACGGGGCAGAAGCTCGTCTCGGTCCCGGTCGGCGACCACCCGCAGCGGGTCCGGATCGGCCACGTGCCGGACGGCTGGACGGGCCCCACGGGTTCCTGACCTTCAGGAGACGGCGAAGGCCGCGGTCAGCCAGCCGCGGACTTCGTCGTCCACATCGGACACCGCGCGCAGGCTCAGCCTGTGCCCGACCCGCGGCCCGCTCGCCCAGCTCGCCGGGGCGATGCGGGCCGTTTCCACCGGCCGGGGCAGCCACAGGTACACCAGCACGTCGCGGGATCGCGGGCGCAGCTCCGCCAGCTTCCGGTCCCGCTTGAGGAACACCCCGACCTTGACGGCGTCCTCGTGGACGTCGCCGAGGGTGCGCAGGTGGTCGAGCACCGCGTCGTAGACCGCGCGCTGCCACGGTGGCTTGCCCGCGAACGTCTGCTCGACCGTGCAGCCGGGGACGCACGTGTGCCCCTGGCCCGCACGCGCGAACTCGCGGTCGCAGCGGGGGCACGTCCAGCGGGTCGGCATGCCGTCCAGGATGGCACTCACAGCGCGGCCGGACCGAGTGCCGGGATGGTCGCCGCCGCGTCAACCAGCCGGCGGGCCGCCTCGGCCGCGGCCTTGCGCTGGGACGGTGGGAGCTTGTCCAGCAGCGCCCCCAGCGCGGCCTGCCGACGCTCGAGCATGCGTGCCACGATCTCGTGCCCGGCTTCGGTCACCTCCAGCGTGACGACGCTGCGGTTGCCCGGGCTGCGGCCGCGAGCCACGTACCCGAGGCCTTCGAGCCGATCCGCCAGCCGCGTCACCGAGGACGCGTTGACGCCCATCGCCGCCGCCAGCTGGGAGCTCGGGACGCGGCCGAGGCGGTCGAGGACCAGCAGCAGCCGCGACTGCGGGAACGACACCTCCGGCGGCGCCGCGTGCGCGCATTCCCACGCGATCCCGACCAGGACCACGGTGAGGCCGTCGAGGGCGGCCACGTCCGGGTCGCCGCCCAGGGCCGCGTCTTGGTGGTGGGGTTGCATGCCGCAATACTTGCCAATCGCAAGAGCATCGGTCAAGATGGACATCCCCGGCGCTCGCCGGGTGTGTCCGGCCGCATCGGCCACTCTTGCGTTTCCGCTGCCTTCAGCACGCCTGAGAACTGATTCCGTTGGCAGGCAAGAATAATTCCCCGGATTCTGCTGAACCTCCTCCCTGTGACGTCCGTGTACCCCGTACCCGCACTGTCGTCAGAAGGAGGAATCATGCCGGATCACCGTGGCATGACGGGCCGCGCCAAGGCCCGGACCGCGCTGGTCGTCGTGGCCACGCTCGCCGTGGTCGGCGTGGGCTCGGTCATGGTGCTGCAGGCCAACGCCCAGACCTCGCCCGGCTCGACGCAAGCGCAGGTCCCCGCCTACGGCCAGGACATGGCCGGCATGCAGATGGGCTCGGCCGGCGAAGCCGCCGCCACCGGTCCGGCGACCGGCGCCGGGCCGGTCACCGAGCTCGACAAGACGTTCCTGGTCAAGGTCCGCCAGGCCGGGCTGTGGGAGATCCCCGCCGGCTCCCTGGCGCAGACCCACGCCAGCAGCGAACAGGTGAAGCGCGCCGGGCTGCACCTGCTGGACGGCCATTCGCGCCTCGACCAGCTCGTGCGCGAAGACGCGAAGATGCTCGGGGTGACGCTGCCCGGCCAGGCCACCCCCGAGCAGCAGGGCTGGGTCCGCCAGCTGACCGCCGCCCAGGGGCTCGAGTTCGACAAGCTGTTCGCGAACCTGCTCCGTTCGTCGCACGGCAAGATCTTCGCGACCATCGCCGAAGTCCGCGCCGGGACGCAGAACGACGTCATCCGGCGGCACGCGCGGCAGGCGAACCAGACGGTGATGGACCACATGGAGGTGCTCGAGGACACCGGACTGGTCGACGCCAAGACGATCGACGAGGTCGCGAAGGCGGTGAACCCGCCGGCGAAGTGACGCGCCGGGAGCCGCCCGCCGGGGATCCGGGCGGCTACCGGGCCGGCGGCACGATGCCGTACTCGTGGATCTTGCGGTAGATCGTCGCCCGTGAGATGCCGAGCAGCTTCGCCGCCCGGACCTTGTTGCCGTCCGCGTCTTCCAGGCACCGCACGATGGCGTCCCGCTCGATCGATTCGAAGCGGTTCAGCGGCCGCCGGGTCACCGCGTGGAACTCCGCCGGGAGGTCGCCGGGGCGGATGGTGCCGGCGCGGCGGCGCTGGGCGACCGTGCGCAGCACCTGGTGGAGCTGGCCGGTGTTGCCCGGCCACTCCGCCCGCATCAGCAGGTGCAGGGCCGCGGCCGAGCACGTCAGCCTGCCGCCGTAGCCGAGCTTGCTCAGCACCAGCGGGACGAGCTCGGCGAGGTCTTCGACGTGGTGGCGCAGCGGCGGCACCCGCACCGTCCGGGGGAAGAACTTCAGCAGCTCGGCCAGCGCCGGTTCGGTCTCGGCCTCCGGCACGAGGGTGACGACGACCCAGGGTGGGCTCGCGTCCTCGCGCAGGGTCCGCAGGACCGCCGCCAGCGCGGTGGCCGCCGGGGCCGCCAGCCGGTCCGCGTGCCGGATCACCAGCGTCCGGATCGGGGCTTCGGCGTGCTCGCGCGGCAGCGCGGCCCAGTCCGGGCCGGACGCCGCGTCGACGGTGCGCAGCCGGGCCGCCGGGTGGTGGCGCTGGTGCAGGCCCTTGGCCAGGGTCAGCTTGCCGGTGCCGGGCTCCCCTTCGAGCGCGACCCACTCGCCGCGCTGGTGGCCGGAGTCGAGGTCGTGCCCGCTACGCAGCCACAGCGGTGCCGAGCCGACCACACCCGGCAGGTACATCGGCAGCATCGGCGTCGGGACGGCCAAGGTCTCCTCGGCCTCGATCAGCTTCACCGACAGCACGCCGCCCGCGGTCTCGGCTTCGCGCCGGCCCGCGACGCGGCGGCACAGCACCCGCACCCGCAACCCGCTCGACAGCGACAGGGTCGCCGGCGTCCGGCGGCCTTCGGCCAGCGCCTCGGTGGCGTGGCCCAGCAGCACCGACTGGTCGGCCGGGTCGAGCAGCTGCCGCGCCCGGTCGTTCATCATCACGATGTCTTCGTTGAACGCCAGCACGATGCCCGTCCACCGGCGGCAGGTCTGCAGGTAGGCCTGGAACAGCAGCATCTCCCGCAGATCGCTGTGGCGCAGCAGGGCCTGGCGGATCTGCTCGGCCGTCGAGCGGGCCAGCGCGACGAGCAGGCCGCCGGCGTCCTTGTACCAGCAGGTGAGGTCGACGGCGCCGACCTTCTTGCCCGAGATCGGGTGGTGGATCGG
Organism: Amycolatopsis sp. 505; assembly: GCF_031625235.1. NCBI lineage: Bacteria > Bacillati > Actinomycetota > Actinomycetes > Pseudonocardiales > Pseudonocardiaceae > Amycolatopsis > Amycolatopsis sp. 505. The sequence goes on from NZ_JACKQP010000011.1 coordinate 392,482, forward strand.
CACCCCGGCGCAGGCCAGGTTCTCCAGGTGCTCGGCGTAGTGCTCGTGGCCGAACACCGTCGTCGGGCGGCCGTCCTCCAGCGCGGTGCCGATGCCGTTCGTGCCGACGGACTGCTCGCCGTAGCTGAACCCGGGCACCAGCTCGACGCGCTCGAGGTGCCGGGCGAGGTCGGCGTCCCCGGTCCGCTGGGTGAGCACGACCCCGCCGGGGTCGGTGAGGATGAGGCTGATCGGCTGGCCCTCGAACTGCTCGCCCAGCTTCTCCAGCACCGGTTCGGCGCCGCGCATGAGCGGGATGTCGAGGTTCTGGTCGCCGAGGTAGAGCGGGTCGATCCGGTCGGCCTCGACCTGGAACTCCCGCGACCGCCGCCACGAGGCGAGGATCGTCGGCCGGACCGTGTCCGCGGGAACCGTTTCCGCGGTGAGGAACCGCACCCGGGTGCGGGCGAGTTCGTCGTCGGCGACCAGGGCCATCTCGTCCACGTGACCTCCAGTTCCCCGCGGCCCACGTGGGTGCGGGCACACCCGTTGTGCCGCCCGTCCAGCGTACGGGTGCGGGTGACACACCGGTGTCTCAAATTGAGACGCTCCCGGCCGCGCGGCGGCGGTGCGATGGGGTCATGGCCGCCGAGACGTACAACCCGTGGACGATCGTCAACCTGGTCTTCACCCACCTGGCCGAGCAGGGGCTGCACCCGACGCTGGGCGCCGCGGGCGACCCCGGCGAGCCCGCCGCCGCGCTGCTGCGCGCGTTCGGGATCGTCCCGGCCGCCGAAGGGGACGCCCGGGTGCGGGCCGGCGTCCACGACGAGCTGGCCGCGTTGCGCGCGCGGCTGCTCGACACGCCGCCGGGCCGCGGTTCTGTCTCAGATTGAGACCCGCGGCCACCGCGCGGGCCCGCCTAATGGTCAACGCCGGGCCGGCGAGCCGTGAATAAGGAGTGATCCATGAGTCGCCAGAGTGTGGCGAAAGCCCACCAGAAGATCCAGGAACTGTCGTGGGAACCGGCGTACCACACCCCGGTTTCGCACTACGGCACCGACTACACCTTCCGGAAGGCCAAGAAGAAGGACCCGTTGAAGCAGGTCCTCCGCTCGTACTTCCCGATGCAGGAGGAAAAGGACCACCGGGTCTACGGCGCCGAGGACGGCGCGATCCGCGGCAACATGTTCCGCCAGGTCCAGGAACGCTGGCTGGAGTGGCAGAAACTGTTCCTGTCGATCATCCCGCTGCCGGAGATCTCCGCCGCGCGGGCGATGCCGCTGCTGTTCCGCACGGTCCCGAACCCGGAACTGCACAACGGCCAGGCGATCCAGATGATCGACGAGGTCCGCCACTCGACGATCCAGCAGAACCTCAAGCGCCTGTACATGCAGAACTACATCGACCCGGCGGGCTTCAACTCGAGCCTGCGCAACTTCCAGAACGACTACTGCGGCACCATCGGCCGCCAGTTCGCCGAAGGTTTCATCACCGGGGACGCCATCACCGCGGCGAGCATCTACCTGACCATCGTCGCCGAAACGGCGTTCACGAACACGCTGTTCGTCGCCATGCCCGCCGAAGCCGCCGCGAACGGCGACTACCTGCTGCCCACGGTGTTCCACTCGGTCCAGTCCGACGAATCGCGGCACATCAGCAACGGCTACGCGACCCTGCTGATGGCGCTGTCCGACGAAAGCAACCACCAGCTGCTCGAACGCGACCTGCGGTACGCGTGGTGGAACAACCACGCCGTCGTCGACGCCGCGATCGGCACGTTCATCGAATACGGCACCAAGGACCGCCGCAAGGACCGCGAAAGCTACGCGGAGATGTGGCGCCGCTGGATCTACGACGACTACTACCGCTCCTACCTGGTCCCGCTGGAGAAGTACGGGCTCGTCATCCCGCACGACCTGATCGAGGAAGCCTGGAACCGGATCTGGAACAAGGGCTACGTCCACGAGGTCGCGCAGTTCTTCGCCACCGGGTGGCTCGCCAACTACTGGCGGATCGACCCGATGACCGACGAAGACTTCGAGTGGTTCGAGTACAAGTACCCGGGCTGGTACGACAAGTACGGCAAGTGGTGGGAGAACTACAACCGCCTCGCGACGCCGAACGGGCACCACCCGATCGTCGCCGAGGACGTCGACTACGTGTACCCGCACCGCTGCTGGACCTGCATGGTGCCGTGCCTGATCCGCGAGGACATGGTGGTCGACCAGGTCGACGGCCAGCACCGGACGTACTGCTCGGAGACCTGCCGCTGGACCGACGCCGAGGCGTTCCGGCCCACCTACCAGGGCCGCAACACCCCGAACATGGGCCAGCTGGTCGGCGCCCGCGAGTGGGAGACGCTCTACCACGGCTGGAACTGGGCCGACGTCGTCTCCGACATGGGCTTCGTCCGCGACGACGGCAAGACCATGGTCGCCCAGCCGCACCTGGACCTCGACCCGAAGAAGATGTGGACGCTCGACCACCTGCGCCGGATGCCCGAAGTGCAGTCGCCGAACGTGCTGCTGAACCGGATGACCGACGCCGAGCGTGCCGCGTTCGTCGCCGACTACAACCGCCAGGGTCCGGCCGGGCGCCCCGCGCCGCAGGCCTGAGACGGAAGGGCCTGGCATGGCGGAGAAACACCGCGTCCGGTTCGAGCCGGTCGGGATCGAGATCGACGTCGCCGAGGACCAGACGATCCTGCGGGCCGCCGCCGAGCAGGGCGTGATGCTCATGCACGGCTGCAAGGAAGGGCAGTGCGCGGCCTGCAAGTCGTTCCTCCTCGACGGTGACGACGTCGAACACGACCGGTACTCGACCTTCGCGCTTCCCGACTACGAGAAGGAGGAAGGCTTCACGCTGCTGTGCCGGGCCCACGCCTACGAAGACCTGACGATCGAGCTGCTCAACTACGACGAGGAGATGATCCAGTCCGGCCTGCCGATCCAGGAGGCCGACGTCGAGGTCGTCGCCAACGATCCGGTGACGCACGACCTCCGGCATCTGGTGGTGCGGCTCGACGGCGACCTGAAGTTCTTCCCCGGGCAGTACCTGGACTTCGCGATCCCGGGCACCGAGGAGACGCGGTCGTTCTCGATGGCCAACACCTCCGCGCGCGACGGCCTCCTGGAGTTCGTCATCAAGATCTACCCCGACGGGCTGTTCTCCCGATTCCTGGCCGACGGAGTCGCGGTCGGCGACCGGCTCCGGGTGACCGGCCCGTTCGGGGTGTTCACCTTGCGGGACAACCCGGGCGCGGACCTCGTGTTCGTCGGCGGTGGGGCCGGGATGGCGCCGATCCTGTCCCTGCTGCGGTCGATGGCCGAGCGCGGGATCGACCGGAAGGCCGTCTTCTACTACGGCGCCCGCCGCCGCCACGACCTCTGCTTCGAGGCGGAACTGCGGGCGCTCGAAAAGAAGCTGCCGTCTTTCCGTTACGTCGCCGCGCTGTCCGAGCCGGGCGACGCCGGCTGGACCGGCGAAACCGGCTTCGTCACCGACGTCCTGCGCCGGGCCGGCGTCGATCTGAGCGGTGCCGACGCCTACGTCTGCGGGCCGCCGCCGATGGTCGAGGCCGCGCTGGAGCTGCTGCCCGCACTCGGCGTCGCGGACAAACGCGTCTTCTACGACAAGTTCACCACCACGGGCGAAGGGTAGGAAACCCATGACAGCCACCTCCGAACGCAGCGTGCCCAAGCCGGCGTTCACGGACGCCGAGGCGGGTGCGAAGGTCTTCCCGGACTCCACGGCCCGCCAGTACAACTACTTCACCCCGGCCAAGCGCAAGCAGAGCCACTACGAGGACGTCACCGTCGAGGTCCAGCCCGACCCGCGGCACTACCTGTCGCAGGGCTGGCTCTACGCCTTCGCCGACGGCCAGGGCGGCTACCCGCTGGAGTGGACCGCGCTGAAGGCGTGGGGCTCCGACCGCCCGCTGCCCGAGCGCGGCCCGGGCTCCGGCGGCAAGGGCTACGACTGGCCGGCGCACGGCTGGCACGAGTTCCGCGACCCCAACGAGGAGTGGGAGCTCACGCTCTACCGGTACAACGCGAACGTCGTGCGCCAGCTGAACCAGAACATCGACGCCGCGCGCCAGGCGAAGGCGTTCGAGCAGTGGAACCGCAACTGGGTCGACTTCGTCGCCAAGCACGTCGGCGCGTGGATGCACGTCGACCACGGCCTGGGTCTCTACCTGTTCGCCAACGCCAACCGCCGCGCCCCGACGAACATGCACAACAACGCGATCTCCGTGAACAGCATGCACCGGATCCGCGCGGCGCAGGACCTGGCCCTCTACAACCTCACGCTGACCGAGGAGATCGAGGGCTTCGACGGCACCGCCCACCTGTCCACGTGGAACGAAGATCCCGCCTGGCAGGGCGTGCGGGAGACCGCCGAGCAGCTGACCGGGATCTGGGACTGGGGCGAGGCGATCTTCGCCGCGAACGTCGTCTTCGAACCCCTGGTCGGCGAATTGTTCCGCAGCAACCTGGTCCAGCAGGCCGCGCCGGCGAACGGCGACTTCGTCACCCCGACGCTGATCGGCGCCGAGGAGTTCGACTTCTCCGAACGCGACCTCCGCTACACGAAACCGCTGTTCCACCTGCTGATCAACGACAAGGAGTTCGCCGACCACAACAAGGCGCTGCTGCAGAAGTGGCTCGAGGACTGGGTGCCGAAGAGCATCGCCGCCGCCCGGGCGCTGCAGCCGCTGTGGTCGCAGCCCGACGCCAAGCCGATCCGGTTCGAGGACGGTCTCGACCGCGTGAAGAGCCGGTTCGCCGGCATCCTGTCCGAATTGGGCCTCAAGGCACCCGAGGAGCTGGGCCAGTGACCATCTTCAAAACTGCGGAAAGCCCGTTCAAGGCCGACAACACCGCGTCCAACATGTGCGGCTTCACCCTGATGAACAACCAGGTGGGCGCGATCATCGCGGAAGTGATGGGCACGAAGGACAACGTCACCATCACCCCGCTGCCTTCGATGATCCGGGTCGACGCCGTCGGCCGCATGGACGTCGTCTACGCCGAGGTCGACGAGGCCGCCGGCGAGGAGGAGGGCTGGTTCACCGCGGCCGAGTTCGAGGAGAGCATGTCCACCCACTACGGGCGGATGATCCACGAAGACGACCGCACGATCATGTTCGCCAACCCCGAGGACGCGGCCGAATACCTCGACTTCGACCTCAAACCGATCAAGTAGGACCCAGCACTCGATCCGGCTCAGGAGGATCAGGAAATGTACGAAAAAGACGGCGAGAAGTATTTCGTGGTGGACGCCCACACCCACTTCTGGGACGCGAGCCCGGAGAACTGGGTGGAGGGGCAGGAGGAATACGCCAAGGGCTGGATCGAGTGCTTCCACGCCTACCAGGGGCTCGGCCCGAAGGAGACGCACTGGCCGCTCGACCGGTTCCAGAAGTACTCCGAGGAACTGATGATGCACGACCTGTTCGAGGCCGGGCACGTCGACACGGCCGTCTTCCAGCCGACCAACCTGCGGCAGTGGTACAAGAACGGCTTCAACACGACCGAAGCGGACGCGGCGCTGGCCGAGAAGCACCCCGGCAAGTTCCTCGTCAACACGACCTTCGACCCGCGTGAAGGCGACGAGGGCCTGAAGGCCCTGGAAGAGCGTGTCAAGCGGTACGGCTGCAAGGGCGTCAAGCTCTACACGGCCGAGTGGCGCGGCGACTCCCGCGGCTGGAGCCTCAAAGACCCGGAAACCGCGCGCTACCTGGAGAAGTGCGAGGAACTCGGCGTCACGAACATCCACATCCACAAGGGACCGACGATCTGGCCCCTGGACAAGGACGCGTTCGACGTGTCCGATGTGGACTACGCGGCGACGAACTTCCAGGGCCTCAACTTCATCGTCGAGCACGTCGGCCTGCCGCGCATCGAGGACTTCTGCTTCATGGCCACCCAGGAGCGGAACGTCTACGCGGGGCTCGCCGTCGTGGTCGGCGGCCTGATGCACGCCCGGCCGAAGTTCTTCGCCAAGGTCATGGGCGAGCTGATGTTCTGGCTCGGCGAGGACAAGCTCGTCTTCGGCGCGGACTACGCGATCTGGGAACCGAAGTGGCAGGTCGAGGGCTTCGTCGACTGGAACATGCCGTCCGACGAAGAGCTGTCGGACTTCCCGCCGCTGACCGTCGACCAGAAGAAGAAGATCCTCGGGCTGAACGCGGCCCGCCTGTACGGCATCGACGTCCCGGAGGAACTGAAGCTGGCGAATCCGAAGGACGTCGAGCCCGTCGGCGTGCCGAACCCGTGACCGCCGTGGTGACCGGGCCCCGCGCCGCCGTGTGGGCCGCGCTGGGCACCGTCCGGGATCCCGAACTGGACGAACCCCTCACCGACCTGGGATTCGTGGCCCGCTGCGAGGTGAGCGCCGCGGGCCACGCCGTCGTCCGGCTGCGGCTGCCGACGTACTTCTGCGCGCCGAACTTCGCGTTCCTGATGGTCGCGGACGCCTACGACGCCGTGGCCGGGGTGCCGGGCCTGACCGGGCTCGACATCCGGCTCGACGACCACTTCGCGTCCGACGTCATCAACCGCGGGGTCGCGGCCCGGCAGGGGTTCGTCGCGTCGTTCGACGGCGAGGCCGTCGACGAACTCGACACGCTGCGGTACGACTTCGTCCGCAAGGCCGTCCTGGCCGGCACCGACCGCGTCTGCCGGTCCCTCGGCCGGGACCCGGCGGCGCTGACCCTCGGCGACCTCCCGCCGAGCCCGGACCTCGACCGGCTGCGGGCCCGCCGCCGCGAGCTCGGCCTGCCCGCCGAGGACGGCGACCCGCTGCTGCTCGACCCGGCGACCGGGCGAGCGGTGTCCGCGGCCGAGGCGAAGCGCCACCTGGCGTTCGCGCGGCTGACCCGCACGAGCATGGAGGCCAATTCGGGCGTCTGCCGCGGCATGCTGCGCGCGCGGTACGCCCTGACCAGCGAAGAGGAGGGCACGGGATGAAGGCCGTGCGGCTGCAGAAGTACCATCAGCACCCGGTGATCGAAGACGTCCCGGAGCCGCGCGCGACCGGACCCTTCGACGTCGTGGTCAAGATCGGCGGCGCCGGCGTGTGCCGCACCGACCTGCACATCATCGAGGAGCAGTGGGCCGAGAAGTCCGGCGTCGCACTGCCGTACACGATCGGCCACGAGAACGCGGGCTGGGTGCACGAGGTCGGCCCGGCGGTGACGAACGTCGAGGTCGGCGACACGGTCATCCTGCACCCGACGCCGACCTGCGGGCTCTGCCACGCCTGCCGGGCGGGCGACGACATGCACTGCCCGAACGGGAGCTTCCCCGGCATCAGCAGCGACGGCGGGATGGCCGAGTACCTGCTGACGTCGGCGCGGGCGTGCATCAAGCTCGATCCGTCGACCGAGCCGTCCGACGTGGCTGCCTTGGCCGACGCGGGGATCACCGCCTACCACGCGGTGCGCAAGGCCGTCCCGCACCTGTACCCGGGCACCACCTGCGTCGTCAACGGCGCCGGCGGCCTCGGGCACATCGGCATCCAGTCGCTGAAGGCGCTGACCGCGACCCGCGTGATCGTGGTCGACCGCAACGCCGACGCCCTCGACCTGGCGGCCACCCTGGGCGCCGACGAGACCGTGCTGGCCGACGGCAAGCAGGTCGAAGCCGTGCTCGACCTGACCGGTGGCAACGGCGCCGAGGTCGTCCTCGACTTCGTCGCCGAGCAGGGCGCCCAGCAGGACGCCTTCGCGATGACGCGGCGCGCCGGGTCGCACTTCGTCATCGGCTACGGCTCGAACATCGAGATCCCGACGATCGACATCATCTCGACCGAGCGCAACATCATCGGCAACCTCGTGGGCACCTACAACGACCTCGTCGAGCTGATGGTCCTGGCCGAAGCCGGCAAGGTCACCCTCCACACGAAGAAGTACCCCCTGGACGCGGCGCTCGACGCGCTGGCCGACCTCGACGCCGGGCGCGTGCGCGGCCGCGCGATCCTCACCCCCTAGGAGCGGCAGATGGCGAAGGAACTGCGGTTCGGCTCGGACGCCCGCGACCTGCTGCTGGCGGGCGTCGACAAGCTGGCCGAAGCGGTCAAGTCCACGTTGGGCCCCAAGGGCCGCAACGTGATCATCGAGAAGATCACCGGCTCGCCGGTGGTCACCAACGACGGTGTCACCATCGCCCGCGAGATCCACCTGAAGAACCAGTTCGAAAACATGGGTGCGCAGCTGGTCAAGGAAGCGGCGATCAAGACCAACGACGTCGTCGGCGACGGCACCACCACCGCGACCGTGCTCGCCCAGGCCATCGTCCGCGAAGGCATGCGGGCGATCTCGAGCGGCGGCAACCCGGTACTCGTCAAACGCGGCATCGACCACGCGGTCGGGCTGCTGGTGGCGCACCTGGAGAAGCAGGCCCACCCGGTGGTGTCCGAACAGGACTACGCGCGGGTGGCGGCGATCTCGGCCAACGACGACGACGCCGTCGGCGCGGTCATCGCCAAGGCCCTGCACACCGTCGGCGACGGCGGTGTGGTGACCGTCGAGGAGTCGCCGTCGATCGGGATGAGCGTCGAGTTCGTCGAAGGGTTCGAGTTCGACAACGGCTACCTCTCGCCGTACCTGGTCACCGACCCGGGCCGGCTGGAAGCGGTGCTCGACGACCCGTACATCCTGATGTGCGCGGAGAAGATCACCAAGGTGCAGCAGCTGATGCCGTTGCTGGACAAGGTGATGCGGGCACCCCGGCCGCTGGTGGTGATCGGCGAGACGGTCGAGGGCACGGCGCTGTCCATGCTGGTGCACAACCACATGAACGGCACGTTCCAGTCGGTCGCGGTCCGCGCGCCCGGCTTTGGCGACCGGCGGCTGCACAAGCTGGAGGACCTCGCGGCCATCGTCGGCGGCGCGGTGCTCTCGCGGCAGTCCGGGTTCACGATGGAGACGATGACCCTGGAGCACCTCGGCCGCGCCAAGCAGGTCCGGGTCACCGAGAACCGCACCACCATCGTGGGCGGCGCGGGCTCGTCGGAAGCGGTGGACTTCCGGGTCGGGCAGCTGCGCGCGGAGCTCGAGCGCGCGCAGTTCGGCGTCGACGAGGACGTCCTGACCGAGCGGATCGGCGCCCTCACCGGCAAGGTCGCGGTGGTCCGGGTCGGCGCGGCCACCCCGGCCGAGCTGAAGGAACTGCAGCACCGGGTCGAGGACGCCCTGTCGGCGACCCGGGCGGCGATGGCCGAGGGCATCGTGGCCGGCGGGGGAGCGGCGCTCCTGCACGCCGAAAAGGCCCTGGAAGGCCTCGGCTTGGACGGCGACCAGGCCATCGGCGTCGAGATCGTCCGGCGGGCCCTGGCCGAACCGGCGTTCCTCATCGCGCACAACGCGGGCCACCCGGCGCACGAGATCGTCGCGCGGACCCGGGAACTGGGCGACGACGAAGGCTTCGACGCCCTGCACGACCGCTACGGGGACATGATCGCCCTCGGCGTCGTGGACCCGCTGCGGGTGTGCCGCTCCGCCGTGCAGAACGGGGCTTCGGTGGCCGGTCTGCTGCTCACGACGAACTCGCTGATCGCCGAGGAACAGACCCCGTGGGGCGGCAGCCCGGCCCTGATGACCGAGTTCGGCCCGCTGGACGAAGGCCTGCACCAGCCGTCGCCCGACGCCAGCACGCCGCAGTCCCTCGGGATGGGCCCCTCCGTCGGCTGAGCTCTCCCGGCCCGCGGAGTGCGGAGGTCTTCCCGCCGGTGTCCTGAGCCCCCGGCGGGAAGACCTCCGGCTCAGGGAGCGAGGCCGTGGCGCGCCAGTTCGTGCCCGGCCAGCTTCGCGATGACGTCCCGGTCCCGCTCCCGCCAGCCGGTGGCCGGCTCGCCCACCGAAGCCAGGCGGTGCAGGGGCTGCGTCGCGAGGGCGCGCAGGGCCAACAGGTCCAGCCCTTCGTCGCCGAGGGCCCGCAGCCGCGCGGCCGAGGTGGCGCGGCGCGTGTAGTGCCAGCGCAGCGGCAACCACGACACCAGGAGCGTCAGCACGGGCAGGGCGATGATGACCGCCGCCAGCCACCAGGCCAGGTTCTCGACGGCCTCGATCTGCCAGTGGCCGGCGTCCGTGAGCTTCGTGCCGACGTCCGAACCGCCGTGCAGGGCCTTGGCCAGGGCGTCCCCGACGAGCGGGAGGCCGTCGGCGGAGTTCGCCGCGGAGTCGAACGTGCCGCGCAGGCCGGTGCCGGCGTCGACCAGCCCGTCCCCGGGTGCCCGCAGTTTCATGACCTGGTCGTACACCGACGTGCCCAGCCACACCGCGATGACGACGAGCAGCACGGCCAGGAGGTCGCTGACGAGCTGGGCGGTCCGGCGGATCGGCCGTTCGGCGTAGAGCTGCATCGAGGACGCCTTTCGCGGTGGGGGAGCGCGGCCACGGCAACGTACCCGGGTCCCGGCCGGGCGAACCGGGCGCGGCGGCCTATGACACCTGTCATGGCGTTTTCCGGCCCGGTGTGCTCTCATGGGACTATGACCACTGTCATAGAGGTCGCGGACCGTGCGCAGGTCGCCACGCTGGTCGCGGCCTGCTCGCCGGAGAGTCTCCGGCGCCGGTTCATGATGGGCGGCCCAGCCCGGCCCGCCGATGTTTTCGAGCGGTACGAACGGTTTTTGCTCGCCGGTGTCGCGTTGCTGGCCTTCCGCGACGGCGCTCCGGCCGGGCTGCTCAACTTCGTCTCGGAGACGCCGGGGGAAGCGGAAATCGGGATCCTCGTCGCCGACGCGTGGCAGCGGCAGGGGGTCGCCAGTGCGCTGAGCCGGTGGCTGTGGGCGTCCGGGCGCTGGCCGGGCTGGACCGTGCGGGCCACCGTGCAGGCCGGGAACACCGGCGCCGAGGCGCTGCTGCTGGGTCAGGGGTTCCGGCCGGTGCCGTCCTACGAGCGCGGTGAACGGGACTTCGCGCTGGTCGTGCCGGACTGGGCTACCATGACGGACGTCATGAAGGAGGAAGCCGATGACCAGGACGCCGCGCGAGCGGATGGTGCTCAGCGCCGCGCAGCTGGTGCGGATCCACGGTGTCGGGGCGACCGGCATGCGGGACGTGGTCGCCCACGCCGAAGCCCCGCGGGGGTCCCTGCAGCACTACTTCCCGGGCGGTAAGGACCAGCTGATCGCCGAAGCCGTCACCTGGGCCGGCGACTACGCCGCCCGCCGCGTGGCTCGCGTCGCGGCCAAGCTCGCCGACCCGACCCCGGGGAACCTCTTCGCGGCGATGGCCGCCCAGTGGACCGACGAGTTCACGACGTCCGGCTTCGACGCAGGCTGCCCCTTGGTGGCGACGGTCGCGGACACGGCCGCCACCAGCGACAGCCTGCGCGAAGCGGTGGGCAAGGCGTTCGAGGGCTGGCAGCGCCCGGTCGCGGCGACCCTCGAGCAGCTGGGCGTGCCCACGACCCGCAGCGCGTCCCTGGCGGTGCTGATGCTCAGCGCCCTGGAGGGCGCGATCGTCCTGGCGCGGGCGCACCAGGACGTCGCACCCCTCGAGACGGTGGTCGAGGAGCTGCGTCCGCTGCTCGACGGCGCCGTGGCCAAGCGGCGCCGCCGGGCCTAGACGAGTGATGCGTAACTCGGTTAGTGGTCGTAGGCGGTCAGGGATCGGGTGATGGGTTGGCTGGTGGTGCGGTTGTGCCAGATGGCGGCGGTCAACGCGAGGAGGCGTTGGGCGACGCGGAC
>NZ_JACKQP010000012.1:0-317841 GCF_031625235.1 Amycolatopsis sp. 505
GTAGTGTTTCGGTGGTTATAGCGTCAGGGAAACGCCCGGTCCCATTCCGAACCCGGAAGCTAAGCCTGACAGCGCCGATGGTACTGCAACCGAAGGGTTGTGGGAGAGTAGGACACCGCCGAACTTAATTTAGGAGAGGGCCTGGGCCCGGTCGAGACCAACAGTCTCCCGGCCCAGGCTCTTTTCTCATGTCCGGGACACGGTCAGCTCGGCCGAGCCGGCGGCCGCCGCCGCAATGGTGACGACAACACCAGCGATGTGCTCGTCTCCCCGTACCGCTGCACCTTCTCCAGCAGCTCCTCCAGCTCCGCGGTGTCCCGGCACAGCACCCGCAGGACCCAGCACTCCTCACCCGTCACGTGATCCGCGGCCACCACCTGCGGCAGCGGCAACACCGCCGCCCGGAACCGCGGCGTGTCCAGGCTACGCACCCGCGCCCGGACCAACGCCTCGATCGGCAGCCCCAGCTTCGTCGTGTCCACGCTCGCCGCGTAGCCCGTGATCACTCCGCGCTCCTCGAGACGGCGGACCCGCTCCGTCACCGCCGAGCCCGACAGCGATACCCGGCGCCCCAGCTCCGAGAAACTCAGTCGGCCGTCCTCCTGGAGGAGCTCCAAGAGGCGCCAGTCGACGTCGTCGAGGTGGTCCACCGCAACTCTCCCGGATTCGCAGGGCCAGAACAGGGAAATCCCCGGCCGGGCCGGGCTTCCACGCCGATTCTGCCCTGTCCGGAAACCCGCTGTCCCAGCAGGATTTACCCCATGACGCGCACACTCGCCTTTCCCGCCGCCGCACCCGAGGCCGCCGCCGCGCACTTCGCGGCCGAGCTCGGCTTCGAGGTCGATCCCGACGACCTCGTCCAAGACCTCGAAGCCGCCCGCACGGACGGCTACATCGTCGTCGAAACGCGAGCGCCCGAAGCCTTCGCCCACGCCCGCATCCCCGGCGCGATCAACCTGCCCTACCGGGACATGACACCGGAAAGCACGCAACACCTCGACCGCGACCTCGTGTACGTCTGCTACTGCGAAAGCACCGTCTGCAACGCCGCCACCAAGGGCGCACTCAAGCTCGCCCAGCTCGGCTTCAAGGTGAAACGGCTCTCCGGCGGCATCACGAGCTGGATCGCCGCCGGCTACCCCGTCGAAGGCACCACGGCAGAAGGAGTCAAGACAGAGGGAATCCGCTGTGCCTGCTGACCTACCCTGGACAACGTGACCCGAATCCTGATCATCCAGCCGGACACGTCGGACCCGCTGGGCCCCCTCGGCGACTGGCTGACCGAGGCCGGCGCGGAACTCGACGTCCGCCTGCAGCCGGAGCAAGACCTGCCCGAGCTCGACGGCTACCAGGCCGTCGTCTGCCTCGGTGGCGGCATGGGCGCCGAGGACGACGCGAAGCACCCGTGGCTCGCCGACGTCCGGCGGCTGCTGGCCAAGGCCGCCGCGAAGAACCTGCCCACCCTGGGCATCTGCCTCGGCTCGCAGCTGCTGGCCGTCGCCACCGGGGGCCGCGTCGAGGTCGCCCCGGACGGGCCGGAGGTCGGTCCGCACCTCGTCAGCAAGAAGGACGCGGCGTGGACCGACCCGCTGTTCGCCGACCTGCCGCTCGTGCAGGACGTCCTCCAGTTCCACACCGACGCCATCACCCGGCTCCCACCCGGCGCCGAGCTGCTCGCGTCCTCCCCGCGCTACGCCCACCAGGCCTACCGGCTCGGGCGTTGTGTCTACGGTGTCCAGTTCCACATCGAGACGACGCCCGAAGTCGTCGAGAGCTGGGCCGCGGAATGCCCCGAAGAAGCCGAATTCGCCCGGCCCGGCTCGCTCGAGCACGACTCGCTGGTGACCGTGCACGCCGACATCGAGGAGACCTGGCGCCCCTTCGCCCAGCGGTTCGTCAAGCTCGCCGCCGGAGAACTCGAACCCGCGCTGACAAGTCAACGGACGTTACCGCTGGCTTAACGACAGAGGTCACAACCAGCAACGTCCTGTTAACGCCAGGCGTACCCGTCAGGTACCTTGCGGGAGGAGTCCCCACAAGGGTGCGGAGGTCGGGGTGCAACCCTCGTTGCTGGTCGTGGTCGTCGTCGTCACGGCCCTCATTTTCGATTTCACGAACGGGTTCCACGACACCGCGAACTCGATGGCCACGTCGATCGCCACCGGGGCGCTCAAGCCCCGCGTGGCCGTCGCGATCTCGGCGGTGCTGAACCTGGTCGGCGCGTTCCTGTCGGTCGAGGTCGCCAAGACGATCTCCAGCGGCCTGGTGGACGACACCAGGATCGGCCCGGCGATCGTCTTCGGCGGGCTGATCGGCGCGATCGTCTGGAACCTCGTGACGTGGTTCGTCGGCCTGCCGTCGAGTTCGTCGCACGCGCTGTTCGGCGGCCTGATCGGCGCCACCTGGATCTCCGCGGGGACCGACTCGGTCCACTTCGGAAAGATCGTCGAGAAGGTCCTGCTGCCGGCCGCGGCCAGCCCGGTCATCGCCGGGCTCGTCGCGATGACGGCCACCTACCTCGTCTACCGCTTCCTGGTCCGCGGCCGGCCCGCCACCCGCGGGTTCAAGGTCGGCCAGATCGTCTCGGCGTCCCTGGTCTCGCTCGCGCACGGCACCAACGACGCGCAGAAGACGATGGGCGTCATCACGCTCACGCTCGTCACCGCCGGCAGCCTCCCCGCGGGCGCGTCGCCGCCCATCTGGGTGATCATCAGCGCCGCGTGCGCGCTCGCGCTCGGCACCTACCTCGGCGGCTGGCGCATCACCCACACCCTGGGCAAGGGCCTCACCGACATCGAGGGCCCGCAGGGCTTCGCCGCCCAGACGAGCTCGGCGCTGGTCATCCTGGTCTCGTCGCGGCTGGGCTTCCCGCTGTCGACGACGCACGTCTGCTCCGGCGGGATCGTCGGCTCCGGCGTCGGCCGCCGGGACGCGCCGGTCCGCTGGCGGATGGCCGGCCGGATGGTCGTCGCCTGGCTGTTCACGCTGCCCGCCGCCGCGATCGTCGGCGCGATCTCCGGCAAGATCGCCTCGCTCGGCAACGCCGGCACCATCGCCGTGGGCGTCGCCGGGGCCGGCGTCGGCCTCGGCATCTACCTGCTTTCGCGACGCCACCCCGTCACCGCGCACAGCTTCCAGGTGCCCGAGCCGACGCCCGCCGGGACCGAGCCGGGCCGGCTCGCCGCCTGAGCCGCCATCCCCGGCTACGGTGGTCGGTGATGGCAGACCGCGCGCGAACGACCGCTTCGGCGGCGAGGTACGGCTTCACCGACTCCCGTGCCGAGGGCCAGTTGCGCGCGGCCGGCTGGTGGGCCGACGCCGGCCCGGTCGAGCCGGCCGCCGACGTGCTCGCGGCGTTGTCCCGCACCGCCGACCCAGATCTCGCGCTGCGCGGCCTGGACCGGATCCGTGAGGCCGACGCCGCCGAGTGGGCCGAGCTCGAACCGCAGCTCCGCGGCCACCGCACCTTCCGCGGGCGGTTCCTCAGCGTGCTCGGGACGTCGAGCGCGCTGGCCGACTTCCTCGCCGCGAACCCGGAGCAGTGGCGCTCGCTCATCGGCGACAAGTGCACCGACTCCGCCTGCTACCGCGAGGCCCTGCGCACGGCGCTCCTGGACGACGACGGTTCCGTGCTCACCGGGCTCAAGGCCGAGCAGGCCCTCAAGGTCGCCTACCGCGGCCAGCTGCTCGGCATCGCCGCCGCCGACCTCGGGCACGTCGTCGAGGCCGGGCTCGAGCACCCCCGCTACGCCGAGGTCGCGGCGCAGCTGACCGAACTGGCCGAAGCCGCGCTCGCCGCCGGGCTGGTCGTCGCCGAGGCCGAAGCCGGCGCGTCCGCCGAAGGCACCCTGGCGATCATCGCGATGGGCAAGTGCGGCGGCCGGGAGCTCAACTACGTCAGCGACGTCGACGTCATCTTCGTCGGCGAAGGCGACCTCGGCCTCGCGACGCGGCTGGCGAGCACGATGATGCGGGTCGTCGGCAAGGCGTGCTTCGAGGTCGACGCGGCGCTGCGCCCCGAGGGCAAGGCCGGCGCGCTCGTCCGCACGCTGGACGGCCACCACGGTTACTACCAGAAGTGGGCCAAGACCTGGGAGTTTCAGGCGCTGCTCAAGGCGCGGCCGGTGGCGGGCGACGCCGAGCTCGGCCGTCAGTACGCCGAAATGGTGGCGCCGCTGGTGTGGTCGGCGGCCGACCGGGAGAACTTCGTCGCCGAGGTGCAGCAGATGCGCCGCCGGGTCGAGGGGCACGTGCCGTCCGAGCACGCCGAGCGCGAGCTGAAGCTGGGCCGCGGCGGCCTGCGTGACGTCGAGTTCGCGGTGCAGCTGCTGCAGCTCGTGCACGGCCGGGTCGACGCGGACCTGCGTTCACCGTCCACGATGGACGCGCTCGAGGCGCTCGGCGAAGGCGGCTACGTCGGCCGTCAGGACGCCGCCGAGCTGGGCGCGTCGTATGAGTTCCTGCGGATGATCGAGCACCGGCTGCAGCTGCGGCGGCTGCGCCGGACCCACCTGTTCCCGGCGCCCGCGGACACCGACGAGCTGCGGATCATCGCCCGGTCCAGCGGGATCAAGGCGAGCGGCGGCAAGACCCAGGGCGAGGCGCTGCTCGCGGAGTTCCGGCGGCACGGCAAGGGCATCCGGCGCCTGCACGAGAAGATCTTCTACCGGCCGCTGCTGCAGTCGGTCGCGAACGTGCCGACCGAGGCGCTGCGCCTGACCACCAAGCAGGCGGCCAGCCGCCTGGCCGCGCTCGGCTACACCGCACCCGACGGCGCGCTCCAGCACATCAAGACCCTGACCGCGGGCGTTTCGCGCCGCGCGGCGATCCAGCAGGCGCTGCTGCCGGTGCTGCTCGACCTCTTCGCCGACACCCCCGACCCCGACGGCGGCCTGCTGTCGTACCGGAAGGTGTCCGAGGCGCTCGAAGACACGCCGTGGTACCTGCGGGTGCTGCGCGACGAGGGCACGGTCGTGGAGAACCTCGCCTTCCTGCTGGGCACGTCCCGGCTGGTGCCGGACCTGCTGGTCCGAGCGCCGGAGGTGCTGCAGCTGCTCGGCGACCCGGCCCGGCTGCTGGGCCGCACGCCCGCCGAGGTGGCGACGTCGCTGCGGGCCGCCGTCCGGCGTCAGCCCGGGCTGAACGCGGCCATCGCCGCCGCACGTTCCCTGCGGCGGCACGAACTCCTGCGCGTCGCCTGCGCGGACCTGCTCGGGCTGCTCGACGTCCCGGCGGTCTGCGAAGCGCTGTCTTCGGTCTGGGTCGCGGTGCTGCAGGGCGCGCTGGCCTCGGCGTTCCGCCAGCGGCAGGCCGAACTCGGCCGGACGCCGGCGCGCATCGCCGTCATCGGCATGGGCCGGCTCGGTGGCGCCGAACTCGGCTACGGCTCCGACGCCGACGTGCTCTTCGTGTGCGAGCCGTCCGAAGGGGTCTCGGACTCCGACGCCGTGAAGTTCGCTTCGTCGGTCGCGGAGACCGTCCGGAAGATGCTGGGCGCGCCGAGCTCGGACCCCGCGCTGGAGGTCGACGCCGACCTGCGCCCGGAGGGCCGGAGCGGGCCGCTGGTCCGCACGCTGGAGTCCTACCGCGCGTACTACGCGAGGTGGGGCGAGGTGTGGGAGGCACAGGCGCTGCTGCGCGCCCGGTTCATCGCGGGCGACGACGACCTCGGCGACCGTTTCATCGCGATGATCGACCCGATCCGCTACCCCGAAGGCGGCCTCGACGCGACGAAGGCGCGCGAGATCCGCCGCATCAAGGCCCGGGTGGAGACGGAGCGAATGCCGCGCGGCGCCGACGCGACGCTGCACACGAAACTCGGCCGCGGCGGCCTCGCGGACGTCGAGTGGACAGTGCAGCTGCTGCAGCTCCAGCACGCCCACGAGGTCGAGGGGTTGCGGACGACGTCGACGCTCGACGCGCTGGCGGTGCTCCCGGAGGCGGGCCTGGCCGAGCAGGCCGAGGCGGACTCGCTGGCCGAGGCGTGGCTGCTGGCGACCCGCGTCCGCAACGCGGGGATGCTGGTGCGCGGCAAGGCGGTCGACCAGGTGCCGGGTTCGGGCCGCGACCTGGCGGCGGTGGCCCGCGTCCTCGGCCAGTCGGCGGGCGACGACCCCGGCGAGTTCCTCGACACGTACCGCCGCATCACCAGGCGGGCGCACGCGGTGGTGGAGCACCTGTTCTACGAGGCCTGACCTACAGTGGCCTGGTGACCGATCACGAGCCGTTCCGGACCCGGATCAAGGTCCGGCACTACGAGCTGGACACCCTGGGCCACCTCAACCACGCCGTGTACCACTCGTACGGCGAGGTATCCCGCTTGGAACTCCTCGAAGCGGCGGGCGCGCTGAAGGGGTTGCCGGGCCTGGCTTCGGTGCTCCTGGAGACGCACGTGGTGTTCCGCCGCGAGCTGCGCGCGGGCGACGAGGTCGACGTGACGTGCGAAGTCAAGTTCGGCAGCGGCAAGACGTTCAGGATGGATTCGAACATCCTCAAGCCGGACGGCACGCTGGCGGCGGAGATCACCTGCACGCTGGGGCTGATGGACCTGGAGCGCCGCAAGCTGGTGGCGGACCCGCGCGGCCACTACGAGGCCGCGGGCGCGGACATGAAGCTGCTGTCGCCGTCGGAGTGAGACGAGAAACGCCGGTGGCGAGGGCTGTTCGCTCCTCGCCACCGGCGTGTCCGGGGCGTCCTAGCCGATCACACGTCGTAGTACAGGGCGAACTCGTACGGGTGGGGGCGCAGGCGCAGCGGGTCGATCTCGTTCTCGCGCTTGTACGAGATCCACGTCTCGATCACGTCGGGGGTGAACACGCCGCCCTCGAGGAGGTAGTCGTGGTCCGCTTCCAGGGTGTCGAGGACCGTGCCGAGGTCGCCCGGGACGAGCTTGACGTCCTTGGCCTCCTCGGGCGGGAGCTCGTAGAGGTCCTTGTCGATCGGCTCCGGGGGCTCGATCTTGTTCCGGATGCCGTCGAGGCCGGCCATCATCATCGCCGAGAACGCCAGGTACGGGTTGCCCGACGAGTCCGGGCAGCGGAACTCGGCGCGCTTGGCCTTCGGGTTGTTGCCCGTGATCGGGATGCGGACGCAGGCCGAGCGGTTGCGCTGCGAGTAGACCAGCGAAACCGGGGCCTCGAAGCCCGGGACCAGGCGGTGGTAGGAGTTCACCGTCGGGTTCGTGAAGGCCAGCAGGCTCGGGGCGTGCTTGAGCAGGCCGCCGATGTAGTGGCGCGCGGTGTCCGACAGGCCGGCGTAGCCCGACTCGTCGTGGAACAGCGGCTGGCCGTCCTTCCACAGCGACTGGTGGCAGTGCATGCCCGAGCCGTTGTCGCCGGCGAGGGGCTTCGGCATGAACGTCGCCGTCTTGCCCGCCGCGAACACCGTGTTCTTCACGATGTACTTGAACAGCTGCAGGTCGTCCGCCGCGTGCAGCAGCGTGTTGAACTTGTAGTTGATCTCGGTCTGGCCGGCGGTGCCCACCTCGTGGTGCGCGCGCTCGATCTCGAAACCGGAGCCCTGCAGGTTGCGGACGATGTCGTCGCGCAGGTCGGCGAAGTGGTCGACCGGCGGGACGGGGAAGTAGCCGCCCTTGAACTTCGTCTTGTAGCCCTGGTTGCCGCCCACCTCGTCGGCGCCGGTGTTCCACCAGCCCTCGATCGAGTCGATCTCGTGGAAGGAGGCGTGCTCGGCGGAGTCGAAGCGGACCGAGTCGAAGATGTAGAACTCGGCTTCGGGACCGAAGTAGACGTTGTCGGCGACGCCGTACTCGGAGATGTACTGCTCGGCCTTGCGCGCGATGTTGCGCGGGTCGCGGCTGTACGCCTCACGGGTGAACGGGTCGTGCACGAAGAAGTTGAGGGCCAGCGTCTTCGCCTTGCGGAACGGGTCGATCCGCGCGGTGGCCGCGTCCGGCAGCAGCAGCATGTCGGACTCGTGGATGGACTGGAAGCCGCGCACCGAGGAGCCGTCGAACGCGAGACCCTCTTCGAAGGCCTCTTCGGTGAAGGCCTTCGCGGGAACCGTGAAGTGCTGCATCACGCCGGGCAGGTCGCAGAACTGGACGTCGATGACCTCGACGTCCTCATCGGCGATGAGGCGCTGGATGTCGTCTGGAGTAGTGGGCACCCTCGGTGACTCCTTCTCGTTCGAGCTCGTACGGCAGTGCTCTCTTCGGCTCACGCTAAAAGTGCGGTGTTGCCCGACCGTCACCCGTATGTTTCGCCGGTGTTAACGGGTGGTCGATATCGGGTATCCGACCAGGTCGGATGTGCTCCACGCCACCGGCATACCCTGGACGGGTGGCGAGATGGACCGGTGAATGGCTGCCCGGCACCGGCGACGGTGGTCCGGGGACTGATCAACACGGCTCGCGGTGGCCGGGCGAGAAGTTCGGTTTGCCGGAGTCGGGCGTCGGCTCGGCGGCGAGCGGGGGCGCGCGGCTGCTCGGGCTGATCGTCGACCTCGTGGTGGCGGCCCTGGTCACGGCCATCTTCCTGCACCCGAGCCTGCAGGACCCGGCCGCGATGCAGCAGTTCAACCTCTGGTCCGGCGGCGTGTGGGCGGCCATCTCGGTCATCTCGGCCGGTTTCTTCGGCTTCACGCCGGGGATGGCCGCGGTCGGCATCCGCGTCGCCCGGCTCGACGGCGCCGCGCTGGTCGGCCCGCTGCGCGCGCTGGTCCGGGCCGCGCTGACGTTCGTGCTCATCCCGGCGGCGGTCCGCAACGCCGACGGCCGCAGCTGGCTCGACCGGCTGACCGGCACCGTGGTCATCCGGATGCGCTGACCGGCGCGCCCGGCCGCCACCCCGAGCCGCACGTCGCGAATGACTCATTCGGGACGTGGGAGGTCCCGAATGAGTCATTCGCGGCACCGGCGGCCGAGGGCCCGGGCGAGCGTGAAAAGGCCCCCACCCGGGATTCGGGCGGGGGCCTTCTCTACAGAGGGGTCAGCGGCGGCGGATCGTCCGCTGGACGTTGCGCATCTTCGCGCCGGCCGGCATCGGGCCCTTCGGCAGGGCCGCGCCGCGGTTGCCGAGGGCGGCCAGCTTCGCCTCGAGCGCGTCGACCTGGGCCGGCTTGAGGTTGCGAGGCAGCTTCATCAGGTAGCCCTGGAGCTTCTTCAGCGGGAGCTGGCCGTCGTCGTGGCCGATCGTCACGTCGTAGATCGGCGTGTCGCCGATCAGGCGGGAGACGCGCTTCTTCTCCTGGGCGAGCAGGGTCTTCACGCGGTGCGGCGCGCCTTCGGCGACCAGCACGACGCCGGGGCCGCCGAGGACCCGGTGCACCGCGTCGAGCTGCGTGGTCGCCGCCACGGTCGGCGTCACCTTCCAGCGGCCGCGCAGGTTCTCCAGCGCCCACGCCGCGGCGCCGGGCTGGCCGTCGGCCTTCGAGTAGACCGTCTTCTGGACGCGCCGGCCGAAGATGATCATGGCGAGCAGGGCGCCGAGGATCAGGCCCAGCGGCAGCAGCACCCACTGCGCGTCGAAGAAGAACCCGATGCCGAACGCCACGCCGGCGACGACGACGATCGCCCCGACCATCCACGGGATGAGCCAGGGGTCTTCCTTGCGCTGCATCTTGAAGGCCTCGAAGAGCTGGCCACGGCGTGCCTTGCTCGCCGCGCGCTTCTCCTTCTTGGCCTGCTTGGCCGCTTCCTTGTCCTGCTTACCCGCCATATGACCAGGATACGGCCGCGTGCCCCTGCCCCGTTTCCCCGTCCCCCTCTGCGAGGATGCCGGACGTGACCGGCGTACTTTCACCCAGGAGCCTGAACCGTCTGCTCGATGGCCTCGACCCCGAGCAGCGCGCCGCCGCCAGTGCCCCACGGGGGCCGGTCTGCGTGCTGGCGGGCGCCGGCACGGGCAAGACCCGCACGATCACCCACCGGATTGCCCACTTGGTCCGGTCCGGGCACGTTTCCGCCGGTCAGGTCCTCGCCGTCACCTTCACGACGCGCGCCGCGGGGGAGATGCGGACCCGGCTGCGCGGCCTCGGCGTCGACGCGGCGCAGGCGCTGACGTTCCACGCCGCCGCCCGCCGCCAGCTCCGGTACTTCTGGCCGCGCGTGGTCGGGGACCGGCCGTGGGACCTGCTGGAGAACAAGCTGCGGTACGTCGGCCAGGCCGCGAACCGGGCCAAGCTCGGCACCGAGGTCGAAGTCCTGCGCGACCTGGCGAGCGAGATCGAGTGGGCGAAGGCGTCGCTGATCAGCCCGGACGACTACCCGGCCGTCACCGCACGCGCCCAGCGCGACATTCCGGCACCGGCGGCGCAGGTCGCCGAGGTCTACCGGATCTACGAGGAGCTGAAGAACGCCGCGCAGGTGCTCGACTTCGACGACCTCCTGTTGCACACGACCGCGGTGCTCGAGGAACACGGTGCCGTCGCCGAGGAATTCCGGGACCGCTACCGCTGCTTCGTCGTCGACGAGTACCAGGACGTCACGCCGCTGCAGCAGCGCCTGCTCGACGCGTGGCTCGGCGGCCGCGACGACCTGACCGTCGTCGGCGACGCCAACCAGACCATCTACTCCTTCGGCGGCGCGTCGCCGCGGCCGCTGCTGGAGTTCACGCGGCGCTACCCGGACGCCACCGTCGTCCGCCTCGAACGCGACTACCGGTCGACGCCCGAGGTCGTCGCGCTGGCCAACCGCGTGATCGGCGCGGCGCGGGGACGGCCGGCGGGCTCGCGGCTGAAGCTGATCGGGCAGCGGCCGCCGGGACCGGAGCCGCGCTTCGCCGAGTTCGACGACGAGGCGGTCGAGGCGGGCGCCGTCGCGCGCCGGGTGCGCGAGCTGCTCGACGGCGGCGTCTCGGCGAGCGAGATCGCGGTCCTGTACCGGATCAACGCCCAGTCGGAGGCCTACGAGTCGGCGCTGGCCGACGCCGGCATCCCGTACCTGGTCCGCGGCGGCGAGCGGTTCTTCAACCGGACGGAGGTCCGGCAGGCGATGTCCGCGCTGCGGGCGGCGAGCGGCGACGTCAGCTCCGACCTGGTCACGACGGTGCGGTCGGTGCTCGCGCGGGTCGGCCTGACCGAGTCGCCGCCGGCGGGTGGCGCGGCGAAGGAGCGCTGGGACGCGCTGCTGGCGATCGTCGAGCTGGCCGAGGAGCTCGCCTCGACGGTCGAGGACGCGGACCTGCCCCGGTTCAACGCCGAGCTCGACCAGCGCGCCGCGGCCCAGCACCCGCCGACGGTCGAGGGCGTGACGCTGGCGTCGCTGCACGCGGCGAAGGGCCTGGAGTGGGACGCGGTGTTCCTGGTCGGCCTGGCCGAGGGCACGATGCCGATCCTGCACGCCGACGGCGACGAAGCGGCGATCGAGGAGGAGCGGCGGCTGTTCTACGTCGGCGTCACCCGGGCCCGCGAGCACCTGTGGCTGTCCTGGGCGCTGGCCCGTACGCCGGGCGCGCGGCGCAACCGGCGGCGCAGCCGGTTCCTCTACGGCCTGGTCCCGGAGGACCACCCGGCCGCCAGGGTGGCGCGGTCCCAGCAGCAGAAGCCGTCGACGCCGGTCAAGACGCGCTGCCGCGTCTGCGGCGGGCCGCTGCTCGAGACCCTCGAGGTCAAGCTGGGCCGCTGCGGGCGCTGCCCGTCCACAGTGGATGAAGACCTGCTGGAGCGGCTGAAGTCGTGGCGCGCGGACCGGGCGCGCGAGCTCAAGGTGCCGGCGTTCGTCGTCTTCACGGACGCGACGCTGATGGCCATCGCCGAGCAGCGCCCGGCCGACGAGGCGGCGCTGGTGTCGATCTCCGGCATCGGCGCCACGAAGCTCGAGCGCTTCGGCGCGGAGATCCTCGGCGTCGTCCGGGCGCCGACGGGGTCTTGACCGCGTCCGGACCATGATCGACGCGGCGAACCCGCTGCTCAGGGGCGATCTTCGTAACTTCGAGGATTTTCCCGTTAATTGAGTTGCACCGGTGTGGTGGAGAGCAATAACCTGCCAGTACCGAGCCCGAAGGGCTCGACTGGGGATCTACGGACAGCGCCGCTCGGCGGCCGCGTGTACAGAGTACAGAAGGAGGTGCCGGTGAAATGACCATCAACATGACGCTCACGAACCCGGGCACCCGTCTGTCCTGCGCCGCGGAAGTTGCGGCTGCTCAGCGCCCGGGCACCGGTGTGTTCGCGAGCGCTCACGAGATCCGTGGCATGCGGCGCGTCTCGCGTCGTTGGGCCACCGGTGTCGTCGTCTTCGGGACGCAGGGCGTTCTCGCCGCGTACCCGCAGGCCGATCTGCCGACCATCAAGCAGTTCCGTGTTCCGTTGTCGATACGGGAGCGAAGTTCCTGACCTAGTCAGGACACGAGGCTCACGAAGGCCGCGGAACCGGAGAACCCGGATCCGCGGCCTTCGTGTTTTTGGCTGCACAACCCAAGAGGAACCAGCGTTGCCCAGCTCCAGCACTCAACCGAAAACCCGTACGACACAAGGAGGAACCCCCATGTCTTCGGCCATCGCCTACACCTCGGGTGAGGCAATATTCGCCGACCTGCTCGACCCGATCGACGTCCCCGACGTCGCGCTGCCCTGCCGTTCGGGCGACGCGGACCTGTGGTTCGCGGAGTCCCCGGCCGAGCTCGAGCGCGCCAAGGCGCAGTGCGCGGACTGCCCGGTCCGCGAGGCCTGCCTGGCGGGCGCCCTGGCTCGTCGCGAGCCCTGGGGCGTCTGGGGCGGCGAGATCTTCGAGCGCGGCGCGGTGATCGCGCGCAAGCGGCCCCGCGGCCGCCCGCGCAAGAACGCTGTCGAGCCCGCCGCGGCCAAGGCCGGCGGCGATCACCGGAGCGCCGCCGCATGAGCGTCGAACCGGTCACCACGAGGGATTACGAAGCTCACCCCCGCAGCGAGCAGCTGCAGTTGACGAAGACCGAGATCGAGGAGATCAGCGAGATGTTGCTTTACGAAGAACTGTCCCGGGCCCGAATACGGGACCTGGAGGAGGGGGTCCGCGCCCAGCGGGCCCGAGGTAGCGCCCGCGCCGCCCGGCGATGGTCGCGAGTGGCCCGGTGGGCTGCTCGTCGGGCTGAGCGGTACCAGGACCAGAGCTGAGCGCAGGCCCCTGCCACCCCTGTTGGGGGTGGCAGGGGCCTGCGCGCTTTTGGCGCGCGGTCCGGTGGGCGGGCCGCACGGTTGGGCCCGGTGGGTGGCTGGCCGACGCGGCTCCGGGGATGGTGCTGCGTGGGTTCGGTGATCGGGTCGCGCGGAGCGGTGTGCTCCAGTGGGTGGATGGCCGACGCGGCCCGGTGGGCGGATCGCGCTGCGGGCCCGGGGACGGGACTACGCGGTTTGGTCCGGCGGGTGGATGGCGCGCTGCGGTTGGTCCGGCGGGTGGATGGCGCGGTGCGGTTTGGGTCGGCAGGTGGCGCGCTGCGGTTTGGTTCGGCGGGTGGATGGCGCGCTGCGGTTTGGTTCGGCAGGTGGAGCGGTTCCGCGGCGGCGCGCGACTGGGCCGGAGGCGCGCCGGCAGCGAGTGGTCGCGCGCGGGCGTTCGGCGGTCCGGGGCGGGCTGAGGAGCGTGGCCGGGCCGGGGCGCGCTGGGGAGCGTGGCCGGCCGGGCCGGGCCGGACTGGGGCGCGCTGGGGAGCGTGGCCGGCCGGGCCGGGGCGCGCTGGCGCGTGGTCGCTGTGATGTGGGTGCCGGTGCGCCGTGCCGGGCGGGCCCGGGCGGGTGCGCCGTGCCGGGTGGGGCGGGGTAGGTGCGCCGGGCCGGGGCGGGGTGGGTGCGCTGGTCTGGCTTGGCCTCCTTCGGGTGGTCTCGTTGCGCAGGGCTTCGAGGGCGGGGTGCTGGTGTTGAATGGGGTGATGTCCGGACATTCCCACGGCGACATCGACTGGGCGGACCGCCTGGCTCAGCTGCGCATGGCCGATGCCCTTGATGCCGAGGCGCTTGCGCCCGTTGCTCGGCGGCTGGTCGGGTCCGTTGGGGCTCGGCCGACCGTTGTCGATGTCGGGTGTGGGGCCGGCGGGATGAGCGTGCTTTTCGCGCGTGAGCTCGCCCTTGGCTCCGGCGGGACCGTTGTGCTCTTCGATGCCACTCCCAAGCTGCTCGTCGAGGCCGAACGGGCCGTTGCCGAGGTGGCTGGGGACTCCGTTGAGGTTGTCAGCCTGCTCGGGGACCTCACCGATCCTGCTCTGGCCGTTCCCGCTGCCGATCTTGTCTGGGCGTCCGGGGTGGTGCACCACGCCGGTGATCAGCAAGCCGCTCTGCGGACGCTGGCCGGCTTGTTGCGGGCCGGTGGGGTGCTGGCCGTCTCGGAGGGTGGGCTCGAGATGCGGTGCCTTCCTTGGGAGCTGGGGGTCGGGCGGCCCGGGTTGGAGCAGCGGTTGCTTGCTGCCCGGGGGACTTGGTTCGAACGGATGCGGGCCGGGGTTCCGGGCAGTGTCGGCATGCCCTACGGCTGGCCGCGGGCTCTTCGCGAAGCCGGGCTCGAGGATGTCGAATCTTTCGGTGCTCTCATCGATCACCCGATGCCCGGCTCCGACCTGCTGCGTGAGTACGTCGTTCAGCGCGTCGGGTGGCTTGCGGAGTCGGCCGGGGACTGGCTCGATGCCGATGACCTCGCCGCCGTTGCCCGGCTCACCGATCCACGGAGCCCGGACTTTCTCGGCCGCCGGGACGATCTCTACCTGCTCGGCGCCAAGGCGATCCACTGTGGACGGTTGCGGTGACCGCGCCGGAGCCGGTGGTGTGCACGCGGTGCGGGCGGGCTCGCGCTGCCGATGATGATCCGGCTACGGCGCTCGCCTGGGTGTCCACCCGTGAGCGGGGCGCGCTGCGGTGGCTCTGCCCGGACTGCGCCCGGCAGCATGTCCGGGACATCGAAGGCAAGCTGCCGGACGAGTACTGGTGATCACTTCGACCTCCTGAGCGTGATGGCGGCGTCAGGCCGCGTCGCCGATCGGTGTCTGCGGGACCGCGCGGACCTTGGGGCGGGGTGTGCGGGACGCTTCGCCGTACGCCCTGGCCAGCTCCTGCGCCACCTCCTGGGGGACCCTCTGCAACTGCCTCACTGTGCAGCGGACCAGGACGATCCCCGTCGCCGCCAGGGCCAGGTGGCTGAAGCCGCCTCCGGGGCCCGGGGTGCAGCGGTACTGCCAGGCCAGGCCGAGCTCGTCCCACCAGGCGTCCGCCTCGCCGATGCGGCGGCCGCGGCGGTCGCAGATCGTCTGGTCCCAGCTCGGCGGCGGCAGCGGTACGCGGTCCAGGACCCGGGCGGCCAG
Source organism: Amycolatopsis sp. 505 (assembly GCF_031625235.1). Classification (NCBI taxonomy): domain Bacteria; kingdom Bacillati; phylum Actinomycetota; class Actinomycetes; order Pseudonocardiales; family Pseudonocardiaceae; genus Amycolatopsis; species Amycolatopsis sp. 505. The sequence continues at coordinate 15,222 of NZ_JACKQP010000012.1, forward strand.
GCCGTGCGCCTGGATCGGCCCCTCGTCGAGTTCGCGCAGTACCCTGCGGACCAACGCCGTGCCGCGCTGGGGGCCGGCCTCGAGCTCCGCCAGCAGCTCCGGGCGGTTGCTGAGGCCCCAATACAGCGGCAGCGTCAGCAGGTGCCGGACGCGGGCCGGGTCGGATTCCGAGCGGGCCAGGTCCAGCGTCGCCCTCGCCGGCGGCGCGAACGGGAGGTCGTCGACCTCGACCGGGTCCGGTAGCCGGGCCGTGCGCGCGAGGCGGACGCCTTCGCAGGCCACCACCCGGCAGTGGTGGGGCACCAGGAGGTGGATGTCGCTTTCCGCCGGGCACTTCACGCCGTGGGCCTGCAGGGCGTCGGCGCCGGTGATCACCACCCCGGGCCCGTAGCGCACGACCGCGGCGTGCAGCAGCTGCTGCCGTGTCGGGGCCGTGTTGCGCAGCAGGACGACACCGGGGTGCAGGCGGCGCCACGGCCCTCCCGGGCCGCAGAGCCGCCGGGTTCTTCGGTCGGATATCCCGGCCCGGCGTAGTTGTTCGAGGTTCATCACCTCGCACCCGCGCGGATTACGAATGGTGAGCGGATCGGTGCACTGTGTAGCAGTCATAAAAAGATCATGACCGCTCGGCCAACCGGGTGGAACCCCCTCCCCGCCACCTGTGGACAACTCGACCGGATCCCGCCGTTCGAGGCCGACCCTGTGGACAACTCAGGCAGCGAACCCGGGCTGCCAGCGCTCGACGATGCCGCGGGCCGGGATCTCGGCGTCGAGCTGGCAGAGGATCCCCGTCGACCCCGCCGTCACCCGGTGGATCATCAGGTACTCGGGCGGCAGGTTGAGCGAACGGCCGACCCGGAAGTCGTTGCCGCGGCTGTCGCCGACCCGCCCGGCCTGCTTCTGCATCCAGCGCCGGGTGAAGTGGAACGTCGGCGCCGCCAACGGCTCGGTGAACGGCGCGAGGTAGGCGAGCACCTCCTCCGCGGTCAGGTCGCTGTCCGGCCTGATGAACCGGTTCTCCCGCAGCAGGCGCATCAGCTCGGCGGACTCGCCGTCCAGCGCCAGCCGCGTCATCTCGCCCAGGTGGCGGGGGATGCCTTCGGGCAGCCGGGCCACCCCACCGAAGTCGATGACGCACAGCCTGTGGTCTTCGGTGATCATGAAGTTGCCCGGGTGCGGGTCCGAGTGCAGCAGGTGGACGCGCTCGGGCGACGAGTAGTGGAACTCCGCCAGCAGCCGGCCCGCCAGGTTCCGGGTCTCGCGGTCGCCGTCCGCGATCACCTTCGACAGCGGGGTGCCGTTCGCCCACTCCGTGACGACGACCTTCGGCGCGCTGGCCACCACCCGCGGCACCAGGATGCCGGGGTCGCCCTCGAACGCCTTCGCGAAGGCGCGCTGGTGCTGGGCCTCGGCCTGGTAGTCGAGCTCCTCGTTCATCCGCTCCGAGAGCTCGGCCAGCAGCGGCTTGACCTCGGTGCCGGGCACGAACGCCTGGAACAGCCTGCTGAACCGCTGCAGCTGGCGCAGGTCGCTGCGGAGGGCCTCGTCGGCGCCCGGGTACTGCACCTTGACCGCGACCGCGCGACCGTCGTGCCAGACCGCGCGGTGCACCTGGCCGATGCTCGCGGCCGCCGCCGGCTCGTCGTCGAAGGACGCGAACCGGCTGCTCCAGGTGCGGCCCAGCTGCTCGGCGAGCACCCGGTGGGTCTGCCGGACCGACATCGGCGGCGCGGCGGCCTGCAGCTTCGTCAGCGCCTCGCGGTACGGCTTCGCCATGTCGTCCGGGACCGCCGCTTCGAACACGCTCAGCGCCTGGCCGAACTTCATCGCGCCGCCCTTGAGCGTGCCGAGCACCTCGAACAGCTGCTCGGCGGCTTTCGCCGACAGCGTCGCGTTCACCTGTTCCGCGCTCTGGCCCGCGAGCCTCTTGCCCCAGCCGCCGACCGCCCGGCCGGCGATGCCGAGCGGGAGACTGGCGAGCTTGGCGGTACGGGCGGCACCCTTGCGCGGCATCGCGGTGTCACGATCGGCTGGGTCGCGGAAGTCGGTCACACCCGCGATTCTGCCCTGCGGCCTCGGCCACGCGCAGCCTGCGCACGACGTCTTCGTGGGCTACGTCTCCGAGATCACCTCCCGGGCACCGCACCGGCAGAGCGGGTGCGGCGGCCAGCCCCGGTGCCGGATCCGGCCGTCGAAGGCGTCGATCTCGAGGGTCGCGTTCCACGCCGGCGGGGGCGGCGCGCTCGGGGAGAGCAGCCGCATGGCCTGGGCGACGGCCAGCGACGCGCAGGACTGGACCGCGCCGAGGTCGGGCCGCTGGTGCCGGCCGGCGAGCTGCCCGGCGACGCGTGGCCAGCACGGGTCACGCTCCGTGCGGTGCAGGTCGGCGCAGCGCAGGCAGGAGCTGCGGCCCGGCACGACCAGCGGCCCGACGATCGCCGTGCCGTCGCGGACGCGCGCCGCGAGGTGCGGGACGCCGTCACCCATCAGCTCGGCGACGAGCTCGGGCGCCGGTACGACGGAGTCGGTGAGCAGGGCGAGGTTCGGGTGCCGGTCGTGCAGGCGGGTGACGCGGACTTCGGGATCGACCCGGCGGAGCAGGTCGGCGAGGGCGTGGCGCCGGGACCGGCCCAGGTCCGCGGCGGTGAAGCCGGAGCCCAGGTCGTGCTCGGTCACCGTGCCCGGCACCTGCAGCTCGACGTGCCCGATGCCGGCGTTGGCCAGGAGCACGGCGGCCGCCACCGCCACCCGGCCCTCGCCGTGCACGGAGATCGCGGCGGCGCGCCGCCGCTCGGCCATCGCCGCCTGGTGGTGCCGGGCGCGCAGCGACCAGAGGCCGGGCTCGCCGCGCAAGCCCGGGCCGTCGGGGCGGCCGGCGTCGGTGACCAGGCCGAGCGCGGTCAGCTGCCGCAGGAGCGTGTGCAGCTGCTCGCGGTGTTCGCTCTCCGCGAGCAGAAGCCGCTCGACGGGTTTGCTGCCGTCGAGGGCGCGCACTTTCGCGAGGAGGTGCGGGGAGAGGTTTTCGACGATCACGCCGTGGCGCGGATCGAGGCCGATCTGGATCTCGCGGGGGCCGCGTTCGAGCACGGTGAGGCCCGGGAGCAGGGCAGGGTGGGCGGGCAGGAGTACCGGTGGCATGTCCGCGGTGTCGAGGATCATGTCCGCAGGATCGCACCCGGTCGCGACGGGAAGGCCCCGCCAGAAGCCGGAACGGCCGAGTTGTCCACAAGTGGAACCGGCTGTGGACAACTCGGGTCTGTGACCTCAAGGCGCTCGGAGTTGTCGGTGCCTGGCCTTACCGTTGTCGGGTGGTCGAAGCACGGATGCCCTCACTGAGAGGCCGGGGGGACACGAACCCCTCGTCGGACACACCCGGACACAAGGTCGAAGTGCGGCGCAGCCAGCGCCGGCACCGGACGGTCACCGCGTATTGGAACGACGACACGCTCGTCGTGCTCATCCCCGCGCGGATGACCAGGGCGGAGGAGAAACACTGGGTCGCCGAGATGGAGCGCAAGCTGCAGCGCTCGGAACCACGTCGGCCGGCGTCCCCGAAGACGTCGGACGAGGCCCTGCTGGCGCGCTGCGCGCTGCTCTCGGGCAAGTACCTGGGCGGCACCGCGGTGCCGGCCAGCGTCCGCTGGGTGCCGCCGATGCGCACGCGGTGGGCGTCCTGCACGCCGGTCGACGCGACCATCCGGGTCAGCGAACGGCTGCGGAAGGTGCCTCCGTGGGTGCTGGACTACGTGCTGGTGCACGAGCTGGCGCACCTGCGGGAGCCCGGGCACGATGCGGCCTTCTGGGCGCTGGTGCAGCGGTACCCGAAGACCGAGCGGGCGATCGGGTACCTGGAGGGGTTGTCGGCCGCGGCCGGGTGGGGGATCTCCATGGAGGATTGACGGGGTGACCGCCTGGGGCCGGACAGCAGAAGGCCGGTGTCCCGCTGTTGCGGGGCACCGGCCCTCCGGAGCTCAGTTCAGGACTGCTTGCCGCCCTCTTCCGACGGGGGCTCGTCCTTCTCACGCTCGGAGCGCTCGGCCTGCTCGGCCTGTTCCGTGCGCTCCAGCTCGGCGATCGGGTCCAGGTCGTCGATCGAACCCGCCGAACCCACTCGGTCCGCGAAGTCGATCGGCTCGTCCAGGTCCTCGGCCGTCGGCATCAGGTCCGGGTGGGACCAGAGGCCGTCGCGCTTCTCCGTGCCGTGGCGGTCGCCCACCAGCTTCCACAGGTTGGAGGCGTCCCTCATCCGGCGGGGGCGCAGCTCCAGGCCGACCAGGGTGGCGAACGTCTGCTCGGCCGGGCCGCCCGTCGCACGGCGGCGGCGGAGGGTCTCGCGCAGGGCGTCCGCTCCCGGCAGGCGGTCGCCCACCGCTTCGGCCACCACCACGTCGACCCAGCCTTCGACCAGCGCGAGCAGCGTCTCCAAGCGCCGCAGCGCCGCCTTCTGCTCCTCCGTCGTCTGGGGCTCCAGCAGGCCCGAGGACATCGCCTCTTCGATGCTCGCCGGGTTCGCCGGATCGATGCGGCCGGCCAGGGACTCCAGGGCCGACGTGTCCACCGAGATCCCGTGGGCGAACTCCTCGACCGTTGCCAGCAGGCGCTGCCGGAGCCACGGCACGTGCGTGAACAGGCGCTGGTGGGCCGCCTCGCGGGCCGCCAGGAACACCAGGATCTCGCTGTTCGGCAGCTCCAGGCCCTCGGCGAACTTCTCGATGTTCGCCGGCAGCAGGGCCGAGGTGCCGGCCGGGGCCAGCGGGAGGCCGATCTCCGTCGAGGTCAGCATCTCCGACGCGAGCTGGGCCAGCGCGTTGCCGAGCTGGGAGCCGAAGGCCATGCCGCCCATCTGCCCCATCATCTGGAGCAGCGGGCCCGCGGCCTGCTTGGCCTCCTCCGGCAGCGCCTCCATCCAGGCACCCGACACCTGCCGGGCCACCGGGTCGCACAGCCGCTGCCACGTCGGGAGCGTCTTCTCCACCCAGGACCGGGGCGACCAGGCGACCGTCGACGTCGCACCGGCCGGGTACACCGTGGCCGCGTCGAGCCAGAGCTCGGCCAGGTGGGCCGCGTCGCGGACCGCCGCGTTCGCGTCGTCACCACCTCGGAAGCCGAGCTTGCTCTCGCCGGTGTTGCCGGCGCTGCCCAGGGTCTGGAGGGCGATCTGCTTGGCGAGGTCGTAGTTCACCGGCCCGCTGGAGGTGCCGGCCTGGCTGAGCATCTGGCCCAGCTGGCTCAGCATCTGCCCGAGCTGGTTGAAGGCCTCGGCGCCGGAAGGCTCCGAGGGGTCGTTCTCACCTCGTTTGTCGGGATCGGAAGGTCCGAAGCCGAACGGGGGTTTGCTCATGTGTCCACCGTACGCGGGTCGGGGCCCGCCGAGCGCGTCAACCGTGGCCTTCACCGGGAAGCGAACGCGGTCACCGTACGCTGTCGGTCGTGACCAAGTCCTCCGAGGAGACCGCCCCCGCGAAGAGCGCCCCGGAACCGGCGCCGGAGCCGGCCGGCGAGGCCCGCCGGATGACCCGCCGTGGCTGGACGCTCGTGGTCAGCGGCTCGCTGTTCCTGATCTTCGTGGTGCTCGGCTCGGTCGTGCCGGTGCCGTTCGTGGCCATCAGCCCCGGCCCGACCTACGACACGCTGGGTCGCGACGCGGCGGGCAACCCGGTCATCCAGGTCACCGGGCACGAGACCCACCCGACCACCGGCGAGCTGCGGATGACGACCGTCTCCCTGCACGACGGCGTCACCCTCTTCCAGGGCCTCGGCTTCTGGGCGAGCGGCCGGTACGCGCTGGCCCCGCGCGAGGAGTACTTCAAGCCCGGCGAGACGAACGAGCAGGTCAAGCAGGAGAACATCCAGCAGCTGCAGGACTCGCAGACCAACGCCCAGGTCGCCGCCCTGCGCGAGCTGGGCAACCCGATCAAGGTGGTGGCGAAGCAGATCGTCTCCGGCAGCCCGGCCGACCACGTGCTCTCGCCCGGCGACAAGCTGATCACCGTCAACGGCAAGAAGATCGTCGAGGCCGCCGACGTCCGGGCCGCGCTGACCGGCACCCTGCCCGGCCAGACCGTCCAGATCACCTTCCAGTCCGACGGCCAGCCCGAGCGGACCGTGCCGCTCACCCTCGCCGCGCGCCCGGACCGCAAGGAGGGCTTCATCGGCCTCACCGCGGTCGACCGCGCCGACGTGCCGTTCACCGTCAACATCTCCCTGCAGGACGTCGGCGGCCCGTCCGCCGGGCTGATGTTCACCCTCGCCATCATCGACCGCCTCAAGGGCGACGACATCGCGGGCGGGCGGCACATCGCCGGCACCGGCGAGATCACCGAGACCGGCGAGGTCGGCCCGATCGGGGGAATCTCGTTCAAGGTCGTCGGCGCCCGCGAGGCCGGCGCCACCGACTTCCTGGTGCCCGAGCACAACTGCGCCGAGGCCAAGACCACCGCGCCGGCCGGCCTCAACCTGATCAAGGTGTCCACACTGGACGACGCGCTCGCCCAGCTGGCCAACCTGAAAGCCGGGCGGCCGACGGCGTCCTGCTAGGGCAGCAGCGTGGCCTTCAGCGCTTCGACGAGGTTGGGCGCCAGGTCGGGGCTTTCCACGATCTCGTCCATCGACTCGTCCGTGCCGGCTCCGCGCAGCCGCATCACGCAGGCGCCCTCCCCGTCGCGCAGGACGGCCGCGACCAGGCGCGCCTCCGTGCGCTGCGGGTGGTCGGCGGCCGCGCGGCGGAGGCTCTCGGCGTCCGCTTCGGCGACGTCCGGCAGCTCCGACTCCGAGCCCGGCGGCAGCACGATGATCTCCTGGGCCAGCGCGCACCCGATGACCAGATCCGGCCACGCGATCCGGCCCAGCGCCTCGGCCAGGTCGCCCTCGGGCAGCGCCTCCTGGGCGACCGGCGTCAGCGGGTTCGCCCGGTCGAGCTGCCCGGCCAGCTCCGGCTGCTCGTCCAGCAGCGCCGCCGTCGGCACCAGCGCGAACAGCTGCGGCGGCTGGTCCCAGCCGCCCGCGGCCATGAAGTCCTCGATTTCACGGGCGAGCGCGGCCACGCCGGCCTGTCGCGCTTCGTTCGCTGCCATGCGCACATCGTGTCAGGTCGGCCGGGCCGCCGACGCCGCGAGTCCGGTTTGGGCGGGTCCCGGGAACTTCACCGGGCATCCGTAGAGTTAGGGAATCAGGGGGCGCACGCGCCCCTGCTCAAGTGTTGACGAAGACAGGAGCGTGTGCCGTGGCGACTCGGCCCCCGGTGAGCCTGCCGAAGCTGTCCCGGCGGAGCCGGATCCTCCTCATCATCGCCGCGGTGATCGTGCTGGCGCTGTTGCTCGGGGCCCGCCTCCTCGACACGTACGTCGACTGGCTGTGGTTCGGCGAAGTCGGCGCGCGGCCGGTGTTCACCACCCAGCTGGTCACCCGCGTGATCCTCTTCTTCGCCGTCGGCCTGCTCGTCGGCGGCGCACTGGCGATCAGCCTGATGATCGCCTACCGGACGCGCCCGGTGTTCGTGCCGATCTCCGGCGCCGACGACCCGCTGGCGCGCTACCGCTCGGCGATCGTCGCCCGGATCCGCCTCTTCGGCGTCGGCATCCCGGTGCTGACCGGCCTCATCGCCGGTCTGTCCGCCCAGGGCGACTGGCAGGTCGTTCAGCTGTTCCTCAACGGCACCTCGTTCGGCCAGACCGACCCCGAGTTCGGCAACGACGTCGGCTTCTACGCCTTCGACCTGCCGTTCATCAACTGGCTGCTCGGCTGGCTGTTCATCACCGTCGTCATCTCCTTCTTCGGCGCGCTGATCTCGCACTACGTCTTCGGCGGCATCCGGCTCGCCGGCAAGGGCGGCCAGCTCGCCGGCCCGACCCGCGCGCAGCTCGCCATCACCGTCGGGCTCTTCGTGCTGCTGAAGGCGGTCGAGTACTTCTTCGACCGGTACAACCTGCTGCTGTCCGACCGCGGCATGCCGCTGTTCGTCGGCGCCACCTACACCGACCTCAACGCGGTGCTGCCGGCCAAGCTGATCCTGCTGTGCATCTCGGTGATCTGCGCGATCGCGTTCTTCGCCGGTGCCTTCCTGCGCAACCTGCAGCTGCCGGCCATCGCACTCGTGCTGCTGATCCTCTCCGGCATCCTGGTCGGCGTCGCCTGGCCCGCCATCCTCGACCAGTTCTCGGTGAAGCCGAACGCGAACGAGAAGGAAGCGACGTCCATCCAGCGCAACATGGACGCCACCCGCCGCGCCTACGGCCTCACCGACGTCCAGTACCAGCCCTACACCGGCAAGTCGGACGCCACCCCGGACCAGATCAAGAACGACAACGGGACGATGTCGAACATCCGGCTCCTCGACCCGAACATCCTCTCCGACACCTTCACCCAGCGCGTCGGCCGCGAGAACTTCTACGGCTTCCCGGCCAAGCTGGACATCGACCGCTACACCGTCGGCGGCGTGACGCAGGACTACATCGTCGCCGCCAAGGAGATCAAGACCGAGGGCCTCACCGGCAACCAGACCAGCTGGATCAACAAGCACCTCGTCTACACCCACGGCAACGGCTTCGTCGTCGCGCCGGCCAACACGATCGACCGCGCGGTCAAGGACGCCAACTCCGACGGCGGCTACCCGATCGCGACGACCAGCGACACGCAGAACCCGGCCGGCGCCGGCTCACCCGGCTCCGGCCAGCCCGGCATCGAGGTCAAGGAACCCCGCATCTACTACGGCGAGCTGTCCGCCGCGGAATCCGACTACGCCATCGTCGGCGGCACCACCGGCAACGCGCCCGGCGAGTACGACACCGCCACCGACCGCTACAAGTACACGGGCACCGGCGGCGTCTCGATCGACAACTGGTTCAACCGCCTCGCCTTCGCCGCCGAATACGGCGAACGCAACATCCTGTTCTCCGACGCCATCGGCGACAACTCCAAGATCATGTACAACCGCGACCCGCGCGACCGCGTCAGCAAGGTCGCGCCGTGGCTGACCCTCGACGGCGACCCGTACCCGGCGGTCGTCGACGGCAAGATCCAGTGGATCATCGACGGCTACACCACGCTCAACAACTTCCCGTACGCCCAGCAGACCCAGCTCGGCGCGGCCACGAACGACTCCCTCAACGGCGTCGCCCGCCAGGCCAACAGCTCCATCAACTACATCCGCAACTCGGTCAAGGCCACCGTCGACGCCTTCAACGGCACCGTGACGCTGTACTCGATCGACGACAAGGAACCGGTCCTCAACGCCTGGGAGAAGGTCTTCCCCGGGCTCGTGAAGCCCAGCTCCGAGATCTCCCCGGACCTGCGGGCCCACTTCCGCTACCCCGAGGACCTGTTCAAGATCCAGCGTGAACTGCTGTCGCGCTACCACGTCAGCAACCCGCAGGAGTTCTACTCGCAGCAGGCCTTCTGGAGCGTCCCGCAAGACCCGACCGCCGAAGGCGGCTCCAACCCGGCCGCGGCCGGCGCGGCCAACCAACCCGGCTACTACGTCCTCGCGGACACCCCGGGCCAGACCAAGCCGACGTTCCAGCTGACCAGCTCGCTGACCGGTCTCCAACGCCAATACCTCGCGTCCTGGATGTCGGTCTCCTCCGACCCGGCCGACTACGGCAAGATCCGCGTCCTCCAGCTACCCAGCGCGGCCACCGGAGCCACCCAGGTCGACGGCCCGGTCCAAGTCCAGAACCGGTTCCAGAGCGACTCCCGCGTCGCCCAGGACCGCACCCTCTTCAACAACCCCAACGTCACCCCCATCTACGGCAACCTGATCACGCTCCCGGTCGCCGACGGCTTCCTCTACGTCGAACCCGTCTACATCCGGCAGCGCAACCAGAACAGCTACCCGCAGCTGGCCCGCGTCCTCGTCTCCTACGGACCCAAGGTCGGCTACGGCGCCACCCTCCAGGAAGCCCTCGACCAGGTCTTCGGCGCCGGCACCGGCGAAGCCACCACCACGCCACCCCAAGCCGGCCAGCCCACGACCAACCCACCCACCTCCACCAACCCGACCACCACCCCGCCCGCCAACAACGGCAGCGGCAACGCGGCCCTCGACCGCGCGGTCGCCGACATCCAATCGGCCATCGCCAAACTCAAAGCCGCCCAGCAATCCGGCAACTTCACCGACCAAGGCGCCGCGCTCGCCGCCCTCGACGCAGCCGCCCGCGCGTACGAAGCAGCCAAGACCGCAGCCCCCGGGACCAGCACCGCACCGCCCAGCACCCAGCCCGGAGGGTGACATCGGTAACGCCAACGGCACCTGCTTTGCACCCCCGCGAAACGAGGGCGTAAGGTAGGTGCCACGACGCGGGGTGGAGCAGCTCGGTAGCTCGCTGGGCTCATAACCCAGAGGTCGCAGGTTCAAATCCTGTCCCCGCTACAGAGGTTGGGAGGGGCGTGCTCGCCAAGATCGGCGAGCCGCCCCTCTTTCGCGTTTGTTCTGGGGGTCGAACCCCCAGACCCCCGCCAGGGGGGCTTCGCCGCCCCTGGACCCCGCTGCGGTTGGCTGGGTTTTTACTTGAGCCAGGCTTCTGTTTCTCCTGTTGTGTTTGCTATGTAGCCGTCCGGGCGGATCAAGATTTTTTCCAGGTCGGGCCAGGGGAGGTTGGTTACCTCTGCTACGAGTACCTCTGTGTGGGGGGTTGGTGTTGGGGTTTTTGTCAGCAGGACCCAGTTTCCTTTGTGGAATAAGTCGCTTGCGTGGCCTTCCTTCAGACCGAAGTCGGGGAGGCGGGTTCCTGCTGCCGGGTGGGTTTCCGTTGCCGGGTAGCGGATGTTGAGGCCCGAGATCATTCCTGACAGGTGGTGCTGGACTTCCGGGAGTCCGGTCAGGTCTCGGAAAAGGGCTCTCAGGGCCAGTTGGTTCGGCGTTGTGGGGATCAAGGCGTTCTGGGCCGCCACGTTCTGCAGGACGTCTTGGGCCACCTTGCGGCGTTCCGTTTCGTAAGTTTCCAGGAGACCCGGTGCGGCTCGGTTGCGGAGCTCGGCCGCCAGTTTCCAGCCCAGGTTCATCGCGTCCTGGATCCCCAGATTGAGGCCCTGCCCCCCGGCCGGGAAGTGGATGTGAGCCGCGTCGCCCGCCAGCAGGACTCGGCCCACCTGGTACGTCGCGGCCAGGCGGCTGTCGTCCGAGAAACGGGATGCCCAGCGGATTTCGGCGATCTCCGCCTCCGGGCCGAAGCGCTCCGCGACCGCCTCGCGCACTTCCTCGGGAGTCACCGGGGCCCGGAGGTTTTCCGGGCGGTTCAGCCGGTCTCCGAAGCTGATGCGGTACAGGTTCGGCTCGCCCAAGGGGATCACGCCGACGAACTTCCCCGGGCTCTGCGACGTCACCATGTTCGTCATCGAGCGCCACCGCGTCGGCGCCCCCGGAGGCGTCTTCTCGAACAGGACGTCCGCCGCCACGCCGTGGCCCTGCCCTTCGATGCCCTCGAACCGCAGGTTCAGCGCCTTGCGCACCGTGCTGCGACCGCCGTCGCAGCCCACCAGGTACTTCGCCCGGACGCGCAGGTCGTCCGCCGTGATCGTGACACCGTCGGCGTCCTGGACGAAGCCGGTCAGCTCGTGGCCCCGCCGCACCCGGACACCCAGTTCGTTCAGGCGCTCCTCCAGCGCCGCCTCGACCTCCGCCTGCGGGATGCCCAGCTGGTACGGGTGACGGGTGTCCCAGCCCGCGTAGCTCACCGGGAGCACCGCGAAGTGTCCGTCTGCGACAGTCGCGAACGAGCGGTCCTCCGCCCGGCCCAGCAACCCGCGCAGATCCAGCACTTCCGCCGTTCTCGGCTGGAGGTTCAGCGCCTTCGACAGCCCCGTCCGCTCGTGCATCCGCTCGAGCACCTGGACGTCCACTCCGGCCAACGCCAGCTCGTTCGCCAGCATCAGGCCCGTCGGGCCCGCGCCGGCCACCACCACCTCTGCGGTCAGCTCCTGCATCCCCAGCTCCTTAACAACGTTAAATTGACCTGTCCCGAGAATGCCCTTAACATCGTTAAGCTGTCAAGCCGGGAGTGCGAGGAGACTGCGAAACATGGCCCTGACCAGGCAAGACATCGCGCGATCCGGGCTGAAGCTGCTCAACGACGTCGGGCTGAACGGCCTCACGCTCCGGCTGATCGCCGCCGACCTGGGCGTCAAGGCGCCCGCGCTGTACTGGCACATGAAGAACAAGCAGGAGCTGCTGGACGAAATGGCGACGCAGATGTACCGCGACTCCGTGGCCGACCGGCGGCCGCCGGCGTCGGCGGGGGAGTGGGAAGCCGCCGCGCACAGCGCCCGTGCGCTGCGGCGGATGATGCTCGCCTATCGCGACGGGGGAAAGGTTTTCGCAGGTACGTACCTCGGCGACATGAGCCTGGTCGGCGAGCACCCGCTGCGCCGCAGCATCGAAGCCGGGCTCGACGAGGGGCGGGCGAGCCGGGCGACCTTCACCGTCTACTGCTTCGTCATCGGCTACGTGATCGAGGAGCAGGCCGTGCGGCCCATGCCCGGGGAGTTCGACGAGCGCTACCGCGAGTCGGCGGGCGAGGCCGTTCTCGGGGACGCCGACGCGCGCTTCGAGGACGGGCTGGCCATGGTCCTCAGTGGAGCCCGCCAGTGGCTCGAGACGACGTAAGGGCAGGTCAGCACGTTTCGGGACCCCGGTGCGAAGCCCTTGGCGACCCCGTGTAATCTATTCGAGTACCACAACGGCGCGGGGTGGAGCAGCTCGGTAGCTCGCTGGGCTCATAACCCAGAGGTCGCAGGTTCAAATCCTGTCCCCGCTACCACTCAGAGGCACGTTTCCGGGAAATCCGGAAACGTGCCTTTTTTGTCATGCCGGATCGGCTTTCACTGCCGACTTTTCCGTCCGGCGCGCGGAAAACTGCGGATCCCACGATGTGGACACCCTTCGGGGGTGGTTGCGGTGCGTGTCCGAGGTGCGCCAAGCCGGGGATCGCCGCCCGCCGAACTCACCTGCCTGGACGTGCCGGGGCTGCCTGCGTGCGTCTGGTTGGACCAAAAATCCCTGGGAGCGGTTGCAGAGCGTGTTCACGTCCACAGTGGACCAGGTCGCATTGGGCCGAACGAGGGGATCTGTCTAGCCACAATGGACAGATCCGCTGACCACTGTGGACACAGCGGCCGATAAGTGGGAATCTAGGGGGCGTGTCCGAATTGAATGCAACAGCCGCCGCCTTGCTCGGTCTGCTCCACGACGGTCCCGCCACCGGCGGGCAGCTCGTCGCCGGAGCCGGAGAGCGGTTCGGTGCCTTCTTCAGCGTCACCCGCAGCCAGGTGTACCGGGAGCTCCCGGCGCTGTCCAAGGAAGGCCTCGTCCGGCTCGGCAAGCAGGGCCCGCGCTCCAGCCAGCAGTACCTGATCACCGCCGCCGGCAAGAAGGCCTTCAAGGCCTGGCTGACGTCCGAGGCGGGCCCCGACCACCTGCGCAGCCCGCTCATCCTGCGGCTCGTGCACGCGGGGTCGCTGACCGCGAAGCAGCGCCAGTCGCTGCTCGAGTCGGCCCGGACGAGCTACAGCCAGCAGCTCGACGACGCCCGGGCGGCCACGAAGGCGGCCGAGGGCCCGTACGAGAAGGCCGTCGCCGAGTTCGCCCAGGCCCAGGCCAAGGCCGCGCTGAAGCTGCTCGACGCCATCCCCGCGGCCTGAGGTTCGCGCGCCCACGACCGGTCCTCGCAACCGGTCGTGGGTTTTGCCGTAACCTTGACAAACGTGAGTGATGAGTTCGACGCGGCACTGCGGGACCTGACCGGCAAGCTGACGCAGATCGAGTCGGTGATGGACCTGGACGCGCTGCGCGCCCAGGTGGCCGACCTGGAGCAGCAGGCCTCGAGCCCCACCCTCTGGGACGACCCGGAGGCGGCCCAGAAGGTCACCAGCCAGCTGTCCCACCGGCAGGGCGAGCTGAGGCGCGTCTCCGACCTGCGCCAGCGGCTCGACGACCTCGGCGTGCTGTACGAGCTCGCCGAGGCCGAAGGCGACGCCGGCAGCATGGGCGAGGCCGAGAGCGAGCTCGCCGACCTCGGCAAGTCGATCGACGGCCTCGAGGTCCGCACCCTGCTCTCGGGCGAGTACGACGACCGCAACGCCGTCGTCACCATCCGCTCCGAGGCCGGTGGCGTCGACGCGGCCGACTTCGCCGAGATGCTGCTGCGCATGTACCTGCGCTGGGCGGAGCGCCACGGCTACCCGACCGACGTCTACGACATCTCCTACGCCGAAGAGGCGGGCATCAAGTCGGCGACGTTCAAGGTGAGCGCCCCCTACGTCTACGGCACCCTGTCGGTCGAGCAGGGCACCCACCGGCTCGTCCGGATTTCGCCGTTCGACAACCAGAGCCGCCGCCAGACGTCGTTCGCGCACGTCGAGGTGCTGCCCGAGGTCGAAGAGGTCGACCACGTCGACATCCCGGAAAAGGACATCCGGGTCGACGTCTACCGCTCGTCGGGCCCCGGTGGTCAGAGCGTCAACACGACCGACAGTGCGGTGCGCATCACGCACATCCCGACGAACATCGTCGTCTCCTGCCAGAACGAGAAGTCGCAGCTGCAGAACAAGGCGGCCGCGATGAAGGTCCTCCAGTCGCGGCTGCTGCAGCGCAAGAAGGAAGAAGAGCGCAAGGAGATGGACGCGCTCAAGGACGGCGGCTCGAGCTGGGGCAACCAGATGCGCTCCTACGTCCTGCACCCGTACCAGATGGTAAAGGACCTGCGGACCGAGTTCGAGGTCGGCAACCCGACCGCGGTGCTCGACGGCGACATCGACGGCTTCCTCGACGCCGGCATCCGCTGGCGGAAGCAGACGACCACGGTCTGATCGGCGCGGGGGGTGTTTGCGCGACCGCTCACCGTACGCAAACACCCGCTGCTCCACCCGGGTGGACCGGGCAACCGGGGCTTCACGAGACCGGTGGGTAGTATGCCGAATCGTGATCCGGCTCGAAGAGGTTTCCAAGGTCTACAAGACCTCGACGCGGCCCGCGCTCGAGCGGGTGTCCGTCGACATCGAAAAGGGTGAGTTCGTCTTCCTCATCGGTCCCTCGGGATCGGGGAAGTCGACCTTCCTCCGGCTGCTGCTGCGCGAAGAGACGCCCAGCAAGGGCCGCGTGATGGTGTCCAACTTCGACGTCGCCAAGCTGGCCCGCCGCCGGGTCCCCCGCCTGCGGCAGACCATCGGCTGCGTCTTCCAGGACTTCCGCCTGCTGGCGAACAAGACCGTCGCCGAGAACGTCGCGTTCGCCCTCGAGGTCATCGGCAAGCCGGGCCCGACCATCAAGAAGGTCGTCCCCGAGGTGCTGGAGCTCGTCGGCCTCGACGGCAAGGCCGACCGGCTCCCCAACGAGCTCTCCGGTGGTGAGCAGCAGCGCGTCGCGATCGCGCGCGCGTTCGTGAACCGCCCGCTGGTGCTGCTCGCCGACGAGCCGACGGGCAACCTGGACCCCGACACCAGCCAGGACATCATGCTGCTGCTGGAGCGGATCAACCGCACCGGCACCACGGTCCTGATGGCCACCCACGATCACTCCATCGTGGACTCCATGCGGCGCCGAGTCGTCGAGCTGCAGCTCGGCCGGGTGATCCGCGACGACGCCCGCGGCGTCTACGGCATCGGTCGCTGACCGCAGTCCGGTAACGACGCAGCCCTTCAACGACCCCGACCCCAAGGACCTGCACCCGCCATGCGCGCCAGTTTCGTCTTCAGTGAGGTAGTCACCGGCCTGCGCCGGAACGTCACGATGACCATCGCGATGATGCTGACCACGGCCGTCTCGCTCGCCATGCTCGGCGGCGGTCTCCTCGCCGTCCGGACGATCGACAAGATGAAGTCCAACTTCCTCGCCGACGTCGAGGTTTCGGTCTACCTCACCGACGACATCAGCGCGAACGACCGGAACTGCACGCAGGCGCTGTGCCAGTCGCTGCGGACGTCGCTGCAGAGCAACAACGGTGTCGAGTCGGTCGTGTTCGAGAACCGCGACCAGGCCTTCGACCGGTTCAAGAAGATCTTCGAGAGCCAGCCGGAGCTGATCGCCCTCACCGGTCCCGAGTCGCTGCCCGCGTCGCTGCACGTGAAGCTGAAGGACCCGGACCGCAGCGACGCGATCGTGCAGGAGTACGCGAACAAGCCGGGCGTGCGGAAGGTCGACGACCAGAAGAAGTTCCTCGACCGCGTCTTCAACGCCTTCAACGGGGTCCGCAACATGGCCTTCGGCGCCGCGCTCATCATGGCCATCGCCGCGCTGCTGCTGATCGCCAACACGATCCAGGTGTCCGCGTTCACCCGCCGCACCGAGGTCGGCATCATGCGGCTGGTCGGCGCGACGCGGTGGTACACGCAGCTGCCGTTCCTCCTGGAGGCGGTGGTCGCCGGCGTGGTCGGTGCGGTCCTCGGGATCATCATGCTGGTGCTGACCAAGGCGAGCTTCCTCGACTCGGTGTTCACCGGCGACGTCTTCCCGAAGATCACCATGCTGGAACTGCTGTTCCCGGTCGCGCCGATCCTGCTCGGGGTGTCCGTGGTGATCTCCGCCATCACCGGGTACGTCACGCTGCGGCTGTACGTCCGGCACTAGCTTTAACCAGCTGCTCGTCGCTCCGAGAATCACGTAGAGTGGTCGTATGCCCAAGGAACGTGGCCAGAAGGTGATCGTGTCGAACCGCAAGGCGCGGCACGATTACTCCATCCTCGACACCTACGAGTGCGGTCTCGTGCTCGTCGGCACCGAGGTCAAGAGCCTGCGCGAGGGCAAAGCGTCCCTGGCGGACGCGTTCGCGACGGTCGACGACGGCGAAGTGTGGCTGCGCAACGTGCACATCCCGGAGTACACGCAGGGCACGTGGACCAACCACATGCCGCGGCGCACCCGGAAGCTGCTGCTGCACCGGCGGGAGATCGAGAAGCTCATCGGCAAGACCAAGGAGAGCGGGCTCTCGCTGGTGCCGCTGTCGATGTACTTCAAGGACGGCAAGGTCAAGGTCGAGATCGCGCTGGCCCAGGGCAAGAAGGCCTACGACAAGCGGCAGGCGCTCGCCAAGCGGGACGCGGATCGCGACATCAGGAAGGCGATGGGCCGCGCGCTGAAGGGCCGGTTCACGGAGTGACGCCCGGCCCGGCAACCGATGCGGACGTCGCGCGCTGGACGGCGTCGCTGGGCCTGCCGGGCCTGGTCGACCTGCACGTCCACTTCCTGCCGAAGCCGGTGATGGACAAGGTCTGGGCGTACTTCGACCAGGCCGCCACGCACTACGGCACCGAGTGGCCGGTGTTCTACCGGACGTCCGAAGAGGAGCGTCTGGCGACGCTGCGGTCGCTCGGCGTCACGCGCTTCGCGCCGCTGGTCTACCCGCACAAGCCGGGGATGGCGCAGTGGCTGACCGACTGGGCGCTCGAGTTCGCCGCGCGGGTGCCGGACGCGGTGCCGACCGGGACGTTCTACCCCGAGCCCGGCGCCGGGTCTTCTGTGGACGGTGCGCTGCGCGCCGGCGCCCGGGTGTTCAAGGCGCACGTGCAGGTGGGTGCCTACGACCCGCGGGACGACCTGCTGAAGCCGGTGTGGGGCGCCCTCGCCGACGCCGGGGTTCCGGTCGTCGTCCACTGTGGACACGGTCCGTTGCGGGGCGACTTCACCGGCTTGTCGGTCTTCGGGGAGGTGCTGGCGCGGCACCCGAACCTGACGGCGGTGCTCGCGCACGCGGCGATGCCGGAGTTCGGCGCGGCGTTCGACCTGATGGCGAAGTACCCGCGGGTGCACCTGGACACCACGATGGTCGGGGTGCCGTTCGCCGAGGCGATGTCGCCGCTGCCGCCGGACTGGACCGCGCGGCTGGCCTCGGTCGCCGACCGGGTCGTGCTCGGCACGGACTTCCCGAACATCCCGTACTCCTACGCGACGCAGCTGCAGGCGATCGCCGGCTGGGCGGCCGACGATCGCCTGGGGGAGCCGTTCCTGCGGGCGGTCCTGCACGACACGCCCCGGCGGTTGCTCAGCGCTTGAGCGCGGCCCGCTCGCTTACGGTGACCGCGCGGCCGAGCAGGTCGACGACCGGGAGCTGCTTGCCGGCCAGGAGGAACCCGGCCGTCGCGAGGAGCACCCAGGGCACCGGGCCGCGGGCGATGCCGTCCGACAGCGGGGCGAACCCGTGCGCCGCCAGGCCGAGCAGGCCGCCGGAGGCCAGCAGGCCCGCCACGACCAACTGCGGCGTCCCGGCGGTGACTTGGCCGGTGTCGCGCTGCATCTCGAAGTGGGCGAACAGGCGCAGCAGGCCGGCGAGCACCATCCCGCACGCCGCGAACCACGCCGGCGCCATGATCAGCCAGAACACCGTGCCCGGCGCGGGCGTCTGGTAGCCGAGGCCGTACACCGTCACGCCGGCCACGACGACCAGCGCCGGCATGTGCCAGAGGTAGACGCTCATGAACCGCGCGCCCAGCCAGCCGAGGGCGTCGCCGATGCCGGGGCGCGCCGCGAGGGCGTTGAGCTGCGGGCGGAAGGCGAGCAGCAGGCCGA
Organism: Amycolatopsis sp. 505; assembly: GCF_031625235.1. Lineage (NCBI taxonomy): Bacteria > Bacillati > Actinomycetota > Actinomycetes > Pseudonocardiales > Pseudonocardiaceae > Amycolatopsis > Amycolatopsis sp. 505. The sequence continues at coordinate 33,712 of NZ_JACKQP010000012.1, forward strand.
TCTGGCCGACGGCGAGGAAGGCGAGGAGCACGGTGGGCGGGCTCATGTTGGACACCGGCGCGCCCGGCATGCCGATCATGCTGGCCGGGTACGGTCCGAACGCGACCATCAGCGCGGTCACGCCGAACCCGGCGGCGGACAGCGTCAGCGCGCCGCGGCGGGTCAGCGAGCCGAGGCGGCCTTCGACGTAGTGGAAGCCGAGCTGGTGCACGGCGACCCAGACGAAGATCGCGTTGGCGTAACCGATGTAGCCGAAGTCGTTGAAGCGCGCGACGTCGACGAGGACGCCTGCCGCGCCCATGACGAGCGGCACCTTCAGGCCCCAGCGCCGGTGCGCGGCGACCATCAGCGGCGTGAGCAGCACGACGAGCACGTACACGGCCAGGAACCACAGCAGCTGCGCGGCGATCGCGCTGCCGACCTGCAACGGCTGCGGTGGGACGCCCAGACCGCGCAGGAAGTCCGGCACGATCAGCCAGACGGCCATCAACGGCAGCACCGGCACCATCAGGCGCTTGATCCGCCCGCCGAGCCACTGCCGCGTGGAGGCGGCGCGGCGGAAGGAGATCAGGTTGGCCGCGCCGCCCGCGAAGAAGACCAGGGGCATGACCTGGCTGAGCCAGGTGACGACCCACCAGCCCGGCGTCGCGAGGGCGTTGCCGGTGGCGAGGTGCCCGTCGGAGTAGGAGAGCACCGGCATGATCCAGTGCTGGGCGATGACGGCGAGGATGGCCCCCGCCCGGACGACGTCGAGGAATCGGTCCCGGCCCGCTGTTTGCATGCCGTTCAGCCTGGCCGGTCCGACCGGGGAAGACAGCGGTGCTGCCCGGCCTGTTCGGGGTGCTGTTCACCCCCGGTGCGTGCGGGGGTTTCCCCTACCTCAGGTTGTCGGGCTCGGGTTCGTGCTGCGTGGCGGCGACCCGGTACTCCCAGCCGTGCTCGGTGAGGCCGAGCTCGTAGCGGGTCTCGATCTTCGGGCCGCCGTGCAGGTGGATGTGCCGGATGACGGTGCCGGGGATCGGCTCGGCGTCCCCGAGCTCCTGGACGCGGCCGTCGAGCGGGCCGCCGAAGAAGCGGACGCAGCGGATCTCGTCGGACATCTGCGCGCTCCTCTCGCCGCCGGGTCCGCTCATGGTAGGTGAGCGCTCACAGGGGTGCCGCCCGCGGAACGGGTGACTCGTTGTCCACCCTACGGGAGGTCCGGTCACCGTCTGTCGCTCAGCGGCCCAGGTAGGTCAACACCGCACGCACGCGCCGGTGTTCCTCCGCGCTGGCTTCGAGGCCGAGTTTCGAGAAGATGTTGCCGATGTGCTTCTCCACCGCGCCGTGCGAAACGACCAGGGAGTTCGCGATCGCCGTGTTGGACAGGCCCTGCGCCATCAGGCCGAGGACCTCCGACTCGCGGGCCGTCAGCGCGTCCAAGGGGTTGCGGCGGCCGCGGGCCATCAGCTGGGCGATCACGTCCGGGTCGATCGCCGTGCCGCCGCCGGCCACGCGGCGGACCGCGTCCAGGAAGTCCGCGACGTCCGCCACGCGCTCCTTCAGCAGGTAACCGACGCCGCCGGCACCGCCCGAGAGGAGCTCCACCGCGTACGACTCCTCGACGTACTGCGACAGCACCAGGACCGGCAGGCCCGGGATCTCCTTGCGCGCCGCCAGCGCCGCGCGCAGGCCCTCGTCGGTGAACGTCGGCGGCATGCGGACGTCGACGATCGCGAGGTCAGGACGGTGTTCCTTGACCGCGCCGAGGAGGTCGTCCCCGTTGTCGACGGCCGCGGCCGTCTCGATGCCCTCGTCGGCGAGCAGGCGGGTCACCCCGGCCCGCAGCAGCACGGCGTCCTCGGCGATGACTACCCGCATCCGGCCCCCAGGTTCGTGGATGAACGGGGTCCAGAATATTCACCACTGGCAGGGGAGGTCAGCCCGGATCACGGTCGGCCCGCCCACCGGGCTGACCACGGTGATCACGCCGTCGATCGTCGCGGCGCGGTCGGCCAGCCCGGCCAGCCCGCCGCCGGGGCGCACTTCCGCGCCGCCGTGGCCGTTGTCGGTGATCTCGACGACGACGTGGTCGTCGGTCCGCCACACCTTCACGCCGGCTTCGGTCGCTCCGGAGTGCTTCGCGATGTTCGTCAGCGTCTCGCCGACGATGAAGTACGCCGTCGTCTCCACCGCGGCCGGCGGGCGCGGGTCGACGTCGACCGAGACGTCCACCGGGATCGGCGACTTCGCCGCCTGCGCCGACAGCGCCGCGTCCAGGCCTCGGTCGCCGAGGACGGCCGGGTAGATGCCGCGCGCCAGGTCCCGCAGCTCCGACACGGCGAGCTTCGCGTCCGTGTGCGCCTCGTCGATGAGGTCCCGCACCGCTTGGGGGTCCTGGTCGAACTTCGACTTCGCGCGGCCCAGGCTCATGGCGACGGCCACCAACCGCTGCTGTGCGCCGTCGTGCAGGTCACGCTCGATGCGACGGCGTTCGGCTTCGGCCGCGTCGACCCCGCGGGCCCGCGACGCCTGCAGCCGCTCGGCCTTCTGCTCCAGCCGCTTCGTGCGGTTCGGCCCCAGCAGGGCCAGCGCCAGCTCGCCGTGCAGCCAGCCCAGCCACGGCGTCACCCAGATCGCCATCGGCAGCAGCACGACCGACGCCAGCGCGATCGCGAACTCCGCGCACGCCAGCGGGAAGGCGGCCATCAGGTACGCCAGGTCACGCCACGTCGTCGCGTCGCTCAGCCGGACCATCCACCGCCGCAGCAGCGGCTGCCCCTCTTCGTACGGCCGCCGCTGCACCGGGGGCAGCGGCACGTTCAGCAGCTTGCCCGCCCAGCTCCGCTCACGGTCGCCGGACCAGCGCACGAAGCTCGTCGTCGCCAGCAGGATCGGGAACCCGATCCAGATCACCGCGGTCGAGACGCCCACCGAAATGCCGACCACGACCAGCACGAACTGCAGGAGCCGGAAGACAAAGCTGACCAGCATGTAGAGGATCGTGCGAGCCGGGTGCGGCCGCGGGTGTTCCAGCTGTTGCGCCTCGCTCATCCCGCCACCAGGTTCTTCTCTTCCGCGTTTTCCCACCAGCGCTCCATCCGGCGGCGCTGCGCGACCGTCGGCCCCAGCAGCCCCGTCGCCAGCCGGGCGTGCACGCCCGCCAGCGCCCTGGTCAACGCCACCGACAACGCGACGAACAACACCCCGAGCGCTGCCCACGGTAGCGCCTCCACCGTGGTGTCCACGGTCAGCCACGGCAGCTCCGAGTTCGGGAACCGGTATTCGCCACCGGGCAGCCACCGGAAGTAGACGGGCAGGAAGACGAGCGCGAGGCTCGTCGCCCAGAACGTCGTCACGAGCACGAACTCGACCAGGCCCACCGGGAAGAGCAGGGCGAAGTAGGTGAGATCCCGCCAGGTCGAGGGGTCCTTCAGCCGCCCCTTCCACCGCGCGGCCTGCTTGCCGGCCGGCAACGGCAGGTAGGGCAGGTCGATGTAGCGGTCCAGCAGCGCGTAGACCCGCGCCCGCTCCAGCCGGGCGGCCCCCCGCACGGCGAGCACGACCAAGGCGAGCAGGCCCACCCCGACCCACACCACGGCGGTCCCGGCGCCGGCCGACACGAACGCCGTCAGGAACCCGAACGCCAGCACCCCCAGCGGCAGGTTCATCAGCAAGAACACCACCGAACCACCGAACGGCGGATCCCGCCTTTCGTTCACCATGACCCTGCTCCTTCCCACGGACACCAGCATCGACGTTCCGCGAGGCCGGCGACATGGTGCGAGCGGGCATCCCGGCGGTAGGGCTGGCCCCACCCCTCCGGGACTAAAGCGGTCGCGCCGGGCGTTATGATGGACAGGTTGTGATCCCGACAAGGGGGTGAACGGTTTCGACTTTGGACGTTGAGTCAGGGGAAGCGTGCCGGTGCAGGCGAGAGACCACCGTAAGCGTCATCGCAAACCAATAAGCGCCGACTCCAGTCAGCGCGAGTTCGCCCTCGCCGCCTGAGCGAGTGCGACTCTGTCGGCCCGGGTTCGCCTCCGGCCCGGGTACCGGCATCAGCTAGGAGGCTCAGCGGCTGTCCCGGCCACGGGGAACAGTCGTGAAGCAAACAGTGGCTGGGCTCGTCACCTCAGCTTGTTCGCGTGACTGAGGGAGTCAAGTAAAGACGTAGCGGACTGCGCACGGAGAAGCCCTGTCGAGACGCCAGAGGACCCGGGTTCAATTCCCGGCACCTCCACTCAGAGAAGGCCCACGCCCCTTCGGGGCTGGGCCTTCTCTCGTTCTCGGGTGTTTATTTGGGGGTCGAACCCCCAAACCCCCGCCAGGGGGCTCCGCCCCCTGGACCCCCGGGGCCGCTCGCCTTGATCTCGGGGCTCCGGCAAAGTCGGGGTGCCCTCTCGGTCGGGTACCTCAACGGCCCGAACGAGACGCTGACGCCAGACCCGCACCCCACCCAGACCTCCCCCACCGCCCCGATCCGAAGCCCGCACGCGGACGGTGGTGCCGGGTCAAGGCACGCTTTCCCGCCTTGACGCGGTACCACCGTCCGTAGTGACAATCGCGGCTTCGGGGTGGTGGGCACCAAGTGCGTGGTGGGCACCAGGAGTGTGGTGGGGGCCACTTGTGGGTGAAATTTTCGTGAGTGTCATGCTGAGGGCCCGACCATGGCTCCGCACCCGTGGAGCCGGAAGCAGGTGGCCAGATGACCTGGGCCCGACGCAGCGGCAGCTCCCTTGCCAACGACGAAGACAGCCGGATGGGTGTGATCCGGGCTGAAGAGGCCGTCCGGCTCGGTGAACAGAACGATCGAGCCGTCCTGACGGTGGCCGGGCACTCCTCCGACTCGCGGGAATGTGCCGAACTGCTCGCCATGCTCGGGCTCGACGCCGGGCGGCTGCGGCACAAGACCGCCTGATCACACCAGGTCCGCCACGTGGACCACCTTGTTCCGGCCCGTCGCCTTCGCGTGGTACAGCGCGGTGTCCGCCGCGTCCAGCAGGCGCTGCAATGACGTCCCCGCCTCCGGGTACACCGCGATGCCGATCGAGACCGTCAAACCCGTGATCGACAGCTGACCCGCCGGGACCGCCAGCGCGCTGATCGCCCGGCGGATCCGCTCCGCCACCGGGCCGACGTCCGGCCGGGTGATCCCCGGCAGCAGCACCACGAACTCCTCGCCACCGAACCGGCCCACCGCGTCACCCCGGCCGCGGACCGCCGAGATGATCGACTGGGCCACCGCCTTCAGCACCGCGTCGCCCGCCAGGTGGCCGTACGTGTCGTTCACCTGCTTGAAGTGGTCCAAGTCCAGCATCAGCAACCCGAACGTCGTGTGCTGGCGGGCTGCTGCCGCCAAGGTTCGCTCGGCCAGCGCGTGCCAGCCGCTCGTGTTGTACAGACCCGTCTTCTCGTCGCGGTGGGCGGCCACCTCCAGCTGCTTCACCAGCACCGTCCGGTGCAACAGCAGCAACGGCGGGAACACCAGCACCACCAGGCCCGGCAACGTCGCCAGGGCCACCGCGTTCAGCGCACCCAGGCAGAGCGTCGCCACCTCGAGGCCGTTGTCCGCCCACGTCCCGAACAGCGCCTCCGGCGTCCGGCCGACTTCGCGGCGGGCCGGGAGGACCAGGAGGGCGTTCACCGCGAAGAACGTCACTCCCGCCGCCGTGATCGCGAACGTTCCCGCCCAGCCGTGGGTCATCGCCGCGCGGACGTCGGCGAAGCCCGAAGCGCGCAGGACCGACTGGGCCGCGTAACACGACAGCACGATGATCGCCGCGTTGCTGACCGTGCGGGACGCCGGGACCCGCTGCAGGCGGTACCAGCTGCGGATCGCCAGGTGCGTGTACAGGCCGCCGACCAGGACCGCCAGCAGGAGCGGGGGCAGCAGGAGCACGCCGGCGAACGTCCAGACCGACGTCATGTTGATGTGCGGGGTGCCCGACACGCGACGGCGGATGCGCTCCACGCGGCGGCCCGTCTCCGACTGCACCACCCCGAGGACCAGCAGCACCAGCAGGATCGACAGCGTCCGGCGGTCCACCGCGACCGGCGACGGGCGCAGCGTCAGCACCACCGCCGCCGCCTCGCTCACCAGGCAGTAGCCGACCACGCGCGGGCCCTGGCGCCACAGCGCCCAGTGGCGTGGTGCCACGAGGACGTCACGAATCCGCGGCCCAGTGCGCGGAATCCCGCCCCCGGTCCGCATACTCATGGTGTCCGGCCGGTGACGGAGCCGGTCCGGCCCGGGGTCGTGAAGGGAGGCGCACCATGTGCGGTCGCGACAACTGAGGTCATCGCTCCTCCAGCCCGACCCGGCGCCACGCCCTCGCGATCGGCACGGCCACCGCGGCACCCGCCGCTCCAGCCGCGGCGATGGTGTGCGCCGGGCCCAGCACGTCGGCCAGCGCGCCCGCCGCGGCCGCGCCGACGCCCTGCACCGTGATCAGGCCGGCCGAGTTCACGCCGGCGCACTGCGCGCGGTGCTCGTCCGGCACCCGCCGCATGAACGACACCGTGCCGGTGATGTTGTAGCCCGTCGCCAGCAGGCCGGACGCCGCCAGCAGCACCACCGACGGCACCAGGCCCGGACGGCAGACGAACACCACCAGCGGCAGGCCCGCCGCGATCCCGAGCCAGGCCAGGACGCGCAGCTGCACGCGCTCCGGGATCCACTTGCCGAACACGACGCCGCCGAGCACACTGCCCGCCGGGTCCGCCGCCATGAGCAGCCCCACCAGCGTCGCGCCCGCGCCGATGCCCGCCGCGTACGGCGCGGCCAGCGCCTCCGGCACGACGTAGAACCCGGCCAGCCAGTTGAGCGCCACCAGCGTGCGCAGCGCCGGGTCGCGCCAGATCAGCCGGATGCCCGCGCCGGTCGTGGCCAGCCAGGCGGGCCGGACCGCCTGCGCGATCGCCGCCCGCCGCCGGACGCCGGTGACCAGGAACAAGGCCGAAAGCAGGAAGGTCGCCGCGTCCAGGCCCAGTGCGGCGGACGGGGTGAGCGCGGTGATCAGCACGCCGCCGCCGGCGAACCCGGCCAGCTGAGCGGCCTGCATCGTCACGTTCCGCAGGGCCATCCCGACGAGGTACCGCTCGCCGACGAGGACCGACGGCAGCAGCGCCTGCTGGGCCGCCTTGAACGGCCCGCCGAGCGCCGTCATCACCGCGACCAAGACGCACAGCACCCACAGCGGGACGCCGGGGATCGCGATCACCGCGACCAGCGCGGCCCGCGCCAGATCGGTCGCGACCATCACGTCGCGGCGCGGCCACCGGTCGCCCGCGCCGGCCAGCAGGATGCCGCCGAGCAGGGACGGCACGTACGTCAGCGCGTAGGTGAGGCCGGTCAGCGCGGCCGAGGACGTGCGCTGGTAGACGAGCACCGCGAGCGCGACGCGGGCAAGCTGGTCGCCGCAGATCGACAGCAGCTCGGCGGTCCACATCGCCCGGAATTCGGCGACGGCGAGTACCGCACCGAAACCGACCTTCTTCACGCGTGCGTCATCCATCGGTGCCCCTCGAACCCGCTGTTCAGTCAAGGTAATCACCCACCGGAGTGGAATCGAGCCGTTCGGTGACAGTTGCCCCGTTCGCACCAGCCCCGGCGCCCGGACGGCCCGCGACGGCGGTCAGGCCGGGTGGCCGCCGATCCGGGTGGTCAGCTCGGCTGCCGTCGTCGCGACTTCGGCGGCGAGGTCCGGCCACGTCTCCGGGCACGGCTCCGCCGCGCAGTGGTGGCGCAAGGTGACGCTGATCGCGGCCAGCGGGCGGGCGCCGTGGTCGAACACCGGGCAGGCGACCGAGGCGAAGCCGTCGGTGACGTGGCCGTCCTCGACCGACCAGCCGAGGCGGCGTTCCGCGGTGAGCGTGCGGCGCAGTTCGGCCAGCGTGCGCGGGCCGCGGCCGGTGCGGAGGACGAACGCCGAGGCCGCGGGGAACAGCGCGCGGACGTGCGGGGCCGGCAGGTGCCGCAGGATCGCCCGGCCGGACGCGGTCAGCTGGGCCGGCAGCCGGACGCCGACCTCGGTCACCAGCGTCTCCGGCCGGGCCGGGCGTTCCTTGATCAGGTACAGCGACTCGTTGCCGTGCAGGACGCCCAGGTGGGCGGTGTGGCCGACGCGGTCGACGAGCTTGCGCAGCAACGGCCCGGCCAGGCGCTCCAAGGGGTCGTGGCGCAGGTAGGCCGACCCCAGCTCGAAGGCGGCGATGCCCAGGCCGTACCGGCGTTCCGCGGGCAGGTGCACGACGAAACCGGCCGCTTCGAGCTCGTTGAGCAGGTGGTACGTCGTCGAGCGGGGGAGTCCCGCCTCCCGGGCGATGGCCGCCGCTGTGACCGGGCCCGGGCGGGTCGCCAGCAGGCGCAGCACCGCCAGCCCGCGGCGCAGCGCCGGGACCTCACTGCTCTCGCCCATGCGCCGAGCTTACGTCTGGGATACCAGACAGAACCATCCGTTGAGGCATCCCACCAGCGGGAAGGACGAGGTCCAATGAGGCCATGCCGGAAAAAGTGCTCCTGGGCCCAGAGCCCCTGACCGCCGCCCAGGTCGTCGACGTCGTCCGGGGCCACGCGCCCGTCGGGCTCACGGACGCCGCCGAGAAGAACCTCGCCGCGACGCGCCAGCACATCGAGAACCTCGCCCACGCCGTCACGCCCACCTACGGCGTCTCGACCGGCTTCGGGGCGCTCGCCACCCGCCACATCCCCGTCGAGAGCCGGACCGCACTGCAGCGCAGCCTGATCCGCTCGCACGCCGCCGGCGCCGGGCCCGCCGTCGAGCCCGAGGTCGTCCGCGCGCTGATGCTGCTGCGGCTGCGCACCCTCGCCAGCGGCTACACCGGCGTTCGGCCGGGCACCGCGCAAACGCTTGCGGCCCTGCTCAACGCCGACATCACGCCGATCGTCCACGAATACGGCTCGCTCGGCTGCTCCGGCGACCTCGCGCCGCTGGCCGCCGTCGCGCTCGCGCTCATGGGCGAGGGCGAAGTGACGTACCGCGGCGAAGTGATGAAGGCGGAAGAAGCGCTGAAGCACGCCGGGATCGAGCCGGTCGTCCTCGCCGAGAAAGAGGGCTTGGCGCTCACCAACGGCACCGACGGCATGCTCGGCATGCTCCTGCTCGCCGCCGCCGACCTGCACAAGCTCTTCGACATCGCCGACCTCACCGCCGCGATGAGCGTCGAGGCCCTGCTCGGCACCGACCGCCCGTTCGCCGCCGACCTCCAGGTCCTGCGCCCGCACCCCGGGCAGGCCAAGTCCGCCGCCCGGATGTGGCAGGCGCTGCAGGGCTCGAAGATCGTCGAAAGCCACCGCGGCCCGGACTGCAACCGCGTCCAGGACGCCTACTCGCTGCGCTGCGCCCCGCAGGTCCACGGCGCCGCGCGCGACAGCCTGACCCACGCCGAGCTCGTCGGCGAGCGCGAGCTGATGTCCGCTGTGGACAATCCGGTCGTCCTCGCCGACGGCCGCGTCGAGTCCAACGGCAACTTCCACGGCGCGCCCGTCGCCTACGTGCTCGACTTCCTGGCCATCCCGATCGCCGACGTCGCCAGCATCGCCGAGCGCCGCACCGACCGGATGCTCGACAAGGCGCGCTCGCACGGCCTGCCGCCGTTCCTGGCCGACGACCCCGGCGTCGACTCCGGCCACATGATCGCCCAGTACACCCAGGCCGCCGTGGTCAGCGAGCTCAAGCGGCTCGCCGTCCCGGCGTCGGTCGACTCCATCCCGAGCAGCGCCATGCAGGAGGACCACGTCTCCATGGGCTGGTCGGCCGCGCGGAAGCTGCGCAAGGCCGTCGACGGCCTGACCACCGTCCTCGCCATCGAGCTGCTCACGGCGGCCCGGGCGCTGGACTTCCGCGCGCCGCTGGAGCCGTCGCCGGTCACCGGCGCGGTGCGCGACCTGCTCCGCACGAAGGTCGCGGGCCCCGGCCCCGACCGGCACCTGGCGCCGGAAATCGCGGCCGCCGAAGAACTCGTCCGCTCCGGCGCCGTCCTCGACGCCGCCCGTCTGGAGGTCTGATGTCCCGCGTCGTCCGTGCCGCCCGCGGCACCCAGCTCACCGCCAAGTCGTGGCAGACCGAAGCCGCGCTGCGGATGTTCCACAACAACCTCGACCCCGACGTCGCCGAGCGCCCCGAGGACCTGGTCGTCTACGGCGGCACCGGCAAGGCCGCCCGCAACTGGGCCAGCTTCGACGCGATCACCCGCGAACTGACCACTTTGGACGTCGACGAGACGCTGCTGGTGCAGTCGGGCAAGCCGGTCGGCGTGTTCCGCACGCACGAGTGGGCGCCGCGGGTGCTCATCGCGAACTCGAACCTGGTCGGCGACTGGGCGACCTGGCCGGAGTTCCGCCGCCTCGAGCAGCAGGGCCTGACGATGTACGGGCAGATGACCGCGGGCTCGTGGATCTACATCGGCACCCAGGGCATCCTCCAGGGCACGTACGAGACGTTCGCCGCCGTCGCGAAGAAGAAGTTCGGCGGGTCGCTTCGTGGAACCTTGACCGTCACCGCGGGGCTCGGCGGCATGGGTGGCGCGCAGCCCCTCGCCGTCACCATGAACGACGGTGTTGCGCTGGTCATCGAGTGCGACCCGCAGCGTGCGCACCGCCGTGTCGAGACGCGCTACCTCGACGAGGTCGCCGACGACCTCGACGACGCCATCGCCCGCGTCACCAAGGCCAAGCAGGAAAAGCGCGCGTTGTCCGTCGGTGTCGTCGGCAACGCGGCCGAGGTGCTGCCGGAGCTCCTGCGCCGGAACGTCGAGGTCGACATCGTCACCGACCAGACGTCCGCGCACGACCCGCTGTCCTACCTGCCCAAGGGCGTCGGCGTCGACGACTGGCACGACTACGCGGCCAAGAAGCCCGACGAGTTCACCGACCGCTCGCGCGAGTCGATGGCCGACCACGTCGAGGCCATGCTCGGCTTCCTCGACCGCGGCGCGGAAGTGTTCGACTACGGCAACTCCCTGCGCGGCGAGGCCAAGCTCGGCGGCTGCGAGCGCGCGTTCGACTTCCCCGGTTTCGTGCCCGCCTACATCCGCCCGCTGTTCTGCGAGGGCAACGGCCCGTTCCGCTGGGCCGCGCTGTCCGGCGACCCCGAGGACATCGCCGCGACCGACCGCGCGATGCTGGAACTGTTCCCGGAGAACGAATCCCTCGCCCGCTGGATCCGCCTCGCCGGCGAACGCGTGGCGTTCCAGGGGCTGCCCGCCCGGATCTGCTGGCTCGGCTACGGCGAACGCCACCTGGCCGGCCTGCGGTTCAACGAGATGGTGGCCGGCGGCGAGCTGAAGGCGCCGGTCGTCATCGGCCGCGACCACCTCGACTCCGGCAGCGTCGCATCGCCGTACCGCGAGACCGAGGGCATGGCCGACGGTTCCGACGCGATCGCGGACTGGCCGCTGCTCAACGCCCTGGTCAACACGTCCTCCGGGGCGAGCTGGGTGTCGATCCACCACGGCGGTGGCGTCGGCATGGGCCGGTCCATCCACGCCGGGCAGGTCAGCGTCGCCGACGGGACGCCGTTGGCCGCGCAGAAGCTGGAGCGCGTGCTCACCAACGACCCCGGCATGGGCGTCATCCGGCACGTCGACGCCGGGTACGACCGCGCGGCCGACGTCGCCGACGAGCGGGGTGTGCGCGTCCCGATGCGGGAGCAGGCGTGACGGCTTCGGGCCTGCTGGCCGAGATCGGCGACGTCGGGCGCGACCCCAAGCGCGGCGGCTACTCGCGGCACGCCTTCGACGCGCCCGAGCACGACCTGCGTGAGTGGTTCGTCGAGCGCGCGCTGGGGCTCGGGCTGGACGTCGAGACCGACCGCAACGGCAACATCTGGGCGTGGTGGGGGCCGCCGGGGCGCAACGCCGTGGTCACCGGCAGCCACCTCGACTCGGTGCCGGGCGGCGGCGCGTTCGACGGCCCGCTCGGCGTGGTGAGCGCGCTGACCGCCGTCTCGGACTTGCAGGCCAAGGGCTTCCGGCCGCGCCGGCCGCTCGCCGTCGTGGTGTTCGCCGAGGAAGAAGGTGGCCGCTTCGGCGTGCCGTGCCTGGGGTCGCGGCTGCTCACCGGCACGATCGACGCCGACAAGGCGCGCGGCCTGCGGGACGCCGACGGCGTGACGTTCGCCGAGGCGGCCGCGAAGGCGGGTGTCGACCCGGCTCGGATGGGCCCGGACGCCGAGCGGCTCGACCGGATCGGGCACTTCCTCGAACTGCACGTCGAGCAGGGCCGCGGGCTGATCGACCTCGGCGCGCCGGTGGCCGTCGGCAGCACGGTGATCGCGCACGGGCGGTGGCGGTTTTCCTTCGCGGGGCAGGGGAACCACGCCGGGGCGACGCTGCTCGCCGACCGCGCCGACCCGATGCTGCCCGCCGCCGCGACGGTGACGGCCGTCCGGCGGCTGGCCGCGAAGGTGCCGGACGCGCGGGCGACCGTCGGCCGGCTCGTGCCGACCCCCGGCGGGACCAACGTCATCGCGTCCACAGTGGACCTATGGTTGGACGCGCGGGTGCCCGGCGAGGGCACGCCGGGGCTGGTCGCCGAGATCAGCCGTGCGGCTGCGGAGGCGGCCGCGGCGGAGGGCTGCCGGGTCGCGGTGACGCGCGAGTCCTATTCGGACGACGTCGTGTTCGACGACGGCCTCCGGCGCGACCTCGGCGCGTGGCTCGGCGTTCCGCCGGAGCTGCCGACCGGCGCCGGCCACGACGCGGCCATCCTCGCCGGGTTCGTCCCGGCCGGGATGCTCTACGTGCGCAACCCGACCGGCATCAGCCACTCGCCGGAGGAGTTCGCCGAGGCCGACGACGTCGAAGCCGGCGCGGCGGCGCTGGCCACGGCCCTGGAACGGCTCGCGCAGTGACCCTCAACCCGACCTCCGACCCGCGGGGGCGCCCCCCGGTTCCAGCCTATCGCGCGGCACCGACAGTTTTCTGGTGCGAGCAAGCCTGGCTGCCCGGCGGGATCGCGTCCTCGGTGCGCATCGACGTCGCCGGCGGCCGGATCACCGGCGTGGCACCCGGGTCGCCGCGGTCCGGGACGGTGCTCGGCGGGCTGACGCTGCCGGGCTTCGCGAACGGCCACTCGCACGCCTTCCACCGCGCGCTGCGGGGCCGGACGCACCACGAGCGCGGCACGTTCTGGACGTGGCGCGAGCGGATGTACGCCCTGGCCGCGCGGCTCGACCCCGACACGTACTACCGGCTGGCCCGCGGCGTCTACGCGGAGATGGTGCTCGGCGGGTACACGAGCGTCGGCGAGTTCCACTACCTGCACCACGCGCCCGGCGGGAAGCCGTACGCCGACCCGAACGCGATGGGGGAGGCGCTGCGGCAGGCCGCGGCCGACGCCGGGATCCGGCTGACGCTCCTGGACACGTGCTACCTGGCCGGCGGCATCGGCGTCGAACCGGACGAGGTGCAGCGGCGCTTCTCCGACGGCTCGGCGTCGGCGTGGGCTTCGCGGGTGGCCGCGCTCAAGGAAGACGAGCTGTTCCGGGTGGGTGCGGCGATCCATTCGGTGCGCGCGGTGCCGGCCGATCAACTGTCGCTTGTGGACAGCGCGCGGGTCGTGCACGTCCACCTGTCGGAGCAGCGGGCCGAGAACGAGCAGTGCCAGGCCGCCTACGGCCGCACGCCCGCCGAGCTCCTGGACGACCGCGGGGTGCTGACCGAACGCCTGGTCGCCGTGCACGCCACACACCTGACGACGTCGGACATCGACCGGCTGAGCGGAGCGCGCGCGTGCTTCTGCCCGACCACCGAACGCGACCTCGGCGACGGCATCGGCCCGGCCCGCGCACTGCGGGACGCCGGGGTGCGGCTCAGCATCGGCAGTGACAGCAACGCCGTCGTCGACGCCTTCGAGGAGACCCGCGCGCTGGAGCTGGACGACCGGCTGGCCAGCGAAGAACGCGGCCGGTTCAGCGCCGAGGAGCTCCTCGAAGCGGGCACGGACCACGCCGCGATCGGCTGGGCCGAGGTCGGCGCGCTCGCCGAGGGGGCGGGCGCGGACTTCGTCACCGTCGCCCTGGATTCGGTGCGGACGGCCGGGATCGAGCCGTCGGGGGTCGTGTACGCGGCTTCCGGCTCGGACGTCCGGCACGTCGTCGTCGCCGGCCGCGAGGTCGTCCGGGACGGTGCGCACCTGCTCGTCGACCGACCGGAAACCGTTCTGGCGAAGGAGATCGAGGCACTGTGGCAGTCCTGATCACGGGGATCGGCGAACTCACCACCAACGACCCGGCGCTGGGCCGGCTTTCCGACGCGGCCCTGGTGCTGGACGGCCCGCGCGTCGCCTGGGCGGGTCCGGCGGCGAGCGCACCGGCGGCCGACGAACGCGTCGACGTCGGCGGCCGCGCGGTGCTGCCCGGCTGGGTCGACAGCCACACGCACCTCGTCTTCGCCGGTGACCGCACCGCCGAGTTCGAGGCGCGGATGGCCGGAAAGCCCTACACCGCCGGGGGAATCGCGATCACGGTCGGCGCGACGCGGGAGGCGTCCGACGAGCAGCTGGCGGCGAACCTGCGGCACCACGTCGACGAGGCGGCCCGGCAGGGGACGACCTGCCTGGAGACGAAGACGGGCTACGGGCTGACCGTCGCGGACGAAGCCCGCAGCGCCCGGATCGCCGGCGAGGTGGCCGACGAGGTCACCTTCCTCGGCGCGCACCTGGTCCCGCCCGGCGCCGACGCCGAGTCCTATGTGGACCTAGTCTGCGGCGAAATGCTCGACGCGGTGGCGGAAAGCGTGCGCTGGGCGGACGTCTTCTGCGAGACCGGTGCCTTCGACGAGGCCCAGTCGGCGCGGGTGCTGAAGGCCGCCGCCGAGCGCGGGCTCGGCCTGCGGGTGCACGGCAACCAGCTCGGCGAGGGGCCCGGCGTCCGGCTGGCGGTGGAACTCGGCGCGGCGAGCGTCGACCACTGCACGTACCTTTCGGACACCGACGTCGAAGCGCTGGCCGCGTCCGAGACGGTGGCGACGTTGCTGCCCGCCTGCGATTTGTCGACCCGGCAGCCCCTGGCGCCGGCGCGGCGGCTGCTCGACGCGGGCGCGACGGTCGCGCTGGCCAGCAACGCCAACCCGGGCAGCTCGTACACGACGTCGATGGCGTTCTGCGTCGCGACGGCGGTGCTCCAGATGCGCATGACGATCGAGGAGGCGGTCTGGGCCGCGACGGCGGGCGGGGCGAAGGCGCTGCGCCGTGACGACTTGGGCGTGTTGCGGCCCGGCGCGCGGGCGGACGTCCACGTGCTCGACGCGCCTTCGGTGACGCACCTGGCTTACCGGCCGGGCGTGCCGCTGACCCGCGCGGTGTGGCGGGCCGGGGTTAAAGTGGCAGGGTGAACGGCGTGCACGTCGGCGCGTAGCTGTCGTCGAGGGCGTGGAGGATCAGCCCGGTGACGTTCGGGTCGATCGCCTGGCCGAGGTGGCCCGACAGATCGGACGGGCAGAAGTCCTGCAGCACGACGTCCGTCGTGCCCGGCTCGCCGAGGATGCCGCTCGTGTACGGCGTCACGACCTCGTCGTACTTGCTCACGATGCTCGTGTACGCCGGGCCGGCGACGTGGACGCCGCCGCGGGCGAGGTCGTCCAGGAACGCCGAGGGGGCCAGGTACTCCGAGCACGCGCCGCACGCCGTGCGCAGGACCGCGGCGAGGCCGGGCACGGACGTGAGCAGGGCCTTGGCCAGCGCGTCGAGGCCGCCGAGCGTCGTCCCGCGGTAGTTGGCGCCGAAGCCGACGAAGTGGGCGACCTTGGCGGCGCCACCGCCGAACTTCAGGTAGTACGCCGGCATCGTGCTGCCTTCGGAGTGGCCGACGATGTCGACTTTCGCCGCTCCGGTCGTGGAGCGGACGCGGTCGACGAACCGGCCGAGCTGCGCCGCGCTGTCCCGCATGGACGCGAGCCCGCCGACACCCGGGCCGAGGACGCCGGTGCCGTACGTCAGCGAGAAGACGCAGTAGCCCTGGGCGGCGATCTTCGGCGCGTGGAAGAACCAATTGACGGTGTCGTTCGCGCCGAGGCCGTGCACCAGCACGACGGGCTCCGGGTGCGCGGCCGACGGACGGCAACCCCAGTCGTTCCAGCCGCTGCTCGGAGCCGCTTCGGCGATCGACGGCGCGACCGCGCCGAAGGTGAGCGCCGCGGCGAGCACGGCCAGGGTTCGCTTGACACCGCCGTTGGTGACCCGCATTCCGTTGCCTCCAGTTACCCGTCAGTACGTGACGCAGATCATGATCGGTCACATTCCGCTGGAGACGACCTGGGAAAACGCTCAGAGTTGCCCGGCGTTCGTTGTGACGGGTGACAACGACGGTCGGCGCGCAATTACCGCGATCCCGGCCACCGCGATCAGCCCGCAGAGCCACGCGAACCAGTCGCCGAAGCGGGCGTACGGCGTCTTGCCCGGCCCGATCGGGAGGTCGGCAACGACGACGGTGAACGGGCGTCCGCCGGTGTGGGCGTCGGCCAGGACGCGGCCCTGGGCGTCCGAGAGCATCGGTGTCCCGCGGGCCGCGCTCCACGCCACCGAGAAGCCGTTCTCGACGCCGCGGATCAGCGCCGTGCGGCTGTGCGCCCAGCCGTCGACGTCCTCGTCGGACGCCGGGATGAGCACCAGGCCGGTGCCGGCCTCGCCGTAGTCGCGGCTGGGGTCGGCGAAGTTGACGTCCATGCACACCATCAGCCCGACTCCGGCGAGGTTCGCGAGCTGGGTGCCGGAGCCGAGGTTCGGCGAATCCCCGTTGTGCCACTTGCGGTATTCGACCGGCGGGCCCGACGGCGGGATCGCCAGCGCGGCGTTGAACCGCCCGTCCGGGGTCGTGTCGATGACGCCGGTGACGACGTCGAGGTTCCGGCTGCGGGCGACTTCGGTGAAGGCGTCGACGAGCCGCGGCCGGCTGGTCTGGTCCACCGCGAAAGCGGCTTCCGGGAGCACGACGGCTTGGACGCCGTCCGGCACCCGTTCGATTTCGTTCACATAGGCCTGCACGGTGGTCCGGCCCTCGAACGTGCCGACGTCGGCCGCCCAGGGACCCTTGTCCATGGCGATCAGGGCGACCCGCGTCGACGGCCCGGCCAGGGGTGGTGTGGTCCAGACGACGAGACCGGCCAGCACCGCGGCGGTCACGACCAGCCCGGCCACTCGTGCGAGGCCGCGGACCCGTGGGGCGAGCGCGGCGGCGACGGCAGCGGGGACGAACAGCACTAGGAATTCGACCCCCCAGCCGCCGGTCACCGTGGCGAGCCGCAGCACGGCCGGCCGGTCGGCCTGGGTCGTCATCAGGGTGTCCATCACGCCGGTCGGGTTGAGCAGCGAAACGACGTAGAGCACGACTGTCCACAACGCCGGTGCGGCGATCGCCGCGAGCAAGCCGTGGCCCCGGCGGACCAGCAACCGGAACAGGCCCGTGGCCAGGGCGAACAGCAGCGCGCTGCCGCCGAGGATCGCGATCGCGGCGGGACGCGGGACCGACAGCGAGTGCCAGAAGTAGCTCCAGCTGCCGGCGCTGCCCGCGAGGTAGGCGGCGAACGCGCACGCCATCGCCGCCGCGCCGGGCACGCGGGGTGCGAGCAGCAGGATCGGCAGGGGTGCCGCCCAAGCGAGTTCGGGCACCGGATCCAAGCCGGTGCCGAAGAAGAACAGCACTGCCGACCCGACGGTCGCGACGACCGCCCACCCCAGCTTGTTCATCGTGGCCCCTTTCGCCCGGTTTCGAGGATTTCAGGTGGGGTGGGCGGGCACATTGCGGTGAACCACCGAGTCTTGGTGGGGTTTTCCTCACCCCGGTTCACGGAGAGTTCAGTAAGCCGTCACACGACAGGGATCGGAGCCGTCCCTGTCGATCAGTAGCGTTGCTAACGAACAGCAACGAAAGTGGGCCGCCCATGGACTTCTCGCTGATCGTGCTGGTGGTGATCGTCGCCGCGCTGGCCTTCGACTTCACCAACGGCTTCCACGACACCGCCAACGCGATGGCCACCTCCATCGCCACCGGGGCCCTCAAACCGAGAGTCGCCGTCGCCGTCTCGGCCGTCCTGAACCTCGTCGGCGCGTTCCTCTCGGTCGAGGTCGCGAAGACGATCTCCGGCGGGATCGTCGACGACACGAAGGTGACACCGGTGATCATCTTCGCCGGGCTCGTCGGCGCCATCGTGTGGAACCTGGTGACCTGGCTGATCGGGCTGCCGTCGAGTTCGTCGCACGCGCTGTTCGGCGGGCTGATCGGCGCGACCTGGATCGCCTCGGGCTCCGACGCCGTCCACTTCGGGAAGGTCGTCGAGAAGGTGCTGATCCCGGCGCTCGCCTCGCCGATCGTCGCCGGGATCGTCGCGACGCTGGGCACCTTCCTCGTCTACCGGATCACCGCGCGCGCGAAGCAGGACACGGTCGGCCGGACCTTCAAGGCCGGCCAGATCGCGTCGGCGTCGCTGGTGTCCCTCGCGCACGGAACGAACGACGCGCAGAAGACCATGGGCGTCATCACGCTGACGCTGATCGCGTCCGGCTCGCTCGCGCCGAACTCCGGCCCGCCGATCTGGGTGATCCTGACCGCCGGCCTCGCGATCGCGCTCGGCACCTACCTCGGCGGCTGGCGGATCATCCAGACGATGGGCAAGAAGCTCACCGAAATCCAGACGCCGCAAGGGTTCGCGGCGGAGACCAGCGCCGCGGCGGTCATCCTCACCTCGGCCCACCTCGGCTTCGCGCTGTCGACCACGCACGTCTGCTCGGGTGGCATCATCGGCTCCGGCCTCGGCCGCAAGCTCGCCGAAGTCCGCTGGGGCGTCGCGGGCAAGATGGTCGTCGCCTGGGCGCTGACGCTGCCCGCCGCGGCGATCGTCGGCGCCGTCGCCGCCGAGGTCTCGACGCTCGGCACCTGGGGCACCGTGCTGGTGGGCCTGGCCGGCGTCGTCGTCGCCCTCGGCATCTACCTCGCGTCGAAGCGCAACCCGGTCGGCGCCCACTCCATCACCGACTCCGAGCCGGCCGCCCAGCCGGCCAACGCCTGAGGAGCGCCGTGCACATCGATTGGGGTTCCCTCGGTCTCGTCTTCCTCGTCGCGCTGGGCGCGGTCGTCGTCCTGACGAGCCTGTTTTCGTTCGGCGTGGTCGGGCTTTCGCAGCGCGACTCGGCCCGCGCGGCGGGCGGCTCGGGTTCCGCCCCGCTGGCCGGAGCGGTCATCTGTTTCGCGCTCTGCGCGGCGATCGTCGGCTACGGGATCTACTTGATCGTCGCCTGAACGCGGTCCCGGAACCCCTCGGGCAGGCCGGCGAGCATCGGCTTGAGCGTTGCCCGCCGCGCCTCACTGAGGTGGGTCAGCAGGTCGAGCGCCGGCGCCCAGAGGTCTTCGTCGTCGCCGGCGGCGGTGACCAGCCGCCCGAGCCGGTGCGCCGGAAGCAGGCCGACGACGTGATCGATGCGGCGTTTGTCGTCGAGCACGAAGGCGATCCGCAGCAGCGACGGGTCGTCGATCTGTTCGAGGGCCCGCCGCACGGTGAGGTCGGGCAGGTGCCCGACGAACCGGCCGAGGGTGATCCAGTCCTCGTTGCGCGCCAGTTCCCCGGCGACGGCGAGGACGGTGTCCAGCGGGATCCGGCTGATGATCGCGCTCGCCCGCCGCGGATCGAGCTCCGCGGCGACCTCGGCGAGGAAGTGCGGACTGAGCCGCTTGGCGACATCGACGCCCCGCCCGACGTCGACCAGCCCGGCGATCCGGGCGCACAGAAGCGGGCCGAACACTTTCTCGGCAATCTTGGCGAGCACCCCGACGGGCACGACCCGAGCGGCCAGAGCCATCCGCTGCAGGGCGGCGGCGTTGGCGTCGAAGAGTGTGTCGGTGACCTGCTCGCGGAAGGCCTGCAGATCGTCGGCATCGACGCGGGCGAGGTATGCGAGGCGCGCGGGCTCGACGTCGAGGACGCGGGCCAGCTTGAGGATCTCGGCCTCGGCTGCGTAGTTTGCCGCGGTGGGTTTGTCGGGTGTCACAGGCCCACGGCCTTCCGGACGGCGCCGCGCAGCAGGGCGGGGACGTACCGAAGGCCTTCTTCGCCTGCTTCGGCGAGCGCTTTCGCTTGCCGCCTGCGCGCGTCGCGCAGGGCGTTGGCGAGGTCCTGCCGCTCGTGCTCTTCGAGGGCCTCGATGCCTTCGGGGAGATAGCCGCCCAACTGATCGGCGAGTGTGCGCTCGGCCATGGTGGATCATCATGCAACACAGTCGGCGCGGCTGCTCGGATATGTGCGTCGAGACGCCCACCGCCCGTGTCGGGGAGGGGCTGCCGTTCGTGTCGGGCGGGCTGCCCGCGGTTCGTGTCCGCGAGAGGCCTGCCTGCCGTCCATGCGGGCGGGGATGCCCGCCGTCCTTGGCGGCGAGTGTTCGCCCTGTGTGGGCGTGTTGCGTGACGGAGCGGTGCTCGCCGTTGTGAGCACTGCTCTCGCTTTGAGGGGTAGCGGTGCTCAGCTTTGAGAGCGCTGCTCTGTTACGAGAGCGCCGCTCTCGCCGGACATGCAGTTGGTGCGCACAATCGAGAGCACTGCTCTCGTGTGGCGGCATGCGCTGGGGCTTAGCGGTGCGTAGCGGCATGTGCTGGTGGTGCGTGCCGCCCACAGCCGCGGTCGGCGGCTGGTGTTTGGGCGCCGCTTGCCGTCGCTTCGGTGCGGTGCTCCGAATCGAGAGCAGTGCTCACGTCATCGTCGTGAGCGGTGCGCAGATTCGAGAGCAGTGCTCACGAAAGTGCTCCGCGTTCGCGCTGTCCCGGCGCTGACGCCGCGGTCGTCGGCAAGCCTTGACGGTTGACTTTCGGCAGTGGTCGACCGTCGTCGCGGCTTGTAGCTTCGGATCGTGCGGACGGTGACGAAGCGTAGGTGGCAGGTGGCGCTCGACGTTGCCCTCGGGTTGTTCCTCGCCTTCACCGTTGTCGTCGGCACGCTCGATGCCCGTTCCTACGCGGAGCTGGTCGGTGGCCTTCTCGTCGTCGCCGGCTCCGTTGTGACCGCTCGGCGGTATCCCGCCCTCTCGCTCGGCATCGCCCTGGCCGGGGCGCTGGCCGTTCCGTTCCCGTACGGCGATCACGTGCCTGTATGGGTGGTCTTCGTCCTCGTCGCGATGAGCTACCAAGCTGGGCTGCGGATGCCCCGGGCGCGGCCCGGGATTCTGACCGGCACTGCCATTGCGATCCTCGGGCTGCCGATCGCCCTCGTCTTCGGGCCGGACGGGCTGGGGGACTGGGCGGCTATGGTCGCGATCCTCGTCTTCGCCGGGCTGTCGCCGTGGCTGCTCGGCCGGTACGTGCGGGTCCGCGGTGAGCTGGCCCGCACGGGCTGGCGCCGGGCCGAGGAAATGGAGAGCCGGCAGCGGCTGGTCGCCGAGCAGGCTCGGCTGCGGGAGCGTGCGCGGATTGCCAGCGACATGCACGACTCGCTCGGGCACGAGCTGAGCCTGATCGCCGTCCGGGCCGCCGCTCTGGAGGTTGCGAGCGGGCTCGACGACGCCCAGCGCGACGCCGCCGCGCAGCTGCGGACCAGTGCCGCGACCGCGACCGAGCGGTTGCGGGAGATCATCGGCGTGCTGCGGGAAGACGCCGCGCCGGTCGAGCCGGTGCAGGGGGATCTCGGCGAGCTGATTGCTCGGGCACGAGCGTCCGGGTTGCTGATCGAGTCCACAGTCGACACTGCGGACGCGCCGCCGATGGTGGCTCGTGCCGCCTACCGCGTCGTGCAGGAAGCTCTGACGAACGTCGCGAAGCACGCTCCGGGCGCCGCCGTCACGGTTCGGGTGACCAGTTCCGGCGCGCGGACCGATGTCAGTGTCGTCAACGCGGCGCCGCCCGCCGGGCCGTTGCCCGGGGCCGCTTCCGGGCACGTCGGGCTGATCGGGCTGCGCGAGCGCGTCCGGCTCGTCGGTGGCACGCTGCGGGCCGGGCCCGACGCCGCCGGTGGGTTCGGTGTTGCCGCGATGCTGCCGCACGGAGCCGAGCCGGCCGAACTGGGCGCTTCTCCGGATGACGATGGCGAGCCGTCGACGTCGGCCCGGGCCCTCGAGCTGGCCCGGCGGGATGTGCGGCGCAGCCTGATCCAGGCGGTCGCCGTCCCGCTCGGGCTGTTCGCGATCGTGCTCGGGGTCGCCGGGATCGCGTTCCTGTACCTGTGGAACTCGTCGGAACTGCCGCCCGGCGTCTACGAGCGGCTGCGGATCGGGCAACCGCGGGCCGAGGTGGCTCCGCAGCTGCCCGAGCGTGAGCGCGTCGCCCGCCCGAACCGGGGCGAGCCGCCGTTGCCGGCCGTGCCCGGGGTCGCCTGCGAGTACTACGGCACGGGGAGGTCGTGGCTCGACAACGACTACGCCGCCTACCGGCTGTGTTTCGCCGGTGGGAGACTGGTCGCCAAGGACAGGTTCGCCGAGGGGGCATCGTGATCAGGGTCGTGCTGGCCGACGACGAAGCGATGATGCGGGCGGGGGTGGCGGCGATCATCGCCGCGGACGCGGAAATCGAGGTCGTCGCCGAAGCCGCCGACGGCCGTTCGGCCGTCTCGCAGGTCCTCGCCACGCACCCCGACGTCGTGCTGCTGGACATCCGCATGCCGGGACTGGACGGCCTCGGCGCGGCCGCCGAGATCCGGCGGCTGCTGCCCGCGACCGGCGTCATCATGCTGACGACCTTCGGCGAGGACGACTACATCGAGCGCGCCCTGAGCCTGGGCGCGGGCGGATTCCTGCTCAAGTCGGGCGACCCGCGTGAGCTGCTGGCCGGCGTGCACGCCGTCGCGGGCGGGGCCGCGTTCCTCTCGCCGAAGGTGGCGCAGCGGGTGATCGCCCGGCTTTCCGGCGGACAGCTGGCGCGTGCGGCCGCGGCCCGCGGGCGGATCGCCGCACTGACCCCGCGTGAGCGGGAAGTGCTGACCCTGCTGGGTTCCGGACTGTCCAATGCGGACATCGCGGCGAAGATGTTCGTCGTCGAGGGCACGGTGAAGGCGCACGTGAGCACCATCCTGACCCGGCTCGGCGCGAAGAACCGGGTCCAGGCGGCGATCACGGCGTACGAGGCGGGGCTGGTCGGGGGAGACGCGGCGGCGCCCACCCCGTGATCCCCGCGCCGACGCGGGCCGTGGCCCTGGCCGGCAGGCCCTTCAGCAGGGCCGTGCGCAAGGTGGTCGCGACCGGGTTGGTCAGCTGCGGGCCGAGCTTGCCCATCCGGACCGACTCGCGGACGACGTGCTGGCTGCGGGGCCGTCGCTGCCGGTCGTAGCGCACGAGAGCGGTGTCGATGTCCTGTGTGGACACCACGTGGGCGAGCACGACGGCGTCCTCGATGGCCTGGCCGCCACCCTGGCCGAGGAACGGCGGCATGGCGTGCGCGGCGTCGCCGAGCAGCACGACCCGGCCGCGCGTGTAGGTGGGCAGCGGCGTGCCGAGGTAGTACAGGTCGTGGTGCAGCACGGCTTCGGCCGGGGTGGCGGCCAGCAGGGCCGGGATCGGGTCGTGCCAGCCCCGGAAGGCCGGTTCGAGGTCGGACCGGCGGGTGCCCGGCGCGGCGAGGGCCGAGATCCACCAGTAGACGTCGCCGCCGGTCAGCGGCAGGACGCCGACCTCGGTGCCGCGGTCGAAGCTCGTGCTCAGCCCGGTGCCGGGGAGGTGCGCGACGCCGCGGAACGCCGTGCTGCCGGCGTAAACGGGCTCCGGGTGGTCCGGGAAGAGCGCGTGGCGGACCCGGCTGTGGATGCCGTCGGCCGCGACGACGACGTCGGCTCGCAGTTCTTCGCCGCCTACGCGGACCAGGCCGTCTTCGCGGACTTCGGTGACTTCTTCGCCGGTGCGCAAGCTCTCGGCGGGGACCGCGTCTCGCAGGGCGGCGATGAGGTCCCGCCGGTGGATCGCGCCGAGCGGCCGCCCGTGCCGGCGTTCGAACTCGGCGGCGTCGAAGCGGGTGATCCGGCGGCCGCGCCGGTCGCGGAAGCCGCCTTCCCGCTGCGGGGCCAGGCGGTCTCCGAGGTCGACGCCGAGTTCGTCGAGGCCGCGCTGGGCGTTCGGCCAGAGGGAGATGCCCGCGCCGACGTCGCCGAACTCGGGTGCCTTCTCGAGGACGGTGACCGTCCAGCCGACCCGGTGCAGCCCCGCGGCCGCCGCCAGTCCGCCGATGCCGCCGCCGACCACTATCGCGTGCATGTCGCCTCCTCTACATCTGTAGAGGACTCTACACCTGTAGAGTGCGATGCGTGGAACGGGTTGACGTGATCGCCGACGCGGCGATCTCCGTGATCGCGGCGGAGGGCATGCGCGGGCTGACCCATCGGGCGGTGGATCGCGAGGCGGGGCTGCCGGTCGGGTCGACGTCGTACTACGCGCGCACGCGGGCGGCGCTGCTGGAGCTGACGATCGCGCGGATCGTGGTGCTGGACCAGGCGCCGCCGCGGTCTTCGGGCTCGATGGCGGAATTCGTGGCGGGTTACGCGTTCGACGCGATCACTTCGGGACGGACGCGGATGCTGGCGCGGTACGAGTTCGCGCTGGAGGCCACGCGGCGGCCGGAACTGCGCGCGGTGTACGACGAGGGCGGGTTGCAGATCCGGCGCCAAGCGGCGGCCGCTCTGGAGGCGGCCGGGTCGCCGGCCCCCGAGCGGCACGCGAGGATCGTGGTGGACTGGATGGAGGGGACGATCTTCGGCGCGCTGGCGGGGACAGGCTCGCTGGCGCCGCCCGG
The DNA here is from genome assembly GCF_031625235.1 of Amycolatopsis sp. 505. Lineage (NCBI taxonomy): Bacteria > Bacillati > Actinomycetota > Actinomycetes > Pseudonocardiales > Pseudonocardiaceae > Amycolatopsis > Amycolatopsis sp. 505. The sequence goes on from NZ_JACKQP010000012.1 coordinate 58,401, forward strand.
CCTGGCCGAGCTGGAAGCGAGCGCCCGGGAGATCCTCGCGGGAATCGGCGTGGAGTGACCTCGCGGCCGCGAGCCGGACGGATCACCCGGCTTCTCGTCCGGCCAGGTAAGTGCGGGTGGCGAGGGTGCGGGGATGGTCCGGTCCCAGCACCCGCACCTGGTCGGCGAGCAGTCCTTCGAGCTCCTCCGCGGCCCCGTCGGGGTCGCCGGAGAGCACCCGCCAAGCGGCGAGATTGGTGCGAACGCTGTGGGTCTGCGGGTGGTCCCCGCCGAGAACCCGCAGGTGGTCGCGGAGAACTTGCTCCAACTCTTCGACCGCGTCGGCGGGTTCGCCCGCTCGGCCCCGCAGATCGGCCAGGTTGATCCGGGTGATCAACGTGCGAGGGTGGTCCGGGCCCAGCACCCGCAGCTGGTCGGCCAAGAGCTCCTGGGCCACTTCGGCAAGGTCGGCCGTGTCACCGGCGTCTCTGCGCATGGCCACGAGATTGCTGCGGGTGAGGAGGATCTGGGGGTGGTCCGGACCGAGCACCCGCAGCTGGTCGGCGAGTAGCTCCTCCAGGGCCCCGACGGCGCCGGTGAAGTCGCGTCCTTGCGCACGGCAGAACGCGATGTTGCCGCGGGTGACGAGGGTGAGGGGGTGGTCCGGACCGAGGAGCCGCACCTGGTCGGCGAGGAGCTCCTCGTAGGCCTGGGCGGCGGCCGCGAAGTCCCCGCTTTCCCCGCGCCAGTGGGCGAGGTTGCTCCGGGTGCTGAGCGTGTGGGGATGCGAGGGGCCCACCACGCGCAGGTGGTCGGCGAGCAGCTCCTCGAGCGCCTCGACAGCGGCGGCGGGATCGCCGGCGGCCCCTCGCCGGCCGGCGAGCTCGGCGCGGGTGCTGAGGGTGTGGGGATGGTCCGGACCGAGAATCCGCAAGCGATCGGCCAGCAGCTCCTCGAGCGCTTCGACGGCGCCGGCGGGGTCACCGGCTTCGCCGCGCCACCGGGCGAGGCTGTTGCGGACGGTCAGTGTGCGCGGGTCGTCCGGCCCCAGCACGCGGCGATAGTCGGGCAGCAGTTCCTCGAGCATCCGGGCCGCACCGGCCGGGTCGCCGGCCTCACCCCGCCAGTAGGCGACGTTGTTGCGGGTGATGAGGGTGGTCTCGTCGTCCGGGTCGAGGAGGCGCAGCTGGAGGTCGAGCAACTCGCCGAGCGCTTCGGCCGCGCCGGCCGGATCGCCGGCTTCTCCGCGCCGGGCGGCGAGGTTGGCTCTGGTGGTCAGGGTGTCGGGGTGGACCGGGCCGCAGAGCCGCAGCCGATCCGCGAGCAGCTCCTCGAGCACCTGGACGGCGCCGGTGGCATCTCCCGCCTCCCCGCGCCACGTGGCGAGGTTCGCGCGGGCGATGAGGGTGTCGGAGTGATCGGCGCCGAGATAACGGAGCGCGCGGTTGTGGAGCCGGGTGGCCGCGGCGATGGCCGATTCGAGCAGACCGGCCTCGCCGAGGCTCTCCACCGCGCGGAAGTTCAGCGGGTGCCCGGCCGGGTCCCAGAGCGCGTGCTCGCCGGTCTCCTGGAGGGCCACGGTGTTGGCGTGCAGGGCCCGGCGCAGTTCGTGGTCGTCTTCGATGCCGGGCCAGACGTCGGACAGCGCGTCCGCGGCGGCCCACGCCAAGTCGTCCAGGGCCTCTTCACCGAGTGAGTCACGAACGGCGCGCTGGACGAGCGCGTGTACCCGGACGGCGCGCTGGGGCTCGGCTGGATCCAGGGACAGCAGGCTGAACCGGTGCAGGAACTCCAGCCCGGCCTCGACCTGCCCGGCCGTGACCTCGCGCCCGAGGCGGTCGGCGAGGTGGTTCGCGACCGCCTCGGTGGTGAACGCCGCGAGCGGGATGCCGGCGGGATCGAGAAGCGCGCTGAGCTCCAGGACCGGCCGGGCGACACCGGCGGGCTCCAGCCGGTCGGCGGCGTCGATCGACACCGCCCAGGTCGCAGCGACGGTCTGTTCGTGCTCGTCCGGAAGCTCCTGCTCCTTCGGGAGCACGTCGCGCAAGGTCGTCCGGCGTTCGGCCAACCGTCCGCGGTAGCCGGCCGTGTCGAGCAGGGGCTTGTTGATCAGGTACGCGGCGGCCTGCGCGAGCGCCAGCGGTAGGTGCCCGAGGTCGTCCGCCAGGGCCGTCAGCTCCGCCTTCCCGCTGTCGGTGCGCGCGCGGTCCGGGAGCTTCTCGGTCAAGTAGCCGAGCCCTTCGGACGGCGTGTACAGGCCCACTTCGACGATCTGCCGCCGGTGCCCTCGCAGCGCGGCGTCACGGCGGCGGGTGGTCGTCAGGACCTGGCCGGAGGCCGAGTGCGGCGGCCACAGACCGGTCAGGTCGTCGGGCTGCTGGAGGTCGTCGAGGACGATCAGCCACCGGCGGGCGGTTTCGGCCAGCCAGCTCAGCAGCCGCCGCACCGCGCGTTCCGGCGCTGCCGGGTCCGCGCCGAGCAGATCCGCGGCGACGTCGGTGTAGGCCGCGATGATCGCGTCGCGGCTGCGCGCCGGAATCCACAGCACCAGGTCGACCGCGCCCGTGTCCCACGCGGTGTGGGCGTGGTCGGCGGCGACCTGGGTCTTGCCCACCCCGCCCAGCCCGGTGAGGACGCTCGTCGAGCCGGCGCCCGCCAGCTGCCCGGCGACGTCCCGGTGCCGGAACGCGTCGGCCCGGACCGGCACCGCGCCGAACAGCCGCCGCTCCTGCCGCGGGTCCGGTGTCCGGGGCCGCGGGGTGTTCTCCAGGAACTCCGTCAAGGTGTGGTGGTGGCCGCGAAGCCGCTTGAGCGTGGCTTCGAGGGACAGGTCGACCCCGTTGGCGCGCCCGACGGCGACGCAAGCCTTCGCGTACGCGGCGACCCGCTCCCACGGAGGGGCTTTCTTGAACTTGCCGGCCAACAGGTCCGAGAGAGAAGTCCTGGTCAGCGCGTACTCGTAGTCCTGAACGCAGGCCAGCAGCTGCTTCTGCGACGGATTTCCGGCCGCTGCGAGCAGCTCGGCCAGTTTGGCGGCGAACCACTTCTGCGGACCCGTCTCTGCGTCCACCGGCCCTCCTGTTCCGGAACCGTCCGGATCCCGGACCCCGGAAATCCCGCCCACCAGCTCGGCAGCGCGGCCCATCCGGATCGCACCGGGATCGACCCTACCGAACGGCGCCGTCCCCCATCGTGGTCGACAGCACGCCGGTCACCACCACGAGGAGGAAAGTCATGCGCCGGTACCAGCCCCGCCCGTTGGTCCGCACGGTGCTCACCGGGATCGTCTCCGGAATCGTCCGCACCCTGCTCGACGTGCTCGTCCGCCACCTGGGCGGCTGACGAGGCCGGGTCCGGCCGAGGAGACTCGGCCGGCCCCGGACGTCAGGCGTCCCGGCGGCGCAGCACCGCCGTACCCGCCAGCAGCGCCACGGCCGCCCATGCCGCGCAGATCAGGAGACCCACCCAAGGTGCGTACGGCGCCACCGTCATCGTGATCGGGTTCGGCTGTCCCGCCTCCACCATGGCGTTCACGCCCGCGATGCCCGGGAAGTACGGCATCGCCTCCGGCAGGCCCAGCGAGGCCACGATCAGCGGCAGCGGAACCAGCAGCACGATCACCGACACCAACGTCCCGGCCGCGCTGCGCAGCGCCCACGCCAATCCCGTGCACAGCAAGCCGAGCAGGGCGAAATAGCCGCCCATGCCCGTTGCCGTCGTGAAGCCCGCTTCGAGGGACGTCGGCAGGCCGTGGCCGTCCATCACCACGCGGGCCAGCACCATTCCCGCGCACGACAGCAGCACTCCGTACGCGAACAGCACCGGCAGGACCACCGCCGCCTTGGCCAGGGCCACGCGGGGCCGGACCGGGGTCCACAGCAGCGTCGAACGGATTCCGCCGCCCGCGTACTCGCTCGTCACGAACAGCGTCGCCAAGGCGATCACCGCGAACTGGGCCAGGTAGAAACCTCCGCCCAGGGCGATCGTGTGGGCGCCCTGGGGCTGGTCGCCGATGCGCTGGGCGATGGCCGACACCGTGCTGTAGAACAGCATCAGCGCCGTTCCGCCCACCAGGCACCACCAGGTCGCGCGGACCGACCAGAACTTCGTCCACTCCGCCGCCACCGCGCCCGGCAGGCCGCCTCCTCGCACTTCCACTGCCGCCGTCATGCCGAAACCCCGTATTCCACCGAAGAAGCCGTCAGTTCCATGTACGCCTGCTCGAGCGACGCCGTCCGCTCGGCGAGGCCGTGCACCCGGATCCCGAGCTCGTGCACCAGGTCGCCGACGCGGGTGACGGCGATGCCGTCCACCACCAGTTCGCCCGGCTCGCCCGGGTGCGTCAGCCCGCCTTCGGCGCGCAACCGCGCGTCGAGCGAAGCGCGCTCGGCGTCGGCCGGGACGAGGACCGAGACCGTCGTGCGGGAATTGCCCGCGATGAACTCCGCCACCGGGGCGTCGGCCAGCAGCTTGCCCTTGCCGATCACCACCAGGTGGTCGGCGGTCAGCTGCATCTCGCTCATCAGGTGGCTGGAGACGAACACCGTCCGCCCCTCGGCCGCCAGGGAGCGCATCAGCTGGCGGACCCAGCGGACGCCGTCCGGGTCGAGGCCGTTGACCGGCTCGTCGAACAGCAGCACTCCGGGGTCGCCGAGCAGCGCGCCCGCGATGCCCAGCCGCTGGCCCATGCCGAGCGAGAACTGACCGGCGCGCTTGCCGGCGACGTCGGACAGCCCGACCGTCGCCAGCACTTCTTCGACGCGGCTCGCCGCGATGCCGTTGCTGCGGGCCATGGCCAGCAGGTGCTTGCCGGCGCTGCGGCCGGGGTGCAGGGCCTTGGCGTCGAGCAGCGCGCCGACCTCGCGCAGCGGGTGCCGCAGTTCCGCGTACCGCTTCCCGCCGACCAGGGCTTCGCCCGCCTGCGGGTGGTCGAGCCCGACCGTCATCCGCATGGTCGTCGACTTCCCGGCGCCGTTGGGGCCGAGGAAGCCGGTCACCTGGCCCGGTCGGACGTCGCAGGTGAGCGCGTCGACGACGGTTTTCTCCCCGTAGCGCTTCGTGAGTCCCCTGAGTGTGATCATGCGTCGAAGTCTGCGGCCCGCGGGGGTGCGCGGGCATCGGACGACGGTCGCGGGCCGCCCCCGACTTTCGTCAGGTGCGGCGGCGGGTGTGCCGGGTCGGGACGGCGCCGGCCGGGTCCTCCGGCCAGGGGTGCTTCGGGTAGCGGCCGCGCAGGTCGGCGCGGACGGCCGGGTAGCCGGACGTCCAGAACGACGCGAGGTCGGCGGTGATCGCGGCCGGGCGGCCGGCGGGGGAGAGCAGATGCAGCACCACCGGGACGCCGGCGATCACCGGGGTTTCGGTCCAGCCGAACGTCTCCTGGAGCTTGACCGCCAGCACGGGCTGGTCACCGCGGTAGTCGACGCGGATGTGCGACCCCGACGGCACTTCGAGGCGGTCCGGGGCGAGGTCGTCGAGTTTCGCCGCTTCCGGCCAGGGGAGGAGGGCCTTCAGGGCGGTACCGGCGTTGATGTTCGCCAGGTCGGCTTTCCGGCGGGCCGTGCCGAGGTCCAGCCAGCTGTCCACATCGGACAGCAGGGCGGTGTCGTCGACCGGTGGCCACGGCGGGCCGAGGACACGGTGCAGGAAGGCCAGCCGCTCGCGGAGGCGGGTCGCGTCCTGGCTCCACCTGAGGAGGCCGAGCCCTTCGGCTTTCAGGCCGGCGACGAGGGCGTCGTGGACGTCGGCGTCCTTGAGCGGCTTCTCGGACAGGACGATGGCGCCGAGCTTGCGGACGCGCCGGGCCACGACATCGCCGTCCCAGGTCACTTCGTCCACTTCGGACACCTGCCCGGCGCGGACGGCGAGGGATTCGTCGGCGGCCGCGGCGAGCCGGATGGTGCCGTGGACGCGGCCGGGATCGCGGGTGGCTTCGGCGATCGCGAGCCACTCGGCGTCGAGGCCGCTGCCGGGCGGGAGTTCGGCAGCGGTGCCGCCGGCCATGAGGTAGACGGGCGCGCCACCCGGACGCCGCCGAGCCAGCCGCTCCGGATGCGCGAGGGCGACGACGAGGGCGGGGTCGGCCCGGCCTGCCGAGGGAGCCGAAACCAAGCCCTCCAGCCGTCGCGCCTCCCGCTTCCAGCGTCGCGAACCCTCATCGCCCGCCGAGCGCAGGCGGCGCAGCTCCGCGTTGACGTCCGTCAGCGTCGCGCCCGCGTCCAGGAGCGCCACCACCTCCGCCGCGTGGCGAGCGCCCACTTCCGCCGCCCCGTCGAGCAACGCCCGCGCCAGCCGCGGGTGCAAGCCCAGCTCCGCCATCCGGCGGCCGCGCGGGGTCACCGTTCCGTCCTCGGCCGTCGCGCCCAGCGTCACCAGCAGTGCCCGGCCCGCCGCGAGCGCGCCCTCGCCCGGCGGGTCCCACCAGGCCAGCCCGCTGCCGTCCGGGGTCGACCAGCACGCCAGCTCCAAGGCCAGCCGGGCCAGCTCGGCCGTGCGGATCTCCGGCTCCGGGTACGCCGGCAGCGTCGCCTGCTCGTGCTCGGCCCAGCAGCGGTACGCCCGCCCCGGCGCCTCCCGTCCCGCGCGGCCGGACCGCTGCGCGGCCACCGCGGCCGAGACCCGCACCGTCGCCAGACCCGGCAACCCGCGCCGGTGGTCGACGCGCGGGACCCGCGCCAAGCCCGAGTCCACCACCGCGCGCACGCCCGGGACCGTCAGGCTCGACTCCGCCACCGCCGTCGCCAGCACCACCCGGCGCCGGTCGCGTGGCCGCAGGGCGTCGTCCTGGTGCGCCGCCGACAACCGGCCGTGCAGGGGGAGAACGTCCACATCGGACAAAGACAGCAAGCTCGAAGTGCGGGCGATTTCCCCGGCTCCGGGCAGGAAGGCGAGCACATCGCCCTCGCCCGAGGACAACGCCGTCCGGACCGCCCGGGCGACGCAGGCCTCGATGCGCTCACCGCGGGCCGGCGGGACGTAGGAGAACTCCACCGGGTACGTCCGGGCTGTGGCCTCGACCACCGGGGCGTCGCCGAGCAACGCGGCCAGCCGCCCGGAGGCGACCGTCGCCGACGTCGCCAGCAGGCGCAGGTCCTCCCGCAGCCCCGCGCGGACGTCCAGGAGCAGCGCCAGCAGCAGGTCCGCGTCCAGGTGCCGCTCGTGGCACTCGTCGAGCAGCACCGTCGACACCCCGGGCAGCTCCGGGTCACCCTGCACCCGCCGGACCAGCAGCCCCGACGTCACGACCTCGATGCGGGTCCGTGCCGACACCTTCCGGTCGCCGCGCACCGCGTAACCCACCGTCTCGCCGACCGGCTCACCCAGCAGCGCCGCCATCCGCGCCGCCGCCGCGCGGGCCGCCAGCCGGCGCGGCTCGGCGACCACGACCCGGCCCTCGCTCGCCGCGGCCAGAGCCAGCGGGACCAGCGTCGTCTTGCCCGTGCCGGGCGGCGCCACGAGCACCGCGGCACCACGGGCGTCCAGCGCGGCGACGACGTCGGGCAGCACGGACCGGACCGGCAGGTCGGGCAGCTTCACTTCGACGTGACCTCGGGGGGCGGGGGCAGCTGGTAGCCGGACGGGCCGATGTTCGCGTTGAGCGAGCGCAGCCATTCGCCCGAGGAGATCATCTTCCGGATCGCGTCGTCGACCGCGGACACCCCCTGGGTGTCGTCCTTGCGCAGGCCGATGCCGTAGTTCTCCTTCGAGAACGGCTTCCCGACGATCTTCAGCAGCTCCGGGTCGCGGGCGACGTACCCGGCGAGGATCACCGCGTCCGTGGTCACCGCGTCGATCTGCCCGGCGAGCAGCGCGGTCACGCAGTCGGAGTACCGCGGGTACTCGACCAGCTGGACGGCCTGGGCGTACTTGTCCTTCACCTGCTGCGCCGGCGTCGACCCGGTCACCGAGCACAGCCGGCGGCCGTTGAGCGCCTCGGGCCCGGCGATGTCGGCCGACGTCCGGCGCACCAGCAGGTCCTGGCCGGTGGTGAAGTACGGGCCGGCGAACGACACGACCTGCTTGCGCTTGTCGGTGATCGAGTAGCTGGCCACGACCAGGTCGACGGCGCCGGAGGTGAGGTCGGTCTCCCGCGTCGCCGACGTCGTCTCGCGCCACGTGATGTCTTTCGCGGGGACACCGAGCTCACTCGCGACGAAAGTCGCGACATCGACGTCGAACCCGACGAACCGGCCGTCGATGGTGTGCTCCGAAAGCCCCGGCGCGTCGAACCGGATGCCGATGGTCAGGTGATCCGTGGCACTCGCCCGGGTGACGAGCGAGTCCGTGGGCGACACCTTCGCCGGACCGCACGCCGACGCCGTGACCAGCAGCAACGCCGAGCCGAGGAGCGTGCGCCACCGCATCCGGCCGCTCCCTCCGCCTCACGTTGTTCTCAGGTCCCCCCGTTAGCCTAAGTGCGTGGTGCGACCGTCCCAACCCGTGCTGAACACCGTCGGCACGCTCGCCCGGCTCGGGCTGGCGGCCGTCTGGCTCGTTTCCGGTGCGCTCAAGCTGGCGGATCCCGGCCAGACGCTGATCGCCGTGCAGGCGTACGAGGTGCTGCCGGACGCACTCGAAGACGTGGTGGCCATCGCGCTGCCGCTCGTGGAACTCGTGCTCGGGCTCCTCCTGCTCGCGGGCCTGGCGACCCGGTGGGCCGCCGCGGCCGCGCTGGGGCTGCTCGTCGTGCTCATCGCCGGCATCGCCCAGTCGTGGGCGCGCGGGCTGAGCATCGACTGCGGGTGCTTCGGCGGCGGCGGGCAGGTGGCGGCGGGGCAGACCGAGTACCCGCAGGAGATCCTCCGCGACACGGGGTTCGCGCTGCTGGCCGGCTGGCTGGTGGTGCGGCCGCGCACGTGGCTGTCGCTCGACGGGTGGCTGGCGCGAGGTCGCGGGAACTCGGGCGAGCCCGGGCACGACTACTCGGGTATCGCGGAAGGGAACTGATACACAGTGGGTGGAGCTGAACGGACCGCGCGGAAACGCCGTCAGGCGGCGCAGGCCGGTTCGAACGTGGTCGCGCAGGCCAGGGGAACGTCCGGGGACCGGCGGAAGTGGATCATCGGGATCGGGGCCGTAGTCGTCGTGGCCGCGCTGGTGATCGGCGGCGTGATCTGGACGATCGCGGACCGGAACCGGACCGAGGGCCAGATCATCGACGCGGGCAAGACGACGAACTCGCTCGCGGGCGACGTCACGCAGAAGCGCGACGGCGTGGTCGTCACCGTGGGCAAGCCGGGCGCCAAGGCCTCGATCGACGTCTACGCCGACTTCCTCTGCCCGATCTGCGGCGAGTTCGAGAAGCAGTACAAGAGCGACATCGAGCAGGCGATCAACGACGGCAAGCTGCAGGTGCGCTACCACATGGTGCCGCTGCTCAACGAGCGCTCCAGCCCGCCGGGCTACTCGCTCGACTCGGCGAACGCGGCGCTGGCCGCGGCCGACGCCGGCAAGTTCCTCCAGTTCCACGACGCGCTGTTCGCCAACCAGCCCGAAGAGGGCAAGCGCGGCTACGACAAGGCGCAGCTGATCGAGCTCGGCAAGAACGTCGGCATCACCGACCCGGCGTTCGCCCAGACGGTCAATGCCGGCACCTACGACCAGCAGCTGAACACCGCGTTCCAGCAGATCGAGAACGACCCGAAGCTGGCGCAGGACTTCGGCGGCGGGCAGTCCGGGTTCGGCACGCCGACGGTCACCGCGAACGGCTCGATCGTGTCCTGGCAGGACCCGGGCTGGCTCGCCAAGGTCACCGGCTGACTCCGGGCAATTCGCCCACTCGGGTCCGGGTGGTCGACTAGGCTGTTTCCCTGAGCAGGGGAACCGGGGGTGTCACGCGCACGTCGCACCCCTGGTGACAGGGAGGGCCAGTGGACGGTTCGGGGTTTCACGTCGATGAGGGCGCGTACACGCGGTACGCGCGCGAAGTCGACCCGCTCGGCGAAGACGTCAAAGGCGCGGCCGAAAAGCACGTAGGCCCGCACGTGACGCTCGGCGGCCACGGCTTTTCGGAGATGGGCACCGAGTCCGGCTTCTCCGGCGCCTACAGCGGCCGGATGCGCGCGCTGCAGGAGAAGCTGCACCGCGTCGGCGGCGGCTGGGGGCAGGTCGGCGAGGCCGCGCGGCAGACCGATCGCAACTACGCGGCGGTCGAAGGCGAACACGGCGATGTCCTCCGGCGGCTCGGCGGCGATTCGTGACCGAGCACACCGACCAGCTCGTCCGGCACCACCTGGACACGACGAACCAGTTCGCGCAGAAACTGCGCCACGACCCGGCGGCCATCGGCGGCGCGCGGGACGCGCACCACGCCCTGCAGACGTCGGTGGGCCGCTCCCGCGACGTCGCGTCGGAGCAGCGCGTCAACCTGGCTTCGGCCACCTCCGGCTCGACGACCGACCGCGCCACGGCGACGTCGCAGAGCCTGGAGAAGGAGGTCCAGGACCTCCTCGACGAGAGCGCCGAGATCGAGAAGGCCGTCGCCGAGGCGGCCGAGACGCTGCACGTCGGCGAGATCAAGAACGACCAGGTCCGCGACCAGATCATCAAGGAGATCGCGGCGTCGATGAAGGCGCTGGAAGCGGTCAAGACCATCCAGCCGCCGGAGAGCCGCGGCGCCGCCTCGCGCGACATCCTGATGAAGCTGCAGACGAAGATCAGCCAGCTCACCGGCCAGGCGGCGACGTTCAGCGAGCAGACGATCAACGACCTGACCGCCATCGGCACCCGCCTCGGCGGCGAGGAGCAGGCGACGTCGTCCTCTTCGGCGTCCTCGACGAAGGTCGGGTCGTCGTTCAACAGCAACAGCGGGTACTCCGGCGGATCGGACGGCGGCGGCGGCGGTGGCGGGGGCGGCGGCGCCGTCCACAAGCCGCGGCTGCCGGTCGCGATCCCGCCGCAGCCCGGCAGCGGCGTCGCGATCAACCTGCCCGGCGGCAAGCAGGTGATGGCGCCGAACGAAACCGCGGCCAAGGCGGTGCGCAACGCGCTCGCGCAGCTGGGCGTGCCGTACGTCTGGGGCGGCACCGCCCGAGGTGTCGGCCTCGACTGCAGCGGGCTGACCATGACGTCCTACCAGGACGCCGGCCTGCAGCTGCCGCGGACGGCGGCGCAGCAGACGGTGGGGGCCGAGGTGCCCTCGATCGACCAGCTGCTGCCCGGCGACCTCGTCGTCTGGTCCGGTCACGTGGCGATGGTGATCGGCGACGGCCAGATGATCGAGGCGGGCGACCCGGTGCAGATCAGCAAGATCCGCACCACGAACGCGGGACAGTCGTTCATCGGTTTCTACCGGCCCACGGGGTGATGGCTTTGGCTGACTTCGACGTCGAACTGGCGTCCGCGCGGATCGCCGAGCAGGCGTCCCGGGCGGGCGCCGAGGTTTCCGCGCGGCTCGAGCGCTCGGGCCCGGTAGTGGGCAAGGCCGCGTCCGGGGGCATCGAGGTCCAGGTGGCGCCGGGCGGGTTGCTGACCGGCCTGTCGATCCACCGGTCCGAGCTGCGGCAGGGGTCCGCGGTGCTGGCCGACCGGATCTTCGAGCTGGCCCAGCGCGCGACCCGGCGGGCGGGCGACCGGATGTACCACGCGCTGTCCTCGGCCGTTCCCGCGGAACAGCTGGAAACCCTGGGCTACCAGCCGATCCCGGACGACGACCCGGACGCCGAGACGTACTCGTACGGAGAGGGACAGCGGTGATCACGACCCGTCAGCTGATCGCCCAGGCCCGGGCGCGCGAAGAGGCGATGTCCCGGGTCGAGGAACTCCTGGCGTCGGCTTCCGGCACGGCGCACGACCGCGACGGGCAGGTCGAGGTGACGGTGGACGCGCGGGGGAAGCTGCTGCGGCTGTGGCTCGCGCCGTCGGCGGTCGAGCTGGGGGAGGGCCTGGGGCCGCTGGTGGTGGAGATCGCCCAGGCGGCCATGCGCGAGGCCACGCAAGACGGGTACAACAAGGTCGCCTTGCTGGTGGGCGAGGACATGACGTTCATGATCGAGCAGATGACGGGGATGCCGGCGCCGGCCCGGGCGGCGGACGACGACCCGGGGATGACGGTCGAGGAGTTCCAGCGGCTGCGGGAGGAGCGGCTGGGGTCCGCGCCCGCTGCCGCTCCCGCTTCTCTCGCTTCGAGTGTCGAAGACGAGGACGCCTACTGGGAGAGCTTCGACCCGGCTTCGCTGCGCTCGGATCGGTGAGCAGCCCCCGTTTTCCACGCTACCGGAGGGGGCCGACACTTTGAGCACTCGCAGGGTGGTTGCCTGGCCGGGTTTCCACAACACGCGGGATCTGGGTGGGCTGCCGACGACGTCCGGACGGACGACCCGGTTCGGGGCCTTCTTCCGGGCGGCGGACCTGCGGTTCGTCACCGGCGAGGGCTGGGCGCAGGCGCGGGCCGCGGGGGTCCGCACCGTCGTCGACCTCCGGAACGCGGACGAGATCCGGCCCGCGACGGACGCCCGGACCGCGCTCGCGGGTTCGGCGCAGTTCACCCCGGACACCGCGGGGCCGGTCACCCCGGCCGGGATCGCGCGGCTCGAAGTCCCGCTCGACGACGTCGACGACCTCGCGCTCTGGCAGCACATCAACAGTGCCGGGCTCAACGGCTCCCCGCTCTACTACCCGGTTTTCCTCCGGGAGAAGGCCGGCCGCTGCGCCGCGGTCGTCAAGGCGATGGCCCACGCCGATCCCGGCGGGGTGCTGTTCCACTGCGGCATGGGGCGCGACCGGACGGGCCTGGTCACGCTGCTGCTGCTCGCACTGGCCGACGTCGAACCGCGGGCGATCGCCGCCGACTACGCCCTGTCGGCCGAAGCCACTGCGGCGCTGGTCGCCGCGATGGGTGCCGCTGACCAGGGGCCGTTCATCCGGGCAGCCCTGGCGAAGCACGGGACCACGCTCGAAGGGGCCGTGCTGGCGACTCTCGATGGTTTCGACGTCGAGCGGTACCTGCTCGGTGCCGGTGTCACCGGGAGTGAACTCCGCGCCGTCCGTACCCGGCTGGCCGGGTAGCGCTTTCGGCCGGCGGTCCCGCTGAGCGGAAACCGAGTTCGCTGAGAGGTCTGGACCAGCTGCGTACTGCTGTGCCTTAATCCAAGGCGTGAATTTTGGTCTCTCGACGAGGAGGACCCGGATGCGCCTCGGACGCAGGCTGGGCATCGGCGCGCTGGCCGTGGGCCTGCTGCTCACCTCGGAAACGCCCGCGCTCGCCGGAAACGGCCCCGCCTACAAGGATTCCTGGCGCCCGGTCAAGGTCCGGGTGGCCGATCTGCTCTCGCGGATGTCCCTCGACGACAAGCTCGGCCAGATGATGCAGGCCGAACGGCTCGGCGTCAAAAGCCCGGCCGACGTCACCACCGGGCGGCTCGGGTCGCTGCTCTCCGGGGGCAGTTCGCAGCCGACGCCGAACACGCCCATCACCTGGGCCGACATGTACGACGGCTTCCAGAAGGCCGCGCTCGCCACACCGCTGGGCATTCCGCTCATCTACGGCGTCGACGCCGTCCACGGCCACAACGGCCTCTACGGCGCCACCGTTTTCCCGCACAACATCGGCCTCGGGGCGACGCGCGATCCGCGGCTGGTCGAGAAGATCGGGCGCGCCACCGCCGAAGAGGTGTCCGGCACCGGGATCGACTGGGACTTCGCGCCCTGCCTGTGCGTCGCGCGCAACGACCGGTGGGGCCGGACCTACGAATCCTTCGGCGAGGTTCCGCAGCTCGCCACCGAAATGACGTCGATCATCACCGGGCTGCAGGGGAACCGGCTGGACCGGCCCGGCTCGGTCCTCGCCACCGCCAAGCACTACGTCGGCGACGGCGGCACCACCGGCGGGGTCAACGAAGGCAACACTGAGCTCAGCGAGCAGGAGCTGCGCGCGATCCACCTGCCGCCGTTCAAGGCCGCGATCCGGCGCGGGGTCGGCTCGGTGATGATCTCCTACAGCAGCTGGAACGGCGTCAAGATGCACGCCGGCTCGTACCTGGTCAACGACGTCCTCAAGAAGGAACTCGGCTTCACCGGGATCGTCGTCTCCGACTACAACGGCGTCGACAAGATCGACGGCAAGTCCGGGTTCACGCCCGAAGAGGTCGAGGCCTCGATCAACGCCGGCATCGACATGGTCATGGTGCCCTTCGAGTGGCAGAAGTTCATCGACACGCTGCGGTCGCTGGTCGAACAGGGCCGCGTGCCGATGGCGCGGATCGACGACGCCAACCGGCGCATCCTCACCAAGAAGTTCGAGCTCGGCCTGTTCGAGCACCCGCTGACCGACCGGCGGTTCCTGGCCACCATCGGCAGCAGGCCGCACCGGGAGCTCGCGCGCCAGGCCGTGCGGGAATCGCAGGTGCTGCTGAAGAACGAGCACCACGTCCTGCCGCTTTCCCAGCGCAGCAAGATCTTCGTGGCCGGCAAGAGCGCCGACGACCTCGGCAACCAGTCCGGCGGCTGGACGGTCGGCTGGCAGGGCACCAGCGGGCCCGTCATCCCGGGCACCACCATCGTCCAGGGCATGCGGCAGAAGTCGCCGGACGTCACCTTCGCCAAGGACGGCACGGGGATCGACGGCAGCTACGACGTCGCCGTCGCGGTCGTGGGGGAGACGCCGTACGCCGAAGGCAAGGGCGACCGGCCGCAGGGGATGGGCCTGGACGCGACCGACCTCGCCACGCTGCAGAAGCTGAAGGACTCCGGCGTGCCGACGGTGGTCGTGCTGGTGTCCGGGCGGCCGCTCGACATCGCCGCGCAGCTGCCGGACTGGGCCGGGCTCGTCCAATCCTGGCTGCCCGGCAGCGAAGGCCAGGGCGTCGCCGACGTCCTCTTCGGCGACTACAACCCGACCGGCAAGCTGCCGGTGACCTGGATGCGCAGCGCCGACCAGCAGCCGATCAACGCCGGCGACGGCAAGCCCGCGCTGTTCCCGTTCGGCTTCGGCCTGCACTACTCGCGCCACTGGTGATCCCCGTCCCCCACCGGAAGGAACACGCATGCCCCGCCGTCCCCTGCTCAGAATTCTCGCCTTCTTCGCCGCTTGCCTAGGACTTTCGCTCGGTGCTCCGGCGGTGCACGCCGCGACGCCGTTCAAGGTGCTGGCCTTCTACAGCGGCAGCTACGACGCCGCGCACATCAGCTTCGAGAAGGAAGCCAACGTCTGGTTCCCGCAGCAGGCGGCGGCCAACGGATTCACCTACACCGCGACGACCGACTGGAACCGGCTCACGAGCCTCACCAAGTCCACCGCCGACGTCGTGCTGTTCCTCGACGACCAGCCGCAGTCGGCCGCCCAGTTCCAGGGCTTCCAGAATTACATGCAGAACGGCGGCGGGTTCTTCGGCTTCCACGTCACCGCCTACAACGACAGCTCTACGCCGTCGTACGCGAACTGGTTCCACAACGAATTCCTCGGCACCGGCCGGTTCACGTCGAACACCTGGGGCCCGACGCCGGAGACGTTGAAGATCGAGAACCGCACGCACCCGTCGACGGCGAACCTGCCGGCGACGATCCGGTCGTCGACGTCGGAGTGGTACGCCTGGCAGAACGACCTGCGGCAGAACGGCAACATCACCATCCTGGCGTCGATGGACCAGTCCACGTTCCCGATCGGCACCGACCCGAACCAGACCTGGTACAGCGGCTACTACCCGATCGCGTGGACGAACAAGAACTACAAGATGCTGTACGCCAACTTCGGCCACAACGCGATGAACTACGAGACGAACACGGCGCTGTCGTCGACGTTCGAGAGCGCCGACCAGAACCGGTTCGTGCTGGACGGCCTGAAGTGGCTCGGCGGCGGCTCGACCGGCCCGACCGACCCGGGCACGATCGACCCGGCGGCCTGGTACGCGGTGACGAACAAGGCGTCGGGCAAGTGCATCGACGCCCGCGCGGCCGGCAGTGCGAACGGCACGGTGATCCAGCAGTACACGTGCAACGGAACGACGGCCCAGCAGTACCAGTTCGCCCCGACGAGCGGCGGTTTCGACCGGATCACCAACCGGACGAACGCCGCCCAGGTCATCGACGTGACGGACGTGTCGACGGCGGACAACGCGGGGCTGCAGCTGTGGTCCTACAGCGGCGGCGCCAACCAGCAGTGGCAGCCGGTGTCCGAGGGGAGCGGGTACTACCACTTCGTCGCCCGCCACAGCGGCAAGTGCCTGACCGTGCCGGGATCGTCCACCGCGGACAGCGTCCAGCTGGTCCAGGCGGCCTGCAGCGGCAGCGCCGCTCAGTCGTTCAAGGTCGCCTAGCGGGTCGTGCGTGGCAAGGCGGGTTCTCACCCGCCTTGCCACGCACGACCGTCAGTCGCGCTCGATGAGGTGGCCGACCACGTCCGGGCCCGGGTGGGCGTGGCCTGAGCCGTCGCGGCGGACGTCGATCTCCGGGAGCTCCACCGGGTCTCCGTTGCGGGCCGCTCCGGCCGGGCGGGGGCCGATCCAGGCCACGCGCAACGCCGTCTCGCCCTTGAGGAAACGCTGGGCCCGGACGCCTCCGGTCGCGCGGCCCTTCGCCGGGTACTCGCTGAACGGGGTCACCTTCACGCTCTGGCCCGTTGCCGTGATCACCAGTGGTTCGCCGTGCTCGTCGTCGTCCGTGCGGACCGCTCCGAAGAACACCACCGAGCCCGAGCCGACGTTCATGCCCGCCATGCCGCCGCCCTTCAGGCCCTGCGGGCGGACCAGGGACGCCGCGTACTTCAGCAGCGACGCCTCCGACGACACGAACGCCAGCGTCTCCGAACCGTCCGTCAGCCAGGTCGCGCCGACGACTTCGTCGCCGTCCTTCAGTGAGATCACTTCGAACTCGTCCGAGCGGACCGGCCACTCCGGTGCGCAGATCTTCACGACGCCGGCCTTCGTGCCCAGGGCCAGGCCCGGGGAGCCCGCCGCCTGTTCGCCCAGCGGCGCGATGCCGATCACCGTCTCGCCCTTTTCCAGGGGGACCAGCTCGCGAGCCGCCATGCCGCCGCGCAGCGAGACCGTGCCTGCCTGCTCGGGCAGCACCGGCAGCGGCAGGACATCCGTCTTGAACGCGCGGCCGCGGCTGGTCACCAGGAGGATCTGCCCGCGCGCGGTCGTGTGGACCAGCGCCGCCACCGCGTCGTGCTTCACGCGGCCGTTGCGGCGACGCGTCTCCGTCGCTTCTTCGGACTCGGCCGCGGTGCGGGCCACCAGGCCGGTCGCCGACAGGATCACCTGGCACGGGTCGTCCGCGACCTCCAGGGGGCCTGACGGCTTCGACGCGGCCAGGACCTCCTTCAGGTCACCGTCGATCAGGGCGGTGCGGCGCTCGGTCGGGAAGTCCTTCGCGATCTTCGCCAGCTCCGCCGAGACGAGCTTCTTCAGCACCGACTCGTCGTCCAGGATCTTGGTCAGCTCCGCGATTTCCTCGCGCAGCCGCTCCTGCTCCGACTCCAGCTCGAGGCGGTCGTACTTGGTCAGCCGGCGCAGCGGCGTGTCGAGGATGTACGTCGCCTGGATCTCCGAGAGCTTGAAGCGCGTCATCAGGCCGTCTTTGGCCGCCTGCGCGTTCTCGCTTTCGCGGATGAGCCGGATCACCTTGTCGATGTTCAGCAGCGCGATCAGCAGGCCGTCGACCAGGTGCAGCCGCTCTTCGCGCTTGCGGCGGCGGTACTTCGTGCGCCGCGTGACGACGTCGTAGCGGTGCCGCAGGAAGACTTCCAGGAGTTCCTTCAGGCCCAGGGTCTGCGGCTGGCCGTCGACGAGCACCAGGTTGTTGATGCCGAACGACTGCTCCAGCGGCGTGAGCCGGTACAGGTCGGCCAGGAGCGCCTGCGGGTTGACGCCGACCTTGCACTCGATGACCAGCCGCGTGCCGTTCTCGCGGTCGGTGAGGTCCTTGACGTCGGCGATGCCGGTGAGCCGCTTGGACTTGTTGACCTCGTCGGTGATCTTCTCGATCACCTTCTCCGGCCCGACGCCGTAGGGCAGCTCGGTGACGGTGATCGCCTGCCGCCCGCGGCTGCCTTCCAGGGGGCCGGTCTCGACGTTCGCGCGCATCCGGACCACGCCGCGGCCGGTCTCGTACGCGCGGCGGACCTCGTCGAGGCCCAGCAGCTTGCCGCCGGTCGGCAGGTCGGGGCCGGGCACGAACTCCATCAGCTTGTCGAGCGTCGCCGACGGGTGCGTGATCAGCCACCGCGCCGCGGCGATGACCTCGCCGAGGTTGTGCGGGATCATGTTGGTCGCCATCCCGACCGCGATCCCGGACGTGCCGTTGACCAGCAGGTTCGGGAACGCCGCGGGCAGCACGGACGGCTCTTCGAGCGAACCGTCGTAGTTCGGGCGGAAGTCGACGGTGTCTTCGCCGAGCTCGCCGACCAGCTGCATCGCCTCGGGCGACATGCGGGCTTCGGTGTACCGGCTGGCGGCCGGGCCGTCGTCGGGGGAGCCGAAGTTGCCGTGGCCGTCGATCAGGGGTGCGTTGAGGGAAAAGTCCTGGGCCAAGCGGACCATCGCGTCGTAGATCGCGGTGTCGCCGTGGGGGTGGTACTTGCCCATGCAGTTGTGGACGGCGAACCCCTCGACCACGAACTCGTGTGCTTCGCTGCCGACCTGGATGTCGTAGGTGACGTCCGGCTCGACGGGCTCGACCGACACCACTTCGAGGAACGAGAACCCCTTCAGCGCGTCCAGCCGGTCGGCCAGCGGAGAACCGATGCGGCGCAGCTTGTCGATCCAGCCGTCCTGGTGCGCCCGCGCGAGCGGGAACGAGCGATCGGCCAGTGCGGTGCCGTGCCGGTCCTTGCCGTAGCGGACCTTGGCCCCGCTCACCGCGGACAGCGAAGCGCGGAAGGCGGTTCCTTCGGTGTCGCGGAACCAGCCGCCGCCGAGGTGGGCCGCGGAGAACTCGGCCATGACCACCTTGTTGGGCAGCCGGTCGTTGCCCTGCTTGCCGCCGTAGCCGTAGGTGATCTCCGTGAGCTTTTCCAGATCGCTCTTCTTGTAGCCGATCGTGATCCACGGCGCCAGGATGCCGGCCAGTGCCGCGGCGTCGGATCCGCTGACCGAGAGACCGAGCAAGGTCTTGTGGCCGCCGGTCTCCGGATTGGTCCAGTGGTGACCGTGGATCCCGAGGTCCGCGAGCATCGCGTAGACCTGCCGGACCAGCGTCTCGCTCGTGCTGACGTAGACGATCTCGCGGTTGCTCTTGCGGATGTGGCCGTCGCCGTCGAAGAGTCCCGCGAGGAACGGCGCCCAGCTCGACCGGTCCGCGAGAACCTCCGCCGGGACGACCTTCGCGTCGCTGAGCGGGCCACCGGCCGCAAGGAGGCCTTCGTGCCGGGCGAAAGTGAGAATGTGCTGGTCGCGCCAACTCGGCTTCGCCGCGGTGCGTGTCCCCCGCGACACGCCCAGGCCGTGAGCCGTTGCCCAGGCGTACACCGCGTCGAGCGGCTCCACGTCGCACATGTGGATCCGGACCCGGCCGTCCGCGTCGCGGTTGCGGTCGACCGCGAACCCTTCGGCCGTGATCAAGCCGAGGAGGTAGGCGTAGCGATCTCCGCCCGTCGAACGGTTTTCGCGGCGTGCGCTCCCGTAGGCAACGGTCTGTCGCCCGGCGAGGTCGCGGGCGTCCGTCCACGTCAGACTCGAGTCTTCCGCCACCGTCCGGAACCGCTGGCCCGGCGTCACGAGCATCGTGTGCCCGTTCGACCACGTGACCCGCACGAGTGCGGACACCGGGTTCTCGTAGACCTCGGTGACCGGCACGGCGGCACCACGGCGGTCGAGCACCTGGTCGCCGAGTTCGATCTCTTCGATCGGCCGCAGTCCGCCCGGGGTGGAGACCAGTGCGCCGCGGACGAAGCAGTCGCCGACCACGCGGGACGACTTCACATACGCGTGTGTGGGCCGGTACCCCTGCTCGTGCATGGAAAACAGGATCCGGCGGTGCACCGGCTTCAGCCCGTCACGCGCGTCCGGGAGGGCGCGTGAGTGGATGACCGAGTACGCGTACTCCAGGTAGGAGTCTTCGATCTCGGTCTTGAGCGAGTTGTCGAAGACGTGCGCACCGGGGGAGTCGAACGCGCTGGGATCGACCTTGGTGGTGGTGCCCTTGCGGCGTGCCACGGCAGAACTCCTTGGTAGCTGAGAAAACTTAAGCGTCGATGGCTTCGCGGTCGATCCGGTCCGAAGAGGCGACCAGCCAGTTCCGCCGGGGCTCGACCTTCTCGCCCATCAGCAGTTCCAGCGCGCCCTCGGCGGCTTCGACGTCGTCCATGGTGATGCGGCGGACCGAGCGGGTGGCCGGGTTCATCGTGGTCTCCCACAGCTCGTCGGCGTCCATCTCGCCGAGACCCTTGAACCGGGGCACCGGGGTGACGATGTTCTTGCCGGCCTTCTCCAGCTCGGCGAACTTCGCCTCCATCTCCTGCTGCGTGTACGTGAAGTGCGTCTCCGGGTTGCGGCCCTTCGTGACGAGCTTGTGCAGCGGCGGCATCGCCGCGTACAGCCGGCCGTCCTCGATCACCGGGCGCATGTACTTCGCGAACAGCGTGATCAGCAGGGTGCGGATGTGCGAGCCGTCGACGTCCGCGTCGGCCATCAGGATCACCCGGCCGTAGCGCATGGTCGTCAGGTCGAACGTGCGCCCGGTGCCCGCGCCGAGCACCTGGACGATCGACGCGATCTCGGCGTTCTTCAGCGTGTCGCCCAGCGACGCCTTCTGGACGTTCAGGATCTTGCCCCGCAGCGGCAGCAGCGCCTGGTACTCCGACACGCGCGCCATCCGCGCCGACCCCAGCGCGCTGTCACCCTCGACCAGGAACAGTTCGCTGCGGGAGACGCCGGTGGTGCGGCAGTCGACCAGCTTCGGCGGCATCGCCGCGCCCTCGAGGGCGGTCTTGCGCCGGGCGGCGTCCTTCTGCTGCTTCTGGGTGAGCCGGACGCGGGAGGCGTCGACCACCTTCTGCAGCACGACCTTGGCCTCGGACTTCGTCTTGCGATCCTCGGTCCAGGCTTTGACGTGCTTGTCGACGATGCCCTGCAGCACGCGGGTGATGCCGGCGGTGGACAGCTCGTCCTTGGTCTGCGACGTGAACTGCGGCTCCGGCAGCCGGACGTGGATCACGGCCGTCATGCCCTCGAGGACGTCCTCGATCGTCGGCATGTCCTCCTTGGGCTTGAGCAGCCCGCGGGTCTTGGAGATCGCCTCCTGCAACGCCTTCGCCATCGCGCGGTCGAAGCCGCGGCGGTGGGTGCCGCCGTGGACGTTGCGGATCGTGTTGGTGAAGCACTCGACCGTGCGCTCGTAGCCGGTGCCCCAGCGCAGCGCCACCTCGACCTCGGCGTGGCGCTCCACATTGGACTGCATGACGCCGGCGGCGTCGGCCGCGTTCTCCTTGTACGTGCCTTCGCCGGTGATCAGCAGTGTGCCGCAGACCGGCTTCTCACCCGACGGCGTGAGGAAGTCGACCATGTCGGCCAGGCCGTTCGGGAAGTGGAACGTCTCTTCGTTGATCGTGTCTTCGATCGCGGTGCGCAGCACGTACGTGACGCCCGGGACGAGGAACGCCGTGTTGCGCAGCTTCGACCGGACGCCTTCGACGTCGAGCGCCGCGCCGGACTCGAAGTAGCGCGCGTCGTACCAGTAGCGGATGGACGTGCCGCTGCGCTCGCCGCGCTTCATCTTGCCGACGACGTTCAGCCCGGACCGGCGGGTGAACTTCGCCTTCGGGCCCGGCCCGTCGAACGTGCCCGGGACGCCGTGCTTGAACGACATCTGGTGGACCTTGCCGTCCTGCTTCACCGTGACGTCGAAGCGGTGCGACAGCGCGTTGACCGCCGAAGCGCCGACGCCGTGCAGGCCGCCGGAGGTCTTGTAGCCGGAGCCGCCGAACTTGCCGCCGGCGTGCAGCCGCGTCAGCACCAGCTCGACGCCGGACAGACCGGACTTGGCGTGGGTGCCGGTGGGGATGCCGCGGCCGTCGTCGTCCACCTGGACGCTGCCGTCGGCGTGCAGCGTGACGACGATCTTCGTCGCGTGGCCGGCGACACCCTCGTCCGTCGAGTTGTCCACCACCTCGGAGAAGAGGTGGTTGATGCCCCGGCTGTCGGTGGAGCCGATGTACATCCCGGGTCGTTTGCGGACGGCTTCGAGACCCTCGAGATGCGTCAGGTCGTCGGCCCCGTACAAGGTCTCGGCAGTCACAGGGTCGTTCTCCCGGATCGTGGCTCGCGAAAGTGCTGGTGGTGGTGCGGACTCGCCTGCACCGTAGTGCAGGATATCCGCCACCCCCGACAACTTTCGCGCGCTCCCGCTCCCGGAGTGGCGTGCGCCGCCCCCTAACGGGGGTCGTAGCCCAGGTCGGGCCACAGGCCCAGCAGGGCTTCGATCTTCCGCGGGACCTGGAAACTGTTCCGGAAGTTCGGCTTCTCGCCGATCGCGGCGAGGGCTTTGCGGAGGTCGCCGAACGCCGGCTTGGCGGCCGACTGCCGGGTCAGCACGTAGCAGTACGTCCGGCGGGGGTAGGCGAACTCGTCGACGTGCGCCTGCAGGACGAGCCCGGGGGCCTCGATCCGCGACCCGACGAGGGGACGGCCCTGCTTCTGGCTGTAGACGGGGATCACGTGCACGCCCGCGCGCAGCGTGCGCGGCGGGTCCTGGCCCTGGCCGTCGTCGGCCCAGAACAGCTCGACGCGGAACGGCGATTCGCCGTCTTCGCCGGGGTGGGTGTACTCGCGGGACAGCTCTTCCAGGCGGTACTCCGCCTCGGCGGACGGTTCGCCGCCTTCGACCAGGCTGACCAGGTAGAGCTCGGCCGGGCGCGGCCAGGACGGGCGCGGCACGTCGGTGGTTTCGGCGGTTTCGGCGGCTTCCGGCTCGGCCGCAACCGGTTCCGCGATAGCGGGCTCGGTGGCGGCGGCCGTGGTTTCGGGCGAGCCGGCCTCGGCGGCCGGGAAACCCGCCTCCGGCTGCGCCGGGCGGGCGGGCTCGGCGGGCGACGGCGCCGGAGACCCGGTGGCCGGGGCGCCCGGCGTGGGGGAAGCGGCGGCGGGGGCATCGGACACTGCCGGGCGCACCGGCGACGCGGGCGGCGTGGCCGGGCGGACCGGCGACGGCGCGGGCGCCGCGGGGCGGACCGGCGAGGGCGGTGGCGTCGCGGCCGCGGGGCGGACCGGGGTCACCGGGCGGCTGGTCACCACCGGCCGGGCGGGGGCTGCCGCGGTCCGGGTCGCCGCCGCGGGGCGGGCCGTGACCGGCTTGCCCGCGCCGTACTGCTCCAGCAGCGGCTCCAGGTCACCCGCGGTCAGCGAGGGGCCCGCGAGGTCGCACCACTCGAGCCAGGCCTCCTGGGCCTCCTCGACGGTGTGCCGCTCGTGCGAGAGCGTGACGGCCTCGAACAGCTGCCGCGGGCCGGCGGCGGTGACGTCGGCCGAGCCGACCACCACGAACGACGGGTCGTCCTCCGCGATCACCAGCTTCGCGTTCAGGCCCCGCAGCGAGTGCACGATCACGCCCGCCTTGACCCAGTGCAGCAGCGCGTGCGGGCTCGTCGCGCCGGACAGCACGGTGTCCAGGCTCGCGTCCGTGATCAGCGTGTCACCGGGTTGCAAGGGCAGCAGGGCCGCCGCGCCGGGCCCGACGTGACCGAAGGCGGCCACCAGGTTCCGGCGCGGGGCGAGCAAGGGGGTGATCGAGGCCCAGATGTCGCGACCGGCGAGTAGTCGTACCGAACGTTCTGCCAAACCCAGCCGAGCGAGCTCCGCGTCCATGCCCCCGACCTTAGCCGGTGCCCCTCGGACGCCTGACGGCCGGAATATCTCTTGCTTGGAAGTAGTTGAACGCGCATGTAAGATGGTGCTCGCGAAGGGAGCAGGTCATGCAGTTCGGAATCTTCACGGTGGGCGACGTCACGACCGATCCCACGAACGGAACCACGCCGACGGAGCACGAGCGGATCAAGGCGATGGTCCGCATCGCGCTCAAGGCCGAAGAGGTCGGCCTCGACGTCTTCGCGACCGGCGAGCACCACAACCCGCCGTTCATCCCGTCGTCGCCCACGACGATGCTGGGCCACATCGCGGCGCAGACGTCCAAGCTGATCCTCTCGACGTCGACGACGCTCATCACCACGAACGACCCGGTGAAGATCGCCGAGGACTTCGCGATGCTCCAGCACCTCGCCGACGGCCGCGTCGACCTGATGATGGGCCGCGGCAACACCGGCCCGGTCTACCCGTGGTTCGGCCAGGACATCCGCCAGGGCATCCCGCTCGCGATCGAGAACTACGCGCTGCTGCGCAAGCTGTGGCGCGAAGACGTCGTCGACTGGTCCGGCAAGTTCCGAACCCCGCTGCAGGGCTTCACGTCCACCCCGCGGCCCCTGGACGGCGTCCCGCCGTTCGTGTGGCACGGTTCGATCCGCAGCCCGGAGATCGCCGAGCAGGCCGCGTACTACGGCGACGGCTTCTTCGCCAACCACATCTTCTGGCCGAAGGAACACTTCCAGCAGCTGATCTCCTTCTACCGCCAGCGGTTCGAGCACTACGGCCACGGCTCGGCGGACCAGGCGATCGTCGGCCTGGGCGGCCAGGCGTTCATCCGGCCCAAGTCCCAGGACGCGTGGAACGAGTTCCGGCCGTACTTCGACAACGCGCCGGTGTACGGGCACGGGCCGTCCCTGGAGGAGTTCACCGATCAGACGCCGCTGACCGTGGGCAGCCCGCAGGAGGTCATCGACAAGACGCTGACCTTCCGCGAGCACTTCGGCGACTACCAGCGCCAGCTGTTCCTGATGGACCACGCCGGCCTGCCGCTGAAGACCGTCCTGGAACAGCTCGACCTGCTCGGCGAGCACGTGGTCCCGGTGCTGCGCAAGGAACTCGACGCCCTGCGCCCGGCGCACGTGCCGGACGCGCCGACGCACGAATCCCTGAAGGCGGCGGCTTCGGCCGCGGTGGAGGCGACGGTATGAAGCTCGCAGTGGTGACCGCGGGCCTGTCGGTGCCTTCGTCGACCCGCCTGCTCGCCGACCGCCTGGCCGCGGCGACCGTCGCCGCGGCCGGGGAACCGGTCTCGGTGTCCGTGGTGGAGCTGCGGGACATCGCCTTGGACGTCACGAAGAACCTGCTGACCGGCTTCCCGAGCCCCCAGCTGCGCACCGCGATCGAGACGGTGACCGGCGCGGACGCGGTGATCGCGGTGACCCCGGTGTTCACGGCCGGCTACAGCGGGCTGTTCAAGTCGTTCTTCGACGTGCTCGACACGGATTCGCTGGTCGGCAAGCCGGTGCTGCTCGCGGCCACCGGCGGCACGGAACGGCATTCGCTGGTGCTGGACTACCAGCTGCGGCCGTTGTTCGGGTACCTGAAGGCGGATCCGGTGGCCACCGGCGTGTACGCGGCATCGTCGGACTGGGGCAGCGGCGAGGCTTCGGGGGCGTTGCAGCGGCGGATCGAGAAGGCGGGGGCGGAACTGGCTTCGTCGGCCTCGGGGCGGGTCGCCGCCTCGAGCGAGCCGGATTTCGTTCCGTTCGAGCAGTTGCTGGCGGCCGAGTAAGGCGGTCACGGGTGGTGGACCCGGTACCGGAGATGGGTGACCCCTTGTCCGGCAACGACTTCCACCTGCTCCAGCTCGGACTTCCCGAGGTCGGGGCGCCCGAAGTACCGCACCCCTTCGCCGAGCAGCACCGGCACCAGGTCGATCCGCAGCTCGTCGAGCAGCCCGAGCTCCAGGCACTGCTGCGCGATCGACGGCCCGGAAACGCCGACCGTTCCGTCGCCCGCCGACCGGGCCTGCTCGACCGCGGTCGCGACGTCCGGGCAGAACGTGAAGGGCGCCAGGTGGTCGGCGGGCCAGTCCGCCGGGGGCGGGCGGTGGGTCACGACGAACGCCGTGCCACCGCCCGGCGGCCGGCCGCCCCAGCCGTGCGTGTACTCGAACACGCGGCGGCCGCACACGAACGCGCTGTGGCGCACCGAATCCAGGAACGTGCCCAGGTACTCCGCGCTCGCCGCCGCGACCCGGAACGTCATCGGGTAGCCGATCATCGGCAGCTCGACGTCCCCGGCCCGGTACCAGTCGAAGAGCGGCCCGACGCTGTCGTCGGGCCGGGCCACGAATCCGTCGAGCGACATGCAGAAACTCGCCACCACTCCGGGCATCGCCCGCACCTCCTGGTCAACCATTTGGTTTATCAACCGATGGATTGAGTAAATCACGGGAAGGTGCCGAAAGTAAGGGGTCGTCCCGGTCGTCCGGCAGCGGCGGCCGCCACCCCGCGCTGCCTACCTTCACCCCATGATCAGGCTTCTCCTCGCGCTGGCGGCCCTCCTGACGGCCACGGCGACCCCGGCCGCGGCGGCCCCGCGCCCGGACATCGACAGCTACGTCCGCGCCTACCTGGACCACACCGGCCTCCCCGGCGCGGCCGTCGCGATCACCCACGGCGACGAAGTGGTCCGGACCGCCGGCTACGGCCACGACGCCGCGGGCGCGCCG
This sequence comes from Amycolatopsis sp. 505, assembly GCF_031625235.1. Classification (NCBI taxonomy): domain Bacteria; kingdom Bacillati; phylum Actinomycetota; class Actinomycetes; order Pseudonocardiales; family Pseudonocardiaceae; genus Amycolatopsis; species Amycolatopsis sp. 505. The sequence continues at coordinate 84,843 of NZ_JACKQP010000012.1, forward strand.
CTGACCGCGGAGACCCGGCTGCCGATCGCGTCGGTGAGCAAGTCCATGACGGCCATCACCGTCCTGCAGCTCGCCGAAGCCGGCCGGCTGCGGCTGGACGAGCCCGTGACGCGGTACCTGCCCGACTTCCGGCTCGCCGATCCGCGCGGCGCGAAGATCACCGTCCGGATGCTGCTGGACCAGACGTCCGGGATGGCCGACTCCGCCTTCCCCGACCTGACCCTGCCGCAGCCGCACACCCTCGCCGAGGCCGTGGCCCGGCTGAAGGACGCGGAACTCGCCGGCGAGCCGGGCACCACGTTCCACTACCACAACCCGAACTACGAGGTCGCCGCGCGGATCGTCGAGGTCGTGGCCGGGCAACCGTTCGCGGACCACCTCGCCGGGCACCTCTTCCGGCCGCTGGGGATGACCGGCAGCACCGCCGTGGACGCGCCGCCGTCCGGGACCGAGGGGTACGTCCGGGCGTTCGGGATCGAGGTGCCGGCGTCCGAACCGGACTGGTTCACCGGCGGCAGTCACGGCGTGCTCAGCACCGCGGCGGACCTGGCGAAGTGGCTGCGGGCGCAGCAGGACGGCGGCGGGGTGCTGACCCCGGAATCGGTCCGGACCGCCCACACGCCCGCGCCCGGACGCGACTACGCGCTGGGCTGGCGCGTCCGGGACGGGCGGACGTCGCACACCGGCGAGTTGTTCACCCACACCGCGGCGCAGGTGCTGCTGCCCGGCGGGTACGGCATCGCCGTGCTCGCGAACACCGGGCTGGCCCTGGACAACGACGCGGAGCTGCTGGCCCAGGGCCTCGCGAGCCTGCTGGAAGGCGGCACGCCGGAGCCGGCCCTGCCCGCCGGGGTGGTCGCGGACCGGGTGCTCGGCGCCCTGGCGCTGCTCGTGGTGGGCCTCGCCGTCCTGGGCGTCCGCCGGGCCGGGCGGAAGCCCCGGTGGTGGCGGGTCGCGCCGCCGCTGCTGCCGCTCGTCCCGCTGGTGTTCCTGCCGCAGCTGCTCGGGTGGGTATTCGCCGGACGGCGGGGTACCTACGCCCAGGTGCTCTACGTCTGGCCGGGGCTCGTGGCCGCGCTCGGCGTGGCCGCGCTGGCGGGGCTGACGGTGGCCGCGGCCAGGGCCCGGGTCCTGGCGAGTGGCACGCGGCGCCGCGACCAGGAACAATCGGGGAAGACGAGGGGAGACGCCCAGTGGGCATCGGCAAGCAGGCGAAGCGGATCCTGATCACCGTGGCGGGTGCGGTCCTGCTGGTGGTCGGCGTGGTGCTGCTCGTCCTCCCCGGCCCCGGGCTGCTGCTCGTGCTCGCCGGGCTCCTGGTGCTGGCCTCGGAGTTCCCGGCGCTGGAGAAGTACGTCGACCCGGTGCGCGACCGCGCGATGAAGGCGGCCGAGGACAGCGTGTCGTCGCCGCTGCGGATCGCCGGATCGGTGCTGGCCGGGCTGGCGCTGCTGGCGGCGGGGATCGTCTGGGGCACGGTGAAGTCGCTGCCGTTCAGCGGCTGGAGCACCGGGTCGAGCCTGATCCTGTCCTCGATCATCCTGTTCGCGCTGCTGGGCTGGAGCTACCACCGGGTCAAGTCGCGGCGCGAGACCGGGGCGAAGGCGTCGACCGACCGGTAGCCGCGGCGCCATGGTCGCCCGGCAAGGGTGAAGGACGGCCCGGGGACCGCGGTCCCCGGGCCGTCCGGTTGGTTTCCTACTTCCCGCTCGAGTACAACGCGCTCACGTCCGAATCGGACAGGGCCCGGTCGTAGACGTGGACCTGGTCGACCGCCCCGTTGAGGAAGTCGACCGGGCCGCCGCCGTACTTGCCGCGGCCGATCACCGTGTGGCCCGTCGACGCTTCGCCGAGGCAGACGCTCTTCGTCGCCGCCAACTGACCGTCCACGTACAGCTTGAGCGTGCCCGCGGCCGCGTCGCGGACGCCGACCACGTGGTACCAGCGGTTCGCTTCCGGAGCCGTGGGCGCCAGGGCCCGCGTGCCCACGAAGCTCATCGCGAGCCGGTGGTCCGCACCCGAGTACTGCAGGAAGAACGCGCTGTTGCTGTCGCCGTCCTGGCTCACGATCGTCTGGAAGCCGTCGCCGACCGCGTTGAAGCGGACCCACGCCGCCGCGCTGTAACTGCCTTCGGTGTTCACCAGGGCCGCGCCGGTGTCGGCGAACTGGCCGGAACCGTTGGTGGCCAGCGCCGACCCGCTCTTGCCGGCCGTCCAGGACGCGCCGCCGACCAGCGTGGCGTCGTGGCTGCCGACGACGTCCTCGGCCACCGTGCCCACGTTCTCGTCGAAGGGGTAGGCGGCGATGCCGTCGATCCCGGGCGTTCCGGCGGGAACGGACGGACCGGACACCGGGGCGCCGGTGGCCCCCTTGATCACCGCGAGGTTCGCCGCGCGGACCGCCGCGAAGTCCATCTTCTTCACCTGCCGGTCGTAGGTGAAGAAGCCGTTGACCTCCTTCTCGACGTCGGTGGTCTGCGTGTAGACACCCGCGGACACCCCGCACCGCTGGGCGACCAGCAGCAGGCGCTGCTGGAGTTCGCCGTAGCGCCGGGTCAGCGTCGCGCTGTCGGGTTCCATTTCGTAGGCGAAGCTGCCCGCCGGGTCGAACTCGTGCCCGGCGACCTTGAGGCCGAGGCCGCCGTACTCGCCGTCGACCGCCGCGCGGGTGCCGCTCTGCGCCGGGGTGCCCGGGCCGGTGTAGGTGTGGTCGTCGTAGACGTCACCCTTGCCGCTGTCCGGTTCGGACCGGCAGCAGTTGACGCCGGATTCGGCGTTCACCAGCCGCGTCGGGTCCCAGGACTTGACCAGGTCGGCGATGCGGCCGACTTCGTAGTCGCCCCAGCCCTCGTTGAACGGCACCCAGCTGACGATCGACGGGAAGCTGCGGTGCTGGTCGATCATCCGCTTCAGCTCGGACTCGAAGTTGACGCGCGAAGCCGCGGACGGCTCGACGTCGTCCTTCATCGCCGGCATGTCCTGCCAGACCAGGAGACCGAGCTTGTCGGCGTAGTAGTACCAGCGGTCCGGCTCGACCTTGATGTGCTTGCGCACCATGTTGAAGCCGAGCGCCTTCTCCTGCTCCAGGTCGAACTTCAGCGCGGCGTCGGTCGGCGCGGTGTAGATGCCGTCCGGCCAGAAGCCCTGGTCGAGCGGGCCGACCTGCATGACGAACTTGCCGTTGAGCAGCATCCGCTGCTTGCCGTCGGCGGTCTTGCCGAGCCCGACCGTGCGCAGCCCGAAGTACGAGCCGACCTCGTCGCCCGACGGGACGAGCTTCACCCGCAGGTCGTACAGGAACGGGTCGTCGGGCGACCACAGGTGCGGCCGGTCCACCTTGAGCTTCAACGGCTTGTTCGCGTCGCCGGACACGCGCCCGACCGGGCGGCCGTGGTCGTAGGCCGTCGCTTCGACGCGCTGCTTCACCGGCCCGCCGACGACCGCGGTCACCGTCACGGAACCGAGGTCCGGCGTCACGTCCAGGCGGTCGATGCGCGCGGACGCGACCGGTTCCATCCAGACGGTCTGCCAGATGCCCGACGACGGCGTGTAGAAGATGCCGTCACCGGGTTGGCGCTGCTTGCCGATCGGCTGCCCGCCCTGGTCGTTCGGGTCGGCGACGCCGACGATCAGCTCCTGGTCGCGGGCGGTGGTCAGGGCGTCGGTGACGTCGACCGAGAAGGCGTCGTAGCCACCGGTGTGCCGGGAGACGGTCTTGCCGTTGACGATCACCGTCGTGTCGTAGTCGACGGCCTGGAAGTGCAGCAGGATGCGCTGGCCCCGCCAGTCGCGCGGCAGCTGGAACGTCCGCCGGTACCACATGTTCGTCTCGTGGCGCATGATCCCCGACAGCGCCGACTCGACCGGGTACGGCACCAGGATCCGCTCGCCCAGCGTCCTGCCCACCGGCGCGGCCTCCCCGGGCTTGGCCGAGGAGAATTCCCAGACGCCGTTGAGGTTCTGCCACTTCGCGCGGGTCAGCTGCGGTCTCGGGTAGTCCGGCAGGGCGTTGGTGGGGGAGACGTCGTTCGTCCACGGCGTCGACAGCGGCGGCGCGAGCCGCTGCCACTGCGGTGGCGCCGCGGCGTTCGCGGTGGGCACCGCGAGTCCGGTGAGCGCCAGGGCCAGCACGGCGGCCAGGCGGGCGGGGCGGAGCATCGTCGAACCTCCTGGTAGGGGACAGGGGTCAGCGGGTACGGGAGCGCGCGAGCAGGCGCTGGATCACCACGACGACGAGCAGGAAGGCCCCGCTCACCACGGTCTGGTAGTTGGAGTCGAGGGTGCCGATCTGGTTGATGACGTTCTGGATGAGCGTGCGCAGCAGCACGCCGACGAGCGTGCCGATGATCGTCCCGGCGCCGCCGGTGAGCAGCGTGCCGCCGATGACCACGACGGAGATCGCGTCGAGTTCGGTGCCGACACCGATCACCGTGACGCCGGATTGCAGGTAGGCGGCGGTGAGGATGCCCGCGACGCCGGCGAGCGCGCCGCTGAGCGTGTAGAGGCCGATCTTGGTGCGGGCCACCGGAAGTCCCATCAGCATCGCCGACTGCTCGGCGCCGCCGATGGCGAACACGGACTGGCCGAAGCGCGTGCGGCGCAACAGGAGCCCGCCGAGGGCGAACAGGACGAGCGTCAGGTACACCGGGACGCCGATGCCGAAGATCGTGCCCTGGCCGAGCCAGAGGAACGCCGAACCGGCGTCCACTTTGTACGTCGTCGCCCCTTCGGACGTCAGCGCCAGCAGCAGTCCCCTGGCGAACAGCAGCGACGCGAGCGTGACGATGAACGGCGCCATCCCGGTGCGCGCGATGAGCACGCCGTTGACGAACCCGATCAGCGAACACACCGCCAGGGGCAGCAGGATCGCCACGACCAGCCCGTACTGGGCGCCGTACGCGGCCAGGACGCCGCCGAGCGCGTAGTTCGACCCGACCGAGAGGTCGATGCCCCCGGAAATGATGACGAAGGTCATCCCGAGCGCGATCACCGCCAGGAAGGAGCTCTGGAGCGCCAGGTCCCGCAGGTTGTCCGCGGACCCGAAGCGGGGGAAGGCGAACCACGCCGCGGCCATGCCCAGCACGAGCACGACGGCCGCGCCCTGGCGTTGCAGGACTCCGGCGAAGGCGGCGTTGCGTTCCGTGGTCTGCGTTGCGGTCATCGGCTGCTCCGCTCGCGAGCGACGTAGACCGCGACGACGATGATGGCCGCTTGGACCATCTGCGCGGTCGAGTCCGGCAGGTTGTGCTTGATCAGGGTGGCGTGGACGAGCTGCATGAGCAGCGCACCGAACACGGTGCCGAGCACGCGGACCCGGCCGCCGGTCAGCGGCGTACCGCCGACGACGACCGCGGTGATCGCGGACAGTTCCATGAGCAGCCCGAGGTCGTTGGGGTCGCTGGCGCCCAGTCTCGACGTCGCCAGCACGCCGGCCACCGCGGCCAGCGCCCCGGAGATGACGTAGACGCCGACGAGCACGCGTTTCACCGGCAGCCCGGCCAGGGTGCTCGCCGCGCGGTTGCCGCCGACGGCGACCAGGTGCCGCCCGAACGTCGTGCGCTGGACGACCAGCCCGGCCAGCACGGCGAGGACACCCGCGACGACGACCATGATCGGGACGCCGAGGACGTCACCGGTGCCGAGTTCGAGGAAGTCCCGGTTGTGCAGCTGGACGAGCTGGCCGTGCGCGATGACCAGCGCGAGCCCGCGGCCGCCGACCAGCAGGGCGAGGGTCGCGATGATCGGCTGGATGCCCAGGTAGGCCACCAGGTACCCGCTGAACAGGCCGGAGACGATCCCGGCGATGACGGCCACGATGATCGCCGTCAGTGGCCCCGCGCCCAGGTAGAGCGGGATGAGCGCGGCGGCGATCGACATCACCGAGCCGACCGAGAGGTCGATGCCCTCGGTGCCGATCACCAGCGCCATGCCGAGCGCGACGATGCAGACCGGCGCCGCCTGCACCAGCTGGGTGCGGAAGTTGGCCGCCGACAGGAAGTTCTCGGTGAACACCACGTTGAACAGCAGCAGCACGACGACGGCCAGGTAGACGCCGTAGTTCTGCAGCCACGCGGTGACCTTCGCGCGCTCAAGGGTGGCCGTGGACATCGTTGTCACCCCCGGTGGTTTCCGCCGCGATGGCCGTCAGGACGTTCTCTTCGGTGATGCGGTCGCCGGTCAGTTCGCCGGCCACCGAGCCGTCGCGCAGGACGACCACGCGGTCGGAGCCGTCGATCAGTTCCTCCAGTTCGGACGAGATGAGCAGGACGCCGAGCCCTTCCTGCGCGAGTTCGTCGATCAGCGCCTGGACCTCGGCCTTCGCGCCGACGTCGATGCCGCGGGTCGGCTCGTCGAGCAGCAGGATCTTCGGGCCGGTGGCGAGCCAGCGGGCCAGCAGCACCTTCTGCTGGTTGCCACCGGACAGCTCCGACACCCTCTGCTCGGGACTGGCCGCCTTGATCCGCAGCCGCTCCATGAAGACCTGCACGATCCGGTCCTGCTTGGCCTTGCTGACCAGGCCGAACGGCGAGAGGGCCGGCAGTGCGGCGAGCACGATGTTCTCGCGGACGGACAGGTTCGGGATGATCCCGTCGGTCTTGCGGTCCTCGGCCAGCAGCGCGATCCCGGCCCGCATCGCTTGGGCGATCCGGCCTTTCTTGAGCGGTTTCCCGGCGAGCAGCACGCTGCCGCCGTCGAGGGGGAAGGCGCCGACGATGGCCCGGGCCGTCTCGCTGCGGCCCGAGCCGAGCAGCCCGGCCAGGCCGACGACCTCGCCGGGCCGGATGCTGACCGAGACGTCGTGCAGCTTCCGCATGCCGCTGAGGTTTTCGGCCTTGAGCAGCGGCTCGCGCTCGACGTCGTGCTCCTCGCCGAACGCCGTGACGCCCTCTTCGCGGATCTGCCGGATCTCGCGGCCGAGCATCAGCGACACGAGCTCGATGCGCGGCAGCGGCTTCAGCGGTCCACTGTGGACGACGCGGCCGTCGCGCAGCACGGTGACGCTGTCGCAGACCCGGTACAGCTCGTCCATCCGGTGGCTGACGTAGACGATCGCGATGCCGTGGGCGTGCAGCCGGTTCAGCACCTCGAACAGCGTCTCGACCTCGCGCGGTTCCAGCGAGGACGTCGGCTCGTCCATGATGACGACCTTGGCGTCGGTCGACACCGCGCGGGCGAGGGCGACCATCTGCTGGGCGCCGACCCCGAGGGTGTGCAGCGGCCGTTTGACGTCGTCGGTGATGCCGTAGCCCTTGAGCAGCTCGCGGGCGTCGGCGTACATCTTCGACCAGTCGACCAGGCCGGCCTTCGTGCGCGGCTCGCGGCCGAGGAAGACGTTGCCGGCGATGCTCATCAGCGGGACGAGGTTGACCTCCTGGTAGATCGTGGAGATCCCGGCGCGCTGGGCGTCGATCGGCCGCTTGAACGTCACCGGCTCGCCGAGGTGCCGCACTTCTCCCTCGTCGGGCTGGTAGACGCCGGTGAGCACCTTGATCAGCGTGGACTTGCCGGCGCCGTTCTCGCCGACCAGCGCGTGCACTTCGCCCGGGGCCAGCGCGAAGCTGACGTCGTCGAGCGCGAGGGTGCCGGGGAACCGCTTGGTCACCCCGGTCACCTCGAGCACCGGTGCGGTCCGCACTTCGGTGGTGGCCGTCATTTGTAGGAGTTCCCGACCTTCTGCGCCGCGTTCGTCTCGTCGTACTGGTCGTCGGTGATGACGATGCTGGGCGGGATGGCCTCGCCGTCGGCGAACTTCTGCAGCGTCTGGAAGGCCAGCGGGCCGAAGCGCGGGTTGGACTCGATCACCGCGTTGTAGCTGCCGTCGACGATGAGCTGCACGGCGTTGCGGGTGCCGTCGATGGAGACGATCTTGACGTCCTTGCCGGGCGCCTTGCCCGCCGTCTTCAGCGCGTTGACCGCGCCGACGCCCATCTCGTCGTTCTCGGCGTAGACCGCGGTGATGTCCGGGTGGCTCTGGATGAGCTGCTCCATCACGGCCTGGCCCTTGGAGCGGTCGAACTCGCCGGTCTGCTCGGCGACCACGGACAGCCCCGGCGTCTTCGCGAGCTCGTCCTTGAAGCCCTTGGTGCGGTCGGTGGTGACGTTGTTGCCGGACGAGCCGAGCAGGATCGCGACCTTGCCGGTGCCGCCGGTGACCCGCGCGGTCTCCTGGGCGGCGCGCTTGCCCTGCTCGACGAAGTTCGAGCCGATGAAGGTCAGGTAGTCGGTGCACGGCTGGGACGTCACCTTGCGGTCGATGGTGACGACCGGGACCTTCTTGGCCTTCGCCGCGTCGAGGGCGGGCTGCAGGCCGTCGGAGTTCAACGGCGCGACGATCAGCAGCTGGGCACCGCGGTCGAGCATCGACTTGATGTCGCTGATCTGGCGGTTCAGGTCGCTCTGGGCGTTGGTGACCAGCAGGTTGCCGATACCCAGCTTCGCGGCTTCGTCGCGGATGGACTGCGTCTCGGTGATCCGGAAGGGGTTGGCCTCCTTTTCGGACTGGGAGAAACCCACCACCGCGGTCTTCAGGTCGACCTTGGGGTAACCGGTTTTCTGGAGCGTGCAGCCGTCGGCGGACGGCGCGGCGGACTGGGCGCTGGCGGCCGGTCCGCCGCCGCTGGAGGGCGCCGCGGGGCTTTCTTCCCGGGCGGTGCAGGAGGTGAGGGTCAGCGCGGCGGCGGCCGCGGTGACCAGGACCAGTCGGGGACGGGAGGGCAAGAGCACGTCGACTCCTCGGGCAGCGTCGTTGGTGACCCGCTCGCCGGGGTGATCGGGGTCACCACGGGAGCCTTGGGGTACTTTTTACATCGTTGGAACAACGTTGTAAACCGGCAGCCGTTGGCTACACTTCGTGCTCACTCTCTGAAGGGACCGCCCGTGACCGTGACGCTCAAGGACGTCGCCACGCTTGCCGGAGTGTCGGTGAAGACGGTGTCGAACGTCGTGAACGGCTACGCCTTCGTCAAGCCGGAGAACCGGCGGCGCGTCGAAGAAGCCCTCGCGGCGACCGGGTACCGGCCGAACGTCGGGGCGCGCAACCTCCGCCGCGGCCGCACCGGCTTCCTGGCGCTGATGGTGCCGGAGCTGTCCATCCCGTACTTCGGCGAGCTGGCCGGCCTGGTGATCACGGCGGCGCAGAAGCGCGGCTGGAGCGTCCTGATCGAACAGACGCAGGGGACGCGGCCGCGGGAGCGGGAGACGCTTTCGTCGCTGGGGCCGCACCTGGTCGACGGCGCCCTGGTCCACCCGGAAGCCCTGGAGGCGGCGGACTTCCCGGCCGACCCGGGCGGAATCCCGCTGGTCATGCTGGGCGAGCACGCGGTGGACGTGCCGATCGACCACGTGGCGATCGACAACGTCCTGGCCGCGAGCACGGCGGTGTCCCACCTGGCCTCGCTGGGGCGCACACGCATCGCGGCGATCGGGCGGAATCCCTCCCGCGGGACGTCGTCGCAGCGCCTGGCCGGCTACCGGGCGGCGCTGGCCGCGGCGGGTCTGTCCTATTCGGACACGCTGGTGGCCCCGGCGGAGAAGTGGCACCGCTCGGTGGGCTCGGCGGCGATGAAGTCGTTGCTGGCCCTGCCTTCGCCGCCGGACGCGGTGTTCTGCTTCAACGACCTGCTGGCCATCGGCGCGCTGCGCGCGGTGGCCGAGCTGGGCCTGCGGGTGCCGGAGGACGTGGCGATCGTGGGTTTCGACAACAACGAAGAGAGCGCATTCTCACTGCCGTCGCTGACGACGATCGCGCCGGACAAAACGGCCCTGGCGGAGGCCGCGGTGGACCTCGTGCACCGCCGCATCACCGGCGACAAGACGTCCCCGCCGCAGGACATCCAGACCCCGTTCGCCCTGGAGATCCGCGAAAGCACCGGCGGCCGCTGACCCGCGTACCCACCCGGACGACACGCGTACCCGGCCGGACGACACGGCCTCCGGGCCGGACGACACGCGTACCTGGCCGGACGACACGCGTACCTGGCCGGACGACACGCGTACCTGGCCGGACGACACGCCCTCCGGGCCGGGGTTCGTCGTGTCGTCCGTTCCGGTACGCGTGTCGGCCCGCTGGGTACGCGTGTCGTCCGTTCCGGTACGCGAGCCGGGGGTCAGCGGGCCGGCCAGTGCCAGGACGGGCGGTCCAGACGGCCCTGGCCGGACACCTTCGTCTCGCCGTACTCCTTCTCCAGCTCGACCGTGCCCACGTCGGTCACCTCGGCCAGGGCGCGGATCAGGGGCCGGGCGTGGGACACCACCACCAGCTGGGTCTCCTTCGCCGCCGTGGCGATCAACGTCGCCAGGGCCGGGAGGAGGTCCGGGTGGAGGCTCGTCTCCGGCTCGTTCAGCACCAGCAGCTCCGGCGGGCGCGGGGTCAGCAGGGCCGCCACCCACAGCAGGAACCGCAGCGTTCCGTCCGACAGCTCCGCGGCCGACAGCGGGCGCAGCAGGCCGTGCTGGCGGAACTCGACCGACAGCAGGCCGTCCTCGGAGCGGCGCACCTCCACGGTCGAGCCCGGGAAGGCCGCGTCGATCACGTCCTCGAGCTCCGCGGCCCGGCCCACCTCGATGATCGTCTGCAGGGCCGCCGCGAGGTCGGCGCCGTCGTGGGACAGCACCGGCGTGCGCGTGCCGATGCGGGGCTGGCGGGCCGGGGCGCCGGCGTCCGTGCGGAAGTGGTCGTAGAACCGCCACGACCGGATGCGTTCGCGCAGCACCACCAGCTCCGGGCACGCCCGCGGGTCCGCGAACTCGCTCAGCATGCTGTCGGTCAACCGGATCTTGAACCGTTCGTCGCCCCACGCCCCGGACGTCACGCGCGTGCGCACCGACGGGCCCGCGCGGTCCGCGAGCAACGCGGCCGGCCGCAAGTAAGGGCCCGACCAGACCGCTTCCCGCTTGAACTCCGGGTCGAGGTTGAACAGCGTCGCGCCCGGTACCGGCAGGCCCAGGTCGAGCGCGTAGCCGAACTCGTCGCCCGCGAAGCCGAGCCGCAGCCCGACGGCCTTCGTGTGCACCTTGCCCTGGACCCGTGTGGTGCCCCGGCGGACGCCGTTCTCCGGGCCGGCCCACAGCGTCGACGGTAGCCCGCCCTCCCGGGCCAGTGCCGCCACCGCGCCGTTGCGGGACGCGTCCGCCAGCAGCCGCAGTGCCCGGTACAGGCTCGACTTGCCGCTGCCGTTCGGCCCGGTGACGACGGTCAGGCCGGACAGCGGCAGCACCAGGTCACGCAGCGAGCGGTAGTTCTCGACGGCCAGCGTGGTGAGCATGTCCCCGAACCTAGCCTGTCCGGCGGCGCGGAAGGCGGCCCGGCCGCGGCCGTCGGCCGGTGATCGGCGGGCTGCGGTGAGCGGCTCGTCCGCCCCGGGGCATCACGCGTGACCTATGGGCAGCACGCCGATGCCGCCCCGATCACGCGTGATGCCCCTTCGCGCACGCGTGAAGCCCGTCAGCGCACGGGCATCGTGACTTCGTAGACGCGGGAGGCGGCCTTGCGGGCGCCGGTGAAGCCGTTGGCCCACAGGGATTCCACCTGCGACGCCTCCTGGGCGTTCGGGTCGGCGTTGGTGCAGGACGGGCCGGGGCCACCGCCGGACATCAGTTCCGAGCACGGGCCTTCGTAGTGGTCCGGCAGGCCCAGCGCGTGCCCGGTTTCGTGGGCCGCGATGCGGGTCTGGTCGTACTGCTGGGCCTGGGTGTAGTCGATGAAGATCGTGCCGCTGCCGTGGCCGTCGGTCTGGGCGTACGACCCGCGCGGGTCGTTGCCCTCGGTGTAGTGCAGCGACGCACCCGAGGAGCTTTCCTGGAGCTTGACGTTCGACACCGCCGCGTTCCAGTGGGCCGCGCCCGCGTTGATCACGTCGCGGAAGCTGGGGGCGTCCGAGGTGTCGTAGTAGACGATCGTGGCCGCTTCCGGGGCCGCGAAGGCCGGGCCGGCCGTCAGCGGGGTCGCGATCATCGCCAGGGCGGCGGCAGCTCCGGGCAGCAGGTACTTCCTGGACATCGGGACGACTCCTTGCCGTGGGGAATTTACCGGGTCTGCGCGCGCTGGGTGTCGAACTTACGGAATCGCCCGGCGTTTGTGACCCGACTTTCGTACCGGCTTGGGGCCGTTCGGCTCAGCCGACCGGATCGGCCAGCGGGATCTCGCCTTCGCCCAGCCAGGATCCGCGCCACGCCAGATCGCCCCTGGCCAGGGGTTTCCCGCAGGCGTCGCACTTCGCGCCCGGCCGGGTGGCCTGCCCGCAGCGGGTGTGGACCAGCGTCGTCGGCCCGGCTTCCGAGGAGGTGTAGGTGTGTCCCCACGTGCCGAGGGCGTGCAGCACCGGCAATGCGTCCGAGCCGGCCTGGGTGAGGCGGTACTCGTGGCGGGTGCGGCCGCCGTCGCGGTAGGGCAGCTTCGTCAGCAGGCCGCGGTCGACGAGCTTGGCCAGCCGGGTGGTCAGCACGTTGTCGGCGATGCCGAGCTGGGCGCGGAAGTCCTCGAACCGGGTGGTGCCCGCGGTGGCGTTGCGCAGGATCAGCAGCGTCCACGGCTCGCCGAGGACGTCGGCGGCGCGGGCGATCGGGCAGGCGGCGTCCGCCCAGGTGATGCGACGGCTCATCGTGTGATCCCTTCGACCTGACTTGCTTGAAGCAAGTCTACGTCGTAGTGTCGTCCTCAGCTAGCTTGCAACGAGCAAGCCAGGTGCGAGAGGAGTTCGTCATGGAGATCTCGGGTGCGGTGGCGCTGGTCACCGGAGCCAATCGGGGCCTCGGCCGCCGGTTCGCCGTGGAACTGCTGGACCGGGGTGCGGCGAAGGTGTACGCCGCCGCGCGGAATCCGGAGTCGATCGACCTGCCGGGGGTGGTTCCGCTGAAGCTGGACGTCACCGACCCGGAGTCGATCCGGGAAGCCGCCGCGCTGGCCGGCGACGTCACGCTGCTGGTCAACAACGCCGGCTCGTCGACCGGGGCGTCGTTGCTCGGCGGGTCCATCGAGGACATCCGGCTGGAGATGGACACGCACTTCTTCGGCACCCTGGCCGTGACGCGCGAGTTCGCGCCGGTCCTGGAGCGCAACGGCGGCGGCGCGGTGCTGAACGTGCTTTCGGTGCTTTCCTGGTTCACCGCCCCGCGGGTCGCGGCGTACTCCGCGGCGAAGTCGGCGGCCTGGTCACTGACCAACGCGCTGCGCCTGGAGCTGGCCCCGCAGAAGACGCAGGTGACCGCGCTGCACGTCGGGTACATGGACACCGACATGGCCAAGGACGTCGACGGTCCCAAGGTCGATCCGGCGGTCGTGGCGGGGCTGGCCCTGGACGGCGTCGAGGACGGCCGGTTCGAGGTGCTCGCCGACGACGTCAGCCGGAACGTGCGGGCCGGGCTCGCCGGAGATCTCACCGGGTTGTACCCCGCGCTGGTTTCCTGAAGGCGTTTTCGCCGACCCCGGAATACCGGGGTCTCCGGCGCGGGCGTATGAATAGGCGGGTGGCGGAACGCGTCGAAGCCGGAATGGGACGGACGAGAAACCGCTGGGGCGAAGGCGAACGGTTGCGCGGCGAGATCCTGGCCGCGGCCGGCCGGCTGCTCGCCGAGCTCGGCGGCGAGGACGGGCTGACGATCCGCGGCGTCGCCCGCGCCGTCGGCATCGCCCCGGCGAGCATCTACCAGCATTTTTCCGACCGTGCGGAATTGGTTCGCGGGCTGCTCGACCACGAATACGCGCGGCTGGCCGATTCCATGCGCGCGGCGGAGGAGTCAATCGGCGAAACCGACCCCGTCGGCCGGATCCGGGCGCAGATTCACGCCTACTGCGCGTTCGCGATGCAGAATCCGGGGCATTACCGGCTGATGCTCGCGAACGGCGCGTCCGACCTGGAGCCCGGCACCCGTCCGACGGGCCCGCTGCTGGACGTGATCGACCGGCTGACGGCGGGCTTCGAGCGCTGCGTCGAGGCGGGCCGCGAGCTGCGCGTGACCCCGGGCCGCGCGGCGGCGGTGGTGTTCGTCGGCGCGCACGGCCGGGTCGCGTTGTTCCACAGCGCGCTGAACCGGACCGGGGCCGAGCTGGTGGAGCCGTTCGTGGACGAGCTGGTGTCGCTGGTGTTCGCCTGATCGGACGGTGGCGGGGTCGCGGGAAGATGCTTAGCATAGCTACGTAAATTTCCGACGGCTCCGGGAGGTGTCCGGTGGACGGCGTGCCCGCGTTTCCGATGACCCGGCGGTGTCCCTTCGACCCGCCCGCCGAACTCGCCGAGCTGCCCCCGGTGTCCCGGGTGCGGCTGTGGAACGGGAGCACGCCGTGGCTGGTGACGCGCTACGGCGACGTCCGCGCGCTGCTGCGGGATCCGCGGGTCAGCGCCGACTCCGACCACCCGGGCTACCCGCACCAGAGCGCGGCTTCGGCGGCCCGCCGCCACCGCGCGAAGTCGTTCATCACCATGGACGGCGCCGAGCACGCGGCCCGGCGCAAGCTGCTGACCGGCGACTTCCTGGTCAAGAAGATGGAGGCGCTGCGCCCGGCGATCCAGCGCATCGTCGACGACCTCGTCGACGGGCTGCTGGCCGGCCCGAAGCCGGTCGACCTGGTGCCGGCGTTCGCGCTGCCGGTGCCGTCGCTGGTGATCTGCGAACTGCTCGGCGTGCCGTACGAAGACCGCGAACTGTTCCAGGACATCACGAAGGTGATGGTGTCGAGGACGGCGACGCCGGAAGAGGCGGTGGAAGCCACCGAAGAACTGCTGGCCTACCTCGGCGGCCTGGTCGAGCGGAAGGTGGCCGACCCGGGTGACGACGTGCTGAGCAAGCTGGCGGTCACGCAGTACGCGACGGGGAAGATGACGGCCGAAGAGGTGGCGTCGACGGGTCAGCTGCTCCTGGTGGCCGGCCACGAGACGACGGCGAACATGATCGCCCTCGGCACGGTGGCGTTGCTGGCGCACCCCGCGCAGCTGGAGCTGGTGCGCACGGGGGACGCGGACGTGCTGCGCCGCGCGGTCGAGGAGTTGTTGCGCTACCTGAACATCACGCACACGGGCCGCCGCCGCGTGGCGACCGAGGACATCGAGATCGGCGGCGAGACGATCCGCGCGGGCGAAGGCATCATCGCGGCGGGCGACGCGGCCAACCGCGACGCGGCGGTGTTCGACGACCCCGGCCGCCTCGACGTGACGCGCGAAGCCCGCCACCACGTGGCGTTCGGGTACGGCGTGCACCAGTGCCTCGGCCAGACGCTGGCCCGGGTGGAGCTGCAGGTGGTGTACGGGACGCTGTACCGCCGCATCCCGGGACTGCGGCTCGCGGTGCCGATGGAGGAGCTGTCCTTCAAGGACGACATGCTGGTGTACGGCGTGCACAGCCTGCCGGTCACGTGGTGACGGCGGCCTCGCCGAAGACCATGCGGTGGCCGCGGGCGGTGTCCATGTACTCGCGGACGCGGTGGATGCGCCCGTCGCGGAGTTCGAAGACGAAGCAGTAGTCGTTGGCGTAGTGGTTGCCGTTGGCCAGGGTGGCCGTCATCGTCTCCTCCACGACCACCCGGTCGCCGTCCGCGTGGAAGCCGTGGAACGTCACGGTGACGTCGCCGGCGAAGAAGCGCGGGAAGTCCTCGGCGAGGAACCGCACGATCGCCGGCCGGCCGACGAGGTGCGAGGGGCCGCCCAGGGCGACCGCGGTGGCGTTGCCCGGCGGGGCCAGCCATTCCGCATCCTCGGTGAAGACGGCGGCGATCCGGTCCGCGTCGTGGGTGGCGAAGGCTTTCCAGGCGTTCTCGACGATGTCGCGGCTCGGCATGTCCGCGACCCTAACGGCGCGCGGCCTCGGCGGGCTGGCGGATTCGCGACGTCATCCCAAGGCGGCCAGGTTCTCCGCCAGCCACGCCGAGACGAACCGCTCAGGCCCAGGTAAACCCGGTACAACGTCAGCCTCCGCCGGGCCGGGGCGTCGAAGGCGCCCGTGCCGTATCCCGCCAGAAATGGCTCGTCCGGTTCGTGGAACAGCGTCAGCGAGACGAACTCCGCCGCCGGGTCGCCTCAGAACGCCCTCTCCGCGTCGATGATGCCCGACACCCGGCCGTCCCGGACCAGGATGTTGCCCGGCCACAGGTCGAAGTGGACCAGCACCGGTGTCGTGACCGATGCCAGCAGGGGCTCGTGGCGGCGCACCACGTCGGGTGCAGGGGTCCTGGAGGTAGCCGAAGCCGTCGCCGGTCGTCTCGTGCAGGCGTGCCACGATGGCGCCCAGCTCGGTGCGCAGGTGCGGGCCGGTGCCGGGCGTGCGGTTCCACGGCGTCCCCGGCACCTCCGTCATCAGCAGGAACCCCGGCCCCGCACCCACCACCGTCGGCAACGGCCCGGAAGCCAGGCGGTAGTACTCCGCCTCCGTCGCCAGCAGGTCGTGCTCGTACGTGAGGCCGGGCCCGGACGGCGCGATCTTGAGCACCAGCCGCCGTCCGTCCGCCAGCGTCACCCGGACCGCCCGGTTGTACGTCCCGCCGCCGAGGTCCTCGGCCGCCACCACCGAAGCCGGGTCGATGCCCGCTGCCGTCAGCTCCCCGTCCACCCCGCCGAGTCTTCCAGCTTTTCCGCCGCGTCGGCCAGGTCGTCCGGCGTCGGGGCGTCGTCCTGGGTCAGGCTGCGCCGCCAGTAGCCGGTGAACTCGATGGCGCTCTTGGGCAGACCGCGTTCGACGAGGTGGCGGCGCAGCGCACGGACCGTCGACGCCTCCCCGGCCAGCCACGCCGCTTCCGGGAGGGCCGTCCCGCGCACCGCGTCCAGCAGCCGGCTGCCGTGCTCGGCGCCGTCCCGGTGCAGCCACCGGACGCCGGGCAGCGGCTGCTCCTCCGCCGCGTCCGCGACCTCGAGGAAGACCACCGCATTGTCCACTTCGGACAGGATGGACGCGGCGGCGGGGATCGCCGTCTCGTCGCCCGCGCACAGCAGCCCGTCCGCTGTGGACAGTGGACGGCGGTACGCCGGGTCCGGCCCGTACCGGCCGAGGACGTCCCCCACCGCCGCCCGCGCGGCCCAGGCGGTGGCCGGGCCCGCGTGGCCGGTGTGCAGCACGAAGTCCACGTCGATCGTGTCGCCGTCCCGCGCGCGCACCGTGTAGCTGCGCATCACCGGGCGTTCGTCCGCCGGGATCGCCAGGTACGCCTGGTACCAGCGCATGACGTCGTCGTCGGCCGGTGGCAGCCGCACCGGGCGGCCCGGCGGCGGGAACAGGAGCTTGAGCTGCTGGTCCGGCCACGCCTCCAGCTCGGCCAGGCCGTCGCCGGTGAAGGTGACGCGCACGACGCGCGGCGTCACCCGGCGCACCGCCGTCACCTCGAGCAGTCCGGTCGGCTTCACGGCTTCCCCAGGTATTCGCGCAGGTGGCGGGCCGTCAGCGTCGAGGCGTCCGCGACGAGCGCGGCCGGGGTGCCTTCGAAGACGACCCGGCCGCCGTCCTGGCCGGCGCCGGGGCCGAGGTCGATCAGCCAGTCGGCGTGGGCCATCACGGCCTGGTGGTGCTCGATGACGATCACCGTGTTGCCCGCGTCGACGATCCGGTCGAGCAACGCCAGCAGCTGGTCGACGTCGGCGAGGTGGAGCCCGGTGGTCGGCTCGTCGAGGATGTACGTCGAGCCCTGTTCGGCCATCCGGATCGCGAGCTTGAGCCGTTGCCGCTCGCCGCCGGACAGCGTGGTCAGCGGCTGCCCGAGGGTCAGGTAGCCGAGGCCGACGTCGGCGAGGCGGTCGAGGACCGTCCGCGCGCTGCCGCCCGCGAAGAACTCGCGCGCCTCGGCGACGGACATCGCCAGGACCTCGCTGATGTTCTTGCCGCGCAGCTCGCACGTCAGCACCTTCGGGGTGAACCGCTTGCCCTCGCACTCTTCGCAGACCGACGCGACCCCGGCCATCATCGCCAGGTCCGTGTAGATCACGCCGAGGCCCTTGCACTTCGGGCAGGCGCCCTCGGAGTTGGCGCTGAACAGGCTCGCCTTGACGCCGTTGGCCTTGGCGAACGCCGCCCGGATCGGGTCGAGCAGGCCGGTGTAGGTCGCCGGGTTGGACCGGCGGGACCCGCGGATCGCCGACTGGTCGACCACGACGACGTCGTCACGGTGGGCCAGGGAGCCGTGGATCAGCGACGACTTCCCGGACCCGGCCACCCCGGTGACCACGGTCAGCACGCCGAGCGGGACGTCGACGCCGACGTCCTTCAGGTTGTGCAGGCGAGCGCCGGTGATCGAGACGTGCCCGGTGGGCGTGCGGACCTGGTCCCGGAGGGTCACCCGGTGGTCGAGGTGGCGGCCGGTGAGCGTGCCGGACGCGCGCAGGCCGTCGACGCTGCCGGTGTAGCAGAGCCGGCCACCGTCGGTGCCCGCGCCGGGGCCGAGGTCGACGACGTGGTCGGCGATCCGGATCGTCTCCGGCTTGTGCTCGACGACCAGGATCGTGTTCCCCTTGTCCCGCAGGCACAGCAGCAGGTTGTTCATCCGCTCGATGTCGTGCGGGTGCAGCCCGACGGTCGGCTCGTCGAAGACGTAGGTGACGTCGGTGAGGCTGGAACCCAGGTGCCGCACCATCTTCACGCGCTGCGCCTCACCGCCGGAGAGCGTCGCGGACTCGCGGTCGAGGGAAAGGTAGCCGAGACCGATCTCGACCAGCGAGTCGAGGGTGTCGCGCAGGTTGCCCAGCAGCGGCCGGATCGACGGCGCGTCGAGGTTGCGCACGAACTCGGCGAGGTCGCTGATCTGCAGCGCGGCGCAGTCGGCGATGTTCTTGCCGTCGATCTTCGCCGCCAGCGCGGCCTGGTTGAGCCGGGCGCCGCCGCACTCGCCGCAGGTGGCGAAGGTCGCGGCCTTCTCGATGAACGCCCGCAGCTTCGGCTGCAGCGATTCGACGTCCTTGTGCAGGTAGAGCCGCCGGACCTTCACCGCGAGACCCTCGTAGGTGACGTTGGTCTTGCCGACCTTCACCTTGCAGGAGTCCTTGTGCAGCAGGGCGTCCAGCTGCTCCGGCGTGAAGTCGCGGATCTTCGCGTCCGGGTCGTAGAAGCCGGAGGAGAGGTAGGTCTGCACGTACCAGGTGTCCGGCGTGAAGCCCGGCACCTGGATCGCGCCTTCGTTGAGCGAGAGGTCGAAGTCGAGCAGGGCGTCGACGTCGAGGTCGGAGACCCGGCCGAGGCCCTCGCAGGCCGGGCACATGCCCTCGGGCAGGTTGAAGCTGAACGCGCCGGAGGTGCCGACGTACGGTTCGCCGAGCCGCGAGAAGGCGATCCGCAGCATGGCGTAGGCGTCGGTCGCGGTGCCGACCGTGGAGCGCGAGTTGGCGCCCATCCGCTCCTGGTCGACGACGATGGCCGCGCTCAGGTTCTCCAGGAGGTCGACGTCCGGGCGCGACAGGCTCGGCATGAAGGACTGGAGGAAGGCGCTGTAGGTCTCGTTGATCAGCCGCTGGGACTCGGCCGCGATGGTGCCGAAGACCAGGGACGACTTGCCGGAGCCGGAGACACCGGTGAACACCGTGAGCCGGCGCTTCGGGATGTCCAGGTCGATGCCGGTCAGGTTGTTCTCCCGGGCCCCCCGGACCTCGATCACGTCGTGGGTGTCGGCGGCCCGCCTGGGTGAAGTCATACCGTCCTTCTTTGATACTTTAGGGCGTAAAGTGATTCTCCAGCGTACATTACTTTAGGGTGTAAGGAGTCGGCAAGGTGGTCGTCTTCGCGGGTCAGGGCGACGCCCGGCGGTCCATGGAGCTGCTGTGGGGGCCGCGCGTGGTGGCGCCGCGCACCGGCCCGGGGCCGAAGCCGGGCCTGTCCGTCGAGGCGATCGTCGCGGCGGCGATCGAGATCGCGGACGCCGACGGCATGGCGGCGCTGTCGATGCGGTCGGTCGGCGAACGGCTCGGCCGCACGGCGATGGCGCTCTACACGTACGTGCCGGGCAAGACCGAGCTGGTCGACCTCATGTACGACCGCACGCTGGGTGAGCTGCCGTCGTCGTTCCCGGATTCTTCGGGGTGGCGTGCGGCCGCCCTGGCGCTGGCCGACGCGCTGTGGGACCTGCACCTGAGGCACCCGTGGCTGCTCCAGGTGTCGCCGGCGCGGCCGGTGCTCGGGCCGGGGGAGTTCCACGTCCAGGAGACGCTGCTTTCCGTCCTGGCCTCGACCGGCTTGCCGTTGTCCCGGGTGCGCTGGGTGGTGGCGGCGTTGTTCAACATCGTGCGCGGATCGGTCCAAGCGGCGGCGGAATCCCGGCAGGCGGCGCGCGAGACCGGGCAGTCCGAAGAGGACTGGTGGTACGCGCGGTCGGCGTTGCTGGCGGAGCTGGCGCCGGACCTCCCGGCCCGGTTCCCGACGGTGGCCCGCCTGGGGGAAGAGGGCGAGTACGAGGCGTCCGGGTCCGACGAGCCCTACCTGGAGCGCGAGGCCCGGCTGTCGTTCGAAGCGGGCTTGGAACTGCTCCTGGACGGCGTCGAAGCCGCGATCGTCAAGGCTTCCGGGCCTCGATGAGGAACCGGGTCGTGTGGGCGGCGAACGGGCCGTCGCGCTCGATCAGCTCGTGCAGCTCCCGCAGCTTGTCCTGGTACTGCCCGACCGTGAACCCCGGGACCATCCAGATCACCTTGCGCAGGAAGTAGACCACCGCACCGATGTCGGAGAACTCCGTGCGCAGCGACTCCGAACGCAGGTCCGTCACTTCGAGCCCGGCCTCCACGGCCGCCCGCACGGCGTGGTCGGGGTGACGGCTGTTGCGGGCCTCCTCCGGCTGCGGGCCGAGGAAGAACTCGACCAGCTCGAACACGCTCGCCGGGCCGACCTGCTGGGAGAAGTACGTTCCGCCGGGCCGCAGGACGCGGGCGATCTCGCGCCAGTCGGTCGTCACCGGGTGCCGGCTGCTGACCAGGTCGAACGCGTTGTCGCGGAAGGGAAATCCCGCGGTCGCCACCAGCAGGGCGCCGCGCGGCCGCAGCCGGGCCGACGCCTTCGCGACGTTCGGCGGCCACGACTCCGTCGCGATCGTGACCGGCGGCAGGGACGGGCAGCCGTCGAGGACCTCGCCGCCGCCGGTCTCCAGGTCGAGGGCCGCTTCCGCGACCGCGAGCCGGGAGCCCAGCAGGCGCTGGTAGCCCCACGAAGGGCGGGCCTCGGTGGCGCGGCCGTCGAGCCAGGAGAAGTCCCAGCCGTCGACGGACACCGCGGACGCTTCGGCCACCAGGGTGTCGAACTTCGACTTCCGGACCGGCGGCGGAGGCGCCGGCTTGGCCAGCGTGACCGCGGAGAACGCCACCACGACCGGGCCGCGCCGGGTCCCGATCGTGCAGGAGACGTCGTCGCGGGCCACCAGGTCGCCGAGCGCGTCGGTGAAACCGCCGTCGATGCGGTAGCGCACGACGACCCGCGTGCCGAGCGGGAGTTCCCGCAGCAGCTTCACGAAACCACCTCCGAAACCGAGGCCCCGGCGTCCGCCGGCTCGGGGTGGCCCAACTCTGTCAGCCAGCCGCGGAACACCCGGTGCAGGGCCTCCGCCCCGACGACCTCGCCGGGAAACGCCAGTTCACGCGGGTGCACCACGAAACCCCGCTGCTGCGGCCCGCCCAGCCCGCCGTGCGAACCCACGTGCGTCTCGAACGGCGACGCCTGGTCCGGCTCCGGGTCGTAGCGGCTGTTGATCATCACGTCCGCGCAGTGCGGGAAGGTGTCCACCCGGCGGATCAGGTCCGCCGCGTGCGGGCCGTACGGTGTCAGCGGGTCCTCGCCGATGACGACGCCGGTGGCGAGCCGGTGCAGGCCGTCGCGGCCCAGCACCACCGGGCCGAACTCGCGGCTGCGGACCAGCAGGAACCCGACACCGGGGTGGTCCACCAGGGACGGCAGCAGGTCCGGGAACTCGCGCTCGATCGTCTCCAGCTCGACGCGGCCTTCGTGCTCGGTGAACGACACCATCGCGAGGTGCCCGGACACGACCACCACCACGCCGGGCGCCACGCGGGTCACCGCGCCCGGCGAGCCGGACGCCGTGCGCGGACGGTCTTCGGCGCACTCCGCGTCCTCCACCCGGGCACGCAGCCGGCGTGCGATCAGGCCGCCGCTCTTGGTCGCCTCCGCCAGGGCCGCGTTGATCTGCCAGCTCTCGGCCTGCCGCCGCTTGCCGGCGGACGGCGACGGCGACCCGCCGCACAGCCGGCCGACGTACGCCTCGATCGTCTCGCCGAACCGCTGTGAGAACGCCTGGCCCTGGGTCTGGCCGTGGTCCGACAGCGCCACGACGTGGTAGCGGCGCGGGGCCAGCCTGCTCGCCCGGTGCAGCCGCGCGATCTGCTGGTCGATCGAACGCAGCACCGACAGCGTGTCGAACCGCTCGATACCGGAGTGGTGCGCGACCTCGTCGTAGCCGAGGAAGTCCGCGTACACCGTGGGCCGGCCGGCGAGCATGTCGCCGAGGATCGCCGACACGACGACGTCCCGCGCGATCACCGTCGTGCCCGGCCGGGCCAGGGGGTACCAGCCGCCGCGCGGGATCCGCGGCACGACGCCGGCGCGGCGCTGGCGGACCGACGCGCTGATCTCGCGGAAGACGTCCACGAGCGCGACGGCGAACGTGCGCAGCGCGTTGACCGGGTTCGCGAAGTAGGCGTAGTAGCCCGCACCGACGCGGTCCCGGTGCCGGCGCTGCAGCTTCTTCGGCACCAGCACCGGGATCGAGCTCATGGTGAGGCTGACGTGGGCGGCGTCGCCGGAGAAGAGGTTGCCGCGGCTCGCGCCGTCACCGGCCAGGAGACCGCGGCCGTCGGAGTGCCGCGCCTCGATCTCGGCCGCGTCGGCCGGGTGCGCGCACGCCATCACGTGGTCGCGGTCCTTTTCGTACCAGCGGAAACCGAGGATGTCGTGGTTGGAGCCGTGCAGGATGCCGCAGACGCTGGCCCCGGTCTGGGAGCTCCAGTCGGTGTGCCACCGGTTCAGCGTGTGGCTGTCCTCGGCGAGCCAGGCGGCGAAGGTCGGCATGTCGCCGTCGCGGATCGCGCGGCGGACGGTGTCGTACCCGAGGCCGTCGATCTGCAGGAACAGCACACCGGGCGGAAGCTCGGTGCCGGGCTCGTGGTGGTGACGTCGTCGTCGGCGGGCGGCGCGGCGGAAGAAGATCTCGTCCTCGTCGACGGCGAGCAGGCTGGAGATGAGCGCGCCGACCGCGGCCATGCCGAGCGTCACGATCACCGCGGTCCGGAAGCCGGCGACCTCGACGCCGGGAACCGTGCGGAAGACGGCGAGGGTTCCGGCGCCGAGCAGCAGGAACCCGAAGCCGCCGAAGGTGAAGAACGCCAGCGGGTAGGCGATCCGCATGACCAGCGGCCAGACGACGGCGGTGAGCAGGGCGAGCAGGAGCGCGCAGACCGTCGGCTGCCACCAGTGCGTCATCCGGAAGCCGGGCAGGAGGACGTCGAGCAGGCGCAGCGCGCCGGTCACCGCGATCCAGACCGCCACCGCGCGGGCGACGGCCCGGCCGCCGCGCAGCAGCCTGCCCTTCGGCGCGGTCGTCGTCACACCGGCTCCTTGGTCTTGCGCCGCCACCGGGCGATCAGGTTGGCCAGCACGGTGACCAGCAGGACCAGCACGGTCGCCAGCAGCGTCGCGATGAG
The DNA here is from genome assembly GCF_031625235.1 of Amycolatopsis sp. 505. NCBI lineage: Bacteria > Bacillati > Actinomycetota > Actinomycetes > Pseudonocardiales > Pseudonocardiaceae > Amycolatopsis > Amycolatopsis sp. 505. Next base: position 108,440 of record NZ_JACKQP010000012.1, read on the forward strand.
CGGCGAGTCGAAGATGCCGCCGGAGACGATGCCGAGCACGGCGTAGGCGCAGGCCCAGAGCACGCAGGCGCCGAGCGCGGCGGGCAGCAGGCGCCGCCACGGGTAGCTCAGCGCGGCCGCGGCGAGCAGCACCGGGATGCGCCCGGCCGGGACGAGCCGGCCGATCACGACGAGCTGCCAGCCGCGGCGGGCGAACTGCTCGCGGGCCTTCTCGAGCCGTTCGGCGGGCTGGCGGCGGCTGATCCAGCGGAAAGCGGCTTCGCTGCCGAGCCGCGGGATCCCGAACGTCACGACGTCACCGACGTACGCGCCGAGGACGGCGAGGACGATCACGAGCGGCAGGGAGAGGTGGCCGGTCGTCGTCGCGACGGCGGCCGCGGCGCCGACGACCGCGCCGGTGGGCACGATCGGGACGATCGAGCCGAGCAGCACGCCGCCGAACACCGCGGGGTAGCCGATGGCGGCGGGGTCGGTCCAGTTCACGAGCGGTCCTTCGGCGCGGGCAGGACGACGTCGGCGCCGGGCTCGGTGAACAGCACTTCGGTCCGGCCGTTGACTTCGGCGGCGAACACGCGCGGCGGATCGGCGAGCAGGCGTCGCATCCGGGCGGTGCGCCGGACGCCGGGGAGGGCGAGGGTGCCCCAGTGCACGGGGACGGCCGCGCGGGCCTGGACCAGCGCGGCGGCCTGGGCGGCGCGGGCGGGGTCGAGGTGGCCGGGGCCGAGGTTCGGTCCCCAGCCCCAGACGGGCAGCAGGGCGACGTCGACCGGGCCGAGGTCGCGCATGCCGTCGAAGAGGTCGGTGTCGCCGGCGTTGTAGACCTTCTTGCCGTCGCCCTCGATGAGGTGGCCGAGCGCCGGGCTTTGCGGCCCGTGCGTCAGGCGGGGGCCCCACCGGTGTCCGGAGTGGATGGCCTCGGTGGCGGTGATGGTGACACCGCCGTCGGTGAGCGTCTCGCCGGGCGCGATCTCCTCGACGTTGCGGAAGCCCTTCTTGCCGAGCCACGAGCCCGCCCCGCGGGGGACGACGATCCGGGTCCGGTGGCCGAGCAGCTTGAGCGACGGCAGGTGCAGGTGGTCGCCGTGCAGGTGGGACAGCAGGACGAGGTCGACGTCGGCGTAGCTCTCGGGCGGCGGCGGGGGAACGACCCGGACGAGCCCGCCGACGCGCGCGGTGAGCACGGGATCGGTCAGGAGGACACGGCCGCCGAGGTCCAGGCGGACGGTCGAATGGCCGAGGAACCGCAGGCTGAAGCCGCTCACGCCCCGAGTATCACCTCCCCCGGCGGGGAATGCCCGGCGGAGTGGCCAGGGCAACGCCGGCGTGTGATCGGGAAGCCGGCACGCGTGATTGGAGCGTCGGCACGCGTGATTGGAGGGTCGACACGCGTGATTGGAGGGTCGACACGGCGGTCAGGGGGTCGGAAGCAGGGCGGAGATGCGGAGTGAGGACGTGCCGATGCCGGTCGGGCCGCCGAAGACCGGGGCCGGTGTGGGGTGGTAGCCCAGCTCGGGTTCGGTGTAGCGGGCCGTGTTTTCGTGCCAGTGCACGATTCCGGCCATCCAGTCGCGCAGCTGCTGGACGAACGCGAGCAGCGTCTCCTCGGTGGTGTCGTCGCGGTACAGGGCCGGCAGCTCGGTCGCCGCCGCGTGCTCGAACTCGGCCAGGCGGGCGTGGATCAGGTCGGCGACCACCTCGGCCGCGCGCTCCTCCGTGCAGTCCAGGAAGTTCCGCACCACCAGCACGGCATTGTGCAGCTCGCCTTCGTACTGGACCTCCTTGCGGAAGGAGTACAGGTCGTTGGCCAGGCCGGCCACGTCCGCCGCCGCGTGCTTGAGCGTTTGCACCGGCCGCAAGCGCTGCAGGGCCGGCGGCACCGCGTGGCCGCGCGAGAGGCTCATCGTGAGGTCCGCGCCGAACGTCCGGCGCCGCATCTCGACGTAGTCGATCGGGTCCGGGATGCGGTTCTGGGCCTGGTTCGCCAGCTCCCAGAGCCAGCCGGCCGCCATCGCCTCGACCGCCCGGCGCACGGCGGGCCGGCTCTCCGCCGGGGTGCGCGGCCAGAGGTCGGCCAAGCCCGCTTCCAGCGGCGTCGTCGGCACCGGCATCGGCGCGCCGTCCGCCGGCATGAACGCCGACAGGCGGCGATTGGCCGCCTTCGCGCCGGCGAGGTCGCGCGTCGCGCCGAACACCAGCGGGTAGTGGTCGTCGGCGTGGGTGCGCCAGGTCAGCCAGTCGCTCGTGACGTCGAGGGCGTCGGCCGTCGCGTCCGGGTGGATGCCCGCCGCGCACAGCGGCAGGTCGGCCGCCCGCAGCTTCCGCTCGTCCCACACCACGCCGTCGAGCAGCCCCATCCGCCGGGCCCAGTCGACGTTCCGGGCGCGGGCCGCGGAGAGGTGCGGGCTGAGCCGCGGCGGCAACGGCAGGTCGAGCGACGGCCGCGGGACGTCGGTCGCGCGCAACGGCGTCGAGCCGTACGCCCGCAGCCGTTGCGGTGCGGTCGCGAGCACCGAAGCGAAGATGCGTGCCGCGGACGTGCCGCGGCCGGCCAGCGCGCCTTCGTTCATGTACCGGCTGGACCGCAGGTGCCATTCGTGTCCGCCGGATTGCCAGTCCTGCAGGCCTTTCACGTAGGCGAAGGTCGCCGCGCGCGCCGCCGGGTCGACGCAGTGGTCGTCGAGCAGCGCGGGCACTTCGGTGAGCGCGGTGTGCTCGAACTGGTGCAGCCGGGAGGTGATCAGGTCGTTGACCGCGTCGGCCGCCTGCTGGGTGCCCAGCCCGAGGAACTTCTCGAACACGAGCACGCCGTTGGACAGCTCGCCCTCGTCCTGCACTTCGCGCTGGTAGGAGAACAGGTCGTTGCGGAGGTGGACGCTGTCGGCGAAGCAGTCGCGCAGGACCTCCATCGGCCGGGACGCGGCGATCGCGCCGGGGACTTCCGCGTGCACCGAGTGCTCGACCAGGTTCGCCGACCACGGCGCGCCGCCGACCTTCCGCCGCATTTCGACGTACTCGATCGGGTTGGCGAGCCGGCCTTCGTTGATGTTGGCCAGCTCCCACAGCGACTCGTCCAGCAGCGCCTTGGTGCTGGCGGCGAACCGGCGCCGCCAGCCGGCCGACCGCTGCGGGACCGTCCGGTGCCACAGGTCGGCGAGGCCGCGCTCGACCGGGTTCTCCGGGGTCGCGGTGATCTCGCCCTCGGCGGGCATGAACAGCTCCAGCCGGTCGAGGTAGGCGCGGGCGCTCTCGATGTCGCCGGTGCACTTGTACAGCTCGAGGAAGTGGTCGTCGAAGTAGAAGACCCAGACGTACCAGTCGGTGATCAGGTCGAGCTCGCCGGCACCGGCGTCGGGGTGGGTGTACGCGCAGAGCAGCGCGTAGTCGTGGGCGTCGAGGTCGTGCTCGGTCCAGATCACCGTGCCGTGCTGCGGCACGTCGATCATGTCCAGCTCGCGGGCCCACGCCTTGCTGTGCTCGCGCGCCCGGTCCAGGTGCGGGTTCAGCCGCGCCGGGTGAGGCAGGTAGAACTCGGGGAGGACGAACGGCTGTTCAGGCACACCGCGAGGCAACCAGCCGGCCGCGGTGTCCGCCAAGGGGAACAGCCGGGATGCACACGAACGGGACGGCCGCTTCCCCCGGCCGGCCCAGCGGGCTTCCCGGCCCGATCGGCACGCGGTGGCGGGCCGTCGCACGATGGGGAGTCCGGCGAGCGAGGAGAGCAGATGACCGACGAAAACCGGGTGGCCGACAACCCGGACGAGAACCGCTACGAGCTGTGGCAGGGCGAGAAGCTGGCGGGGATCGCCCAGTACGACCGGCGCGGCGACCTGACGGTGTTCACCCACACCGAGATCGACGACGCCTTCGCCGGGCAGGGCCTCGGCAAGGTCCTGGCCGCGGGCGCGCTCGACGACGTCGTCGCCCACGGCCGGACGATCGTGCCGGTCTGCCCGTTCATCGCCGGGTACCTGCGGAAGAACCCGGGGTACGAGGACCACGTCCGCTGGCCGCGCGAGTAGGCCGGAAGGGGAGACGCGTTACGCCGTTCGGGGCGATCTGAGAGGTATGTCCGGATAGCTTGGTTATTAACCAACCTTCGTCGGTAGTGCGTTGGTTGCCTGGCAACGAAAGTGTCGGCACAGGCTTCGAACGGCAACCTGGAGGAAGTTGATGACTCCCCGGAAGACCGCCCTCAAGACCCTCGCCGTCTTGTCGGCCGCCGCGCTGACCAGCGGTGTTTGCGCCTCGGCGGCCACCGCGTCCCCCCTGGCCTTCGCCGAACTGCAGGCCAATGCCATCGCGGGCGCCACCCAGGTGGCGGACGCGCTCGGTACCGCGTCCGGCGGCATCTACCTCGAAAACGGCAAGGCCGTGGTGAACGTCGTCGACGACGCCGCGGTGCAGCGGGTGCAGGCCGCCGGCTTCACCGCGAAGAAGGTCAAGCACACCTTCGCGGCGCTCACGGGCGTCAAGAACCAGCTGGACGCGGTGAAGAACGTGCCGCAGACCGCGTGGGGCATCGACACGAAGACCAACCAGGTCGTGGTGAAGGTGTACGACGCGGCGAGCAAGGAGACCGCCGACAAGGTCTCCGCGGCCGCCGCGAAGTACGGCGACAGCGTCCGCGTCGAGCACCGCACCGGCAAGCTGTCGCTGTACATCGCGGACGGCGACGCGATCCAGAACAGCCAGGGCCGCTGCTCGCTCGGCTTCAACGTGACGCGCGGCGGCTCGCCGTTCCTGCTCACCGCGGGCCACTGCACCAACCTCGGCGGCACCTGGTCCGGCGGCGACGTCTCCGGCGCGCAGGTCGTCGAAAGCGACTGCCCCGGCGCCGACTCCGGCCTGCTGACCCGCCCGAACGGCACCGGCCCCGGCGAGATCAACACCGGCCAGCAGATCACCAGCGCGGCCACCCCGACCGTGGGCGAGCAGATCCAGAAGCAGGGCTCGACCACCGGCGGCGGCAGCGGTGAGGTCACCTCGGTCGACGAGTCGGTCAACTTCGACGTCGGCGTGCTCAACCACGAGTTCGGCACCACCGCGCACACCGACCACGGCGACTCCGGCGGCCCGGCCTACGACGGCTCCAAGGGTCTCGGCACGCTGTCCGGCGGCGACACCGTGACCAGCTACTTCTACCCGCTCACCCTCGAGCTGCAGGCCTACGGCCTCGAGCTCGCCTGAGCGAAGGCCGCGGGCCCGCTCACCTTCCGTCGGGGGAGGTGAGCGGGCCCTCGTTCCGTCACGCGTCCAGGCGCCGCGCGCGGTAGACAGCGTCGGTGTGGTGGCCCTCGCCGCGCGTCTCGCACGTCTCGACCACCCACTGCCACGGGTCGCCGAGGTACCCGGTGATCTCCTCGGGCTCGAAGTACAGCTCCTCCGGCGGCTTCTGGCCGTCGAACTGCCGCATCGCCTTCGGCGAGTGCCCGACGACCAGCAGCGAGCCGCCCGGCCGGATCGCCGCCGCGGCCGCCGTGAAGACGTCACGGCGCAGGTCCGGCGGCAGGTGCATGTACTGCGCGGAGACCAGGTCGTACTGCGCTTCCGGCCGCCACTCGAGGATGTTGCGGTGCAGCCAGTTCACCGTCACGCCCGCCTCGGCGCCGGCCTCCGCCGCGCGGGCGAGCGCGGTTGTCGAGATGTCGACACCGTCGACCGTCCAGCCGTGCTTCGCCAGCCAGATCGCGTCGCCGCCCTCGCCGCTGCCGAGGTCGAGGGCGTGTCCGGGTTTCAGGCCTTCGACCTCGGTGCGCAGGTTGACGTTGACGTTCCCGCTCCAGATCCGGTGCTCGTCACGCTGGTACATCGCTTCCCAGAAGTCCTGCTTCAGCATGGCGTCGACGGTCATCGGGTGGTCGTGGGACATGGTTCCTCCTCAAGGACGTCCCCCGAGCATGCGGGCGACGTCCCCGGGAAGGCAAACCTCGTTGCCGGTTTGGCAACTAGCCCGCGCCGTACACCTGCATTTCGTACAGCGAGTAGCCGTAGGACGTCCCACGCGTGACGCCGTTCATCCGCACGTACCGGCCGGTGCCGGTCAGGCCGGTGAGGTCGTCCGTGCCGCCGTTGCCGGTCGTGGTGCTGTAGATCGACGTCCAGGTCGTGCCGTCGGCCGAGGTCTGGATGCTGTACGCCTTCCCGTACGCGGCTTCCCAGGTCAGTTTGACGTGCGAGACGGCTTTCGTGGCGCCGAGGTCGACGCGCAGCCATTCCGCGTTGCTGCCTTCCTTGGACGCCCAGCGCGTGCCGGTCAGGTTGCCGTCGAAGGCCGCGCTCGCCGGGTAGGACGACGATTCGGTGGAGGACGCCGTTGCGGTCTTCCCCTGTGAGAGCAGGCTTTCCGAGCCGCCGGTCACCGTGACACCCAGCGACGCCGTCTTCGTACCGCCGGTGAGGGTGATCGTCGCCGAGCCGGGGGACGCGGTGGCCGCGGCGGCGACCGTGACGGTCGAGGAGCCGCCGGCGGGCACCGACGCGGGGGAGAAGGCCACGGTGACGCCCGCCGGAGCGCCGCTCGCGGAGAGCGTGACGGCGTCGGTGGAGGTCACGGTGGCCGTCGCCGAGGCGCCCGGCGCGACCGACACCGACGACGGCGTCACGCTGAGGCCCGAGGGGGTGCCGGCCGCGGTGAACGTCCAGCGGGCCTGGGTGCCGGAGCAGCTGCCCGCGGTCAGGGTGGTGCCCGAGGCGCGGAAGCACTTGCTGCTGGACTGGATGTCGGAGATGGTGCCGTCCGGGTTGATCGACCACTGCTGGGCCGGGCCGCCGGTGCAGGTCTGGAGCACGATCGAGCTGCCGGAGATGCCCGCGCACTTGTCGTCGATCACCAGGAACGCGCCGTGGAAGGTGAACCGCTGCTCGGCGGTTCCGGTGCAGGCGGCCACTTTCAGCGTGCTGCCGCTGCCCGGCGCGGCCAGGCAGGTGCCGGTGGAGTTGTTCTTGTACTGGCCGACCGTGGTGTTCGGCTGCGCGCCGCCCCAGCATTCACCGGTGCTGGTGTCGAAGATCGGCGTGGCGTCGTAGGGTTCGTTCGAGGGCGGGTCGACGACGACCGGTTCCATGACCGGGGTGTTGTCGGCGTTGTAGTGCGTGAGCGCGTCTTCGCAGTCGATCGCGTCGAAGGCGCTGCCGCCCTTGCCGCCGAGCCAGAGGTCGATGTGGCGCAGGCCGGGGCCGCCGTTCGGGCCGTGGCCGTTCCAGTCGTCGGAACACTCGTCGCAGCCGTCCTCCATGATGAAGTACTTCTTCACCCGTGGCACCCAGACCTTGGTGCCGGGCTTGAGTTCGTCGCTGCTGGTGGCGAAGGTGATCGGGTCGGCGTAGGTGCCCTTGCCGCCCGCGGTGCCGTGGATCTGCGGGTAGGAGATGTCCCCGCCGGGCGGGGTGTTGTCCCACCAGCCGTAGAAGGTGAGGAAGGTGGGCTGCGTGGTCGCCGCGGCGGCCGTGCTTCCGCCGGCGAGGGCGGTGGCCAGGGCGAGGAACAGGGTCACGACGAGCACGAGCGCGCGCCGGGTCATGCTGCCTCCGGGGGACTGGGCGGACGATGACTGCGGCGTGCGTCCAGGTTCGCCGGGGTTCGCCGGTGCGTCAAGACCTATTCGTAAAGTTTCCTAACGAATGCGGTTTCGTGTCCCGCTCGCCGGGAAAATCGCGTGGCCGCCGGGAGTTCTCGGCGAAGATGGCGGCATGAGCGAACAGCGGGAAATCGTGGTCACCGGGGGCGGCACCGGCATCGGGCTGGCGATCGCCGCCCGGTTCGCGGCGGCGGGCGAGCGGGTGACCGTCACCGGGCGGCGCAAGGACGTCCTCGAAGCGGCGGCGGAGAAGATCGGCGCGCGGGCGGTGTCCTTCGACGCGAGCGACCCGGCGGCGGTGCAGGCGGCACTGGCGGACCTGCCCGAGCGGGTGGACGTCCTGGTCAACAACGCCGGCGGCAACACCGACCGGGTCCGGGAAGCCCCCGCGCCCGGGGACCTGAAGGGCCTCGCCGACGCGTGGCAGGCGAACTTCGAAGCCAACGTGCTCTCCGCCGTGCTCGTCACCGCGGCACTGAAGCCGCGTTTCGCGGACAACGTGCGGGTGGTGACGCTCGGCTCCATCGCGGCGAAGCAGGGCTCAGGCTCGTACGGCGCGGCGAAGGCGGCGATCGAGGCGTGGAACACCGACCTCGCGCGGCAGCTGGGCGCCACGGGCACGGCGAACGTCGTCGCGCCGGGCGTCGTCCTCGACACGGAGTTCTTCCACGGCACGCTGACCGACGAGTGGCTGGAGCCGCGGATCGCACTGGCGTTCAACGGGCGGGCCGGCCGCCCGGAGGAGATCGCGGCCACGGTGTCGTTCCTGGCCGCGCCGGACGCCGCGCACGTCACCGGCCAGGTCGTGCCCGTGAACGGCGGCGCGTACGGCGCCCGCTAGGCCATCCGGGTCGGATGGGCGGCGCGCGGCCGCCGTTCTCTCCATGGTGGAAGTGTTGGAACCACCGGAAGAGAGAGGGGATCCGCCGTGACGGCCGCTCCCGAAACCCCGGCCCTCCCGACGACCCGGCCGGCCGGCTGCCCGTTCGACCCGCCCGGGACCTACGCCACCCTCCGGGAAACCGCGCCGACGTCCAAGGTGCGCTGCCCGGCGGGCATGGACGCGTGGCTGGTCACCCGGTACGCCGACGTCCGCGCGGTGCTCGCCGACCGCACGCTGAGCTCGCGCGGCGCGTCTTCGGTGCACGTGAACCCGAACGCGGACCTGGATTTCGAGGTCAGCCCGGGTTCGATCATCCAGCTCGACGGGGTCGCGCACGCCCGGCTCCGGAAGAAGGTGATCGCGGAGTTCACCGTGCGGCGCGTGGAGGCGCTGCGGGGGTACGTGCGTTCGCTGGTGGAGAGCCATCTCGACGAGATGCTCGCGCGGCCCGGCCACGCGGATCTGGTGCAGGACTTCGCGTTGCCGATCCCGTCGCTGGTGATCTGCGAGCTGCTCGGGGTGCCGTACGGGGATCGGTCGCACTTCCAGCGGCAGAGCGCGACTTTGGTGAGCACGGACGCGACGCGTGAGGAAGGCGAGGAGGCGTACGACACGCTTTCGGGGTATCTCGCCGAGTTGTTCGTCTCCAAGCAGCAGAATCCGCAGGACGATCTGTTCAGCAGGCTGTCTTCCGGTGCTTCCGACGCGTTGACCATGGAGGAACTGGTGGTGCTCGGCCTGAGCCTGCTGGTGGCGGGCCACGAGACGACGGCCAACATGATCGCGCTGAGCACGCTGCTGCTGCTGGAGCACCCGGGCGGCCGGGACGAGGTGCTCGCCTCGCCGGACCGGGCGGTGGAGGAACTGCTGCGGTACCTGTCGGTGGTGCAGTGGGGCGTGCTGCGGTACGCGACAGCGGACGTGCAGGTCGGGGCCCGGTCGGTGAGGGCGGGCGAGTGGCTGGTGGCGGCGCTGAACTCGGCGAACCGCGACGAGTCGGTGTTCACGGGCGCGGACAAGCTGGACTTCGGCCGCGAGTCGCCGCGGACGCACGTGGCGTTCGGGTTCGGAGCGCACCAGTGCGTGGGGCAGCAGCTGGCGCGGGTGGAGCTGCAGGAGGCGTTGACGGGCCTGTTCCGGCGGGTGCCGGATTTGCGGCTGGGGGTGACGCGGGAGGACCTGGAGTTCAAGCACAACACGCTCGTGTACGGAGTCCGGGAACTGCCCGTCGCCTGGGGTTGAATTCGGGAGTATGTGACGGCACCGGCTGATCCCGTGAGGAGGGCCCATGACAGCTCGTCGCCTGTGGGCGGCCGTGGAACCACTGCACGCCGTCGTCTACTTCGCGCCTCAGACGGCCGAAGCGGCGAAAGCGGCCGGCCTGCGCGGCTACTGGATGGGCTACTTCGCGGGGCGGCTGGCGCCCCTCGGCCCGATCGGCCCCGGACCGGCGACGGCGATGCTGTTCGGCTTCGCGCCGTCGATGGTGGCGCGGTCCTTGCCCGACGCCTGGTCGTTCGCCTCGCCCGAGGCCGTCATCGGCTCGCGGACGGAAGCGGTGGCGTCGGCCTTGCGCACGGTCGCGGACGACGTCTCGGAGCTGAGCGCGCTGCTCTGGCGGGCGGTGGACGCGTGCGAGTTCGGCGGCCGCCCGCTCGCGGCGGCGTGGGCGGCGGTGCCGAAGCCGGCGGACGCGCCGGCGAGCCTGTGGCTGGCGGCGACGATCCTGCGTGAGCACCGCGGCGACGGCCACGTCCTCGCGGCGGTCCACGCCGGCCTGAGCGGCCTGGAGACGACCCTCACCCACATCGGTGACGGCGTGCTCGCCCGCGAGGACATCCAGCCCCACCGCGGCTGGACGGACGCACAGTGGGACGAGGCCACCGACCGGCTGCGGGCCCGCGGCATCCTCGACGCGGACGGCGTCCTCACCGACGCGGGCCGTGCCTTGCGCCGCGGCGTCGAGGACGACACGGACCGGCTGGCGGCGGCCCCGGTGGCGGCGCTGGGCCCCGACGTCGACCGGCTGCTGGCGCTGGCGGTGCCGCTGAGCCGGGCGGTGATCGACCGCGGGCTGGTCACCATGCCGAACCCGGTCGGGGTTCCGCGGCCCTGAGGTGTCGATTCCGGGTGCGCCCGTTCGACGCACGGGCAAAACCGGACACTCGGGAGGACTTCATGACGTTGCTCGCCGGCAAGAACGCGATCGTCTACGGCGCCGCGGGGCGGATCGGCACGGCGGTGGCCACCGCCTTCGCGGAGGAGGGCGCGCGGGTGTTCCTCGCCGGCCGCACCCGCTCCAGGCTGGAGGAGGTCGCCGGCCGGATCCGCGCGTCCGGCGGCCGGGCCGAGACGGCGGAGGTCGACGCCCTCGACGAGCGCGCGGTCGACGAGCACGCCGCGGAGGTGGCGGCCGAGGGCGGGATCGGCGTCTCGTTCAACCTGATCGGCCACGGCGACGTCCAGGGCACGCCGCTGGTGGAGATGGCCCTCGCGGACTACGAGCGCCCGGTGCTGACGGCGGTCCGCACCCAGTTCCTGACCGCCCGCGCGGCGGCCCGGCACATGATCGGGCAGCGGCCGGGGGCGATCCTGTTCTTCGGCGGCGCGGGCGACCCGGTGCGGGAGTTCTCGGTCGGCGGGCTGCAGGTGGCGTTCCACGCGCTGGAGGCGATGCGCCGCCAGCTCGCCGCCGAGCTGGGGCCGCACGGGATCCGCACGGTGACGCTCCGCACGGGTGGCATCCCGGAGACGATCCCGGACGGTTTCGCGGGCCGCGCGGAGCTGGAGGAGAACATCGCGGGCAAGACGATGCTCGGCCGCGCGGCCACCCTGGCCGACGTGGGAGCGGTGGCGGCGTTCGTCGCGTCGGACCGGGCGGCCTCGATGACGGCCGCCACGGTCAACGTCAGCTGCGGCGCCCTGGTCGACTGACCCGCACCCGACGTCGCGAATGACTCATTCGGGACCTCCCACGTCCCGAATGAGTCATTCGCGACCTTCCGGCGGGCCTCAGCGCGACCCGTCCCGCTGCTCGACCACCAGCCGCTGGTGCCGGGCCGCGCGCACCCGGTCGCCGCAGGTCGTCGAGCACCAGCGGCGGCGGGCGTGCTCGCGGACGTAGTACCTGATGCACCCGTGGGCCTCGCACGGCCGCACCAACGGCCCCAGCTCGCCGCTCACCACCTCGATCGCGTCGCGGGCCAACGCCCCCACCGCCGCGTCGAGGCTGCCCGGCCGGGCGCTGTCCCACGAGCGGGCCGGCCCGGCACCCCAGGTCAGCACCAGCGCGGCCCCGTCCGCGCGGGCCGCCGCGTTCACCGCCGACACCGCCGCCGCGGAGGGCGCACCGCCCGAGGCCGGCGCCGCCAGCAGCTCGCGGACCGCCGACCGCAGCTCCGTCAGCCGGCGCAGCGACGCCGCGTCCGGGACAGCCGCCGCCAGCCCGTGCGAGTCCAGCCACGAAACCGCCGAGCCGGGCGTTGCGAGGTCGTCCGCCGCCACGCGCCGGGTGTTGACCAGTGCCAACGCCGGCGAGCGGTCCTCGCCCGGTGCCGCCGTGACCATGTCCGCCTCCCGATGTCCGTCCCCAGAGTGTCCCCGACCGTTGACAGCCTACGCCGTCTCATGGATAAATGAGCAAGTAACCATGAGACGCGAGGAGGCAACCGTGCACCACCGCTACGCCACCGTCGACGGCCACCGGCTCTTCTACCGGGAGGCCGGCCCCGCCGGCGCCCCCACGATCGTGCTGCTCCACGGCTTCCCGACGAGCTCGCACATGTTCCGGCACCTCATCCCCGCCCTGGCTGGCCGCTACCACGTCGTCGCGCCGGACTACCTCGGCGCCGGTGCCTCCGATGCGCCGTCCACCAGCGAGTTCGCCTACACCTTCGACGCGCTCGCCGAACTCACGCTCGGCCTGCTCGACCAGCTCGGCCTCGGCCGCTTCGCGCTCTACATCCAGGACTTCGGCGCGCCGGTCGGCCTGCGCATCGCGACCGCGAACCCCGATCGGGTGACCGCGATCGTCACCCAGAACGGCAACGCCTACGTCGACGGCCTCGGCGCCGGGCTCCCGCAGAAGCTCGCCGCCGGCACCCTGACCGAGGACGACCTGCGCACCATGGTCACCCTCGAGGCCACCAAGGCGCAGTACCTCGACGGTGTGCCCGATCCCACGCTGGTCAGCCCGGACGTCTGGATCCACGACCAGGCGCTGCTCGACCGGCCCGGCGCCGCCGCGATCCAGCAGGCGCTGCTCGCCGACTACCACCACAACATCGGCCTGTACCCGAAGTTCCACGAGTACTTCCGGACCAGCCGGGTGCCGCTGCTCGCCGTCTGGGGCGGCAACGACGAGATCTTCATCGCCGACGGCGCCCGCGCCTACGCCCGCGACCTGCCCGACGCCGAAATCCACCTGCTCGATTCCGGCCATTTCGCCCTCGAGACGCACCTGGATTCGATCGCCGGGTACATCCGCGGTTTCCTCGGCCGGGTGCTGCCCGTTGACCGGGACGCCGGTTGACCACCCGGCCGCCGCGCTCGTAGGGTTTTCCCGACCTCCGCCGTCGTCATCAGCCATGGAGGACGGTATGAGTCGACTGATTCGGGCGGGGGCGATCGCGGTCGCGCTCGCCGCCGCGGCGATCACCCCGGCGGCCGCCGCGGACCCGTTGCTGTCACAGGGAAAGCCGGTCACCGTGTCCTCGTCGGGCGGCTGCTGCCCGGCGGCGAACGCGGTCGACGGCGACAGCTCGACCCGCTGGGCGAGCGCGGCCGGTGTCGATCCACAGTGGATTTACGTGGACCTCGGCGCGGCGGTGCACGTCAGCCGCGTCCGGCTGCAGTGGGACGCTTCCTGCGCCACCGCCTACGAAATCGACACGTCCACCGACCACGTCACCTGGACGAAGATCTACGCGACGGACGCGGGCAAGGGCGGCGTCGAGGACCTCACCGCCCTCGACGGCACCGGCCGGTACGTCCGGGTGTACGGCACGAAACGCTGCCGCACCGACTCGTCGAAGGGCTATTCGCTGCAGGAATTCGGCGTCTACGGTTCAGGTGGCGACGTTCAGCCGCCGTCACCGCCCGGCAAGCCGGCGCTCGTCGGGGTCACCCCCACCAGCGCCACGATCGAGTGGACCGCGGCGACCGACAACACCGGCGTCACCGGCTACGACGTCTACCGTGACGGCCAGCTCTGCGCCAGCACCACCGGCGCGCTCACCGCGACCTGCGGCAACCTCGGCCCGAACGGCAGCTACGGCTTCTACGTCAACGCCCGCGACGCCGCCGGGAACGTCTCCCAGGCCAGCGGGACGCTGCAGGTGAAGACACCGCCGTCCGACGACCACACGCCGCCGTCCGCGCCGACGAACGTGCACACCACCGCCGTGAACAGCACGTCGATCGGGCTCGCGTGGACGGCGTCGACCGACGACGTCGGCGTCACCGGCTACCGGATCTACAACGGCACCACGCAGATCGGGACCTCCGACACGGCGAGCACCACGCTCGGCGGCCTGACCCCGAACACCGCCTACCACCTCCAGGTGCGGGCCGTCGACGGGAACGGCAACCTCGGCGACCCGAGCACGCCGGTCCTGGACGTCACCACCACCGGCGGGTCGAACTGCACGCCGTCGCAGGGGGTCTGCGGTGCCACGCAGGTCGGCACGGACGACGACGTCGTGTGGGGCCTGGTGACCCTGCCCGACGGCACGATCCTCTACAACCAGCGCGACGCGCACGCCATCGTCCACCTGAACCCGAAGACCGGCGCGAAGAAGACGATCGGCACCGTCCCGAACGTGCAGAGCACCGACGGCGAAGGCGGCCTGACCGGGCTGGAGATCAACCCGGTGTCGTTCGCCTCGGACCACTGGCTCTACATCATGCACACTTCGGGCAGCGACAACCGGATCGTGCGGATCAAGTACGACCCCGCCGCCGACTCGCTGACCACGAGCACCGAGCAGGTCCTGCTGACCGGCATCGCGCGCAACAAGTTCCACAACGGCGGCCGGCTGCGGTTCAGCCCGGACGGCCGGTTCCTGTTCGCGGGCACGGGCGACGCGCAGAACAGCGGCAACGCCCCGAACACCAGCAGTCTCAACGGAAAGGTGCTGCGGATCAACCCGGACGGCTCGATCCCGGCGGACAACCCGTTCCACAACGCGGTGTGGAGCTACGGCCACCGCAACGTCCAGGGTCTGGCGTTCGACTCCCAGGGCCGGTTGTGGGAGCAGGAGTTCGGCAACAGCATCATGGACGAGACGAACCTGATCGTGAAGGGCGGCAACTACGGCTGGCCGTCCTGCGAAGGGACGTCGGGTTCGTGCGACGGGTTCATCGCGCCGAAGAAGACGTACCCGGTGGCGCAGGGCTCCTGCAGCGGGATCACGATCATCCGTGACGCGCTGTACGTGGCCTGCCAGCGCGGGGCGCGGCTCTACCGCGCGGTGATCAGCGGCAGCTCGCTGACGAACTTCCAGACGTTCTTCAACGGCACCTACGGCCGGCTCCGCACGGCCGAGCCCGCGCCGGACGGGCAGATGTGGCTGGCGACCAGCGTGGACGGTGACAAGGACAGCACGCCGCACAACAGCCACAACAAGATCCTGCGGGTGTCGGTGGGGTAGGTCCGGCCGGTCCGGTGGTCGGCGGAGCGTGGCACACTTCGTCGACCACTACGCCCGGCAGGGGAGCACCGCGCATGACCGATCGTCCGGCGAGGCGAACGCAGGAGCAACGACGCGCCGAGACCGAGCGGCGCGTGCTGGACGCGGCCATGGCGCTCATCGCGCGCAGCGGCTCGCGCGCCGTCACCCTCGCCGAGGTCGGGGAAGCCGCCGGCTACAGCCGCGGCATCGTCTACCACCACTTCGGCAGCCGGGAACGGCTGCTGGAAGCCGTGCTCGACGCGGCGCAGCGGTTCGACGTCCCCGCCTACGACGGGGACGGCCTGGAGCACCTGGTGCGGATCGTCGAGGCGTACCTGCGCAACGTCGTGCGGCGCACCCCGTCGGCGCGCGCCTTCCTGCAGCTGTGGGGCGAGGCGATCGCGGCCGACCCCCTGCTGGCGCCACTGTTCGCCCGCCGGGACGCCGACTTCCGGCAGCTGCTGGCGGACGTCCTCCGCCAGGGCGTCGCCGACGGGTCCGTCCGGTCCGACGTGCACCCGGCCGCGGCCGCTGTGCTGGTCGTCGCCCTGGTCCGCGGGACCGGGCTGCAGCTGATCGCCCAGCCCCCCGTGCGCAACGTCCCCACCCTCATCCGCGAGGCGACGCGCTCGGTCCGCGCGGCGTTCACCGTCGCGCCGTAGTTTCCGGCCGTGGCCGCCCGGCGCCGGCCGCTGCTACACTTACTTGCATACATGCACGCAAGTTAGGAGTGGAGATGGCTGTTCCTCTGGTACTCGTGCACGGCAACCCGGAGAACTCAGGCGTGTGGGGACCGCTGATCGCCGCCCTCGGCCGGGACGACGCGGTGACGCTGTCCCCGCCCGGTTTCGGGGTGCCCGCGTCGGACGGCTTCTCCGCCACGGTGGCGGGCTACGGCGAGTGGCTCGCCGCGCGGCTGGAGCAGTTCAAGGAACCGGTCGACCTCGTCGGCCACGACTGGGGCGGCGCGCACGTCGCCCGGATCGCGATGACCCGCCCGGACCTGATCCGCAGCTGGGCCTCGGACGCGCTCGGCCTCTTCGCGCCGGACTACGTCTGGCACGCGCGGGCGCAGGTGTGGCAGCAGGAAGGGGCGGGCGAGGCCTCGGTGAAGGAGATCTTCGGCGGCAGTTTCGAGCAGCGGCTGGCGGTCGTCACCGCGCTCGGGATGACCGGCCCGGCCGCGGAACGCGTGGCCGCCGGGATGGACGACGGCATGGGGCGGGCGGTGCTCTCGCTCCTGCGGTCGGCCGCCCAGCCGGCGATGGCCGAGGCGGGCCGCGACCTCGCGAAGGCCCGGCAACGGCCCGGGCTGGCCCTGATCGCCCTCGCGGACGTCGACCAGGCCAGCGGGACGCCCGCGCAGCACCGGTTCGCCGGCGAGGCCGCCGGTGCCGAGATCGCCGAGCTCCCCGGTACCGGGCACTGGTGGCCGGTGACGGACCCGCAGCCGGTGGCGCGCGCCCTGACCGCGTTCTGGTCCCGTTTGGACGGTTAGCCGCCGAGGCCGCGCTGACGTCGCGAATGACTCATTCGGGACCTCCGGCGTCCCGAATGAGTCATTCGCGGCACCTGGGCCGGGTCAGCGCCAGCTGTCGTCGCCGAAGCCGAGGGTCACCGGGCCGCGGCGGGTGCCGGCCACGGTTTCGGACGGCAGCACGTCGTCCAGGAACGCGTACTCCGGGCTGCGGGTCCGCGCGTGCCACTGCGCGATCTCGTGCCAGCCCGGGGCGGCCAGCGCGCCGCCGAAGTGCTGGACCGACAGGCTTGCGGTCAGGCACGCGAACCGCAGCCGCTCCACCAGCGGCCAGCCCGTCAGCGTCGCGGCCACGAACCCGGCGCCGAACACGTCACCCGCGCCCGTCGCGTCGAGCACGTCGACCGGCAGCGCCGGGACCGCTGCCGTCTCGCCGGTCGTCCCGTCCACCGCCAGCACCCCCTCGCCGCCGCGGGTGATCACCGCGATCGGGACCAGCTCCGCCAGCCGGGCCAGCGCCGCCTCGGGCGTGTCCGTGCGGGTGTAGCGCATCGCCTCGATCTCGTTCGGCACGAACGCGTGGCAGCACGCCAGCTGCTCCAGCAGCGCCGGCGACCAGGCTTCGGACGGATCCCAGCCGACGTCGGCGAACACCAGGCTGCCGGACTGGTGCGCGGTGTGGACCCACTCGGCCGTGTCGAGGCCGATGTGCGCCACCGTCGCCCGGCTCGGCGGCGGCGAACCGGCGAGCTCGGCGACCGGGACGGGCGGCGGGTGGCCGTGGGTGACCATCGCGCGGTCGCCCGCGTAGGCCAGCGAGACCGTCACCGGCGAGTGCCACTCCGGGAACCGCCGCGACCGCGACAGGTCGATGTGCTCCTGGCGGGCCAGCACGTCCCAGCAGTAGCGCCCGTAGACGTCGGTGCCGAACGCCGCCGCCAGCGACGTCCGCAGGCCGAGCCGGCTCAGCGCGACGGCGAAGTTCGCGATCCCGCCCGGCCCCGAGCCCATGCCGCCGGTCCACACCTCGGTGCCCGGCGCCGGCGGGTGTTCGAGCCCGGTGAAGACCAGGTCGAAGAACAGCAGGCCGGACAGGAAGACGTCGACTTCGGGGGTGGGTTCAGCCGGCACGGGCGCCTCCACGGCGATCACTCGGATGGTCGGCCCGAGCCTGCGTCAGCGAAGGGAGAATCGCAAGAGCTGGGCCGTTTCGGCCACGGATTGCGTGCTCCGGGCTGCTAGGGTCGGCGAATGCGGCACGGCTGTCACCCGACCGAGCGAAGTGACCCGCGGTGAGGCTGGCGATCCTCGGCGGCGGCGGGTTCCGCGTGCCGCTGGTGCACGCGGCGCTGCTGGACGGCGGCGAGGTCACCGAGCTCGTCCTGCACGACGTCGACGCCGGACGCCTCGCGGCGATCGAACGGGTGCTGGCCGAGCAGGCCGGCGGCGTCGCCGACGCACCACGGGTCCGCACCACCACCGACCTCGCCACCGCGGTGTCCGATGTGGACTTCGTGTTCTCGGCCATCCGGGTCGGCGGCCTGCGCGGCCGGCGGCTGGACGAGCGGATCGCGCACGCGGAAGGCGTGCTGGGCCAGGAAACCGCCGGTGCCGGCGGGATCGCCTACGGACTCCGGACGGTCCCGGTCGCGGTCGCCCTCGCGCGGCTGGTCGGCGAGCTGGCGCCGCGCGCGTGGGTCATCAACTTCACCAACCCCGCGGGGCTGGTCACCGAAGCGATGGCCGCGCACCTCGGCGGCCGGGTGATCGGCATCTGCGACTCGCCGGTCGGGCTCTGCCGCCGCGTCGGCCGGGCCCTCGGGATCGACGCGGCGGCGGCGAAGTTCGACTACGCGGGGCTCAACCACCTCGGCTGGCTTCGCTCGGTGCGCGTCGACGGCGAGGACGTCCTGCCGCGGCTGCTGGCCGACACCGCCGCGTGCGAGTCGTTCGAGGAGGGCCGGCTCTTCGGCGCGGACTGGCTGCGCACGCTCGGCGCCATCCCCAACGAATACCTGCACTACTACTACTTCGCCCGCGAGGCCGCGGGTTCGGAGTCGCGCGGGGCGTTCCTCCTCGAGCAGCAACGCGGTTTCTACGCGGACCCTTCGCTGGCCTCGTGGGAACGCACACGCCTGGAACGCGAAGCGACGTACATGGCCGAGACGCGCGAAGGGGAGCGTGACGACCTCGAAGGCGGCGGCTACGAGAAGGTCGCGCTGGCCTTGATGCGCGCCCTCGCGCACGGCGAACGCACGACGCTGATCCTCAACGTCCGCAACGGTTCCGCGCTCCCGGGCGTGCCGGGCGACGCGGTCGTCGAGGTCCCGTGCGCGGTCGACGCCGGCGGCGCCCGCCCGCTCGCCACCGGACCCCTCGCCGACCACGCGCTCGGCCTGGTGACGACGGTCAAGGCCGTCGAGCGGGCCGTGATCGAAGCGGCGACGACGGGTTCGCGGGCGGCGGCACTGCGGGCGTTCGCGCTGCACCCGCTGGTCGGCTCGGTGCCGGTCGCCCGGCGGCTGCTCGACGCCTACGCCGCCGCGCACCCGGAACTCGCCCACCTCGCCTAGACCGCCGCCATCGCGTTGAACTCCGCTTCGGCTTCCCGTTCGGTGTGAACCTGCCACGCCCGTTCGGCGATGTCGTCCGGATCGAGCGTGCCCACGCTGAAGCCGTGGTCCTGTGCGGTGAACACGCGGTGGATGTCCCCGCGCTCGATGAGGCCGCCGATGGTGAGGATCCCGGCGTGGACGCCGGTTTCGCGCAGGGCTTCGTGCAGCGTGAGCACGTACATCCGCAGCGCCGCCGACGCCGGGGCGAGGCTGCCGAGCATCGGCATCGGGTACTTGCCGCTCAGGCCACCGGCGAAGAGCAACGACCCCGAGCCGCGCTTCACCAGGCCTGGCAGTACCGCTTCGACCAGTTGCGCCGCCGGGCGCACGACGGAATCGAACGTGGCGCGCAGGGTGCCGGCACCGGCTTCGGTGAGCGGGGTGATGCCCGGGCCCGCCGTCGCGTCGGCCGGCCCGAAGTACACCGTGTCGATCTCGCCGGCGTCGGCGGTGATGCGGACGAGCACGTCGCGGAGCCGGTCTTCGTCGGTGACGTCGGCCGTGTAGGTGCGGGCATCGATCCCGGCCAGTGACGCGCGGTAACCCGCGTGCCGCGTGTCGGTGCGGGAAACCAGCGCGGTCGTGAAGCCTTCGCGGCCGAACCGGTGGGCGATCGACAGGCCCAGTCCGGGGCCGGCACCCAGGACGGCGAGCACTTTCGGCAAGGGAACCTCCTCAAGTTGAGTACGTTCTCAACTTAGCCACAAGTTGAGGAGGACGTCAACTTACTGGCCGAGGTCCACATAGGACACTGCGCGGGTGAGGCCGTCCGGGCGGTTTCCGGCGTCCGGACGGGTTTCCCGTGGTCGACCGCCTTCCGCGGCGCCGGGAGCGGCGCCCATCATCGGCGGCATGACCGCTGTCTACCCCGCCGAGAAGGACCACCCCGCCGTCCCGATGGGGGAGGTCTACGCCGGGCACCCGCCGGTGTCCCGGATCGCGTTCCCCAGCGGGCACGAGGGCTGGCTGGTGACGCGCTACGACGACGTCCGCACGGTCTTCTCCGACCCGCGGTTCAGCCGCAACCTGCTGTACCCGGGCGCGCCGTGCCTGATCGAGCCGGGCGATTTCTCGACCGGCGAGCACAGCATCCTGAACATGGACCCGCCCGACCACACGCGCCTGCGGCGGCTGTCGGCGCAGGCGTTCACCGTCCGCCGGATCGCCGCGCTGCGGCCCCGGATCCAGGAGATCGCCGACGAGCTCGTCGACGCGGTGATCGCGCACGGGCCGCCGGCGAACCTGGTCGAAGAGTTCGCCTTCCCGCTGCCGACGCTGGTCATGTGCGAACTGCTCGGCGTCCCGTTCGCCGGCCGCGCGCGGTTCGCGCGGTGGTCGCGCGTGATCGTGACGCCGATGCAGCACGCGCCCGCCGACGTCGAGCAGGCCCGCCGCGACGGCGCCGAGGACATGGCCGCGCTGGTGGCGGAGAAGCGCGCGCGGCCCGCGGACGACTTCCTCAGCGCGCTGGTGCACGCCCGCGACGAGGACGGCGACCGGCTCACCGAGCCGGAGCTGATCGACCTGGCCACCCAGTTGCTGCTCGCCGGCCACGAGACGACGGTCAGCTTGATCGGCTGCGGGATCGTCCTGCTGAGCCGGCACCCGGAGCAGCTGGCGGCATTGCGCGCCGACCCCGCGCTGACGCCGGGGGCGGTCGAAGAGATCATGCGCTACGACGGCCCGGTGGACTCGTCCCTGCTGCGCGTCGCGCTGGAGGACGTCACGCTGAGCGGGGTCCTGGTGCGCCGCGGGGAGGCGGTGCTGGCGCACGTCGGGGCCGCGAACCGGGACGAGAACGCGTTCCCGTCGGCGGCGGAGTTCGACATCCGCCGGAAGGACGCGCCGCAGCTCGGCTTCGGGCACGGCATCCACTTCTGCCTGGGCGCGGCACTCGCCCGGCTCGAAGGGGAGATCGCGCTGCGGGCCCTGGTGGACCGGCTGCCGGGGCTGGACCTGGCGGTACCGTGGGAGACGATCGCCTGGCGGCCGCCGCTGTCGGTGCGCGGGCCGGAGGAGGTGCCGGTGACCTGGCGGGGATGAGCCCTGCGCCGAATGCCGGTTCCCATTGACTCCGGCGGCCGAGCCGCGCCGCGCGGGACTGCTCCACTCGGGTAGAACCTGTTCCAGTTCGGGGCCGTGCCGGAGACCATGACCCTCGCCGTTCCCGCGAGCGAGGAGTCGCCATGGATGCCGACCTGACCCGCCGCCAGCTCCTCCGCGGCAGCGCCGCCGGGGTGGGCCTCGCCGTCACCGCCGGGCTCGCCACCCCGGCCGCCGCGGCGGCGGCCGAGTACGACGTCGTCGTGGTCGGCTCTGGAGCCGCCGGCATGACCGCCGCGCTGACCGCGGCCAAACGCGGGCTGAGCGTCGTCGTGCTCGAGAAGGCGCCGACCTTCGGTGGGTCCGCGGCCCGGTCCGGGGCCGGCATCTGGATCCCCAACAACCAGGTGCTGCTCGCCGCGGGCGTCCCGGACACGCCCGCGAAGGCCGCGCAGTACCTCGCCGCCGTCGTCGGCCCGGACGTGCCGGCCGCGCGTCAGGAGGCCTTCCTGCGCAACGGCCCGGCGATGATCTCGTTCGTCCTGGCCAACAGCCCGCTGCGGTTCCGCTTCATGGAGGGCTACAGCGACTACTACCCGGAGCTCCCGGGCGGGCTGCCGAACGGCCGGTCGATCGAGCCGGACCAGTTCGACGGGAACCTGCTCGGCGCCGAGCTGGCGAACCTGAACCCGCCCTACCTCGCCACCCCGCCCGGGCTCGTCGTCTTCAGCGCCGACTACAAGTGGCTGAACCTGGCGCTGGTGAACGCCAAGGGCGCCGCGGTCGCCGCCGAATGCCTCGCCCGCGGCACCGCCGCCGCGCTGGCCGGGCAGAAGCCGCTCACCATGGGGCAATCGCTCGCCGCCGGCCTGCGCGTGGGCCTGCAGCGGGCGAACGTCCCGGTGCTGCTCAACACCCCGCTCGTCGACCTGAACGTCGAAAACGGCGCGGTGACCGGGGTGGTGACGCCGAGCGGGCTGGTGCGGGCCCGGCGCGGGGTGATCGTCGGCTCCGGCGGGTTCGAGCACAACGCGGCGATGCGCGCGCAGTACCAGCGGCAGCCGATCGGCACGGACTGGACCGTCGGCGCGAAGGAGAACACCGGCGACGGCCACCGTGCCGGGCAGCGGGCCGGTGCCGCGCTCGACCTGATGGACGACGCCTGGTGGGGCCCGGCCATCCCGACCCCCGGCGACCCGTACTTCTGCCTGGCCGAGCGGACCCTGCCCGGCGGGCTGATCGTGAACCAGGCCGGGCAGCGGTTCGTCAACGAAGCCGCGCCCTACAGCGACGTCGTGCACACCATGTACGACAAGAACCCGGCGGCGCCGGACATCCCGGCGTGGCTGATCGTCGACCAGAACTACCGCAACCGGTACCTCTTCCGCGACATCGCGCCGCTGCTGCCGTTCCCGGACGCCTGGTACAGCGCGGGTGCGGTCTTCAAGGCGTCGAGCGTCCAAGGGCTGGCCACGCAGATCGGCCTGCCGTCCGCCGTCTTGAAGTCCACTGTGGACCGCTTCAACGGCTTCGCCCGGTCCGGGGTGGACCCCGAGTTCCGCCGCGGCGCCAGCGCGTACGACCACTACTACACGGATCCGTCGGTGACGCCGAACTCCTGCCTGGCCCAGCTGAGGCTGGCGCCGTACTACGCACTGCGGCTGGTCCCCGGCGACCTCGGCACGAAGGGCGGCATGCGCACGGACGCCCGGGCGCGGGTGCTGCGCCCGGACGGCTCGGTGATCCCCGGCCTGTACGCGGCGGGCAACGCGAGCGCGGCGGTGATGGGCCACAGCTACGCCGGCGCGGGGTCGACCATCGGCCCCGCGATGACGTTCGGCTACATCGCCGGCAACGACGTCTAGAACTCCTTTTCCACCAGCGGGAGCACCTCGGTGCCGAGCAGTTCGATGGCCCGCATGACCTCGGTGTGCGGGACACCGGACCAGTCCATCTGCATGGCGTACCGGTCCGCGCCGGTGAGCTTGCCGACCGCGATCAGGCGTTCGGCGATCTCCTGCGGGCTGCCGACGAACAGCGCGTTCGCGTCGCGGGTGTAGTCGTCGTACTCCGCGCGCGTCGGGACCGCCCAGCCGCGGGCGCGGGCGCCGTATTTCATCGTCTCGAGCCAGTACGGGTAGAACGTTTCCTTGGCGTCCTGGGACTTCTCGGCGATGAAGCCGATCGCGCCCATGGTGACGTGCAGGTCCTGCTGTTCGCCCGCTTCCCCGGCGCGGCGGTAGAGGTCGACGAGCGGGGCGAAGCGCTCGGGCTGCCCGCCGATCACCGCGTACACCACCGGCAGGCCGAGCAGGCCGGCGCGGATCGACGACTCGGGGTTGCCGCCGGTGCCGACCGAGATGCGTAGGTGGTCCCCGTACGGCCGGGGCAGGATCCGCGCGTTCTCCAGCGGCGGGCGGAACTTGCCGGACCAGGTCAGCGGGTCTTCGCGGTCGATGCGCAGGAGCAGGGCGAGCTTCTCCTCGAAGAGCTCGTCGTAGTCGCCGAGGTCGTTGCCGAACAGCGGGAACGACTCGGTGAACGACCCGCGCCCGGCGAGCAGCTCGGCGCGGCCGTGGCTGAGCTGGTCGAGGGTGGTGAACTGCTGGTAGAGGCGGACCGGGTCCTCGGTGCTCAGCACGGTGACGGCGGAGCTCAGGGTGATCTGGTTCGTGACGCTCGCGGCGGCGGCCAGCACCGTGCCGGGGTTCGAGATCGCGTACTGGTCGAGGTGGTGCTCGCCGAGGCCGTAGAAGCCCAGGCCCAGCTCGTCGGCGAGCTTGATCCGCTCGAGGGTGTTGGCCAGCGTCCGCGCGACGGTGGGCTGGTCGCCGGTGCGCGGGTCCGGCGCGCGGTCGCCGAAGCTGTAGATGCCGAGTTTCATACAACGCTCAACTACTTTGGGGGCGGATTCGTTCCCTCACCCGAACCGGGCCTGGATGGCTTCGAGGTTCTTCTCCGACAGCTGCAGCGCGGCGTCGCGGAGGCTGAGGCCGTCGAGCGTGGCGACCTCGAACATGCCGGTCACCAGGCCGCGCATCCGGGTGCGGACCTTGCCGAAGGCCTCCTCGGCGTCCGCGCCGACGTCGCCGAACAGCGTCCACCACCACCAGGAGTTGGTCGCCGAGTTGGCGACGAAGTCCGGCACCACGCGGATCCCGCGCCGGTCGAGGAGCTCCTCGGCGTCCGGGGTGACCGGCAGGTTCGCGGCCTCGACGATGAGATTCGCGCCGATCTTGGCCTGGTTGTCGGCGTCGACGCAGTAGGAGATCGCCGCCGGCACCAGCACCTCGGCCGGCACGTCCAGCCACGCTTCCGGGGGCAGCAGCTCGTCGCCGGGCTTGAGGTTGTCGCGGTCGATGCCGCCGAAGCGGTCGCGGTGCCGCAGCAGGTTTTCGACGTCGAGCCCGTCCGGGTTGGCGACGACCCCGCGCACGTCCGAGACGCCGACGACGCGCAGGCCGGCGTCGGCGAGGAAGCGGGCCGTGGCGCCGCCCATCGCGCCGAACCCCTGGAGCACGACCCGGTTCGGCCGGTCGGCCATGCCGAGCAGCTCCAGCCCGGTGAGCGTGGCCTGCGCGACGCCGAGGCCGCCGACCAGCTCGTCGAGCCCCAGGCCGCCGACCTCGATCCGGAAGGCCTCCGCGAGCCGGGCGGTCGCCGCGTCGCGGTCTTCGAGCAGCGGGTAGACGGCCTGCACCGGGCTGAGCAGGCCGATTTCGGCGATGACGCCGTCGATGACGTCCTGGCGCAGGCCCAGGTCCTCGCCCATGGTCCAGTACTGCTCGATGAGCGGCCGCATGGCGTGCAGGTACCGGGCGACGACGTCGCGGGCGCGCTCGTCGTAGGGGTCGAAGTCGATGCCGCCCTTGGCGCCGCCGAGGGGGATGTAGCGGCCGTCGGGGTCGTAGTTGAGGCCTTCCTTGAGCGTCATGCTCCGCGCCAGGCCGCGGACCTCGAACAGCGAGCAGCCGCGGCGCATCCGCAGGCCGCCGCTGGCGACGCCGCGCACGAGCCGGTCGATCACCAGGTAGCCGCGGCACCCGGTGACGGGGTCGGTCCACGCCACTTCGAGCAACGCCGTTCCGCTCATCGCCCCTCCTGATCCCCCGGTCAACACCCGAGCTCGTGCGCCATCGCCTGGGCGACCCACCGGTCGCAGTCCCCGGTGGTGACCGTGCCCTCCCGGGCGACGACCTGGACGGCGAGCCCGTCGAGCAGCGCGGTCAGCCGCCACGCGGCGCCGTGCGGATCGGGGCACCGGAAGGTCCCGGCCCCGACACCCTCCGCGATCAGCGCGACGACGGCGTCCCGCCACCGCAGGTCGAGCCGCTGCAGCACGGCCCGCAGGGCGGCGTCCCGCATGGCGGCGGCACCGGCTTCGATCCACAGCGGCCAGTTGTCGTGCTTGGTGGGCCCGTACAGGGCGAGGACGGCCCGCAGCCGCTGGTCGGCGGGACCGCTTTTGCCGAGCTCCTGGTTCAGCTTGCTCAGTTCGTGCTCGGCGGCCTGCCGGAAGGCTTCGATGACGAGCGTTTCGAGGGTCCCGAAGTGGTAGAAGATCAGCGCGGTGCTGACATCGAGTGAGTGAGCGACATCGGCGGCCCGCACCCCGGCGATCCCCCGGGACCGGATCTGCGCGAGAGCGGCCCGCACGATCTCGTCCCGCCGCACGGCAACGGCCTTCCGCATCATGCGGTCACCGTACCGAGGGCGCCGGGAGCGCGGGAGGCGCCGAATGTGGGTTCCTCGGCCTGTGCGGACGGTCAGGAGCGCAGGTGAGGGTGGGCGACCCCGGCCGCGCGATGGCGCTCGGATCGGTGTGACCGGGCGGCGGCCGGGCTCCGAACCGCCGTGGCCCGCGAGCCGGGCGGGAGGAGCCGGGCGGCGGCAGCCTGTGCAGCGGCCGGGCTGGGCGGCGGGCAGCGAGGCTACTGGGGTTGGCGGCGGCGGGCGGCGAGGCTTGCGAACCGGCGGCTCGGATCCGCGCGCGCCCTCGGAGGCGGGTGGCCCCGCGGTCGCCGAGCCTGTGCCGCGTTGTGAGGTCGCCGTGCCCTTGGAACCGGGCGGGGAGTAGTCGGCAGCGGGCTTGCGAACCGGCGGCCCGGGACCTGCGGCGGCCTCGGAATCGGGCGGGGGAGTCGGCGGCGGCGGAAATCGGCTAGCCGGTCTCGGCGATCCGTGGCGGCGGTCCCGCGTCTGCCCGGACCGAGATGGCGGGACGGGTGGGAGGAGCCGGGCGGCGGCTGAGCCTGTGCCGCGCTGTGAGGTCACTATGAGGTCGCTGTGCATCGGCCCGCGCACGCTGCGGACGCGGCGTCCCTGTGGTGATCTGGACTGGTGGCGATCAAGTTTCCCCGCATCGCGCTGACGGCCGCGGCGGCGTTGCTGGTCCTGGGGACCGGGCTGGTCCTCGGCACCGGCACGACCGCCGACGACGCCTACGCCGCGGGCGCGATCGCCACCCCTCCCGTCCCCACCGCCCCCGCCGTAGAACCGGCAAACCCCGCCGCAGCACCGGCGAAGCCCGCCGCGTCCCCGGTCGGCGCGCTCTTCGCGGACGGGAGCCACTTCTGCACGGCGAGCGTCGTCCACTCGGCCGCCGGCGACCTCGTCCTCACCGCCGCGCACTGCGTCCGGGACGGCATGACCTTCGCCCCCGGCTACCACGACGGCGTCGCGCCGTTCGGGCAGTGGACGGTGACCTCGGTGGCCGTCGCCGGCGGCTGGACGGCGTCGAACGACCCCGATCTGGACTTCGCGTTCCTGACCGTCCGGCAGGCCGGAAACCCCGCCTCCCTGGAAAGCCTCACCGGCGCGAACGTGCTCGGCACGAATCGCGGATTCGAGCACCGGATCACCCTCACGGGCTACCCCGACACGACCGATTCCCCGGTGGTCTGCGCCGGGGACACGACGCGTTCCGACACATATCAGCTGCGCGTGGCGTGCCCCGGTTTCCCGGACGGAACCAGCGGCGGGCCGTGGGTCACCGACGGCGCCGTCATCGGCGTGATCGGCGGTTACCAGCTCGGCGGCGACACCCCGGACGTTTCCTACAGCGCCTATTTCGACGACGACATCGCAAAGCTGTACGCCTCGGTCACGGGCTGAAAACGCGAACCGGGCCCGTGTCCCTGGCGGAGGACACGAGCCCGGTTCACCTCTCGGAACCCTCAGCAGGTCACGATGAGCCCAGTGAGCGCCGAGCAGGTCTTCGACGCGCTGTCGTTGGCGGCGTTGGGATCCGCGGGCGAGCTCGCCGTCCGCTTCGCCGTCGTGGTGTACGAGCCGAGCGCGAGCAGGCCGCCGTTCACCGAGAACTTCGGCGTCGCCGACGCGCCGCTGGCCAGCGAAGCGACGTCACAGTTCACGGTCCGGGTGCCGCTGACGTGGGTGCAGCCGCTGCCACTGGCGAACGACAGACCGGCCGGATACGTGGCCACGACCCGGGTTCCGGTCGCCGTGGCCGGGCCGTTGTTCGTCACGGTCACCGTGTAGTCGATGCGCGCGTTCAGCCCGCCGTGCCCGGTGGCGCCCAGCGCGACCTTGACGTCGGCCTGCGTGGACGGCTCGGCGACGGTGATCACGGGGCCGTCGAAGGTTTCGAAGGCGTAGTTGTCCCCGACGAACTGGTGCTGCAGCGTGAACTGCCCCGGTGCCGCGGTGTCCTTGACGCGCAAGGTCCACACCGTGGTCCTCGTGCCGCCCGCCTCGAGGTCGCCGAAGGCGGCGCGGTAACTGCTCCCGGCCTGGAAACAGCCGACCGCCGTCGTGTTGGTGCAGGACACGATGTCGGCGACGTCGACGATCGCGGTCGGCGTG
This sequence comes from Amycolatopsis sp. 505, assembly GCF_031625235.1. Taxonomy (NCBI): domain Bacteria; kingdom Bacillati; phylum Actinomycetota; class Actinomycetes; order Pseudonocardiales; family Pseudonocardiaceae; genus Amycolatopsis; species Amycolatopsis sp. 505. Next base: position 136,531 of record NZ_JACKQP010000012.1, read on the forward strand.
CCGTAAATGGCGCCCTTCGCGAAAGTCACCGTGAAATCGCGGTCGTTGTGAATGGTTTGCGTGACCGTGAATGTCTGCCCCGGAAGCACCGTGGTGGGACTGACTTCGACGGAACTGGTGGGCGTGTCCGCCTGCGCGGCGGGGGCGATTGCGATGAACGCCGTGGCCAGTGCGGCCACCGAAGACAGGATCGTGGTCCGTCGCCAGCTTCTTTGCATAGTCGTCATCTCGCTGTTCCGGTCCGGGAATGCCGCTCTGACTGATGGTGCATTGGGGTCTTTTTGGACAGCCGACGCTGATCAGTCGTCGCACTCCCGGAATTCGTTACCGCCATCCGGACGCGTTGCGGCACCGCCGTCAGGAGGGACGCCAGCGGCCGTTCATCTCACCCGGCCGCGGCGGCGGGCCCGGCAGATCCGGGCCTTTCGCCGACAACCCCTCGATGAGCAGCGCGAGGTACCGGTGGCGCAGCTCCGACGTCCGGTCCGGGTCGTCGACGCGGATGGCGGCGCAGCACTCGAGGATCATGCCGATGTCCTCGGCGACGGCGTCCGCGCGCAGCCGCCCGGTCTCGTGCGCCCGCTCGACCAGGTGCTTGGTCAGCTCGCCCGCCCGCCGCGCGTCCCGGCCCATCTCGGGGGTCGGGGTGAACGTGCCGGCGAGGTGGACGGTCAGGGAGTGCACGTCGAGTTCGACGACCCGGGCCAGGAAGCCGGTCAGCGCCGACCAGCCGTCCGGCTCCTCCGCGGCGACTTCGGCCTCGCCGATGTACATGAGGAGCCCGTCGTGGCAGATCTTGCAGAGCAGGGCTTCCTTGCTGGGGTAGCGGCGGTAGAGCGCGCTGATGCCGACGCCGGCGCGTTCGGCGACCTGCGAGATGGGGGCCTTCGGATCGCCGAGGAAGACGTGCCGGGCGGCGTCCAGGATCACGAGGTTGTTGCGGGCGGCCTGACCGCGGCGGCCGGGCAGGGCGGTGTCTGTCTCGCGCATCGGCCGAGATTACCACTGGAACGGATCGTTCCGGTCTGCTACAGTTCGGAACGAAGCATTCCGTTCCACCCTTCCGAGGAGTTCACCATGACGGTCCCCGCCCTCCGCCCGTTCCGCGTCGAGATCCCGCAGGCCGCCCTCGCGGACCTGGAGAACCGCCTGCGCGGGGCGCTGTGGCCGGACGAGCTGCCCGCCGAGTACGGCGTCACGAACGAGCGGGTCCGCGCGCTGGCCGAGTACTGGCTGGAGAAGTTCGACTGGCGGGCGTTCGAGGCGCGGCTGAACGCGTACCCGCAGTTCGTGACGGAGATCGACGGCGAGGACATCCACTTCCTGCACGTCCGCTCGTCGCGGGAGGACGCGACGCCGCTGGTCCTGACGCACGGCTGGCCGGGCTCGATCGTGGAGTACCTGGACGTGATCGGCCCGCTGACCGAGCCCGCGTCGGCCGACGAGCCGGCGTTCCACCTGGTCATCCCGTCGCTGCCGGGCTTCGGCTTCTCGGGCCCCACCCGCTCGGCGGGCTGGGACACCCACCGCACGGCGGCGGCGTGGGCCGAGCTGATGAGCCGGCTGGGCTACGAGAAGTACGGCGCGGTCGGCAACGACGGCGGATCGATGATCTCGCCGGAGATCGGGCGGCTCGCGCCGGAGAAGGTCGTCGGCGTGCACGTCACGCAGCTGTTCTCGTTCCCGTCCGGCGACCCGGCCGAGATGGCGGACCTGAGCGAAGCCGACCAGGCCGCGCTGGCGCACCTGCAGTGGTTCTCGGAGAACATGTTCTCGTTCAACATCCTGCACAGCCAGCAGCCGCACACGCTGGCGTTCGCGCTGACGGACTCGCCGCTGGGCCTGCTGGCGTGGAACGCCCAGCTGTTCGGCGAGCACCTGGACCCGGAGTTCGTGGTGGCGAACGTGGCGCTGTACTGGCTGACCCGCACGGGCGGCTCGTCGATCCGCTTCTACTACGAGAACGCCCGCGCGACGGCGCACCCGGAGGGCCCGACGACGGTCCCGACGGCCCTGGCGATGTTCAAGGGCGACTTCCAGTCGATCCGCAGGTTCGCCGAGCGCGACCACGCGAACATCGTCAGCTGGAACAGCTACGACGTCACGGCGACCGGCGGCGGCCCCCGCGACGCGGCGGGCCACTACGCGGCGCACGAAGCCACGGAGGTCCTGGTGGCGGACATCCGCAAGTTCTTCGCGGGCGTGCAGGCCGGCTGGCCGCTCCTCGAGTCGGCCCACGAAGCCCTGCGGGCGGCGATCGCGGGCGTGACGGACTGGTCGGCCCCCACGCCGTGCGCGGAGTGGAACGTCACCCAGGTCCTCCAGCACGCGGCAGGCGACCAGCTCGGCTACGCGGCGGCGATCACCGGAACGGGCGGCCCGGACTTCAACCCGTTCGCCCCCTCGGGTTCGCTTTCGGTGACGGCCTCGGAGTTCTTGGAGCCGACCTTGGCGGCGGCGTCGGCGGCGTTCGCAACGGTGTCCCGGAACGCCGAGGCGGTCCCGACCCCGTTGCCCCAGGGAGCCCTCCCGGCCCCGGTAGCGGTCGGAGCGGCAGCTTTGGACGCGGCGGTCCACGCTTGGGACATCGCGGTGGCAACGGGCCAGAAGTCACGGCTGACGCCGGCGTTGGCGGCCCAGCTCCTCCCGGTGGCCCACCAGCTGGCAGAGCCCCTCCGCGGCTTCGCGTACGCCCCGGCGCTGAACCCGTCCCCGGCCGACGACGCAGTGGCGACGCTCCTGCGGTACCTGGGCCGCAACCCCGAGTGGACGGCTTGAGCTCCGAGCGGGGGAGCGGGAGTGCCGGGAGCCGCAGTGACGGCGCCCGGCATTCCCGCATGCGCACCCTCGCGCTCGCGGCTCTCGCGCTCCGCATCATCGGTACCCGCGCCGCCTACGTCGGCTTCCTCCGCGCTGGCGCTTTCGGTGTGCACGTGAGCCGCTTCCGCACCCCCTCCGCACCGCCGCCCCGGCTTCGCCCGAACCTGCGCCCTCCGACCCCCCGCGCACCTTCCCCGCGCGCGCCCGGCGCATCGGCGCCTGTCCCACCGGCCCGCCGTACCGGCATCCTCTGCGCCGGCGCCCGTGCGTCGGCTTCGCTCGAACGTGCGCCCTCCGACCCCGCGCCCTCCCCGCCCGCGCCCGCCGCACCGGCACCCTCTGCACCGCCGCCCCAGTCCCGGCTTCGCCCCCACCCGACCCCCACCAGTGCCCGCCGCACCGGCGCCCGCCACACCGCCTTCACCCGCACCGTTCGCACCCGCACCGTTCGCACCCGCGGCCTCCGCGCCCGCTCCTTTTGCACCACAGCCCTCGGCCGCGTCGCCTCCGCGCCGCACCAGGTTCCCGGCAGCGCACCACCCGACCTGCCCGAACGAGCCGCCTTCAGCGCGAAACCGACCCAAAACCCCGGCTCACCACTAGCCTCCCAACCATGACGGCATCGGTCACCTCGCCCGACGGGACGGTCATCGGCTTCGAAACCCTCGGCGACGGCCCGCCGATGGTTCTCGTCCACGGCACCGGCGCTGACCACACCCGCTGGGCCGCCGTCCGGGATCGGCTTGCCGAGCGATACCGCCTCCACCTCGTCGACCGGCGCGGCCGCGGCCTCAGCCGGGCCGAGGCCGCCGACTACGACATCCGGCGCGAAGGCGAAGACATCGCCGCCGTGGCCGAAGCCGCCGGGGGCGATGTCTACCTCCTTGCGCACTCCTACGGTGCCCTCTGCGCCCTGGAAGCCGTGCTCACCACCGAAGCCGTCAGCCGCCTGGTCGCCTACGAACCGCCTCGGCCGGAGCCCGGCGGGTCGGTAGTCCCGCCCGAGGCGCGCGCCCGGATGCGAGAAGCCGACAACCCCGAACAGATCCTCGAAATCTTCCTTCAGGAGGCGCTCCGGGTGGACGTCGAGGCCATGCGCCGCACCCCCGTCTGGCGCTCGCGGGTGGCCGCCGCGCACACGATCCCCCGGGAACTGGACGTCGTCGAAAACCTGGTCTTCGACGCGCGGCTCGGCGAGATCGCCATCCCCGTCCGGCTGTTCGCCGGCACCGAAAGCCCCGGCTACCTTCGGCTGGCCGCCCACGCCGTTGCCGAACTGATCCCCACCGCCGACGTCGTTGCCATGCACGGCCAAGCCCACCAGGCCATGGACTTCGACCCCGGCCAGTTCACCGAGGCGGTGTTCGCGTTCGGTCCGGCGTGAGACCGCGGCGGTGCGCCCACGCCGCCACCTCCGTCCGGTTCGCCAGGCCCAGCTTCGCCAGCACACTGCGGACGTGGCTCTCCACCGTCCGCTCCGACACCACGAGCCGCTGGGCGATCTGGCGGTTGCTCAACGCTCCGGCCACCAGCGTCACGATCTCGCGCTCCCGGCCGGTCAGCGGGTCGGCCTCGGCGCGGACCCGGTCGAGGAGCGCCGCCGCGTCCCGGACCCAGCCGGGCATGCCGAGCCGGCGGGCCTCGTCGGCCGCCTGGCGGGCCAGGGGCTCCGCGCGGGACAGGTCTCCGAGCGCCGCCAGCTCGGCCGCCAAGCGGACGCGGTTGTGCACGACGTACGGCCGCGCGCCGAGCCGGGTGTCCCAGGCGATCGCCTCCTCGAACAACGGCACCGCCTCCGCGTGCTGCCCGAGGATCGCCGCCAAGCGGCCGGCCCAGCTGCTGGAGCAGTCGCTGCAGAACGTGCCCGCCCCGCCCGAACCGACCGGGGACGCGCCGGCCACCTGCTTGGCCAGCCACTCCGCCGTTTCGACGTCCTCGAACGCCTCCAGCAGCGGCAGCAGGTTCGGCCCGATGCCCGGTGCCTGCCCGATGAAATCGGGGTCGCGCAGGCGGGGACGCAGGGCGTCGTACGCCGCGCGCGCCTCGTCGCGGCGGCCGGTGACCAGCGCGCACAGCGGCCGGGAGATGACCGTGATCGGCAACGGCGGGGCGATCGCCAGCAGCTCGTCGTAGCCGTCCGGGAGCTCCGCCGGGTCGCCGACCACCTCCGCCAGCTGCTGGGCGAACGCGAACGACATCCCGACCGCCGAGCGGTCCTCGGCCAGTTCCGCCTCGGCGAGCTCGCGCGCCAGCCGGTTCTGCATGCGGGCTTCGGCGAACGCGCCGCGGTAGGCCGCGACCGAGGCTCGAAGCCGCAGCTCGTGCCAGCGGACGAGCGGCAGCCGGGTCGTCGCCGCCAGCGCCGCGATCGCGGCCAGCTCGGTGTCGACGACCGGGATCGTGCCGACTTCGAACGCCGCGTCCAGCCGCCACTTGTGCCCCCACAGCGCCACCAGCGGCCGCGCGGGGCCGCCGAGGGACACCGCGAGCGCGCCCAGCCGCAGCCGCTCGGCCAGCGGGAGTTCGAACGGCCGGATCTTCATCCGGGCGCGGACGGCGTCCAGCACCGCTTCCTGGTCGCCGGACAGCTCGGCCAGCGCCAGCGCTTCGGCGGCGGTTCCGACGGCCTCGGTCGCCCGCCCGTAGTCGGCGGTGACCGCCGCCGACTGGGCCAGGAGCTTCGCGCGCACGGCCGGGTCGGCGGCCGGCCCGATCGCGGCCAGCGCGGACGCCGTCAGCTCGGCCATCCCGGGCAGCAGGTCGGGCGCCGAGGTGTCCCGGACGACGAGCGCCGCGGCGGCGGCGAGCGCCGGATCCGACGTCAGCTCGGCGGCCTCGCGCGCGTGGCCGAGGCTGCCCGCGAACCGGCCCGCGCGGTACTCCGCCGTCGCCAGCTCGACGAGCAGTTCCGCGAGCCCGTCACGGCTGCCCGCGCGGCGGCGGCAGTCGAGCGAGAGGGCCAGGAACCGGGCGGCTTCGGTGAACGCCAGCGAGCGGGTGGCGTCGCGGGCCGCCGCTTCGGCCCAGTCCGCGGCCCGGGCGAGCGCGTCCGGGGTCGCTGCGGCCCGGAACCAGTGCCCGGCCACCACGCCCGGCTCGGCCCGGTGCTCCAGCGCGGCCGCCGTCCGGGCGTGCAGCTGCTCGCGGACGCCCTGGTCGAGGTCGGCGTAGATCCCGTCGCGCACGACGGCGTGGGCGAACCGCCGCGAGCCGGCGACGGCGGGCCGCAGGACCCCGGCGCGCACCGCGCGGTCCAGCGCCGCGACGACGTCGTGGTCCGGCCGCCCGGCCACTTCGGCGACGACGTGCGCGTCGACCTCCTCGCCGAGCACCGAGGCGATCGCCAGCAGCTCCCGCGTCCCGGCGTCGAGCCCGGCGACCGTGGTGCGGACGAGGTGCCGCAGCTCGGCCTCACCGCCGCCGGTCGCCGCGGACCGGGCCACCGCCTTGAGGTAGAGCGGGTTCCCGCCCGAGCGCCGCAGCGCGTCGACGGCGTCGGCCCCGGCCCGGCCGACCTCGGCGAGGTACGCGCGGACGTCGGGCTCGGTCAGCGGCTCGAGGCGCAGGCTCTCCGTCCCCGGCCGGCCCAGCAGCTCCGGCAGGGCCTCGAACAGCGGGCCGGCCGCGTCGGTGTCCCGGTAGGTCGCGATCACGGCGAGCCGGGACCGGCGGATTTCCCCGGCCAGGTGCCGCAGCAGCCGCAGGGATGCCTCGTCGGCCCAGTGCACGTCTTCGAGGACGACGACGAGCCCGTCCGGCGCGGCCGCCGCGACCAGCGCGTCGGCGGCCAGCGCGACGAACCGGAACCGGGCCGCGACCAGGTCGGTGCCGGCGCGGTCGTCGAGGTCGGCCAGAGCTCGCGAGACCTCCGCGCCCGCCGCCGGCAGGGCCTGCAGCACCCGCCGCCACGGCCACAGCGGCGGGGCGCCCGGGTCGTCGACGCACCGGCCCCAGACCGCGGCCGGGCCGGTGACCGTCTCGGCGAGCCGGGTCTTGCCGATGCCGGCCGGGCCGCCCACGAGCACCAGCGCGCCGGTGCCGCCGTCCGCCGCCGCGAGCCACGCGCGCAGGTCGGCCACGGCACCGGCCCGCCCGACGAACGGTTCGCTGCGCGTCACCCGAGCAGTATCCCCTCCGTGCCCGGTTTGCGCGGTGGTCTCCGTACTGGCACTGATGTCCGGACGGCGCTCGCGGCCGAGAGTGACTCCCAACGCGGTGACCAGCGAAAAGGAGCACCTCATGCACGCCACCATCCACCAGTACCGGAGTCCGCTGGGGACGCACGACCTGGCCGAGGGCGCCCTCGGCGCCGCCACGCTCGCCCAGCTCGGCGGCCCGGCCGGCGCCGTCGTCACCTTCTGGCCCGACGCCGCGGCGGCGGGCGAGGCCGCGACCCGGCGGCCCGCCGGGACCACCTGGCTCGACACCGGCGTCTACCGGGTCACCGACGCGCACTGGGCGTCGGACGCGGCCTCCTACGCCCAGCTCACCTGGTTCGACGGGCCGCGGGGCGCCGAGCAGTCGGCCGCGGAGCTGCGCGCGGGCCGCGAGCGCATCTGGCCCGCCGTGCGGGATCTCGAGGGCGTCGGCGCGAGCTACACCCTCATCGCCGAAGACCGGTCCCTGGTCGTCGTCGGGTTCGGCGCGTCCGTGGCGACGATCGAAGCCGTCCAGGAGGCGATCATGGCCACCGAGCTGCTGGCCGGCGAGGACCCGGCGCTGCTGCCCGGCCCGGACCGGGTCGACCTGCACCGCGTGCGGCACGCGGCCCTGCCGGCCCCGGCGGGTGCGCGATGAGCCCGCACACCGCCCCCGCGCTGCGCGCCGGAACCTGGACCGTCCGCAGTGGACGGACGACAGCGGGCTTCGAGGTCCGCAACTTCGGCTTCAACCGCGTGCACGGCACGATCCCGGTCCGCACGGGCCGCGTCGAGGTGCGCGACGGCGCCGTGACCGCGGTGCACGCCGAGCTGGACCTGGGCGCGCTGGACACGCGGAACGAGCGTCGTGACCTCGACCTGCGCAAGCCGAACCTTCTCGACAGCGCCGCTCAGCCGGACATGACGTTCGCGGCCACCGGCGTCCGCAGGCAGGACCACGGCTGGGAAGTGACCGGCGAGCTGCGGCTGCGCGGGACGTCGTGCCCGCTGACGCTGACCGTCGAGCCGGTCACCGCCACCCGCGTCCGCGCCACCGGGACGCTGGACCGGGCCCCGCTCGGCCTGCGGGTCCCGCGCGCGGTGATCGGCCGGTACGTCCGGATCGACGTCGAGGCGGAGCTGGAACCGCCTAGCTGAAGTCCTTCGGGAGCAGGGTGGTCGCCGCGTCCGGCGCGGCGACCGCCTTGGGCCGCCGGTCGCGGAAGATCCAGCCGCCGACGATGCCGCCCAGGAACCCGAACAGGTGACCCTGCCAGCTGACCCCCTCGTCGGTGGGCAGCAGGGAGACGAACGTGTAGGCGAAGCACAACGCCATCACGAGCCCGATCACGATGTCGATCGGGTGCCGGTCGAACAGCCCGCGCACGATGATGTAGCCGAAGTAGCCGAACAGCAGGCCGCTGGCGCCGACCGTGACCGTGTGCGACGGCGTGATGAACCAGACGCCGAGCCCGCTGGCGACGATGATCAGCACGCTCACGCCGAGCCACTTCTTCACCCCGCGGTAGGCGGCGAGGAACCCGAACACGAACAGCGGCCCCGAGTTGGCCTCGATGTGCATCCAGCTGGCGTGCATGAACGGCGAGGTCAGGATGTCCGGCAGCGACCCCGGGTCCCGCGGCTCGATGCCGAACTCGCGGCTCAGGTCGTAGCCGTCGACGGCGTTGACGATCTGCACGAGCCACATGACCGCCAGCAGGGCGACCATCGCCCACAGGGCCTTCTTGGCCTCGGCGATCATCAGTTCGGCGTCGCTGCGGGCCGGTTCCTCGCTCATTTCGTTTCCCCCCTGCTCGGTTCGCGCGCCCGAGAATAGCCGCCGCGGGGCCCGGCCGGCGGCGTTCCGGACCCAGCCGTGACCTGGCAGGGTGGTGACCATGACGTCACACCGGCCGGAGATGGCCTTCCGCGGCCGTCGCATGCCCGGCGACCGAGCGTTGGTCATGGCCATCGTCAACCGGACCCCCGACTCGTTCTACGACAAGGGAGCCACCTTCGCCGACACGGCGGCCATCGAAGCGGTGGACCGAGCGGTGGCGGCGGGCGCCGACATCGTGGACATCGGCGGCGTGAAGGCGGGCGAGGGCCCGGAGGTCGACGTCGACGAGGAGAGCAGGAGGGTGGTCCCGTTCGTCGCGGAGGTCCGCCGCCGCCACCCGGAGCTGGTGATCAGCGTCGACACGTGGCGCCACGAGGTGGGCCGCCAGGTCTGCGAAGCGGGCGCGCACCTGCTCAACGACACGTGGGCGGGCGCCGACCCCAAGCTGGTCGAGGTGGCCGCGGAGTTCGGAGCGGGCTACGTGTGTTCGCACGTCGGGGGGATGCCGGTCCGCACGGACCCGTACCCGAAACCCACCGCAGAGCGCCCGTTCTGGCCGAGTTACGAGGACGTCGTCGCGGACGTGATCGCCGAACTGACGACGGCGGCCTCCCGGACGGTGGCGGCCGGGGTGCCGCGCGAAGGGGTGCTGGTGGACCCGACGTTCGACTTCGGCAAGAGCACCCGCCACGGCTTGGAGCTGCTCCGGAACTTCGACCGCCTGGTGGAGACGGGCTGGCCGGTGTTGGTGGCCCTGTCGAACAAGGACCTGATCGGCGAGACGCTGGACGTACAAGCCCACGACCGCTTGGCCGGAACCCTGGCGGCAACGGCAATAGCGGCAAAGGCAGGGGCGGCAGTGTTCCGCGCACACAATGTAAGAGAGACGCGCGAGGCAGTGGAGGCGGTAGCGGCATTCGCGTGATTCAAAGGAGGGAGCTGGGTGGTCATCCCGTCGCCTGAGGCCGTGAAATCGCTTTGAGCCGGGCCCGCAACCCACCGCGCAGAGCGGGCCGACGACGCAAGCTTGCGGGCCCGGCTCAAAGTGATAGGCCTCGTTCAGGCGACGGGATGGCCACCCTGCGGCCCACCTCCCCAGAGCGGGCTGACAGCGGTAGTTGTGGTCATCCCGGAGCCTGCCTGTCCGGCGAGGACGCTTTTGTCTTTCTGCCGCGGCAGAAATCTTTGCCGCGGCAGAGGCGGGTCCGACCTCCCCCGCCCCTCCGGTGGGATTCTCAGTCGTCGCCCGGGTGTGTCAAGGCGGGAAAGCGTGCCTTGACACACCCGGTCGCCGACTGAAGGGATGGCTGGGATGAGGGGCGGGGGAGGTCTGGTGACGTCGCTGGTCGGGTTGCGCTCCCGGCCGCCGGTCCGCAGGTGGCGATGCCGTGGTCGCCTTGCGCCTCCGGCCGCCGGTCCGCAGCGCCCTCAGCCCGGCTTGCGCCTCCGGCCGCCGGTCCGCAGCGCCCCCGCCCGCCTTGCGCTCCCGGCCGCCGGTTCACAGCGGCCCCAACCCAGCTCGCACCCCAGCCCGCCGGACCGCAGCGCTCCAGCCCGCCTTGCGCTCCCGGCCGCCGGTCCACAGCGCCCCAACCCGGCCCGCCCCCCAGCCCGCCCGTCCGCAGCACCCCTCCCAGCCCGCCCCGCGCCCCCCGGGCCGCCGGCTCGGGTCTTGCCTGTGGACAACACCCGCGCCGGCGCCCGAATCTGTCGGTGCCCTCCGCTAGCGTGGAAATCGGGGGCTGCTCAGGCACCCCTACCGGCTGAGCCGCCAGAGGGAGGTCACCTCCGCGGCTCGCGCCCGGTGCAGCGGGTCGGCCAAATCGAGCGCTCGCGGGTGCCGGGGGACCGCCTCCGTCCGGTCCACCACTCGCAGCCCCGCCGCCGTGATCCAGGCCAGCAACTCCTGCCGCGTGCGCAGCCCCAGGTGCTCCGCCAAATCCGACAACACCAGCCATGCCTCGCCGTCCGGGGTCAGGTGGCGGCGTGCTCGGTCGAGGAAGCCGCGCAGCATTCGGCTGCCCGGGTCGTACACCGCGTGGTCCAGGTCCGTGCGGGGCCGGCCCGGGAGCCAGGGTGGGTTGGCCACCACGAGCGGGGCCCGGCCCGGTGGGAACAGGTCCGCCTTCACCACCTCGGTGCGGTCGCCGAACCCCAGCCGGTCCAGGTTCGATGTCGCGCACGCGACGGCCCGGGGCGAAGTGTCCGTTGCGATCACTCGGTCCACGCCGCGGTGGGCCAGCACGGCCGCGAGCACGCCTGTTCCGGTGCCGATGTCGAACGCCAGGTCCGTGCCCGGCAACGGCGCTTCCGCCACCAGGTCGACGTACTCCTGCCGGATCGGCGCGAACACGCCGTAGTGCGGATGGATCCGCGCGCCCAGGGCCGCGACGAAAACGCCGGTGGCGCGCCACTCCGCCGCCCCGAGGACGCCGAGGAGCTCCCGCAACGGCACCGCGGCCGCGACCTCCGACGGGCCGTAGACCGCGGTGCACGCGGCCCGGACGTCCGGTGCCCGGCGCAGCGGGATCACGTGGCCGGGATCTAGGGGGAGGTACAGCAGCGACAGCAGCCGCGCCCGGCGGGCACGGTCCGCGCGGTACCGGGCGTAGTCGTCCGGCGGAGGCGGTGGGATCCGGCGGTTCACGGCCGCGAGCAGGCGCCTCGCGGCCGGGTAGTCGCCATGCCAAAGCAGGGCGGTGCCCTCGGACATCGTGCGGAGGGCGGCGTCGGCGGACAGGCCGTCGCCGGCCGCGATCGCGACCCGCGAAGGCGGGGAAAAGAGCCGGCGATCGGGTTCGCCGGGCAGGACGAGGTGAGCCACGAGAAGGGTTTTCCGTTCTTGCTGCGGGCACGGCGAAGCACCCGCGAGAGGTGCGGGGTGTGCGGACGACCGGAGCGGGAACTAGCTCAGGACAGCAGCATGAACGGGATTCGTCACCCCCCGACCCTAGCTGCGGGCCCCGCACCATGCGTACAAAGGACGGAAGAGGTGATGCCGGATGGTGTTGCGGCACGGGAAGCGGCGCCGGTGGGCGGTCGTCGCCGCCGTGGCTGCCGTGCTCGTCTCCGCGCCTTCGGTCGTTGCCGCTCTTGCTCCGGCCGGTGCGGCCGCCGATCCCGAGCAGCTGCGGGCCCTCGTGCTCGATTCCGCCGGAAAGCCGTACCAGGGCTACGCCGAAAGCGCCGGTTCGCTCGCCCTTCCGGAGCTGCCGAACCTCGCCGCCGTCACCGCGCTCTTCTCGATGCGGACGCCGATGCGGGCCTGGTACGCCGGGCCCGACCGCTACCGCGTCGACATCCTCGGGACCGCCGGTGAGCACGACGTCTACCGGTTGCCCGATGGCGAATACACCTGGGACTACGGCGACAACACGCTGACCGAGCTGATCGGCGAGCCCGACCTGCGGCTGCCGCGGGCCGGGGACCTGCTGCCGCCCGAGCTCGCGCGGCGGATCCTTCGCTCGGCGAAGGGCGATCCGGTGAGCGCGCTGCCCGGGCGGAACGTCGCCGGCGTGGCCGCGTCCGGCCTGCGGCTCGTGCCCGCCGATCCCGATACCACCATCGGCCGCGTCGACGTCTGGGCGGACCCGGCCACCGGGGTGGCGGTGCGGGTCGAAGTGACCGCGCGCGGGCAGGAGGCGCCGATCCTGGTGACCGAGTTCCAGCAGCTCGAACAGACGACCCCGGTCGTCGAGGCGCCGCGGCCCGCGCTCGGGTCCGGCTTCACCGTGGTGAGCGCTCCGGACGTCGCCGACACGCTCGGCGCGTTCAGCCAGGTCACGCTGCCGACCTCGCTGGCCGGCCGTCCGCTGCTGTCGTCGAACTTCGGGGGTGTGCAGGGCGCCGCCCTCTACGGGCGCGGGCTCGCCGCCTTCGCCGTGATCGCGGTGCCGCGGACCGTGGCCAACGCGGCGGGCGACGCCGCCGGGAAGGCCGGTGCGGTGCAGGTGAAGCTCGCCGCCGGGAGCGTCGTGCAGCTGTCGATCACGCCGCTGTCGCTGGGCATCGTGCGCTCGTCGGTCTCCCGCCGCTCCTACCTGCTGGCCGGGACGGTGACACCCGGCGTCCTGAAGTCCGTCGCCGACGAGCTGTCCCGGCTGCGCCGGAGCGGCCCGTGATCGTCACGCACGCGCTGACCAAGCGCTACGGCCGCACGGTGGCCGTCGACGCGGTCGACCTCGAAGTCCGCGAAGGCGACCGCTACGGCTTCCTGGGCCCCAACGGCTCGGGCAAGACCACCACCGTCCGGATGCTGCTCGGCCTGGTCTACGCGACCGCCGGCGAGATCGAGGTGCTCGGCAAACCGGTGCCGAAGCGGGTCGCCGAGGTGCTGCCGGACGTCGGCGCGCTCGTCGAGGGCCCGGCCGCGTACCCGCACCTGTCCGGGCGCCGGAACCTCGCGCTGCTCGACGCCGCCGGACGCGGGGGCGGGCGGCGCACCCGGCGGCGTCGCATCGACGACGCCCTCGAACAGGTCGGGCTGGGCGGGGTCGACCAGCGGCCGGTGAAGGCGTACTCGCTCGGCATGCGGCAACGGCTCGGGCTCGCCGGCGCGCTGCTGCGCAAACCGCGGCTGCTGATCCTCGACGAGCCGACCAACGGGCTCGACCCGCAGGGCATCAAGGAGATCCGCGAGCTGCTGGTCGAGCTGAACGCGGGTGGCACCACGGTGTTCCTCTCCAGCCACCTGCTGGCCGAGGTGGAGCAGCTGTGCACGCGCGTCGGCGTCGTCGACCGCGGCCGGCTCGTGCTGGAGGACGACCTCGCGACGCTGCGCGCGGCCACCGGCCGGATCCTGGTCGGCACCCCCGACCCGGCCGAGGCCGCCGCGGTCCTCGACGGGCAGCTCGAAGCCCGCGACGGCGACCGGCTGGTCATCCGGCACGGCGATCCGGCGGCGCTGAACGCGATGCTCGTCGAGGCGGGGGTGCGCGTGACGTCGATCCACGCCGAACAGCGGACCCTCGAACAGGTCGTCCTCGACGTGACGGGGCCGGGCTCGGACCGGTTCGGAGCGGCCGGATGATCGGCGTCGAACTGCGGAAGCTCGCGCTGCGGCCGCGGGTCTGGTTCAGCGTGCTGCTGCTGTGCCTGCTGCCCGCGATCGTCGGCGTCTTCCTGGCCACGGCGGACTTCGCGCCGCCGCCGGGGCAGGGCGGGGCGTTCCTTTCGGCGGTGGTCAACGACGGCGCGTTGTACCCGGCCGCCGCGCTCGCGCTGGTGCTGCCGCTGTTCCTGCCGATCGCGGTCGCCGTCACGGCGGGCGACGCGATCGCCGGCGAGGCGGCCACCGGCACCCTGCGCTACCTGCTGGTGCGCCCGGTCGGCCGGACCCGGTTGTTGGGCGCCAAGATGGTCGCGCTCGCGGTGTACGTGACCGCGGCGATCGTCATCGTCGTGCTGACGTCGCTGGTGCTCGGGGTGATCCTGTTCGGCACCGGCGGCACCCCCGGCGTCGCCGGACCGGGCGGCCAGCCCACCGGCGTGACGTCGCTGTCGGGGCAGTCGCTCAGCTCGTCCGCGCTGGGGCTGCGGCTGCTGGGCGCGGTGTCCTACATCGTCGTGTCGATGCTCGGGTTCGCGGCGATCACGGTGTTCCTCTCGACGGTGTCCGACTCGGCGCTGGGGGCCGCGCTGGGCGGGCTGGCCGTGCTCATCACGAGCTCGGTGCTGGAGACCCTGGACGCGGCGGCGGCCGTGAAGCCCTACCTGCCGACGCACTACTGGCTGTCCTGGATCGACTTCTTCCGCGATCCGGTGCTGTGGCGCAACATCGACCACGGGCTCCTGCTGCAGGCCGGCTACATCGTGGTGTTCTTCGGGGCCGCGTGGGCGAACTTCGCGACGAAGGACGTCACGAGCTGAGGCACTCGGTGGGCGCTTCGAGCGGGGTGGTGCCGAGGGCCTGCAGCACGATCTCGGTGACGGCGGCGTCGGTCGGCAGGTCGCCGTGGCCGGCCGGGTTGCCGGGGCAGACCTGCTGGAGCGAGACGTTGACGGCGCCGTCGAGCCGGGCCGAGTCCGGCGGGGTCACCGTCTCGTCGTGGTCGGTCCAGAGCGACAGCCACGGCAGGCCCGGCGGGAGCGGCTGCTTGGCCAGCTCCTGCAGGAGGCTGCTGCCCGGCGCCAGCTGGACGCACGCGGTGGGACAGCCGCCCGGGACCAGCGCGCCGCCCGCCGTGGCGAGGCCGGTGCCGTGCATCGGCGCGCCGAGCGTCACGACCCGGCGGGCCTGGTGGTCGCCGTTCTCCCGGCCGACCCACAGCCGGGCCACGACCCCGCCGGCGGAGTAGCCGACGACGTCGACCGAAGGCGCGCCTTGTTCGTAGGCCTTCTCGACGGCTTCGGCGAGGACGGCGGCCTGCTCGACGAGGTCGCCGGTGCCGTCGCCGGCCAGGGTGAGCACCTCGGCGGGCCGGCCGGTGGCCTGCCGGATCCGCTCGGCGAGGGTCTCCAGGGCGCCCCGGCCGCCGCCGTAGCCGGGGACGAGGAGAACCGGGCCGGGCTTGTTCTGGTCCGGCGTCCCGGCTTCGGGCGCGGCTTTGGCACCGGAGGTCGCGAGGACGGTGGCGACGACCACGACCACCACCGCGACGGCGACGCTGGTCAGCATCAGCCGCCGCCGTGGGCTGAGCCCGCTCCACCACGCCGTGATCCGCACCCTTCCATGATGACCCGGCGGCCGCGGAACCGCCGTGACGGAAGCGGAACTCGCGTGATCGGGGCCGTTACCGCGCGTGCTTGGCGTTGAAGCGGGCCTTCTTCTGGCGGTTCCCGCACGTGTTCATGTCACACCAGCGGCGGGTGCGGCTCTGGCTGGTGTCGAAGAAGGCGGCCCGGCACGTCGGGGAGGCGCACAAGGCCAGCTTTCCGTCCCGCTCGCCGGAGACGATCGCGATCGCGTCGGCGGCGATCACGCTCAGGGCGTCTTCCACGCGGGACGGCGAGCCGAGCCGCCACTGCCGCGTGCCGTCGGGGGTCAGGACCGCCGCGGCGCGGCCCTCGATGCTGCAGTCGTTGAGGACCTGGACCGCGGCCGCCGGGAGTGTCTCCTGCAGTGCGGCCGCGGTTGCGGCGGCGTGGATCGACTCCCGCAGTTCGCGGGCGCGCTCGAGCTGGGCGGCCGTGCAGGAGTCCACGGCGAGGCCCCACACCGCCAGCCAATCGAGGAGCCGCTGCGGCGTGGGAATGCGCTCGACGGCGTCGCCGCACCGCTCCGTCAACGTCGCCGTGAAGCTCGTCGCCAGCACGGTACCGAGGCGGAATTCGGGGAACGCGGCACGCATGGAACCAGCTTAGCCGGTTGCTGGTCGGCCCGGCATCGTGTTAGAACCGTCTTAGCCGGTTCACGACGCCAAGGAGGTCCCATGCCCCTGCTCACCAGCGACGTCCACGCCTTCGAAGCCCACGCCACCGAAGCCGACCTCGACGACCTGCGCGCCCGGCTGGCCGCGGCCCGGCTGCCCGAGCCCGCAACCGGCCCGGGCCAGGGCGTTCCGCTCGCCGACCTCGTCGACGTCGTCGAGTACTGGCGCACCGGGTACGACTGGCGGGCGTTCGAAGCGCGCCTCGACCGGATCGGCCAGTTCCGCACGACCATCGACGGCCTCGGCATCCACTTCCTCCACCGCCGGTCCCCGCGGGCGGACGCCACGCCGCTGCTCATGACGCACGGCTGGCCGGGCAGCGTCGCCGAGTTCGTCGACGTCGTCGACGAGCTGGCGGACCCGGACGACGCCCGCGCACCCGCGTTCCACGTCGTCGCTCCTTCGCTGCCCGGCTTCGGGTACAGCGACAAGCCGGCCACCACGGGCTGGGGCACCGAAAAGATCGCGGCCGCCTGGGTGGAGCTCATGGGCCGGCTCGGCTACCGCCGGTTCGCCGCCCACGGCGGCGACTGGGGCGGCAACATCACCACCGTGCTCGGCGGCCGGTTCCCGGACCACGTGCTGGGCATCCACTCGACGTTCGCCGAAGGACTCCCCGGGGCGGCCACCGACGGCCTGACGGCGGCCGAGCGCCGGTGGGCCGAGGAGACCCGCCACTTCTGGCGCCACCGCGCGGCCTACGCGAAGCAGCAGGCGACCCGGCCGCAGACGATCGGCTACGCGCTCGTCGACTCCCCGGTCGGGCTGCTCGCCTGGATCCTCGACAAGTTCGCCGAGTGGTCCGACACCGAGGACAGCCCGTTCGAAACGATCTCCCGCGACCGCATCCTCGACGACGTCACCCTGTATTGGCTGACCCGCAGCGGCGCCTCCGCGGCCCGGATCTACCACGAGAGCCACAACTCGCTGGATCCCGAGCTCCGGGTCGACGTCCCGGCGGCGATCACCATGTACCCCCGCGACATCGAGCGGTGCCCGCGACCGTGGGCGCAGGAGCGGTACCGGCAGATCGTCCGGTGGCGGGAGCCCGGAGCCGGGGGACACTTCCCGTCGCTGGAGGTGCCCGGGTACTTCGTCGAGGACCTGCGGGAAGGGCTCGCGGCCGTGCTGGCCGCTCAGCCGGCGCCGTAGCAGACGTAGCTGAAGGCGGCCGGGGTCAGGCCGGAGGCCAGGTGGCGGTGGTGGCGGACCATCAGCGCGCGGCCGGCGTCGTCGGGGATCGGGAGGACCGTCGCGACCAGGGCGCGATCGACGAGGAGAGCGGGGACGTCGAGGACTTGGCGGTCGCGAACGCCATCGACGCGCTGAACGCCGAGGGCATCACCCTGATCAACTTGTCCTTCTCGGGCGCGACCTGGGAGGACAAGCCGCCGAAGGCGATCGAGGACGCCTTGCGGCGCTTGCCGCAGCACGCGGTCGTGGTGGCTTCGGCCGGCAACCGCGGCACCCGGCAGCGGGTCCACCCGGCGGGCACCAGGTTGTCGGCCACCGTGGGCGGCCGGCCCGACGACAGCCACGTCAAGGTGGTCGCGGTCGGCTCCGTCGACACTTCGCACGACCCGGCCGAGCCGCCCGTCGCGGACTTCAGCAACTTCGGGCCGTGGATCTCCGCCTACGCCAACGGGGTGCCCGGCGCAGTGGCAGGACGGGGAGCCGGACTTCAACGGCTACTCGGTGTGGAGCGGCACTTCGTTCTCGGCCGCCATCGTGACCGGGCAGATCGCGGCGAAGAGCACGCGACCGGGGCTCACGCGCGCGACGCGGCCGAACGCCTGCTGGACGACGCCGGGAAGATCTGTGTCCGGGACGTCAACGGCAAGCTCGAGCGGCCCTTCGTGCGGGGCGTGCCCGAACCCGGCGAGTGACCTAGAGGCTGGCCCAGCCGGTGGTGACCGTCGTGCCGTCCGCGGCGGTCACCGTCACCCGGGTCGCTCCGCGGGGCAGGCCCGTGGCCGTGAACCAGCCCTCCTCGCCGATCGGGCTCGTGCGCCGCTCTCCCGCCACCTCGATCAGCGCCTCTCCCGTCGCGCCCGTGATCAGGCCGCGCAGCGCCACCCGGCCGCCCGTGTACTCCACCTGCAGCTCCACCGACACCCGCGGCGACGAAAACGACAGCAGCCGGACGTCGTCGCCCGCGGCGCGGACCGCGCCCGCTTCCGCGAGGTCCGAGTCGAACGCGAGGTCCGCCAGCTCGGCGTCGAGGTCGCGGGTGGTCAGCGCCGCGCGGGCCTGGCGCAGCACGAGGTCCGGCACCGGGTCCGCCTGGGCCGCGGCCGCGCGCAGGACGTCCATGAGGTCGTCGTCGGTGGTCATGTCCGGTCCTCCGTCCCGAGCCCGGCCTGGCCGGCCCGCTCGCGCAGCCGCCCGAGGCAGCGTTGCCGGGTCGGGCCGATGCTGCCGACCGGGATGTCGAGGGCGTCCGCCACCTCCGCGTACGACGGCGGGGGCGTGGCCATGAGCACGCGCAGCAGCCGGCGGCACTGGTCCGACAGCTTGTCCAGCGCGCGCCAGAGCGCCGCGTCGCGTTCGCCGAGCAGCAGGGCCGCGTCGACGGCCGGGCCGGGGGCCGGCTCGCTCTGCCAGACCTGGTCGTCGGTCGCACGCTCGCGGTCGGTGCGGCGAAGCTGGCGCAGGCATTCGTGCCGGGTGGTGGTGGCCAGCCAGCCGGGCAGCCGCTCCGGTTCCTTGATCCGGCCGAGGTTTTCGACGAGCTTCAGCCAGACCGTCTGGACGGCGTCGGCGTCCGGGAGCCGGTGGGCGCGGGCGATCGACCAGAGCAGGCTGGCGTACCGGTCGACCAGGGCGTCCCACGCCGCCTGGTCGCCGCGCGCGGCCGCCTCGAGCAGGGTCGTGGTGTCCACTTCACCTCCGCTTGACCCACTCAGCCTAGCCAACAGCAGCCCTTCGGACCCGTACGCCATCGGGGGACTCCTTCGCGTCTTCCCCCCGCTCAGCCGATCCGGTGAGAGCGCCGGAAATACCTGAACCACCCCGGCCGTGGCCGCCGTGTGCCCGGTGGGAGTGGTGGAGATGGTGCGGAGTCTTGTGCTGGTTGCGCTGGTCGTGGAGCTGGTCGCCTGCGGCCCGCCGGTGGTGGAGGTGGACGGGCGGGCGTTGCCGGTGCCGGTGCGCACCGGCGCGCCCCCGGGCGAGCTGCTCGGGGACACGCCGGTGGCGCCGGTCGTCGTGAAGCTCTAGTTGAACGGATCCAGCGTCAGGTAGGCCGTCGCCGGGTTGCCGTCGTTGACCAGTGATTCGTGGTGGCCGACGTCGTCGAACGCGAAGGCGTACGCCTTGCCGTCGGCCATCTGCGCGTGGATCTTGCGCGCGTAGTGGTTGGTGACGGCGTCCTGGTAGAAGCCGGCCGAGCTGGTGTCCGGCTGGTTCGCGTTGGTCAGCAGCGTCGAGCGGTTGAAGCCCGCGCAGAGCGTGCGCGAGATCTGGCCGCGGACGTCGTTCGGCGCGTCGAGGTTCTTGTAGCAGCCGAAGACGCTGTCGGAATCCGGTTTCTGGAACGCGGTCACGAAGCCGCCGGAGGTGTTCGTGAAGTTCATCGTGTTGCCGGAGACCCGGCCGTAGTACTTCACGTTCGGCTGGTCGGCCACCGGGGTCACGGTCAGCGTCGACGAGCTGTACTTCGTCCAGACGCGGTTGATGTAGTCCTGCAGCACGTTCGCGGGCAGCGCGCCGGCTTCGATGCCGTGGCTCGGGGCCAGTGCCCGCAGGACCGTGCCGTCGGAGCGGGTGCGGATCAGGTTGGCCCAGCCGCCCGGCTGGCCGCGCAGCGCGGTGTAGAAACCGTTGTAGCCGCCCGGTTTCAGGTGTCCGGTGCTCCTGGTGGTGCCGCCGACGGGCTGCACGCCGACCGCGTACGGCGCGGAGAACATGTCCACCTGGGTGCTGTTGAGCCACAGGCCGCCGTCGTTGAGCGTGTACTCCGACCAGTTGAAGAGGATGTTGACGTTCGGGTCGGACGGGTTCTGGACCGCCGGCTGGACCAGGCCGCCGGTGGCGAGCTTGAAGACGAGCTTCTGCCCGTAGGAGAAGTAGATCCGGCCGGAGAACTTCGGGATCCGGATGGTGATCGACTGGCCGTTCGCGGGGCCGGGGATCGACGCGTCGGGCGCCGGGATCGGCGGCACCGCGCCGCCGGGCCAGGCGTGGAACGTGCCGTTCGCATCGGCCCAGCCCTGCTGCCCGGTGGCCAGGTTCGTGCCGAGGTCGTAGAGGTAGACGGGATCGCTGCGACCGGAATTGTTGGTGATCTTCAGGGGAATCGTGGCCGGCACCGCTTCGGCGGCGGGGGCGGTCGCGACGGCCGTCGCGAATGCCGCCACCAGCACCGCAAGCCGTTGTCGGACGGACGTTTTCGTGCGCACGGGCGCCTCCTCGTCGAGGCCGGTGATCGCAAGTTGTTCAGACCATTTCAGCGTCGGTGGCCCGGCGAGGAGTTGTCAAAGGCTGATAATTATCAGCCCCCGTCCGGACCAACGGGCGCCGTTGCGCGGAGACCACGGCGGCCAGCACGATCGCCGCGCCGAGCAGCTGCCACGGTGTCAGCCGCTGGCCGAGGGCGAGCCAGCCGAGCAGGGTGGCGACGACCGGGCTCACCAGCCCGAGGAACGTCACGTGCGTGGCCGACAGCGCGCGGATCCCGCGGAACCACAGGGCGTACGCGAACGCGGCGCCGATCAGCGAGAGGTAGGCGTACCCCGCGAGGTTCGCCGCGGACAGCGAGGCGGGCGGCGCACCCTCGACGGCCAGCGCGACCGGCACGAGCACCAGCCCGCCCGCGACGAGCTGCCAGCCGGTGGTCGCCAGCAGGGGTGCGGGGGACGTCCAGCGCTTGCTGAGCACGACGCCGGTGGCCATCACGACCGCGCCGCCGGCCGCCGCGGCGACGCCGATCGCGTCGAGGCGCGCGGAGGACTGCAGCACCAGCAGGCTGACGCCGACGACCCCGGCCACGCCCGCGAGGACGGTGCGCCGGGTCAGGCGTTCGCCGAGCAGGCCGGTGGACAGGCCGGCGACCAGCAGCGGCTGCAGCGCGCCGAGGGTGGCGGCGACCCCGCCGGGCAGCCGGTAGGCGGCGACGAACAGCAGGGCGAGGAACGCGCCGATGTTCAGCGTGCCGAGCACGAGCGAGCGCCACCACCAGTCGCCCTTCGGCAGCCGGCGGGTGAGCGCGACCAGCAGCAGGCCGGCCGGCAGGGCCCGGAGGACGGCGGCGAGCAGCGGGCGGTCGGGCGGCAGGAACTCGGTGGTGACGAGGTAGGTGGTGCCCCAGATGGCCGGGGCGAGGGCGGTGAGGAGCAGCCGTTTGTTTAGCACTAAGGCAGATTACCTCAGTGCTAAGGTACTTGGCTACCTGTTCGCTTACCGCTAAGGCATCGGTTACGCTGTGCCGATGGCGGACCACGTGGACCGGGTGCTCGCGCAGTGGCACGCCGAGCGCCCCGACCTCGACGTTTCCCCGATGGGGGTGATCGGCCGGCTGTCCCGGCTGAGCGCGCTGGTCGACGCGGAGCTGCGCCGCACGTTCGCCCGCCACGGCCTGGACCGCGCGACGTTCGACGTCCTCGCCACCCTCCGCCGCAGCGGCCCGCCGTACCGCCTGACGCCGACGGAGCTGATGCGCTCGGCGATGGTGACGTCGGGGGCGATCACCCAGCGGCTGGACAAGATGGAGGCGCGCGGGCTGGTCGAGCGCACGCCGAACGAGGCGGACGGCCGCGGGGTCCGGGTACGGCTGACCGAGGCGGGCGGGGAGCTGATCGACCGGGTGCTGCCGGAGCACGTCGAGACCGAGCACCGGATCCTGGCCGCGTTGGACGCGGATGAGCGTGACGAACTGGCCGCGACGCTGCGGACCCTCCTGGAAAGCCTCGGCGGCTCGGCTCCTTAGGAGATCTGCCGGACCGGTTCGCTGCCCAGCAGCAGGTCCAGGTCGATCCGGCCGCCGGCGGCCGCCAGGACCGCGTCGATGGCCAGGTCGACGTCGAGCTTGCGGCCGTGCTGGTCGGCGTACGCGCGCATCAGGTTGCCGATGTGCCGCTCCGGGTTGCGCCACGAGGGCCACCGCAGCGACGCCTGCTTCGCCAGCGTCGTGAAGTTCGACTGCCGCACCGTCGCTTCCAGCAGCCATTCCAGGTAGACGCGCATCGCGTGGAACGCCGTGTGCGCGGGCGTCGCCACCGGGCCGTGGCCGGGGACCAGGGTGCGCGGGCGGAAGGTGTCCTGGAGCCAGTCGAGCGCGTCGAGCCAGCCGGGGATCGAACCGTGCACCGCCATCGGGGTGTCGCCGATGAACACCAGGTCGCCGGTGAACAGCGTGCTCGAGCGCGGCTCGTGCACCACCAGGTCGCCCGCCGTGTGCGCGACCCCCGGTACAGCCACGACGTCGATCACCGCGCCGCCCAGGTCCAGCTCGTGCCAGCCGGTCACCGGCCGGACGGCTTCGGGCTCCGGCGGCTCGAGCACGCCCCAATGCGTGTACGTGAAGACGTTGCCGTACGTCTGCGGCCCGGCCTTGACCAGGTCGAGGCTGCCGGGTGCGGCCAGTGCGGTGCCGCCGTCGCGGAGGGCGACGCCGAGTCCGTTGTGGTGTTCGCCGTGCGCGTGCGTGATGACGACCGTGAGTTCCTGGTCGCCCGCGTACTTGCGGACGTCGCGCAGCAGTTCCAGGGTCGCCCGCTCGGTGCCGCAGGTGTCGATCAGCGCGACGCGCTCGGTGCCCTGGATCCAGCCGCTGTTCGCGACGAACCACTCGGCCGGGCTCTTCACGTACGCCACCGTTCCGGGCCGGGCGTGCCGGAGCGGGACGATGTTCGATCTGACGGCCGGCATGGCTTTCCTCCCCTGAACGGACGATGCGGTTAACGACGGTGACGGGGTGAGGTTGCGCGGATTCCCCCGGAATGTTCCCGCCGATTTCTGTCGGCTGACCGGTCGAGAATTTTTCGGATTTGCCGTGGTGCGAGGTCTTGACAGTCGATCACAACCGTCCATACTGGTATATACCTTTATGGGAGGGTCCGGGAAGAAAATCCAGGGGGACTTCGCGCTCGTGGGCCGACGGAAGGTCTGAGGGGTCCTTCCGTCGGCCGCGCGAAGGCCGGTCACCGGCGGTGTTGACACAGATACTGGTACGAACCAGTATGACTCCTGCCGGCCGGGAGGAGAAACATGGCGGGGGCACACGTCCGGATCGACAACCGGCTCATCCACGGTCAGGTCACCCTCGCGTGGACCCGCCGCCTCGGCGTGCGCCGGCTGGTCGTGTGCAACGACGACGTCGCCGCCGACGACCTCCAGCGGATGCTGCTCCCGCAGGCCGCGCGGGGACTGCCCACGGACGTGCTCTCGGTCGAGGCCACGCTGGCCGCCGAAGCCGGCGCGGACGTCATGATCATCGCCAAGCACCCGGAAGACGTCTTCCGCCTCGTCGAGGGCGGCCTGCGGCCCGAGGTCGTCAACGTCGGCAACGCGGCCCCCCGGCCGGGTGAGCCCTACACCATGGTCACCCGCTCGGTCGCGGTCACCGCGGACGAGGCCGACGCCTACCGCAAGCTCGCCGCCGGCGGCGTCCCGCTCGTCACGCAGCTGCTGCCGCAGGACAAGCCCGCCGATTTCGTCCCGCTGCTCGACCGGAAAGGGCTCTAGCTCCGCATGCTCGTCGCGTTGGCCCTGACCCTGTGGGCGATCTACTGCACTTACGACGGCCTCGGGCCGTTCCTCATCTACGCCCAGCGCCCGCTGATCGCCGGCTCGGTCGCCGGGCTGATCACCGGGCACCCCCTGCTCGGCCTGCTCATCGGCGCCACGCTGGAGCTGGCCGCCCTCGGCGTCTACACCTACGGCGGCGCCACCATCCCGGACTACCAGACCGGCGCCATCGTCGGCACCGCGCTCGCCGCGGGGGCCGCCGGCGCCCCGGCCGCGCAGGCCGCGATCGGCATCGGCGTCGGGCTGCCCGCGGCGATCCTGCTCGCGGCGCTGGACCCGGTCGGCAAGATGGTCACCACCGGGCTGGTGCACCGGGCCGACGGCTACGCCGCCGACGGCAACGCCCGCGGCCTGGCCATGATCCACTGGGTGAGCCTGGTCCCGTGGGTGGCCGTGCGCGCGGTCCCGACGTTCCTCGCCGCGCTCGCCGCGTCCGGCGGGCTGGTCAAGGACATCACCGCGAGCATCCCGGCCGGGTTCGTCCAGGGCATGACGCTGGCCGGTTCGCTGCTGCCGGCGGTCGGTTTCGCGCTGCTGCTCGGCATGATGGAGCTCTCGCGCTACTGGTACCTGCTGCTCATCGGGTTCGTCGGGTTCGCCTACCTGCACCTGCCGGTGCTGGGGATCGCGCTGATCGGCGTCGCGGTCGCGATGCTGTTCGTGACGCTGAAGCGCGACGAACCGGCGATCGCCGTGCCGGAAGCGCCCGCCGATGAGTCCACAGTGGACCCGCGGCTGACCAAGCAGGACCTGCGGCGGGTGTTCCGCCGGTACTTCTGGTCCAGCCAGATCTCCTGGAACTACGAGCGGATGCAGGCGCTCGGCTTCGCGTACTCGATGGAGCCGGTGCTGCGCCGGCTGTACCCGGAGAAGGCCGACTACGTCGCCGGCCTGCAGCGGCACCTGCAGTTCTTCAACACCTCGGTGCTCGTCGGCGGCCCGCTGATCCTCGGCTCCAGCGTCGCGCTCGAAGAAGCCGGCACGCCGAAGTCGGCGGCGAGCACGAAGGTCGCGCTGATGGGGCCGATGGCCGGCATCGGCGACACCGTCGTCTTCGCGCTGTACAACAGCATCGTCTTCACCATGGGCGCGTCGTGGGCGCTGCAGGGCAACTGGCTCGGGCCCGCCTTCGCCGCCGTCATGGTGCTCGTGCCGTACGCGCTGGTGCGGCGCTGGCAGTTCTCCTTCGCCTACCGCGAGGGCAAGCGCCTGGCCGGGCACCTCGCCGCCGGGGCGCTCGCCCGCGTCGCCCAGGGGGCGACCGTGCTCGGGTTCGTCGTCCTCGGCGGGTTCATCCCGTCGATCGTCAAGGTCGTCACCACGCTGACCTACCGGCAGACCACCACGGTCCAGGGGCAGCCGGTGACGCAGTCGGTGGCGATCCAGGACCGGCTCGACGAACTGCTCCCGTTCCTGCTCCCGGTGCTCGTCACGGCCGGGGTGTACCTGCTGACGGTCAAGGCGCGGCTGCGTCCGGTCTGGGTCATCGGCATCGTCGTCGTGGCCGGGGTCGTCCTGGGGTGGCTCGGCTGGTTCGCGCCATCGGCCCCGGCGAAAGGTTAGGAGTCCGCCATGCCCGTCCCGATCATCCTCGCCGGCCACGGCCGGCTGCCCTCCGGCGTCGGGGAAGCCGCCGAGATGATCCTCGGCCCGCAGTCGCGGCTGAAGGTCTGCGAGCTGAGCCCGCGCGACAGCCCGGAGGAGTTCGGCGCCCGCGTGCTCGCGCTGGCCGGCGACGCCCCCGGCGTGCTGGTGCTCGCCGACCTGCACGGCGGCTCGCCGTTCAACGCCGTCCGCACGCTCGCGGCCGGGCACCCGCGGCTCCAGCTGGTCTCGGGCCTGAACCTGCCGATGCTGCTGGAAGTCCTGCTGCACACGACCGACGACGTCACCGAGCTGGCCGGGGTGGCGCGCGCCGCCGGCCGCGACGGCGTCGTCGACGTCCTGGAATCGACCTGGTGACCGCCGCGCTCCTGCTCGCCGCGCAAGACGTCCGGATCACGCCGGGACCCGGGCACCCGCTCGGCGGCTACCTGGCCCGGGACGGCGTCGCGACCGGCACGCACGACGACCTCGAAGCGTCCTTGATCTGGCTGTCCACCGAGGACGACCCCGGCGTGGTGTGGGTGGCGCTGGACGCCCTCGCCGTCGACGCCGGCCTGACCCGCACCCTGGCCGACGCGGTCGCCGCGGCGGTGGGCATCAACCCGGACCGCGTGCTCGTCTGCGCGTCGCACACGCACTCCGGGCCCGAGGGCTGGACCGGCCCGCTGCACCCCGGCCTGCCCGGGCGGCGCGACGCCGGGCTGGTCGGTGGCATGGCGGAGAAGGTCACCGGCGCGGCGCTGCGGCTGCGCGCCGGCCGCGGCCGGGTCCGCGCCCGCTGGCACGCGGGCACGACCGAAGCCGTCGGCGGCAACCGCTACCGGCCGGACGGCCCGCACGACACGTCGTTCGGCGTGCTCGAGCTGCGCCGCGACGACGGCACGCCGGCCGCGCTGCTGTTCGACTACGCCAGCCACCCGACGGTGCTCGGCCCGGACAACCTGGCCTGGTCGGCGGACTGGCCGGGAGCGACCCGCCGCGAGCTGGCCACCCTGGTCGGCCAGCCGGTGGCGGCGTTCCTGCAGGGCGCGGCGGGGGACGCGAGCTCCCGCTTCGTCCGCCGGGGGCGCGACCACGCCGAGGTCCGCACGCTCGGCGGCCACCTGGCGACGTCGATCGCCCGCACCCTGGCGACGGTGACGACCCCGCCCGCGACGGCCGGCCCGGTCCGCCTGACCCGCTCGACGCTGCACCTGCCCTACCGCGACATCCCCTCGCTGGAGGACAGCATCGGGCTGCGCCAGGCGGCGGAGGCGGAGTGGCAGCGCGAGCTGGCCTGCCACGGCGAGGACCACCCGGCGGTCCGCATCGCCCAGACCCGCTACGAGGGCTGCGCGATGCTGGCGACGATGGCGGCGAGCGGCCGGCCGACGGGCTGTGCGGAGGTGCCGGTGAGCGTGGTGTCGCTGGGCGAGATCGCCTGGCTGCACACACCGTTCGAGCTGTTCGCCTCGCTGGGCCTGCGCATCCGCCGCGGCAGCCCGTTCCGCCACACCCGCGTGATCGGCTACACGGACGGGTACCTGGGCTACCTCCCGGACGCGGACGGCCACCGCGACGGGATTTACGAGTCGTACGTGACGCTGTTCAGCCCGGAGGCGGGGGACGAACTGGTGGAGCACTGCCTGAAGGTCCTGCGGGCGCACCGGATCAGCTGTTGAGCCGAAGGGGGAATCGCCGCTCCCGGGCTGACCAGGGCGACGGAGCCGGGGAGGCGTCACCGGATCAGCGTCGGCGGGCGGCGCCGACCGGTGCTCCCAAGCTGAGCAGGGCGATCGCGAGAATGCCCGTGCCGGCGAGGACGAAGCCGGTGTCGAGGTGCGGGTTGACCTCGTCGCGCGGCATCGGGCGGACGAAACGGGCCGGGTCGACGAGCGCCGTCGTGCGGTCGCCGGGGGCGAATTCGGTCGTTGTGCGGAGGTCGCCCGGTAGCGGGGCCGGTTTTCCCGGCACGACGAGCCGGTAGGCGCCGGCCGGGCGGGCCGGGGACACCTCCGCCGCGACCGGGGTGCCGCGGTCGGTGAGCGTCAGCTCGGTCACCAGCGCCGGGCCGGACAGGGCCAGCAGGAGCAGGCCGAACATGCCGAACGACAGCCGGGCGAAGCCCTCGTCCGGCCACAGGTCGCCCCGCCAGTACGCGACCGCCCATACCGCCGCCGCGATCGCGCCGAAGCCGAGGCCCGCGACCAGCGCCGCGTCGGCCTGGCGTTGCTGGTGCGCCGACCAGACGCTGACCACCGCCGCCGCCGCGAGGACGCCGAGCAGCAGCGCCGGCCGGTGCAGGTCGTCGCCGTAGCTCACCGCGGGCGGCTCGGGCACCGCACGCGGCTCGACGAGCGGCCTCGGTTCGGGGACGCGCGGCGGGCGGGTGGACCTGGTCGCCAGCACCGCGCCGAGGACGGTGGCCAGCAGCAGGAGCTGTCGCGTCTTCCGTGTCGCCATCGGGCCCCCCTTGCGCCGTTTCCGCTACCACGCGGGCCGGGCGCCGGGGGTTGCCTCAGGACGCCGGGCTGCGGCGCGCCTGCGTGAACACCGTGTAGCGGTCCGCGCGGTACAGCGACCGGCCGGCTTCGATCACGCCGCCGCTCTGGTCGTGCAGCGTGCCCTCGATGATCAGGCACGGCTGGGTGGCTTCGATGCCGAGCAGGGCGGCGTCGTGGCTGTTGGGCAGCACCGCGGAGATGGCCGTGTCGTTCCACTCCGGGCGCACGCCCCAGCGTTCCTCGATCGTGCGGTGCAGGGACTGGGTTTCCCAGTCGAACAGCTCGATGTCCGGGAACCGGTCGACGCTCAGGTTGGTGCGCTCGACCGCGAACGGCTCGTCTTCGACGTAGCGGAGGCGCTCCAGCCGGAAGACCCGGGCGCCGGGCGGCACGTTCAGCCGGCCCGCGATGCGGGGGCCGGCGCTTTCGACCTCGGCGTGCAGGACTTTCGTCTTCGGGACGACGCCGCGGGCCTGCATGTCCTCGGTGAACGAGGTCAGCATGTCGATGTGCGCGGCCTGCCGCTCGGCGGTGAAGGTCGCGGTGCCGTGCTGGCGGTAGAGGATGCCGTCGGCGACCAGGCGGTTGATCTCCTGCCGGACGGTGCCGCGGGCCACCTGGAAGTGCTCGGCGAGGAACCGTTCGGACGGCATCAGCCGCCCCGGCCCGGCCTCGGTGGCGGCGCTTTCGAGGATTTCCCGCAGCTGGTCGCCCTTCGGCCGCCCCGGCTGCAGCGCGTCCGGCAGACGCAGATCGCTCGCGGCGACGTGTTTCGGACGGGGCATGCCTTCAGTATGTCGCGCCCCGGCCGGGGAGGTAACACCCGGCGAGCCTTGGAGCGCCAGGGCAAAGCGGCGGCAAAGCCGGTTTCCCGCAGGTTGACGCAGGCTCGCTGGGAAGCCGGAGTTCCGGTCAGCCCGTGGCGCGGTCGCCGAGCCGTGCGAGGAACTCGCCGGCCAGGGCTTCCCCCGTCACGTGCCCCACCGCGCGGTACAGCGCCTGGGACTCGCGCGCCGTCCCGCCGGCCAGGATCGAACGCCCGGCCGCCTCCTGGACCGCCGCCAAGCCCAGCAGCGCCTCCGCTTCCACCACGCGGAACCCGCCCGCGCGGGCCGCGTCCAGGGCCGTCCGGGCGTGCTCGCCCGCCTCGCCCGGCCGTCCGTCGGCCGCCAGCACCCGGGCCAGCGTCGCCGCCGCCTCCGCCAGCTGGCCGCGCAGCCCGGACTCCGCCGTCAGGGACCGCGCCTCACGCAGCACCCGCTCGGCCGCCGCCAGGTCGCCCCGGCTCTCCTCCGCCCGGCCCAGCGCGATCAAGGCCGCCGCTTCCACCTGGCGGTCGCCGTCGCGGCGGACGCACTCCAAGGCCGTCTTCGCCGTGGCCGCCGCGGCCGGGAGGTCGCCGCGGGCGATCTGCAACGCGCTCACCACGTTCAGCGTCGTGGCCTCGCCGAAGCTGGAGCCCAGGTCGCGGAACGCTCCCAGTGCCTGGTCGAGGATTTCGCCCGCGGTGGCCAGCCGCCCGGTCGCCAGGAGAACCGATCCGAGGTCGGCGAGGTTGGCCGCCTCCCAGAACGCCAGATCCTCCTTGCGGGCCAGCGCGATCGCCTCCACCAGGCAGTCCTCCGCCTGCTCCAGCCGCCCCAGCTGCCGGTAGTGGCAGCTCAGCGAGTTGAGCGCCAGCGCTTCGCCCGACCGGTTGGCCAGCTCGCGGAACAGCTGGATCGCGCGCCGGCTGTGCTCGACGGCCTCCGACAGCCGGCCCGTCCACTCCAGCATCGCGCCGAGGTTCGCCACCGCCGTCGCCTCGCACTGGCGCCACCCGCACGCGCGGCTGGCCAGCACCGCCTTCTCCGAGTGCCGGATGCCCGCTTCGTGCTGGCCCTCGCGGAAGTACGCGCCGCCCATCGACAGGTGCACCAGCGCTTCGGCGGGCTGGGCGCCGTGGTCCTGCGCCGCGCGCAGCACGATCGGGGCCAGCTCGAGCCACTCCGCGCGCCGCCCGTGGTCGTGGAAGAACCGCCGCAACGCGTCGGCGAGGTACCAGGCGCCCGGGTACGGCCCGCGCGCCGCCGCCTGGCGCAGGGCCGCCGAGAGGTTGGGCACCTCGACGTCCAGCCAGGCCACCGCTTCCGCGGCACCCGCGAAGGCGACCGGGCTCGGCGCCGAGGGCGCGTCCTCGCGGGGGAGCGCCACGATCCGCGCGCCGAGCAGCGCGACGGCGGCGTCCGCGGCCGCGCAGTAGCCGGTGAACAGCCGCTCCCACGCCTCCTCGCGCGCGGGCTCGTCCTCCTCGGCGCGGACGCACTGTTCGGCGTAGCGGCGGGCGAGGTCGTGGAAGCGGTACCGGCGGGGCGCGTGCGCTTCCAGGAGGTTCGCCGCGATCAGCCCGCGCAGCCGCCGGGTCGCCTCGTCGACCGGCACCTCCAGCAGGGCGGACGCGGCGATCGCCGTGAAGTCGGTGCCCGGCACCAGCGCGAGCAGCCGGAACGCCTGCCGCAGCCCGGGCGCCAGTGCCTGGTAGGACACCGAAAAGGCCTTGGCGACGGCGCTTTCGCCGTCGAAGCCGAGGTGGCCCAGCGGGTCGCCGCGCAGCTCGTCGACGAGCTCGCCGATGCTGGCGACGCCGGTGTTCGCCGCCGCGATCCGCAGGGCCAGCGGGTGGTGGCCGCACAGGCGGGCCAGCTCGGCCGCCGCTTCGGGCTCGGCGGCCGTCCGGTCGCCGAGCAGCGCGGTCAGCAGCGCCTGCGAGTCGGCCTCGCGCAGCTGCGCCAGGCCGAGCGACCGCGCGCCGACGCGGGCGACGAGCTCGTCGAGCCGGTGGCGGCTGGTCACCAGCACCCGCCCCGACGACGGCAGCAGCGGCAGCACCTGGGCCGGGTCGCGGGCGTTGTCCAGCACGACCAGGGCCTGCCGGTCGGCCAGCAGCGTCCGGTAGAGCTTGCTCTGGTCGTCGACGCCGGGCGGGACGTCCCGCAGGTCGACGCCGAGGGTCCGCAGCAGCTGCGCGAGCGCGGCGGCCGGGGTGAGCGGTTCGTCTTCGGCGTCGAAGCCGCGCAGGTTCACGTACAGCTGGCCGTCGGGGTAGCGCGCCCGCGCGGTGTGGGCCCAGTGCACGGCCAGCGCGGTCTTGCCGACGCCGGCGGTGCCGGTGATCACCCAGACGTCCCCGGGTTCGTCGAGCGCGGCCAGCTCGGGCGCCCGGCCGGCGAACCCGCGGACGTCCAGCGGCAGCTCGGCGGGCCGCGGGACGGCCGGGGCGGCGGGCGGCGCCGGTTCGCCCTCGCCGCGCAGGATCCGCATCCGCAGGTCCTGCAGGGCCTGGCCGGGCTCGATGCCGAGTTCGTCGACCAGCAGCCGGTGCGCCCGCGCGTAGGTTTCCAGGGCTTCCGGGGTGCGGCCGCAGCGGTGCAGGGCGAGCATCAGCGCGGCCCGCAGGCGCTCGCGGAACGGGTGTTCGTCGACGAGCCGCCGCAGTTCCCCGACGACCTCGCCGTGCCGTCCCGCGACGAGCTCCTGTTCGTACAGCTCCTCGAGGGCGATGAGCCGGCGTTCGGCCAGCGCCGGGCCTTCGTACTCGGCGAGTGACTCGCTCACCCCGCCGAGCGGGGTGCCGTCCCACAGCGCGAGCG
Source organism: Amycolatopsis sp. 505 (assembly GCF_031625235.1). NCBI lineage: Bacteria > Bacillati > Actinomycetota > Actinomycetes > Pseudonocardiales > Pseudonocardiaceae > Amycolatopsis > Amycolatopsis sp. 505. Next base: position 168,163 of record NZ_JACKQP010000012.1, read on the forward strand.
CGGCCCGCAGGTGCGCGACGGCGTCCGCCCCGGAAGTGGCCCGGGCCTTGGCGACCTCCTCGTCGAAGACGTCGAGGTCCCGATCGCCGGCCGCGACCTCGATGACGTAGCCGGGCGCGCGCCGCACGATGACGTCGCGGCCGAGCAGCTTCCGCAGTTCCGAGATGTGCACCTGCAGCCGCCCGCGGACGCTCGGCGGCGCGTTCTCGCCCCAGGTGAGGTCGATGAGGCGGTCCTCGGTGACGACCCGGTTGGGGTTCAGCAGCAGCGCGGCCAGCACGGACGTCTGTTTCTGGCCGCCGGGGCGGACCGGGCCCGCGTCACCGAGGACGGTGACCGGTCCGAGCAGGCGGTAGCGCACGTGATGCCCCCCGGAAGACGGACCGAAGCGAAACGGAAGTGCTGTGGACGACCCTATCCCCGGCCAGGCTGGAAGGGAGGCCACGGGTGGACCGAGACGACGTCCAGCGTCTGTTGTTCGTCTGCTTCCCGGACGCCGGGGAAGCCGCCGGCCGCTACCGCGCCTGGCGCGATCCGAGGATCGCGGTGCAGGTCGTGGAGCTGCCGGGCCGGGGCGAACGCCGGGACGAGCACCCCTACCGCGACATGTGGCTGGTGGTCGAGGCACTGGCCGGGGAACTGGCCGGGGCGCTCGAGACCCCGCACGTGCTGTTCGGTGCGGGGCTCGGTGCCCTGGTCGCCTACCGGCTGGCCCAGCGCCGGGTGGCCGCGGGACTGGGGGTCCCGCGGGCACTCGTCGTGGCACACCAGGCACCCCCATCCCGGGCGGCGCGCGCGGTGCCGGAACAGGCGGGCCGCGCGGACGTCAGCCTGCTGGCGAGTGACGCGCACCTCCCGGTGGCCCCGCCGCTGCCGTGCCCGATCAGGGGCTTCGGCGAGCCGCACGTGATGACGGGATGGGGCGAGCACACGAGCGCGGGGTTCGTGCTCACGCCGGCGCGGGCGCAGGACAGCGCGGCCATCCTGCGTGATGCTGTGCTGCGCTCGACGCAGTTGATTTCGGCGATGGCGGTGCAGGCGCCGAAGCTGGCTTAGGGCTCGCCGGCCGGGGGCGGCTGTGGCCACGGCATCGCCAGACGGGGGACCGGCGGCCGGGGGCGCGGGCCGGGTTGGGGCGCTGCGGACCGGCGGCCGGAGGCGCAAGCCGGGCTGAGGGCGCTGTGGACCGGCGGCCGAGGGCGCAAGGCGACCACGGCATCGCCACCTGCGGACCGGCGGCCGGCAACGCAACCCGACCAACGACGTCACCAGACCTCCCCCGCCCCTCATCCCAGCCTTCTCTTCAGTCGGCGACCGGGTGTGTCAAGGCACGCTTTCCCGCCTTGACACACCCGGGCGACGACTGACACTCCCACCGGAGGGGCGGGGGAGGTCGGACCCGCCTCTGCCGCGGCAAAGATTTCTGCCGCGGCAGAAAGACAAAAGCGTCCTCGCCGGACAGGCAGGCTCCGGGATGACCACAACTACCGCTGTCAGCCCGCTCTGGGGAGGTGGGCCGCAGGGTGGCCATCCCGTCGCCTGAACGAGGCCTATCACTTTGAGCCGGGCCCGCAAGCTTGCGTCGTCGGCCCGCTCTGCGCTGTGGGTTGCGGGCCCGGCTCAAAGCGATTTTCACGGCCTCAGGCGACGGGATGACCACCCAGCTCCTCCGATGACAAGCTTCCTGCTGCTGCTCACCAGTGATGTATAAGCACTGTTACAATCTCCCCGTGTCTCTGGCCCGCGCCTTTGTCGACCTCGGTCCGCTCCGTGCCTCGCCGCCCTTTCGGCGGCTTTGGCTGGGGCGGGTCTTCTCCGGCTTTGGCTCGCAGATGACCCTTGTTGCCGTCATGTTCCAGGTCTGGGAACTGACTCGGAGCACCCTGTGGACCGGGGCCGTGGGGCTTGCGCAAGCTCTGCCCATTGTCGTCTTCGGTCTGTTCAGCGGGTCGCTTGTGGACCGGGTTGATCGGCGGAAGGTTGCCCTCGTTGCCACCACCGGGCAGGCTGTCTGCTCCATTCTCCTTGCCGTGCAGGGGTTTCTGGGGGACGTTCCGGTTGTTGCGGTGCTGGCACTGGTCGCCGCCCAGTCGTGCTTTGTCGCCTGTGGTGGGCCGGCCGCCCGGACCTTCGTTCCGCGGCTGCTGCCGCCCGGCCAGCTGGCCGCCGGGCTCGCTCTGAACCGGATCGCCTTCCAGAGCGCCATGCTGCTCGGCCCCGCGCTCGGCGGGCTCGTTCTCGGGTGGGTCAGCGTCGGCGGCTGCTACGTCGTCGACGCTCTCACCTTCTGCCTCGCCTTCTACGGCGTCTTCGGCCTGCCCGCGATGCGGCCCGATGGCGAGCCGTCGCGGCCGGGGCTTCGGGGGGTGGTCGATGGGCTCGCCTTCCTCGTGCGGACGCCCGTTGTGCGCGGGGCGTTGCTCACCGATCTCGCCGCCACCGTCCTCTCCATGCCGATCAGCCTGTTCCCGCTCGTCAACGCCGAACGCTTCGCCGGCGATCCGCGCACGCTCGGCCTGTTCCTGTCGGCCATCGCGGTCGGCGGGGTCGTGGCGTCCGTCTCCTCCGGGACCTTCACGCGGCTGCCTCGGCCAGGCCGCGTGATGCTCGCCGGGTCGGCCCTGTGGGGAGCCGCGCTGACCGGGTTCGGCCTGGCGCCGGACCGGTGGCTCGGCCTCGCCTGCCTCGTCCTCGCCGGGGCGGCCGACACAGTCTCCGTGGTCTCGCGCAGTGCGCTCGTCCAGCTGGCCACGCCGGACGCGCTGCTCGGCCGGGTCGCGGCCGCCGAGCAGATCGTCGGCCAGGCCGGTCCGGACGTCGGCAACCTGCGCGGCGGGCTCGTCGCGGGCGCCGTTTCGGGAACCTTCGCGCTGGTCAGCGGCGGGGTGCTGTGCGTGCTGGCGGTGGTGCTCGTCGGCGCGGTGACGCCCGGCCTGCGCCGCTTCTCGACCCCCGCCGAGGCCGCGAACAGCGGTTAGCCCGGCGACGGCGCCAGTTCCAGCGCCTTCTCCGCGCCCTGGATGAGGTCGGCGTAGGTGATCACCTCGACGCGCCCGAGGTGCGCGTTGTACGTCCGGAGCGTGTCGGGGACGTGCTCGCGGGCCTTGGGGTCCGGCACGTGCTGCGGGTCGCCGATGACCACCGTGGCGAACGCGCGGCGGCATTCGATGCCGAGTTTCTCCTTGATCGTGGTGCGTTCTTCGTCGAATTCGCGCAGGTAGTTGATGCTCTGGCCGACCGCCTTGTTCACTTCGGGGCCGACGACGAAGTAGTTCCGGTGGGGGATGACGAGATCCGGGACGCAGGCCCGTTTCAGTTCGACGACGTGGAGCGCGCCGTCGGCGCGGATCAGCGGGACGTCGAGCTGGGTCATCACCGTCAGGTGCCGCCGCTTCGCCTTGTCGACGAACTTTCCACCGAACATCCACCAGCTTTCCTCGAGGATCTTCTGGAATTCGTTCTCCTTGGCCGCCGGATCCCGGACGACTTCCGAAAGCGCCGTGATGACGTCCCGCTGCTTCGCGGCCTGGATGCCGTCGAGCAGCACCTGCCCGGCGCCGTGCGCGGCCAGGACTCCGGCCGCGTTCGGGGCGTCCGCCAGCGCTTCCGCCAATTGGGCCAATTGGCCCGCGTCCGCTTCGCCCGTCTGGACCTTCCGGATGACGGCGGCGAGCGGGACGTCCGGCTCGGGGGTCTCGAAACGGCCCGAGAGGAACCGGTGCAGTTCGGCGATGTCGGCGTCCTCGCACGTCCACCCGCTCGCGCCGGGCCGCAGGTCGAACCCGGAGAAATCGGGTCGCGGTGTCCAGGAATTGACCACCAGGATCAACTGACCGTCGCCGCTTTGTTCGGGAACGTAATAGAGGGTCGCGGTTTTGTAGACGTTTTCGCCCCGGTGGACGACCGTGGATTCGACGTGCCGGTAGCCGGGGGGTGTCGATTCTTCGATCCGCCTGATCAACTCGTCGGCGGGATCCGGTTCGCCGGGTGAGGAGGTCACGCCAGGCAGTCGCGCCGCCACTCGGTGGCGTTACGACGATCAGCGCAACCCGAGGTCACTACCTGCGGTGGCAAGATCACGAAACCCGGCCACGTGACGACGGTTTCTTTCCGGCCCTCCTGACCGTCCTGTCAGTAGGTTACCCGTTCGCCTTCTTGTCACTCTTTCGCGTGAACCTGACGGGACATATTTCTCGGCAACGCATTTGCGGCCCGGGAAATCGTCATCTACAGTCCCGCTGATCACGGCCGAACGAGCCGTATTCCGTGGTCCCCATAATTCTCTCCGAGGAGTGGCATGCTTCATCGCGCCTCGACACGCCGGCTCGCCGTGCTCGCCCTGGCTTTCGCCGTCCTGCTGACCGGGTGCAGCCAGGTCAAGGGCTCCTCCGCTCCCGGTGACGTCGAAAAGCCGTCGATCCGGGTCGCGATCCTCACCACCGTCGACCTCGCGCCGCTCTGGCTGGCCCAGGAGGGCGGGTACTTCAAGGCCGAGGGCCTCGAGGTGCAGACGGACGTCGGCGCCAGCGGGCAGGAGACGCTCAGCCGGATGACGAGCGGCCAGGACGACCTCGCGCTGTCCACCTACACCCTGTTCTTCCTGGCCAAGAGCAGTGGCGCCGCCGACGTGAAGCTGGTGACCGACGGGACGTCGGCGAGCCCGCGCAGCAACGAGGTCGTCACCGTGCCGAACTCGCCGGTCAAGACGGTGACCGACCTCCAGGGCAAGCGGATCGCCATCAGCTCGAAGAACGCCGCTTCGGACGTGCTGACCCGGTCGGTGATGCGCGACCACGGCGTCGACCCCGGCAAGGTGCAGTGGGTGCCGATGCCGCTGTCGGAGATGAGCGGCGCGCTGGCGCAGGGGAAGGTCGACGCGGCCTACCAGCCGGAACCGTTCCTCACCCAGGCCGCCCGGACCGCGGGCGCGTTCCCGGTCATCGACGCCGCCAGCGGCAGCACCCAGAACTTCCCGCTCACCGGCTACGGCGCCACCGCCAAGTGGGTCCAGGACCACCCGAAGACGATGCGGGCGTTCCAGCGCGCGATGCTCAACGCCACCCGTGCCGCGGTCGACCGGGCCCGGATCGAACCGCTGGTCGTCCGCAACGCCAAGGTCGACCAGGACATCGCCAGCCTGATGGTGATGCCCGCCTTCGGGTCGAGCCTGGACGCCCGCCGCATCCAGCGGGTGCCGGACCTGCTGCAGCAGCTGGGCGTGGTTCAGACGAAGCTCGACGCCTCTTCGATGATCGCCCCGCAGACCGGCACCGGCTGAGCCGGCGACCGGTCGCCGGAGGGCGGGTGCGCATCGCGCACCCGCCCTCTTTTCGTATGTGGCCAAGGGTTTCCGCAAAGGCTGTTATCCCGAAATTTTCAGACCACCGGGGGCCCGTCCGGTTTCGGTGATTCGCACCTTGACACGACCGCCGCCGCAGCCCAGTCTCTTCATACCGACCGCGCGGTACGACGTTGTCCACATGGTGGGATAGGAGAGTCATCGATGGCGCTTCCCGGCGAAGACCTGCTCGTGGTCGACGGCCTCACCGTGCGCTTCGGCGGTCTCACCGCCCTGCACGACGTCCACCTGAGCGTCGACGCCGGCACCGTCGTCGGGGTCATCGGGCCCAACGGCGCGGGCAAGACGACGCTGTTCAACGTCGTCTGCGGCTTCGTCCGGCCCCAGGCGGGCCGGGTGCTGTGGCGGGGGCGGCCGCTCGTCCGGCACCGCCCGGAGCACCTCGCGCGGCTCGGGATCGTCCGGACGCTCCAAGGCCTCGGGCTCTTCCCCGGCCTGACGGTCCTCGAGAACGTGATGGCCGGCGCGGGCCGGCACGCCCGGACCGGCGCGTTGCCGGCCCTCGTCGGCGCCGGCCGCTCGGCTCGCGACGAAGCCGAGCTGGCCGAGCGGGCCCGGGAAACCCTGGGCGAACTCGGGATCGCCGACCTCGCCGGCCGGCTGCCCGGCGTGCTGCCCTACGGCGTGCGGAAACGGGTGGCGCTCGCGCGGGCCCTGGTGGCCGAACCCGACCTCCTGCTGCTCGACGAGCCCGCGAGCGGGCTGTCGTCCGCCGAGCTCGTCGAGCTCTCGACGCTGATCCTCTCGCTGCGGCGGCAGATGGCGGTGGTGCTGGTGGAACACCACATGGACCTGGTCATGCAGGTCTGCGACCAGGTGGTGGTGCTGAACTTCGGCGAGGTGATCGCGACCGGGCCGCCGGCGCTGATCCAGGCCGACCCCCGCGTGGCCGAGGCCTACCTCGGCGACCCCGCCGAGGAGGCGTCCGGTGCTTGAGATCGAAGACCTGTCCGTGGCCTACGGCGCGGTCCGCGCGCTCGACGGCGTCGGCATCACCGTCGAACGCGGCGGGATCACCGCCGTGCTCGGTGCGAACGGGGCCGGGAAGACCACCCTGCTGCGCACCATCAGCGGCCTGCACCCCGCCCGCAGCGGCCGGATCGCCTGGGACAAGAAGGACCTCACCGGGCTGGCGCCGGACCGGATCGCCCGCGGCGGGGTGGCGCACGTGCCCGAGGGCGGCGGCGTCATCACCGAGCTGACCGTCGACGAGAACCTCCGGCTGGGCGCGCTGTGGCGGCGGGACCGCGCCGACCGGGCCGCCGCCCGCCGGGAGATGTACGAGCTTTTCCCGGCCCTGGAAGAACGTTCGGCGAAACCCGCCTCGACGCTCTCCGGCGGCGAACGGCAGATGCTCGCCATCGGCCGGGCCCTGATGAGCCGGCCGTCGCTGCTGCTGCTCGACGAACCTTCGCTCGGCCTCGCGCCGCTGATCACCGCCCGGATCATGGGCATCCTGCGCGACCTGCGGGCCTCCACCGGGCTCACCGTCGTGCTCGTCGAGCAGAATGCGCACTCCGCGCTGTCCATCGCCGACCGCGGGTACGTCCTCGCGCTCGGCCGGGTCGTGGCCGTCGACACCGCGGCGGAACTGCTGGCCGACGACGGCCTCCGCCACGCCTACCTGGGTTTCTGACCGTCCTAATTGGAGGTGAACGGTCCGGTATGCAGGACTTCTTCGACCTGACCCTCGGCGGGATCTCGGCCGGCGCGGTGTACGCGGCGCTCGGGCTCGCCCTGGTCATCATCTACCGGGCCACCCGGGTGGTGAACTTCGCGCAACCCGCCCTCGCCCTGATCTCCACCTACCTCGCCTACTCGGTGACGAAGGCGACCGGCAGCTACTGGCTCGGGTTCGCCGTCGCGATCGTCGCCGGGACGCTGCTGGGCGTCGCCACCGAACGGCTGCTCATCCGGCCGCTGCGGCACCGCTCCGAGCTCAGCTCGATCATCGTCACGCTCGGGCTGCTGCTGGTGCTGCAGGCGGTCGCGGGCATGATCTGGTCCAACGAGCCGCTGGCGTTCCCGTACGCCTTCGACTTCCGCGGCCGGTTCTCCGCCAACGACCTGTTCGTGGTGCTCGTCGTCGTCGCCATCGCCGCGCTGGTGCTGGTGGTGTTCAAGTACACGCCGCTGGGCCTGCGGATGCGGGCGGCCGCGTTCGCCCCCGAAGTGGCGCGCACCCTCGGCGTCCGGGTCGGGCTGATGCTCACCGCCGGCTGGGGACTGGCCGCGGCCGTCGGCTCGCTGGCCGGGCTGCTGGCCACCCCGCCGTTCCTCTTCCCGAACGTGCTGGACGGCGTCTTCGTGTACGCGCTCACCGCGGCGGTGCTCGGCGGCCTCGACAACCCCTTGGGCACCATCGCCGGCGGGTTCGTCCTCGGCGTCGGGCTGTCCTATGTGTCCGGCTACTTCGGACCGGAGATGGTGACGATCGCCGCGCTCGCCATCCTGGTGGTCGTGCTGACGCTGCGGCCCAGCGGACTGTTCGGCCGGGCCAAGGTGAGGCGGGTATGAGCGTGCGCACCGAACCACCCGAGGTCCTGGTGGCCGCCGAGAAGAAACGCCGGACGATGCCGCCGCTGCTCGTCCACGCGCTCGCCGCGCTGGGCGCGTTCGCGGTGGTCGTGCTGCTGACCCTGGTCACCGACGAGTTCACCAACCTGCGCCTCGCGACCATCGGGTACTACCTGGTCGCGGTGGCCGGGCTGACCCTGCTGACCGGCCTCACCGGGCAGGTGTCGCTGGGGCACGGCGCGTTCATGTTCATCGGCGCCTACACGGTGGCGCTGCTGGTGAAGCACGTGCCGTCGTTCCCGTTGTGGGCCGACCTGCTGCTGGCCGCGGCCGCCGGCGGGCTCGCCGGGCTGCTGGCCGGCGCGGCGGCGGCCCGGCTGCGCGGCCCCTACCTCGCCGGGGCGACCCTGGCGCTGGCCGTCGGGCTGCCCGCGCTGACCCGGAAGTTCCCCGACTTCCTGGGCGGCAGCAACGGGCTGAACTTCACCGTCCACAGCAGACCGGCCGGTGTCGGCGTCCCGGAACTGCGCTGGCAGACCTGGATCGTCTGGCTCAGCGTGCTGCTCGCGCTGGTGCTGGTGGTGAACATCGTCCGCGGCCGGCTCGGCCGGGACTTCCGCGCGGTCCGCGACGACGAGGTCGCCGCCGCGCTGAGCGGGATCGCCGTCGGCCGCACGAAGATCCTCGCCTTCCTGGTCAGCGCGGTGTGCGGTGGGCTCGCCGGTGGCCTGCAGGCGTTCCTGCTGGGCACCGCCGCACCCGGCTCGTTCACGCCCGCGCTGTCGCTGAGCCTGCTGGCCGCGGTGGTGCTGGGCGGGCTCGGGTCCCTGTGGGGCGCGCTGTGGGGCGCCGTCGCGCTCGTGTACTTCCAGGCCTGGTCCGAGGATCTCGCCGACGTCCTGCACCTGAACACCGACGTGGCCAACAACCTCCCGCTCGCGGTGTACGGCGTGATCCTCATCGTCGTCGTGCTCGCCTTCCCGCGCGGCATCCAGGGCGGTTTCCGGAAGCTGCGCGGACTTCTCCGCCGACCCGCCGAAAAGAAGGAGAACCATGAGAACCACTAGGTACGGCGCGGGGTTCCTCGCCCTCGCCCTGACGCTGACCGCGTGCGGCGGCGCGGGGGAAAGCGACGGCGGCGGGCAGCAGGCCGCCGATTCGGCGGTCGGCGTGACGAAGGACGCCGTCGTCATCGGCACCCACCAGCCGCTCACCGGCCCGGCCGCGCCCGGCTACAGCAAGATCTCCGTCGGGGCCCGCGCGGTCTACCAGGCGATCAACGACGGCGGCGGGATCAACGGCCGCAAGATCGACTACAAGGTGGAGGACGACGGCTACAACCCGACGAAGACCGTCGAGGTCGTCAAGAAGCTCGTGCTGCAGGACAAGGTCTTCGCGATCGTCGGTGGCCTGGGGACGCCGACGCACTCGAAGGTCGTCGAGTATTTGAACTCCGAAGGCGTCCCGGACCTGCTGGTGTCCTCGGGCGCGCTCGCCTGGGACAACCCGCAGAAGGCGCCGATGACCTTCGGGTACCAGGTGGACTACACCCGCGAAGGCAAGATCCAGGGCAAGTACGTCAAGGACACCTTCGCGGGCAAGAAGGTCGGCTACTTCACGCAGAACGACGACGTCGGCCGCGACACCCAGGCCGGGCTCGACCAGTTCGTCAAGGACCAGGTCGTCGCCAAGCAGGGCTACGACAGCGCGAACACCGACGTCACGCCGCAGCTGTCCGCGCTCAAGGCGGCCGGGGCCGAGGTCGTGGTTTGCGCGTGCATCCCGGCGTTCACCGCGCTGTCCATCCTGGCCGCGGCGAAGATCGGGTACAAGCCGCAATTCGTGGTCAGCAGCATCGGCGCGGACCCGGCGACGCTGTCCGGGCTGCTGCAGGACTTCGCCAAGCGCGGCGGCGCCAGCGTCTCCAGCGGGCAGCTGCTGGCCGGCCTGATCGGCACCGGGTACCTGCCCGACGTCGCCCAGACGTCGGACCCGTGGGTCGCCTACTTCAAGGGCATCCACGACAAGTACATCGCGAAGGAGCCCTTCACCAACACGGTGCTGTTCGGCATGGTGCAGGCCTACACGTTCGGGCAGGCGCTCAAGGCGGCCGGGCCGGACCCGACGCGGCAGAAGGTCGTCGACGCGATGAGCTCCGGCGCGCTGAAGGGGCCGGGCTTGACCCCGTTCGGGTTTTCGAAGGACTCGCACGCCGGCTACACGGGCGCGTACGTGTTCAAGATCAACCCGGACACCACGACGACGGTGCTCCAGCCACCGGCCGTCACCGACCGGGGGACGGGCGCGATCACGCCGTACTCCGGTGAGCGGGCCACTCCCGAGCAGGTCAACCTGGTGAGCAAGTGACGTCCGGGCCGGCTCGTGGGTGCCACGGGCCGGCCCGTCCGCTCACATAGGGTGGCGACATGAGTGTCAGGGAGAAGGTCGTGCGGGCGGCGGTGCGGCTGTTCGCCGAGAAGGGCTTCGAGGCGACGACGGTCCGCGAGATCGTCGAGGAAGCCGGCGTCACCAAGGGCGGGCTGTACCACTACTTCGAGTCCAAGGACGACCTGCTCTTCGAGATCTACGCGGCGATGCTGCGGATGCAGACGCGGCGGATGGTGACGATCGCCGAGTCGGACCTGCCGCTGCCCGAGCGGCTGCACGCGATCATCGCCGACGTCGTGGTCACGAGCATCGCCGACCTCGACGCGGCGACGGTGTTCTTCCAGTCGTTCCCGCTGCTGGAGAAGTCCAAGCAGGTCCAGGTGCGCGCGGAGCGGCGGACGTACCACGAGCGGGTGCGCGACCTGGTCGCCGAGGGGCAGCTGTCCGGGGTCTTCCGCGCGGACGTCCCGGCCGACCTGGTGATCAACTACCACTTCGGCGCGATCCACCGGCTGGGGATGTGGTACCACCCGGAGGGGGAGCTCTCGGGGGAGCAGGTGGGGAAGCACTTCGCGGACCTGATGCTGCGCAGCCTCCGTCCATAGTGGACCGGTTTGACTTCGCCGCCGCCGTGGTACTGATCGGGATCATCGTTGTCTCGCCGAGGAGGGTGCTCGTGCAGATCCAGGTCAACACCGACCACAACGTCCACGGTGGCGAACGGCTGGCCGCCTACGTGACCACCGACCTGGAACAGGGCCTGTCCCGGTTCGGCGGGTGGCTGACCCGGGTGGAGGTGCACCTCAGCGAAGACGGCGGCGCCGAGACGGAAGACAAGAAGTGCGTGATCGAGGCCCGGCCCAGCGGCAAGCAGCCGGTGGCGGTCACCCACCACGCGGCCACGGTGGACGACGCCTACGCCGGGGCGACGCACAAGCTGGTGCGCGTGCTGGATTCCCGGTACGAACGCGCCCACGACCACAAGGGCAGTGACAGCATCCGGCACATGCCCGCGCCGGAAGACCCCGTGATCGGCTAGTCTCGAAGCCGTGTCGAGCCCCGAAGCGTCCAGGACCGGGCTGCCGGTCTTCCCGGCGGCCCGATAACCCCCCGTTCCCGGGTTGCCGGGTGACCACGAAATCGTCCTGCCGATCTCGTGATCTCCTGGAGCTTCCGTGCCCCTTTACCTCCTCGCCCTGGCCGTGTTCGCCATGGGCACGTCCGAATTCATGCTGGCCGGGCTGGTGCCCGGCATCGCCGCCGCCTTCGCCGTCCCGGCGGCGCAGGCGGGGTACCTGACCTCGGCCTTCGCCGCCGGGATGGTCGCCGGCGCACCGCTGATGGCGGCCCTGTCCCGGTCCTGGCGGCGGCGGACGGCGCTGCTGTGCTTCCTGGCGCTCTTCGCGCTGACCCACGTCGTGGGCGGGCTGACGACGTCGTTCGCCGTCCTGCTCGCCACGCGGGTGCTGGCCGCGGTGGCGAACGCCGGATTCCTCGCCGTGGCCCTGACCGCGGCGACCGGTTTCGCGCGCCCCGGCCGCGCGCTCGCCGTCCTGCTGAGCGGCACGACGGTGGCGTGCGTCGCCGGAGTGCCCGGTGGAGCGCTGCTGGACGCGGCGTTCGGCTGGCGGTCGGCGTTCTGGGCGGTGGCGGCACTGTGCCTGCCCGCGTTCGCCGCGGTGTGGTCGATTCCGGACACCGTGGCGGGCGAGCGGCCGGTCGGGTTGCGGGCCGAGCTGGCGGAGTTGCGACCGCTGGCCGGGGTGCTCGCCGTCGCGGCGCTGGTCAACGCGGCCACGTTCGGGGTCTTCACCTACCTGGCGCCGGTGGCCGCCGGTGTCGCTCCGGTACCGGTGGTGCTCGGTGCGTTCGGGGTGGGGTGCTTCGCCGGGATCACCGCGGCCGGGCGGCTCGCCGACCGGTGGCCCGCACGGGTGGTGCCGGCCGGTGGGCCGCTGCTGCTCGCCGGGTGGCTCGCGGCGGCCCTGGCCGGGCCGGTCCCGGCGGTGCTCGTCACGCTCGCGTTCACGCAAGGCGCGTTGTCGTTCGCGGTCGGGGGCACGGTGATCGCCCGGATCCTGCTGCTGGCGGAGGGCGCTCCGACGATGAAGGGGTCCTACGCGACCGCTGCGCTGAACGTCGGCGCCACGGCCGGCCCCGTGCTGGCCGGGGCGGTGGCGAACCCCTTCTGGCCCGCGGCGGCGCTGGTGGCGGGGGCGCTCGCGACCTACGCCTGCCTGCGCCGCCGGACGTAGTGGGTGACCAGGCCCGCGATCGCCGCGACCGCGATACCGCCCGCGATCGTCCGGGGCAGCAGATCCAGCCCCACGAGGAGGCCACCGGCGTTGACCGTGGCACTGATCACCAGCACCAGCCACAGCAGGACCGGGGTGGAGGGACGCGTCGAAACGTTGTCGTTGTTCATGACGCCAACGCTAAAGAACCGCCGCCACCACGGAAATGCCGTGCGCACCCGGATGCGGGGTAGTGCCTGCGCTACCCCGCATCCCGGCCGAGGTACGCCAGCACCGCCAGCACCCGGCGGTGCCCGGCGCCCTCGTCGGACGGCAGGCCCAGCTTCGCGAAGATGTTCCGGATGTGCTTCAGCACCGCGCCGTCGCTGACGACCAGCAGCTCCGCGATGGTGCCGTTGTTGTAACCCTCGGCCATCAGCGCCAGCACTTCACGCTCCCGCGCGGTCAACGCCGCCAAGGGATCGGCCGCGCGCCGGCGGGCCATCAGCTGGGCGATCACCTCCGGGTCCATCGCCGTGCCGCCCTTCGCCACCCGCTCGAGGGCGTCCAGGAACCGCTCGACCTTGCCGACGCGCTCCTTGAGCAGGTAACCCACCCCGCCGACGCCGTCGGCCAGCAGCTCGACCGCGTAGCTCGTCTCCACGTGGGCCGACAGCACCAGCACCGGCAGCGCCGGGTGGATCTCGCGGGCCCGGACGGCCGCGCGCAAGCCTTCGTCGCGGTGGGTCGGGGGCATGCGGACGTCCATCACGACCGCGTCGGGCCGGTCGCCCTCGACGAACGCCAGGAAGTCCTCGGCGTTGTCGACCGCCGCCGCCACTTCGATGCCCGCCGTCTTCAACAGCAGGGCGAGGCCTTCGCGCAGCAGCGCGTCGTCCTCCGCGATCACGACCCGCATGGCAGCTCCACTCGCAGCACGGTCGGCCCACCGGGTGGGCTGGTCAGGGTGAGGGTTCCGTCGAAGGCTTCGGCGCGGCGCCGGATGCCGGCCAGCCCGCTGCCGTCCGACTCGGTCGCGCCGCCGCGGCCGTCGTCGCGGATTTCCAAGTACAGCAACGACGCCGTGCCGCCGAGCCGGATGTCCACTTTGGACGCGTCGGCGTGCTTGGTGACGTTGGCCAGCGCCTCGGCGACGACGAAGTACGCCGCGGCCTCGACCGCGGCCGGGCGGCCCGCCTCGTACTCGACGTCGACCGCGGCGGGCACCGGGCAGCGCTCGGCGAGCGCCCGCACCGCCCCGGCCAGGCCGCGTTCGCTCAGCAGCGGCGGGTAGATGCTGCGGACGACCGTGCGCAGCTCGGCCAGCGCGTCGGTCGCGGTGTCCTGGGCCTTGACCAGCAGGTCGCGCGCGGTCGCCGGGTCCCGGTCGTACAGCTGCCCGGCGATGCCCAGCTGCAGCACGACCGCCGCGATCCGGGCCTGTGTGCCGTCGTGCAGGTCGCGCTCGATGCGCCGCAGCTCGGCGCCGTGGGCCTCCAGCGCCGCCGCCCGGGTCGCGGTCAGCTCGGCGACCCGGTCCGCCAGCACGACGCCGGGCGCGGGCCGCAGCAGCCGCCGCGCGAGCCCCGCCTTCCACCGGGCGATGCGCGGCATCAGGAGGAACAACGCCAGCATCGCGACCCCGCTGAGCACGCTCAGCCCCGCCGTGGGCCACGAGTTCACGACCACGCCGAGCTGGCCCTCGATGCCGCCGGGCACCCACGGCCAGACGACGGCGAAGACGAACTGCTGGAGCGCGCTCACCGGCAGGCCGAACGACAGCACACCCAGGATCGTCCCGGTCGCCGCGTGGAGGCCGAGCCACGCGAGGTCGCGGCGGGTCGCCGGGTCCTTCAGCGGGGAGCCGTCGCGGTACGGCTCGGGGATCGGCTCGCCGAGGTGGCGCGCGGCCTGGCGGCGGTCCACCCCGACCGGCCACCGGGACAGCCGGATCATCGGCGCCAGCGACGGGATCCCGATGCCGAACGGGCACAGCAGGACCACGGCGAACAGCCCGGTGAGGGCGAACATCGACAGCAGCGACGTGCCGGCGCCGACCACGAGGTAACGAACCGCCGACCAGCACTCGCGCAAGCGGGTCGTCACGGCCACAGTGTCCCACCCCACCCCCGGGGTAGTGCTGGCGCTACCCCGCATCCACCTCCCCACAGGATCGATCCGCCGCCCGCGCCGCCCTAGTTTTCCTTGGGAGAGAACGAAGGGGATCGCAATGACCACAGCGAATGCGCTGGAACTGACCGGGGTGCGGAAGGTGTACGGCTCCGGTGACGGCGCCGTCACCGCGCTCGACGGCGTGTCGGCGGAAGTGGCCCGGGGGACGTTCACCGCCGTGATGGGCCCGTCCGGCTCGGGCAAGAGCACTTTCCTGCACTGCGCGGCCGGCCTCGACCGGCCGACGTCGGGGCGCGTGCTGCTCGGCGGCACCGAAATCGGCCGGCTCAAGGAACGCCAGCTGACCGAGCTGCGGCGCACCCGGATCGGGTTCGTCTTCCAGGCCTACAACCTGCTGCCGTCGCTGAACGTGCTGCAGAACATCACCTTGCCGCTGCGGCTGGCCGGCACCAAACCGGACCCGCAGTGGCTGCGGCAGGTCGTCGACGGCGTCGGGATCGCGAACCGGCTGGAGCACCGCCCGGCCGAGCTGTCCGGCGGGCAGCAGCAGCGCGTCGCGATCGCGCGGGCCCTGGTCACCCGGCCCGAGGTCGTGCTGGCCGACGAGCCGACCGGCGCCCTCGACACCCGCACCGGGCGGCAGGTCCTGGACCTGCTCCGCGCGATCGTCGAGCAGATGGGCCAGACCGTGCTGATGGTCACCCACGACCCGGTCGCGGCCTCCGCCGCGCACGGCGTGCTCTTCCTGGCCGACGGCAAGCTGGCCGGCCACCTCCCGCACCCCACCCCCGAGCGGGTCGCGGAGCGGATGACGCACCTCGGGGAGTGGTGAGCGTGCTGGACCTCGCCTGGCAGACGATCCGGAGCCGCCTCGGCGGGTTCGCCGGCGCCTTCATCGCCATCCTCTGCGGCACCGCCCTGGTCGCCGCCTGCGGCATCCTCATGGAATCCGGCCTGCGCGCCGGCGTCCCCACCCAGCGCTACGCCGCCGCGGCCGTCGTCGTCGGCGGAGCCCAGTCCGTGCGCCCGCCCGGCGCCGACGCCCTGTCCTCCGAGCAGGTCGGCGAGCAGCCGCCGGTCCCGGCGGCACTGGCCGGGCGGATCGCCGCGGTCCCCGGCGTGCGCGCGGCCGTGGCCGAGCAGAGCTTCCCGGCCCAGGTCGTCACCCGCGACGGCCGGGTGCTCGCCGACCGCGAGTCGCTGGGCCACAACTGGGACGCGGCCGTGCTGGCACCGTTCACCCTGCGCGGCGGAACCGCGCCCGCCACCGCGGACGAGGTCGTGCTGGACGCCGACCTCGCCCGCCGGGCCGACGTCGGCGTCGGCGGCCAGGTGCGGATCACCACCCGGTCCGGGCCGGTGCCGTTCAAGGTGAGCGGCGTCGTCGACGGCACCGCGCGCCAAGCCGCCCTGTTCTTCACCCCCGGCCGGGCCGCCGAGCTGGCCGGCCGCCCCGGCCAGGTGCACGCGATCGGCGTCCTCGCCGACCCCGGCGTGGCGCCGGAGACGCTCGCCGACCGGGTGCGGGCGGTCACCGGCGGCGCCGAGGTGACCACCGGCGTCGAGCGCAGCAGCATCGAGTTCCTCGACGTCAGCCAGACCCGGGTGCTGCTGCTGGCCATCGCCGGCTCGTTCGGCGGGTTCGCGCTGCTGGTCGCGGTGTTCGTGGTGGCGAGCACCCTCGCCCTGACCATCAACCAGCGCCGCCGGGAGTTCGCCCTGCTGCGTGCGGTCGCGGCCACCCCGCGGCAGATCCGCAAGCTCATCGGCACCGAGACGACCCTGATCGCGCTCGTCGCCGGCGTGCTGGGCAGCCTGCTGGGCCTGGCGGTCGCCGGTGGCCTGCGGGACGCGTTCGCCGCGATCGGCGTGATCCCGGCCGACTTCGGGCTGGCGATCAGCCCGCTCCCGCCGGCGGCGGCGGTCCTGCTCGGCCTGGGCGCGGCCCGGCTGGCGGCCTGGGCGGCCTCGCGGCGGCCGTCGTCGATCCGGCCCGTCGAAGCGCTCGGCGAGGCCGCGGCGGAACGCCGTGAGCTGGGCCGCGGCCGGCTGCTCACCGGCTGGGCCCTGGTGCTGGCCGGCGTCGGCGGCGCGCTCGTCCCGCTGTTCCTGCGCGGCGACATCGCCGCCGCGATCTCGACGATGTCCACCCTCGTCGTCGTCATCGGGCTGGCCGTGGTCGGCCCGCAGGTGACCGGGCTGGTCACCCGGTTCCTGGCCCCGGTGCTCGCGCGGGTCTGGCGGATCAGCGGGTACCTCGCCGGGGCGAACGCCCACGCCAACGCCCGGCGCGTCGCCGCGGCGGTGACCCCGCTGATGCTGGCCGTGGCGTTCGCGCTCGCCACCTTCTACGGGCCGACCGCGACCGCGGCGGCGGCCCAGCAGGAGTCGGCGCGGTCGACGACCGCCGACTACGTGCTCACCGCACCGGGCGGGCTCTCGCCCGAGGTGGCCGCGGCGGCCGGCCGGGTACCCGGGGTCGCGGCGGCGACGCCGGTGGTCCGCACGTCGGTGATCACCGCGACGCCGGTCGGCGACAGCGTGGAGGTCCAGCGGACCCCCGCGCAGGGCCTGGCGGGCGACCGGGCCGGGGCCGCGCTCGAGCTGGGCGTCGACGCCGGCCGGCTCGCCGACCTGACCGGGGACACCGTGGCGCTGAGCCGGGCGGAAGCGGACTGGCTGGAGAAGAAGCTCGGCGACGAGGTCGAGTTCTACTTCGGCGACGGCGTCCCGGCGAAGCTGCGGCTGGTCGCCACCTACACGCACGACCTGGCCTTCGGCGACTTCGTGCTGCCGGTCGCGCTGGCCCGCGAGCACATCGGCGGCCGGCTGGACGATTCGGTGCTGATCCGGCGGCAGCCCGGCGCCGACGCGGGCGCGGTTGCCTCGGCGCTGAGTGCGTTGCCCTACCCGGGACTGGTGGTGGCCCCGGCGTCCGTCAGCACCGCGCCGGAAGGCGGCGAGCGGCAGGCGCAGTTCTACCTGAACCTGGTCGCGGCCGGCGTCATCGTCGGGTACCTCGCGATTTCGGTGGCCAACACGCTGGTCCTGACGACCGCGCAGCGCGGCCGCGAGTTCGCGTTGCTGCGGCTGGTCGGCACGACCCGCCGCCAGGTGACCCGGATGATGCGGCTCGAAGCACTGGCCACGGTCGGGATCGCGATCGTGCTGGGCACGCTGGTGGCCCTGGTCCCGTTGGCGCTGCTCAACTTCGGGCTGCGGGGCAATCCGGTCCCGGCCGGTCCGCTCACCGTCTACTTCGGAATCGTCGCCGGTGCGGCCGCGCTCGGGATGGTGGCGATCGGGGTGGCGACGTCGGTGGCGCTGCGGGCCCGGCCGATCGACGCGATCGGCGTCCGCGAGTAAGGGGGAGCGGGGTGAGCCGGAGCCGGCTCACCCCGCCCGGGTGTCAGCAGGCCGTGTGGGTGTCCACGCCCTCGAAGGAAGTCACCAGGTACTGGGTCGTCTGCCCGAGCAGCACCGAGGTGCCCGCGGCCACGCACTTCTCGCCCTGCTTCGCGCGGACGCCGCCGCCGTAGGCCAGCCCCCACACCTCGATCTTCGTGGCGGCGGAACCGCAGTTGCCCCAGTGGTAATCCCGCGCGGACGGGCCGGACGCGCCCGGTGTCCAGTAGTTGCCGCAGGTGACCGACTCCGTCGCGGACGCCGGGCCCGCCGTGACCGGCAGTGCCGTCGCGACGATTCCGAGCGCGGCCGCGGCCGCAATTCGTTTCATGTGAACCCCCCGTGGTGAATGAGAACGGTGCGGGGCCCACGCTAGCGCTTTCCGGAAGCGGGAAACCCCCTGTAATTCCTAGGGGTTGACGCGAGGTGCGCCCCGCGCGATCATCGAAACTTTCCGAAAGTTATTGCCCGACCAGCGGGACCGCTCGCATGCTTTTCCCATCCTGGCTTGCCTGCCAGCCTCGACGAGGAGGAAGCATGCTCACCAAGAAACGCGGCCGCAGCAGGGTGTTCGCCGGCGGCGCCGTCCTTGCGCTGATCGCCGCATTCCTGCCCGGAACCGCCTGGGCCGACACGGTCATCACGTCCAACCGGACGGGCACCGACAACGGGTACTACTACTCGTTCTGGACCGCCGGCGGCGGCTCGGTCTCCATGACGCTCTCCTCCGGCGGCAACTACCGGACCAACTGGAGCAACGTCAACAACTTCGTCGCCGGCAAGGGGTGGAGCAACGGCAGCCGCCGGACGGTGAACTACTCCGGCAGCTTCAACCCCTCCGGCAACAGCTACCTGGCGCTCTACGGCTGGACGTCCAACCCGCTCGTCGAGTACTACATCGTCGACAACTGGGGCAGCTGGCGGCCGACCGGGACGTACAAGGGCACCGTCACCAGCGACGGCGGCACGTACGACATCTACCAGACGACCCGCTACAACGCGCCGTCCGTCGAAGGCAACAAGACGTTCAACCAGTACTGGAGCGTGCGCCAGCAGCGGCGGACCGGCGGCAGCATCACCACCGGCAACCACTTCGACGCGTGGGGCCGGGCCGGCATGCGGCTGGGCAGCTTCAACTACTACATGATCCTGGCGACGGAGGGCTACCAGAGCAGCGGCAACTCGAACATCACGGTGGGCTGACCATGCGCCGGTCGATCACCATCCTGGCCACGGCGGCCCTCGCCGTGGCGGGCACCATCGCCGTCACGCCGGCGGCCCGGGCGGCCGCGTGCAACGGGTACGTGGGCCTGACGTTCGACGACGGGCCGTCGAACGCCCACACCCCGGCCATCCTGAACGCGTTGCGCCAGAACGGGTTGCGGGCGACGATGTTCAACGAGGGCCAGTACGCGGCCGCCTACCCGGCGCAGGTCCGCGCCCAGACGAGCGCGGGCATGTGGGTGGGCAACCACAGTTACACGCACCCGCACCTGACCCAGCAGAGCCAGGCGCAGGTGGATTCCGAGATTTCCCGGACCCAGCAGGCGATTTCGGCCGGGGGCGGCGGCACGCCCCGGCTGTTCCGCCCGCCGTACGGGGAAACGAACGCGATGGTCCAGTCGGTGGCGGCCAAGTACGGGCTCCGCCAGGTCATCTGGGACGTCGACTCGGGCGACTGGAACAACGCGAGCGTCAGCGCGATCGTCGCGGCCAACGCCCGGCTCACGAACGGCCAGGTCATCCTGATGCACGAATGGCCGGCCAACACCCTCTCCGCCATCCCGCAGATCGCCCGCACGCTGGCGAGCCGCGGGCTGTGCGCGGGGATGATCTCGCCGCAGACGGGGCGGGCGGTCGCCCCGGCCTGAGGCGTGCGGAGGGCGGCGCGGCGCTTGCACCCCGCCGCGCCGCCCTCCGAACCTCCACAGTGGATTCTCCGGCGGCCGTCCGGTGGTAGCCTGCCTCCCGGTGCCGGGAGGGGGATCATGGGGGAGCCGCGGGTGATCAGGGTGGTCGTGGTGGACGACCAGCAGGCCGTCCGCGAAGGCCTGGTCGCGCTCATGGGCCTGCTCGACGACGTCGAGGTGGCCGGTGCGGCGGCCGACGGCGCCGAAGCACTCGCCCTGCTGCGGCGGCTCGACCGGATCGACGCGGTGCTGATGGACCTCACGATGCCCGTGATGAGCGGCGTCGAAGCGACCGAGCGGATCGTCCGCGACCACCCCGAGGTCGCCGTCCTGGTCCTGACGACGTACGCGGACGACGGATCGATCGCCGGCGCCCTGGCGGCGGGCGCGCGCGGCTACCTGACGAAGGACGCGGGCCGCAACGAGATCGGGGCCGCACTGCGAGCGGTGGTCGCGGGCCAGCTGACCTTCGGAGCCGGCGTGTCCGGACGCGTGGCGTCCGCGTTGTCGGGCCGGGGAGCCGGGAAGGACCGGCTGCCGGACGGGCTGACCGCGCGCGAGGCCGAGGTCCTCGGCCTGATCGCGGCGGGCATGAGCAACGGCCAGATCGCCGCCGAGCTCGTCATCGCCGAGGCGACGGTGAAGACGCACATCAACAACGCGTTCGCGAAGATCGGCGTGCGCAACCGGATCGAAGCGCTGCGGTACGCGGTGCAGCACGGTCTGGGCCGCGGGTTCCCGGCTTAGCGGCAACCCGGCTCACCGGCCCAGTTTCTTCAGGATGATCGCGACCACGCCCAGTAGCAGGACAAGCAGGAGGATTCCGCCGCCGATGACGGCGAAGCGGAGGAACAGGAACCCGAGCACTTCGTTCATGGCTTTCCTTTCCGGGTGTTTTCCGACGGAAAGGAAGTTAGGGCGGGACCCGGGTGGAGCGGGACCATCCGGCGGTGGAGATCCGGGTGGATCACCCGGCGACCCGCGTCCGGCAGCACCGGACCTGGTCTTCGGCTGGTGATGCGCTCGCCGACGTGAGAGAAGCGACCTCGCTGAGGTTCGGTCTCGCCAAGGGTTCCCTCCTCAAAATATCCAAGAAATAGGAGGCGCAATGATTTCGGCTGAGTTCCACCGGCTGCGGCTCCCTCCGAGGCGGGACCTCGGTGGTCAAAAAGCTGACAAAATGGCCAGGAAATGTCCAATTCCGCGTAACTGTGCATCGGCATGTGCAGTGACCGAAGTCGCCGCCGATATGCCCGATCGCTCGCTTTCGAGGCGAACGGGGAATCGAGAGCATCTCTCAGCTGCTTCCGCCGTCTGTGCGTAGCCGGCGGACTAGTCCCCGCCAAGCTGTGTGGCTGAGGTGCAGTTCACCTGATCGGGGCGATTTGGAGTCCCGTACGCGAACGATCTCGCCGTCCAGGGCCACTTCCGTGCACTCGGGCTTGGCAGTCGGGTGAGATCGGGAACTCCGGTGCCAGGTAATGCCTCGCTCGTCGACCTCGATTATGGGTGCGCCAAGTCGTCCGTTCATCAGGCCCTCCCGACCCATGATCGGCCGGAGGGATCACCTCCGGCCAATGGACGTGCTGCAGAACAGTCCGATTCTACCCCGATTTCGCAATAGCGAGGAAATTCGGCTCATTCGGCTAATCGGACGCCCGGATGCGGTCGATGGTCGCCTCGAGTTCGTCGGCGGGGGAGGCGTGGTCCGGGTGCTTCAGCACGTCGAAGGCGTCAAGGTACCGGGCGACTTCGTCGGGGTCCGTACGGGCGAGCACCACGCGGCCGGGCTGGTCGAGGTAGACCACGTGGTCCTGGTCCGGTAGCTCGAAGAGCGTGAAGGAGGACTGCATGCCGTCGGTCACGCCTCGATCGAACGTGGCCACCTGGATGGCGACGTTCGGCAGGCGGTTCAGCTCCACGAGGAAGTCGAGTTGCTCCCGCATCACTTCCGCGGAGCCGATCGTTCGGCTGATCGCTGCCTCGTCCAGGATGAACCGGGCCTCCACGGACGGGGACTCGGTCAGGAGAAGGCGGCGTTCGGTGCGCATGAACACCGCACGCTCGATCGCCTCCTCCGAGGAGTCGAAAACAGTGCTCAGCGCGCGGATGTAGGCGGGGGTCTGCAGAATCCCCGGTACGACGAACGCCTGGTACTCGCCCATGCTCGTCGCCGAAGCCTCGACGGCGATGAAGTTGATCAGCGTTGGGTCGACCTGGCCCCGGAAGTCGTCCCACCACGCCTTTTCGCGAGCGGCCCGAGCTGCCTCGGAGAGTGTCTCGACGACGGAGGGATCCTCGACGCCGTAGAGCGCGAGGAGCGCTTTCAGGTCGGTGATCGAGATCCCGACGGTGCCGCCCTCGATGCGGATCACCTTGGACATCGACCACTCGAGCGCGGCGGACACCTCCTTCTGCGTCAACCCGGCGGCGGCGCGTAGGCGACGGAGTTCGCCCAGCAGTCTGCGTCGCGCGGCCACCGGATTGCGTCCCCCGAGCATGATCGGCCCACTCTCTACTAGTCTGGCCTTGCCACCGCCTGCTAGCTTCATGACTGTGAGCAAAGTGCCAGTTCGACATCTGCCAGGTGGCGTTTCGCCATAGGGCAATAGTAGTACCATCTGCTACCGCTAGTAAGCAACTGGTGAGTAAGAACGCACGATCGGGGCATAAGCGAGTGGGTGGTCGGCACGACGACGGCCGTTACTACCGGACCCTGAGCTGGTCCTACTCGGTCCTGATGGTGGTGCGGACCTACACCACCCTCGATCGCCTGCTCACCCTGATCGAGGCGCTCTACCCCGACTCCCCGCGCATCAAGTTCGTCGTCGAGCCGGGATCGGACTTCGCCCGAGGGCTTGCGCGCCACATCGAGGGGATGGGCTTCGAGGTGCTGACCTGGGCGGAAGCGAAGGCCATCCGGTTCGACGTCGTCCTCGCTGCCCACGCGACCCGTGCGCTGGGCGAGCTCCGTGGCCCGGTGTTCGTGGTCCCCCACGGTGCCGGGTACAACCGGCTGGTGGCATGGTCGAGTGGGAGCGACGAGTTCGCGACCGGCCTCGTGGACAGCCAGCTCACGATGGACGACGGACGGGTGTACCCCAGCGCGATCGGTGTGTCCCACGAAGAACAGGTGGAGCGGCTCCGGGTGAGCGCGCCCGAGGCCGCTGATCGGGCCGTGGTCATCGGCGACCCGGTGTTCGACCGGATCGTCGCGTCACGATGGAGGCGTGACGGATTCCGGGAACGCTTCGGAGTCCTCCCCGGCCAGAAGCTGGTCGTGATCACGTCGACCTGGGGTGGGTACAGCACCGTCGGGCGCGACGCGGAACTTCCGATGCGGCTGCTCGCGCAGCTCCCGATGGATCAATACCGTGTCCTGCTGATCATGCACCCGAACGTCTGGTCCATCGACTCGCCGGGCGAAATCAGGACGAAGTTGCGTGACGCGCTGGCCAGCGGGCTGATCGTCGTCCCGCCCCACACGCCGTGGGAGGCCGGCTTGATCGCTGCCGACATCTGCCTGGGTGATCATTCCTCGTTGTCGATCTACGCCGCGGCGATCGGCTGCCGGTTCCTGCTGGCCGCCGACGGACGGGAAGAGCTGGAGCCCACGTCGCCCTTGGCGCAACTCTGCGAAAAGGCGACTCGGCTCGACCTGGGGGGAGACCTCCGTCGCCAGATCGAGGACCACCTGGCCAGCCCGCGCCGGTTGTCCGCCCGGGACATCGCCGACTCGATCTTCCAGCAGCAAGAACAGTCGTGGGCCAGGTTCCGGTCAGTCGTCCGTGCCCTCGCTGGACGCACGGCCCTGCCCGAGGCGCCGCGGATGACCCCGGTGGGCGACCCCGAGCCCATGTCGTGCTGCCGGATCACTGCCTGGATCGTCTCCACGAGGGTCGAGCACGACGCGGACACCGGAGCGATCCGCGTCCCGATCGAACGCTGGCCCCGGATCGCGCGGGATTCGCGGGACAACCCGGACGACGATCTCTGGCAGGCCGCCGACCACGCCGAGGTGCACTGGCCCTTCCGGTCGAACAGCGAGGTGCTACTCCACTCGGCTCCGCTCACCAGGGTGGCGGGCGAGCAGTGGGTGCACGAGATGCTGGCGCCGTCCGGCGAGGGGACGGCCGAAGGCGACCTGCCGCCGACTGAGCACCCCAACGCCTACGTCGCCGCCTACCGCCATGCGGACGGGTGCGCTGTCCGCTGGCGTGGCGGCGGCCTCCGGATCGATGTCGATGGCGACGACCTGTTCGCCGCGGCCAACGTCCTGCACCGCTTGTGGCTGGACGGGTACCCGCTGGACCGGCCGGGGCGGGTCGAATACGGCTACCGGCCGGACGAGGTCAAGACGTTCTGCTTCGCTCCGGCACCGCGGTGATCCGGCGCTCAGGACGGCTCGTCCTCGAGCAGGCTCTTGGCCACGTTCACCAACGGGCTCCCGGCCGCTTCGTACAGCTGAACGAGTCGCTCTGCGGAGTACCGCAACAGGTCCCGGTCGTTGTCGCGCTGAGCCACCTTGACGAGGATCTCCAACGCTTGAGCTTCTTTCACCGGTAGCCGGCTGTCGCGGGTCCTCTGGACAGCGGACCGGAGAACCGATCGTGCGTCGTCGAAGCGCTCCAGCCTTTCGTAGGCGCTCCCCAGCGCGATCCCCACCTTCGCGGTGCACATGCTGTCGTCGATCCGTTCGGCGATGGACATCGCTTCGGTGAGCGTGCGCAGGCCATCGTCGGTCCGTCCGGTCTGGACCAGCAGGTCCCCGAGCTGGTAGGTCTGGAGGACGACACCGCGATCGCTGCCGAGCCGGCAGTTGAGGTCACGGGCGCGTCGCAGGCAGTCCTCGGACTCCCCGTAGCGACGCAGCGCGCGGAACAGCAGTCCTCGCGACTCCAGGACCACGGCTTCCGAGCGCAGATCCCCTTCCGCTACCGAGATGGCCGCCGCCAGCTGCTCGTCGGCGGATTCGAAATCGCGCAATTCGATGAACGCGCGTGCCAGCTGATTGCGGAGGCGTGCTTCGGCGGGACGATTTTCGCACCGGCGTGCGGCGGTGATACCGAGCCGGTGCGTCTCGAGCCAATCCGAATACACCTTCATGTTGTAGTAGAAAGCCCACAGTGATTCGCAAAGCCACCAAGCCGTGTCGAAAATCTCCCGGCGCCAAGCCTCCTGAACCATCGCGAGGAGGGCGGACTGCTCCGCGGAGAACCAGGCCATCGCGGTGGATTTGTCGAACCGCGGAACGGATTCGCCGGGCTTTCGTCCGGAGACGCGCCAGCGGCCCTCGCCCATCACGGCCCGGTCCGCCGCGGCGGCGGCGCGCGCGTACCAGTCGATCATGCGGCCGACGGCGGCATCGCCGGCTTCCTTCGGCTCGTCCCGCTGGGCCATGGCCCGGGCGTGGAGGTGGACGAGATCGTGCAGCCGGTAGCGGTCTTCACCGGCTTCCTGCAGCAAGCTCGAGGAAAGAAGGACGCCGAGGAGCTCGTCGGTGGCTTCGGAGGTGAGCCCCGCTGTCGCCGCCGCGGCTTCCGAGGACACTTGCGGTACCGGGTGCAGGCCGAGCAGGCGGTACATTCGCTTGACGTCGTCCGGTAGTTCGCCGTAAGCGGCGTCGAACATGGGCCGGACTCCCTCCTCGCTGTCGAACGCCAGCCTGTCGAGCCGCTGTCCCTCGTCCGTGAGGTAGCGGATCAGGCGTGGTATGGACCATTGCTTGCGCATGGCCAGCTGGGCCCCGGCCACGCACAGCGCCAGGGGCAGGCCGCCGCACAGCTTGACGAGGTCGCCGACGGCTGCGTGGTCGGTGTTCGCGAGCTTCGGCACCATTTCCGTCACCAGCAGCTTGCTGTCGGAAACCGTCAGCGGAGCCACGTCGATGAATTCGGCTCCCTCGGTGATCAGTGCGCCCAGCTTGCGGCGGCTCGTGACCAGCACGACGCTCTGGCCGGAGCCGGGAATCAACGGCCGCACCTGTGCTGCCAGGTCCGCGTTTTCGAGCACGACCAGCAGTCGCCTGGTCAAGGTGCGGGACCGGAACATCGCGGCGCGCTCGGGGAACGAAGACGGCACGTAGTCCTCGCGAACACCGAGGACGCGGAGGAAACTGCCCAGCACCTCGGAGAGCTCCACACCGCCCGGACGCCGGTAGTCGGCCAGATCGGCGTAAAGCTGCCCTTCGGCGAACCGCTCCAGGTGACGGTGGGCCCAGTTGAGCACCGCCGCCGTCTTGCCGACCCCGCCCA
This sequence comes from Amycolatopsis sp. 505, assembly GCF_031625235.1. NCBI lineage: Bacteria > Bacillati > Actinomycetota > Actinomycetes > Pseudonocardiales > Pseudonocardiaceae > Amycolatopsis > Amycolatopsis sp. 505. The sequence continues at coordinate 194,363 of NZ_JACKQP010000012.1, forward strand.
GTCCGGTCAGTACGATGACGGCCGCTCGGTTGTCCTGCGTTTTCCGCACTTTGTCGGAAATGGCCGACAGCTCATGTGATCGGTTGACGAACAAGTGGGGGGCCGGAGGGAGTTGCCGCGGCGTGTCGCGAAGCGTGTACGGCGCCGCCTGCGAGCGAGTTATCGGGGTGCGGCGAGTGATCGGTACCGCGAGCCTGTCCGGCTCGATCTCAGCGCTCATTCGCTCGCTCCCCGCCGAGTGACGCCACGCCGTACGACGATCTGGAACGACCCACCATACCGTGCTCCGGTGCGCGCTTTCCAGGCTTGTTCCAGTTCGACGGCGTCCCGGCGTTTTACCGGTGGCGCTATTGCCCGTTCGTAGCACCTGGCGGCGGCAAAAGGGGTAATCCGGTACCCGCTGGAGTTCGTCACCGTGCGCTTCGCAGGCGATAGTGGACTCACTCCCGTGCCTTCACAGGAGCCACACCAGGTGCCGTTGGAAACGGCGCTCGACGGGCGGGAAGGGGCGGGGTAACCCGGACGGGTGCACGTGCAGAAGCATGAGCAGAACACCTCTCGAACGATAGGGGCGCGAGTAGGTGTCACTGAAGTCGGACGCGGCTCCCCAACGAGTGGTGTCGCCTCGCTCATGGGAACCACGGGCCATCCGGGAACGGGGTCATGACATGCAGTCGCAGCCGGCTCCGTCATCGCTACAGCAAACACGGTGCGTGGTGTCACTCTGGCGGCCCGTTGCGGAGTGCCGGGAGCGGTCCGGGGAGGGCCGAACGCGCCGCGCGGGAACGTCGCGAACGAGACTCGTCCGGGAGCTCTGACGTCCTGAACGAGTCATTCGCCGGCCGAGAGTCGACTTCCGTCGTGGGTGGAAGGTGTCGCGGAATGGAGATTGCCGCGCCCTCGAGGTTGATGTGTCGACGTTCCCGATCGATGTCGCCGTCAGTAACTCGAATTGTGGGGGCTTATCACCTTATCGTGTGGTTTGAAGTCATGCAAAACGGATAAGCTTTCACCCGGCTTCGCCGGGTACGTCACTCTCCCTACTTCTAAGCTCACCCACAACCATTTGTTTTGGACAGTGGTCGTGCAGGGCCTGGCTGTGTGGAGTGAACGTTGAAGAGGCTGATGGCTTCCGGGGCGGTACTCCTGCTCGCCTCGACGGTGCTGCCCTTGAGCGTCCCGGCCGGACCGGCCTTCGCGGACGCTTCCGACGGCACCTTGACCGTCCGGGTGATCCGGGACCTGAACGGCAACGGAACTACGAGCCCGCCCTGGAGACCGGGGTGGCCGGGATCCCGGTGAAGGCCACCGACCCGGCCGGCGCCACGGCCACCGGGACCACCTCCGCGGACGGCACCGTCAAGCTGGCCACCACCGAGCCGGCGGGCGGGAAGTACCGCGTCGAGGCGAGCATTCCCGCGTCGATGCCGTACCTGAAGCCGGCCCCGGCGGGTGGCGGGCTGAGCAGCCTCACCGCGTTCGCCGACGTCTCCGGCGGCAAGAAGGCCGACCTGACGATGGGGCTGTGGAACCCGGCGGACGACTGCCAGGACAACCCCACGCTGGTCACCGCCTGCCAGCGCAACGGCATCGCACCCGGGATCGATCCCCAGGCCAAATCCCTGATCGGCTTCCCGTTAACCGCGCGGGGGACCGGGAGCCCGCCCACCGCTCTGGCCGCCCGGGTCGACACCGGGACGGTCTACGGCATCGCCTACCGCAAGCCGGACAAGCGCATCTTCTCCAGCGCGTTCGCCAAGCGCGCCACCGCCTACGGCACGGGCGGCAGCGGCGCGATCTACGTGACGAACCCGGCGATCAAGACCACCCTGTTCACCAAGGTGCCCGTCCCGGGCGGCACCGCCCACGCCATGCAGACCGGCTTCGACCTGAAGTTCGCCGACGTCGTGGGCAAAAGGAAAGCCTCGGCGCGCTGCGGATCAGATCAGCGAGGACGGCGGCACGCTGTTCGTGGTGAACCTGGCCGACCGCAAGCTCTACCGCTACGACGCGACCGCGGCCGCGCCGAAGGCGAGCTACGCGATCCCGGACCCCGGCTGCCCCGCGGCCGGTGACTGGCGGTCGGGCGGCCTCGGTGTGCACGACGGCGTCGTCTTCGTCGGTGGGGTGTGCTCCGCCGAATCGACGCAGAAGATCGCCGACAAGTGGGTGGTGATCCGCACCTTCGACGCCGCCGCCGGGACGTTCGGCGGAGTGGTCGTGAACCAGCCGCTGACCTTCAAGCGCGGCGACGCCCTGTGGAACGGCAGCAACACCCACTTCTGGAACCCATGGCAGGCCAAGTACCAGCCGCCCGCGCCGCAGGGCGGGAGCCTGCTCGCGTAGCCGGAACCGCTGCTGACCGACATCCGCGCCGAAGCCGGGGGCGACCTCGTGCTCGGCTTCCGCGACCGCTTCGGCGACCAGGGCGTGCAGTGGGCTGGTGGCGGCGTTCGTCCGGCGAGGTGGCGGGGCTGGGTGGCGGACCGCTCTGCGCGAGGTCCGCTCAGGGGGGCGGCCGCGGTTGTTGCGTCGGCGGCTGAGGAGGGCACCGCCCGCCGCTGAGCGCTCGCGCTGCGCGGTTCGGCGGCGGCGTTCGCGCGGTGAGGCGGGTCCCGGCCGGTCGGCGGCTGCCTGCGCGGCAAGCCAACAGCCGCCGCCTTGCGCGGCAGGCCGGCGAGCCCTGCCCGGCGATCGCCGGGCACGCGGCCGAGTCGAGCCGGCGCCCGCCGAGCCGGTGCCCGCGTGCCCGCGAATCCGCGTGTCCGCTGGACCTCAGCGGGCCGGGCGCAGGTGCTCGGCTCGCCAGTGGCGTCCGCGGCGGGGCGTCCGCCAGTGCCGTCCGCGCCACGGGCGGACCGGGCCGCGCGCTGCCAGGAATGCCGGCTGGTGCTCTGCGAAGCCCGCCGCCGTCAGCCCCATCAGGACCGGGTAGCGGACCTCGCCGCGGCGCAACTCCGTGTCGCGGGGGCGGCCCTCCTCGCGGAAGCCCAGCTCTCCGTGCAGCGCCAGCGAGGCGAAGTTGCTGCCGTTGATGCTGACTTCGCACTTGCGGTATCGGCGCAGCTCGAACATGTACGCCAGCAGCACCGTGACCGCGTCGGCGGCGTACCCGCAGCGGCGGTACTGCGGCCCGATGCCGATTCCGTAGCTGAAGTGGCCGGTGGCCGGGTCGGCCTGGATCCAGATCGACCCGACCAGCGTCCGGTTGTGCAGGGTCTCGATCGCGAAGTGGAAGTCGTCGCCCGTCGAGTCGCGGTGGGTCGCCCAGTGGCGGTAACCGCCGACCTGGCGGTCGGAACCGCGGTCGAAGCCGATCAGGGTGCGGTGATCCGCCGGGCGGACCTCCCGCAACCGCACCTTCCACCCCGCCCAGCTCATCGGCAGTGATGGTACAGCCCGGTCACCAGTAGCACTGCGTGGTCATATCGTCGAGCCGGACGAACCTGGACGAGCCGTTCGCCCCGATGATCGCCTTGACGAACACCGGGTTGACGCCGTTGAGGTTCCACCGGGCCGTGTTGACCGCCTGGTGGGCGCCGCTGCCGTCGAGCCACGGGTACGTGCTGTGCAGCAGGTGCCCGCAGCCGTTGGTGGCGAACAGCCAGCCGTTGTTCCGGCCGGAGCGGGCGGTCCCGGCCCCGACGTCGAACCCAGCCGACGCGGACCCGCCGGTCGCCACCAGCCACGAGCCCTGCGGGGTGTCACAAGCTCCGCCTCGCCGGTGTCTTGAGGTCGTTCCGCCCGACGACACAGTGAGGACGAAGCCATGGACACCCGCCTCGACCTGTTTTCCACCGAGACCGGCACCCGGCTGGGCAAGCGGTTCGCGAGCCTCGGCCAGGTCATCGACCGCTCGCCGCTGCCGAAGGTCACCCAGGAACTGGTCAGCCTGCGGGCCAGCCAGATCAACGGCTGCGGCTGGTGCCTCGACATGCACGCCAAGGAGGCCGCCGCGGCCGGGGAGTCGGCGGTCCGGCTCGCGCTGGTCGCCGCCTGGCGGGAGTCGACGGTCTTCACCGAGGCCGAGCGGGCCGCGCTCGCGCTGGCCGAGGAGGGCACCCGGCTCGCCGACGCCGCCGAAGGCGTGTCCGACGCGACCTGGGCCCGGGTGCGCGAGCACTACGACGACGAGCAGGTCGCCGCCTTGATCGCGCTGGTCGCCCTGATCAACGCCGCCAACCGGCTGGCCGTGATCCTGCACCAGAAGGGCGGCTCCTACGAGCCCGGGCTCTTCGCCGCTTTCGCCGAAAAGGGCTGAATCAGCGCGGCGAGGACGGTGCCGAGCACGACCACCGGCGTGAGCGCGAGGAACGCGCCGCCGAGGTGCCCGGCCACGTCCTCGCCGAGCAGGCTGCCGAAGACGGCCACCCCGAACGCCGCCCCGATCGACCGGGCGAAGGTGACCACCGCGCTCGCCGCCCCGATGTCGGCGGCCGGCACCGCGTTCTGCGCCGCCGTCAGCGCCACCATCGGGACCATGCCGATCCCGACGCCGGTGATGGCGAAGTACGCGATCAGCGCCGGCTGCGCCGTCCCCGGCGCCAGGGTGCTCAGCAACAGCAGCCCGGCGACGTTCAGCGCCATGCCGGTCACCAGGACGCCCCGCACGCGACCCGGTTCGGCGACCCACCGCCCGGCCAGCGACTGGCTGACGACCAGCCCGAGCACCAGCGGCAGCAGGTGCACCCCGGACAGCGTCGCCGAGACGCCGTCGGCGACCTGCAGGTACGTCGGCAGGTAGACCAGGACGCTGAACATGGCCACGTTGGCGATGAACCCGACGGCCGCGGCTACGACGACCGTGCGCGAGGGGAAGAACGGCAGCACCGGGGCCGCCGCGCGCCGCTCGACCGGGACCACCAGTCCGATGAGGACGATCACCCCGCCCGCGAGGGCCAGCGTGCCCGGGGACGTCCAGCCCCACCGCGGGCCGAAGGAGGTGATCAGGACCAGCGCCGTGGCCGCCCCGGCCAGCAGCAGCGCCCCAGCGTAGTCGATGCGGACGGGCGCCCGCCGGGCCGTCGTGGGCAGGGCCCGCGCCGCGAGCACCACGGCCACCAGCCCGACCGGGACGTTGATCAGGAACGCCCACCGCCACGACAGGTGGTCGGTGAACAGGCCGCCGAGCAGCGGTCCGGCGATGCTGGCGACGCCGTAGACCGAGCCGAACCGGCCTTGGTGGCGCCCGCGCTCGGCGGGCGCCGCGATGTCTCCGACCAGAGCGAACGTCAGGACGATCATGCCGCCGCCGGCCAGCCCCTGCAGGGCGCGGGCGGCGATCAGCTGGGGCAGGTCCTGCGCCAGCCCGCACAGCGCGGACGCGACCAGGAACGCCGTGGTGGCCACGAGGTAGAGGCGCTTGCGTCCCAGCAGGTCGCCGAGCTTGCCCCACAGCGGCGTCGCGGCGGTCGAGGCGAGCAGGTAGGACGCGGTGATCCAGGCGATGTCCCGGAACCCGCCGAGGTCGCGGGCGATCCGGGGCAGGGCGGTGGCGACGATGGTCTGGTCCAGCGCGGCCAGCAGGACGGCGAGGATCAGCGCCGTCATCGCCGGCCGCACCGCGGGTCTGACGGGGGTGTCGAGCGTCATTTCGCGGCCGGAACGGTGATCGTCTTGTATTCGGTGTAGGTGCCGAGCCCGACGGCGCCGTACTCGCGGCCGAGGCCGCTGGCCTTGAACCCGCCGAACGGGCCGTCGAAGCCGATCGGCGCGCCGTTGATCGTGACCGTGCCGGTCCGCACCCGGCGGGCGACGGCGAGCGCGTGGGCCGGGTCCGCCGACCACACCCCGCCGGACAGGCCGTACTCGGAGTCGTTGGCGATGCGGACGGCGTCGTCCTCGTCGTCGTAGGCGATCACGACCAGGACCGGGCCGAAGATCTCCTCCTGCGCGATGCGCATCGAGTTGTCGACGTCGGCGAACAGCGTCGGCGTGACGTAGTTGCCCGTTTCCAGCCCGGCCGGGACGTCCGGGCCGCCGGTGACCAGCCGCGCGCCCTCGGAGACGCCGAGGCGGATGTAGTCCAGGACCCGCTGCTGCTGGTCACGGCGGATCATCGGGCCGATGAACGTCCCGTCGTCGGCCGGGTCGCCGACACCGAGCGACTCGACCAGCTCCTTCAGCCCGGCGACGACCTCCTCGTAGCGGCTGCGCGGCGCGAGAATGCGCGTCTGCGCGATGCACGATTCGGCGTTGTTGAGCAGGGATCCGAACTTGACGCCCTGGATCGCCGCGCCGAGGTCGGCGTCGGGCAGGATGATCATGGCCGACTTGCCGCCCAGTTCGAGGCTGACCCGCTTGAGCCGCTCCCCGGCCAGCGACGCGATGCGGCGCCCGGCGCGGGTGGACCCGGTGAAGGCGATCTTGTCGACGTCCGGGTGCTTCACCAGGTATTCGCTGGTCTCGCGGTCGGCGGGCAGGACGCTGATGACGCCCTCGGGCAGGCCGGTCTCGGCGAGCAGTTCCGCGAGCAGGTTCATGCTGAGCGTGTTCTCCGGCGAGACCTTCAGCACCACGGTGTTGCCGGCGAGCAGCGCGGGGATGATCTTGGCGGACGCCGAGGAGAACGGCGAATTCCACGGGATGATCGCGGCGACCACGCCGATCGCTTCCCGGCGCACGACCGACCGGAACGGCGCGGCGGGATCCGACGGCTCCAGGGTCTCTTCCCAGCCGAACTCCTCGGCGGCCTTCAGGTAGGCGTTGGCCTGCCGGGTCAGGCCGGGCTGGCCGGCCTCGGTGAACCAGAGCGCCGAGCCGTTCTCCGCGGAGATGAGCGCCGCGATCTCGTCGGCGCGCTTCTCGCGCAGGGCGGCCAGCTTGCGGACGACGGCGATCCGCTCCGCGGGCGAGGTGCGCGGCCACGGGCCCTCGTCGAAGGCCTTCCGGGCGGCCGCGACGGCGCGGTCGACGTCCGCGGGCAGTGCCTGCGCGGCGCGGCCGAGGACGGAGTTGTCGTGCGGCGAACGGATGTCCAGCAGCTCGGTGCTGCTCGGGGCGGTCCACGTGCCGCCGATGAAGAGGTCCTGGTAGGTGACCACTGCTGCTCCCTAAGTCGATCTGTCACATCACTGTAGCACTTAAATGCCTCGCCGGTGTGACAGTTAATGCTAGGGTGGGAGAGTGAGAGCAGACGCCGCGCGAAATCTCGAACTGCTGCTGACCACGGGCGCCCGCATGCTCGCCGAAGACCCGGCCACGAGCATCGCGGCGATCGCGGCGGAGGCCGGCGTCGACCGTCGGACCGTCTACCGCCGGTTCACGAGCCGGGAGGAGCTCCTGTCCGCGGTCTACCAGGCCCGCCTGGACGCGATCGAAGCGGCGATCGAGGCGGCCCGGTTCTGGGAGGCGCCGGTGCCGGAGGCGATGGACCGGTACGTTCTGGGGGTCGTCAAGGTCAACCGCACCTGGCCGACCGAGGTGAGCCGGATGCGCTCAGACCCGGAGATCTGGGCCCGCCGCATGCGCGCGGTCGAAGAGGTCGATCGGTTCCTGAAGCGGGCCGCCGACGAGGGCTACCTGCAGCCGGGGCTGCCGGACCGCTGGCCCGGCAGCGTCCTGGGAGCACTGGTGGGTCTGTCCACAAAGGACAAGCTACCCCTGAATGACGCTCAGGCCGCGATCGTCATCGTCGGCACGTTCCTGCGGGCGTTCGGCACCGGCCGGTCGTGGCGGAGCTAGACTCCAGCCGCCGCGGGAGTCGGACACGAGCTAGGAGAGCTGGTCCTCGCCCGGAGCGTTCGTGCCGGTCTGCGACCCCGAGAGCTGCCGGGCCGTGTTGACCAGCCCGACCATGCTGAACGCCTGCGGCGTGTTGCCCACCTGGCGTCCCAGCTCGGTGTCGTACTCCTCCGACAGCAGCCCGACGTCGTTGCGCAGTCCCAAAAGCTGCTCGAACAGCGAGCGGGCCTCGTCGGGGCGGCCGGTCGCGTGGAGCGCGTCGGCGAGCCAGAAGCTGCAGGCCAGGAAGCTGCCTTCGCCGCCGGGCAGTCCGTCCACCCCGCCGTCCGCGTCGGCGTCGTAGCGGCGGACGAACCCGTCGTGGGCGAGCTCGGCCCGGATCGCGTCCACCGTCCCGCGGACCCGCGGGTCCTCCGCCGGCAGGAAGCCGACGCGCGGGATGAGCAGCAGCGCCGCGTCCAGCCCGCGCGAGCCGTAGAACTGGGTGAACGTGTTGCGGCCGGCGTCGTACCCGTGCGCGCAGACGTCCTGGTGGATCTTCTCCCGCAGCGCCCGCCAGTCCTCGACCGGGCCGTCGAGACCGTGCGCCCGCACCGTGTGCACCGCGCGGTCGACGCCGGCCCAGGCCAGCACCTTGGAGTGGACGAAGTGCCGCCGGTCGCCGCGGACCTCCCAGAGGCTGTTGTCCGGCTGGTCCCAGTGCCCTTCGAGGAAGTCGAGCAGGCCGCGCTGCAGGTCCCAGGCCGGGTGGAACGTCGGGAGCCCGGCTTCGCGGACCAGGTGCAGCCCGTCGAGGACCTCGCCCCAGACGTCGAGCTGGAACTGGTCCGCCGCGGCGTTGCCGACCCGGACCGGCGCCGAGCCTTCGTAGCCGGCCAGCCAGTCCAAAGTGGACTCCGGGAGTCGGCGGGTGCCGTCGAGGCCGTACATGATCTGCAGGTCGGCCGGGTCGCCGGCGACCGCGCGGACAAGCCATTCCCGCCAGGCGCGGGCTTCGTCGTGGTAGCCGGTGCCGATCAGGGCCTGCAGGGTGAACGTCGAATCGCGCAGCCAGCAGTAGCGGTAGTCCCAATTGCGCGGCCCGCCGAGCTGTTCCGGCAGTGACGTCGTCGCGGCGGCGAGGATGCCGCCGGTCGGGGCGTAGGTGAGGGCCTTGAGGGTGATCAGCGCGCGCCGGACCGCGTCCGGCCACTGTCCCCGGTACCGGCAGCGGCCGATCCAGTCCGCCCAGAAGCGTTCCGTGTCGGCGAGCGCGGCTTCGGCGTCGGCGAGCCGCGGCCGCGGCCGGTAGGAGGCGTTGTGGGTGAGGACGAACGGGACGCGCTCCCCGGCGGTGACGGTGAACTCGGCGTGCGTGGCCATGTCCTCGCCGTGCAGCGGCACCGGCGTGCGCACCCGGATCGCGTCCGGGCCGGCGACCGCGACGAACCCGCCCTCCTCCTGACGGACCCACGGGGTGACGGAACCGTAGTCGAACCGCAGCCGCAGCAGCATGCGCATCGGCACCCGGCCGGACACGCCTTCGACGATCCGGACGACGTCGGCGGCTTCCCCGCGCGGCGGCATGAAGTCCAGGACGCGGACGGTGCCGTCGGGGGTGTCCCACTCGGTCGACATGATCAGCGAGTCGCCGCGGTACGAGCGCCGGGTCGCGGGCCCGCCGCTCGCCGGGGCGAGCCGCCAGGTGCCGGCGTGCTCGTCGGCCAGCAGGGCGGCGAAACAGGCCGGAGAGTCGAAGCGCGGCAGGCACAGCCAGTCGATCGCGCCGTCGCGCGAGAGCAACGCGGCCGTGTGCAGGTCGCCCAGGAGGGCGTAGTCCTCGATCAGGGCCACGGCGATCAGCGCTCGAGGTCGAGGACGACCTTGACGTCGTCGTCGCCCGCTTCGAAGGCGTCGGCCGCCTTGCTCAGGGGCACCCGCCGGGTGACGAGCCCGCCCAGCCAGTCCGGGTCCGCGCGGCCGAGTGCGTCGGCGGCGGCCCGGTAGTGGCGCAGGTTGGCGTTGACCGACCCGATGACGACGTCGTTCTCGAGGACGAGCTCGCGGTTGATCGTCCCGGCGTCCACGATCAGGCTGCGGCCGGTGGAGGAGACGCCGGTGAGGCAGACGATGCCGTAGGAAGCGGTGCCCGCCATCGCGTCGAAGACCAGCGAGCCGACGCCGGTGGCTTCGAGGACGATGTCCGGCTCCAGCGACGCCAGCACCTTCTCGATCGGCTCGTGGTGGTAGGTCGCGCCGAGCGCCTCGGCCAGGCGGGGCTTGGGACCGTCGGTGACGCGGTCGAGGAGGTGGACGTCGAGGCCGCGCTGGACGCCCAGCAGCGCGCCGAGCAGCCCGATCGGGCCGGCGCCGGTCACCAGCACCCGCTTCGGTTCGAACCACGCGCGTTCCCCGACGCGCTGGATCTGCTCCCACGCCTTCGCGACCACCGTCGTGGGTTCCATCAGCATGCCGACGTCCCGCAGGCGGGGATCGAGGCGCACCGCGTAATCCGCCTCGACGGTCCACAGTTCGCTGCCGTAGCCGTCGATCTCCTTGATGCCGCGCTCGGTGTAGCGGCCGTTACGGCACATGTCGAACTCGCCGGCCGCGCACGCGCCGCACGGCACCGGGTCGGGCCGCCGGACGACGCCGACAACGAGGTCGCCCTCGGCGAAGTCGCCGGTGGGGGTGATCACCTGCCCGAGTGATTCGTGCCCCAGCACCAGGCGGTCCCGGCCGGGTGGCGCCCAGCCGTACTCGCCGCGGGCGATCTCCTTGTCCGTGCCGCACACGCCGAGCGCGAGGCCGCGCACCAGCAGCTCGCCGTGCGCCGGTTGCGGGTCGGGCACCGTGGCGACCTGCAGGGAGCCCTTCTGTTCCGGCACAACGGTCAGCGCTCGCATCTTCGTTCCTTCCCGCGACGGCGTGCTCGATCACGGGTTGACGCCGTTGCGCTCCGCAAAACATGCGTGCGGGCAGCAATCAGCGTGCAAATGCGACGATGCGGTGCAGAAAGGCCGGACGGGACCGGGAACCGGCCCCGTCCGGGTGACACTTCAGCCGGCGGCGACGATGCGCCACCGCTGGTTGGCGCTGCCGCTGTCGCCGTACTGGCCGACGTCGGCGCCGCTGCCGGTGCGGCCCATGCCGTCGAGGTACAGGCTGGTGCTGCTGTTGCGGATGCGGACGTTGTTCGCGTCGGTCACCACCGACCACAGCTGGTTGCCGCTGCCGCTCCCGGCGTACTGGGCCGCCGCGGCGCCGTTGGTGGTGCGGCCCGCGCCGTCGAGGTAGAGGCCGGTGGCGCGGTTCTTGATCCGCACGCGGTTGCCGGCGTTCTCGATCACCCACTGCTGGTCGGCGCGGCCGGGGTCGGCGCTCGCCTGGCCGGCGGGGGAGCCACCGGCCGTGCGGCCCAGGCCGTCGACGGACAGGCCGGTGGCGGCGTTGACGATCCGGACGTAGGTGCCGCCGCCGTCGCCCAGGCCCCACGCGTACCGCAGCCGGGTCAGCCCGCTCGGGTTGGACAGCGACAGCTTGATGCCCGGGCCGGTGCCCGCCTTGGTCGTCATGCTGTACCAGTCGCCGTCGCGCAGGCCCGGCCAGTACACGCTGCCGACGCCGAGGCTGCGCATCTTGCCGCTGACGCCCCGGATGTAGTCGGCGAAGAACGACCCGCTCGGGATGCTGTAGTCGAGCGTGTCGTAGTGCACGCCGTTCTTGCTGCCGGGCGACATCGGGCCGCCCCACTCGGTGACCACGGTCCGGTCCGCGTACGCGCCGATGTAGCCGCCGAGGTGGTCGGCCCACTCGGTTTCGCTTTCGTAGCCGGCGAAGAACGAATAGTCGTGGGCCGCCAGCAGCGTCCCGTCGAGCCGCCGGTCGCCGCCGACCGCGGGCACGTTCTGGGCGTACCCGGTGCCGTCGAGGATGACCCGGCCGCGCGGCACGCCGGGGTACCGGGCCAACCAGGCGGCGTAGAAGTCGTTGAGCGCGGAAGCGCTGTAGGCGTACGGCTCGTTGATGACCTCGAAGTAGGCGTTCGGGTTGCTGCCGTACTTGGCGACGACGGTGTCCCACATCTGCTGGAACCGGCCGGTGTCCGTGGGTTTGCCGCCGGTGTAGGCCCAGTAGGCGAGGATCACCTTGCCCTTGCTGAGTGCGGTGTCGATTGCCCCGGTGTAGGTGCCCCAGTAGCCGGCGACCGTCGGTTCGTTGATCGGCATCCGGACCGTGCCGGCCCCGGTGATCGAGTACAGCTGGCCGACGACCTGGTCGGCCGTGGCGGCGGCCGAGGAGTACGTGTCGGAGGCGCCGAGCCCGGAGATGTACAGCACGCCGTTGACGAAGTTGTCCCGCGTGTCGGCCCAGTTGACGCCCTTGAACCCGGAGGTGGCCGCCTGGGCCTGCGGCGGGACGGCGGCCAGCAGTCCGCCGGCCAGTGCGGTCAGCGCCAGGAACCGCACCGCCTTGGAAAGCGTCCTGCGGAGCACGGAGTGGGTCGGTTTCATCGGTTCGTTCCTTCCCGGATCCCTGCGCAGCTTCGAGACATTGGGTAACACCTCGCCCGGGGAACCGGCCAGGGTTCCGAAGGGAACCGATCGGAATCGGTCAGGAAAGAACACGGCCGTGCCGCATCGAACAGCGCCACGGCTGTTCGATGCGGCCCGGAATGCGGTCAGCCGAATGCGGTCAGCCGAAGTTCACGTCACTGCACCACATGTACGTCTGGTCCTGGTGGGAAGCCTGCCAGATCGTGAAGATGACGTGGTGCCCGCGGTAGCCGGAGGTCTGGACGTTGAAGGTGATGTCCTTCGCCGGGGCGAAGCGGCCGGTCTGCGTCACCTGGTCCAGGTTGCCCCAGCCGAGGCGCTGGGTGGCCGGGTCGTAGCCGTTCTTGCTGACGTAGACCCGGATGAAGTCGGCGCCGTGGCTGGCCTGGTCGTAGAGGTGCATCGAGAAGTTGCTGCCGATGGTGGTGGTCCGCCACTGGCCGGGGGTGTTCAGGGAGTTGTTGCGAGACAGGCCGTTGCTGCACAGCTGCCCGTCGGGCGTCGCGCCCTGGAAGTTGCCGTGCAGCCCGTCCCGCAACGCGCTCATCCAGTTCCACATGGTGTCGGCGTTGGCCTGGAAAGCCGCCCAGCACATCGGGTCCTGCTGCTGCATGGCGGGGTTCGTGTGCTGGCTGCCCCAATCCTTCCAGCACTGGTAGGCGCGGGTGGCGGGGTCGACGATGGTCCCGTGCGCCGAGGCGGTGGGAACCCCGACGAACAGGCAGGCCAGCCCGGCGGTGACGAGGGCGATGAGCCCCCGCCGTCCGGTGCCGGCCCCGAAGAAGGTGCGCCTGCGCATGGAATGAGCCTCCATTCTCGGAAGAACGTGCGGTTCATGTGGGAGCGCTCCCAGGGTGGCAGCAGCTTATTCTCGATCCGGACAAACGTCAACCAATCGTCGGACCGGAATTGTGGTTATTCCCCACCGTGTCCGTTTCGAAAAGAACGGAATTCCCACCGAAACTTTCGGGTTCGGCAGGACGACGAGACGGTGAGAGCGACGTGCCCGCGTTCCCGCCCAGCCGCCAGCACGCGGAGCAGGTAACCCCCGGGCAGCGAAAGCCGCACCTCCGCCAGTGACCGCGCGCCGGTGCCGACGGACAGTCGGATCCACGGCGGCCAGGTGGGCGGCCGCGTCCGCGTCGGGCAGGAGCGGCGACTCCGGCAGCTCGTCGGTCATCGCGGTGAGCACGTGCTCGATCTCGACCAGGCACCCGGCCATCGACGGCGAAGTGTCGTCGGAGGCACCGGCCACCGTTACGAGCCAGGTCGTCGGGTGGTGCCCCTCGAACCGTGGTCCGAGGGGCACTCCCGGCTAGGTGCAGTTGTGCGACGCGCTGGCCGCCGAGCCGACGGTGATGTCGACCAGGTTGCCGGTCAGCCCCGGCAGCACGATGTGCACGGCCGTCTCGGCCAGGCCGAGATCGGCGTCCGCCACCGGTTTCTGCTCGTTGACGACGATCTTCCCGCCGCCGGCCAGCGGGATCGTGCTGTTCGGCTGGGTCGGCACCGTCACCTGGACCCCGGCGATCTTCAGCGTCATCGTCGCCGAGCCGGTGGCGGCGGTGCACGTGCTGGTCGAGGTCGCGGTGAGCCCGGCGATGTCGATCACCGGCAGGCCCGGCAGCCCGACGTGGACGTCGTCGACGCGCACGGTCGACGAGATCGTGCCCGGCCGCAGGGTGGTGACGACCTGCGGGCACAACGCGTGCGCGTTGACCACCAGCACGCCGATCGACGCCGTGCACGGGGTGGTCGTCCGCGACGCCGTGGCGGTGCGGACCGGGCCGGTGTCCGGGGCCGGCCCCAGTTTCAGCGGCAGCAACGGCAGGTTCACCGAGGCGTCCAGTCCGACCGCGCGCCCGGTGTAGTACTGCAGCCGGGCCTGGGCCGCGTCGCTGGACGGCAGGTAGAACTCGTCCCCGGCGAAGGCCGCCCCGACCGGCACGGTCGCGGTGTCGTTCAGCGGCTGGTCCGCCGACGGGATGTCGCACTGCGCGGCGCCGGCGGTGTCCGTCGTCGCGTCGCACGCCTGCTGCGTCGCGCCCTGGCCGAGGATGAGGTGCACCGCGCGGCCCGCGAGGGGACCGGTGAGGCGCCCGTTCTCGGTCAGCACGGCGGCCAGGTGGGCGGGCTCGCCGTTGGCGATGTGCTTGGTGCCGGTGTAGACGAGCTTCGTCGGTGCCTTGGTGATGGTGAACGGCGCGCTCGTGGCGCTCGGGAAGAAGTCCGCCGTCCCGCCGTAGCCGACCCGCATCGTGGCCGCGCCGGGCGTGTCCGTGATGTCCATCGGGCACGACGCGGTTCCGCTGGGGCTCACGCCGGCGACGCAGCTGCTGCGGCCGAGGGTGAACGTGACCAGGCCCGCGCCCACCGGCCGACCGTCGCTGGTGACCTTGGCGGACGCGATGATCGCGTCGTGGTAGGCCGCCGTCGTCGGGCCGGTGTAGCCGACGCTGGTCGCCTTGCGGACCGGCGGCGGGGGCTCGGTCGGCGGGCCCAGTTCGAGCCCCTCGTAGTACGGGTAGAACGACGCTTCGAGCCGGGCCCGGCTGGTCCCGCTGTTCGCCGCTTCGATCTTCCGGCGGCAATCGGGGTCCAAGCGCGTTTCGCAACGCCAGTAGAAACCCTGCGCGAACGGGACGGTCAATTTGTACTGGCCGCTTTCCAGATCGGTGCAGTCCTTCGCGCTGCGGTGCCAGTGGAACAGGACGTTGTGCCGGTGTGCGCCGTAATTCGCGTACATCACCTGGCCTTGGGGGATGATTGCGTGGAACGGCAGTTCGACGGTGTAGGTCATGTCGTGCACCACCCCTTCGGTGATGCTTCCCGACGCGGACGCCTTGAACTGCCCGACGGCGAATTCCGCGCCGACGGTGGCGGTCGTGGACGCCGTGATGTGCGTGCCGACGCCCTTCGTCACCTTCCAGTCCCACGGACCGGCGAGGCCTTCGGTGCTCTGCTGGGTGTCCTGGATCTTCGTCCAGTCGTCCTCGAGCACCTGGTCGATCTTCATCGTCAGCGGGTCGGGATCGCAGACACCGTCGGTCAGGTGCGTGTCCCAGAGCTGCGAGTCCAGCCCGATCGGGCCGTAGGCGTGCACCGAGTGCTCGTCGAGCGCGGTCACGGCCAGCAGCGTCTTCCGGTTGCCGACGACGTGCTCGCCGCCGCCACCCCACTGCTGGTACTCGCCGTTGTTGCACTCCAAGGTGTAGACGTCACCGGCGTCGTTGCTGTCCAGGCACCGGCCGGTCTGGACGTTGACGAGCGTGTGGCCCACCGCCTCCCAGTGCTGGAAGTAATCCCGCGCGCCGCACGGGTTCAGGTAGACGTTTCCGTTGTAGTCGCTGTCGAGGCAGTTGTGGTTTTCGCGGTTCACGATGGTGGCGACCACCGAATCCCCGATGGCGTTGTCCGAAAACCCGGCCGCGGCGGCCGGTTGCACGATGATTCCGGAAAACGTGAGAAATGCGGCCAGGATGCCGGCCATGGAAATGCGTTTGCGATGGAACAATTCCACTACCCCCTAGTGGCTGTTGTTCAGCGCACGACGGTTCACGCGTGCTTGATCCCCCATGCGCCCCCTGCCGGGCCCCTCGTCCGGCCTTACCAGGCAACGCGCGAGTTCGCCAACGGTCAACAAGGTTCGGTCGCTTCCACCCGGATGGACCAGCGGGCCTGCCCCGGATGCCGCTCGGTTACGCTGCGGGTGACCGGACATCGGGAGGGGCCGATGACAGGACGGCGGTGGGTCCGCTGGGGTGCGCCCCTGGCCGTCGTGGCCCTGGCGGCCGCGCTCGCGGTGACCTGGCGGCCGTGGCTCAGCCCGTGGTGGCCGGGACGGCACGAAGCAGCGTCGCTCCCGGCCGCGTGTCCGCGGTTGCCGGGCCTCGCCGGGGGAACACCGGCGCACCTCAGCGGACCCGGTGACGTAGAAGGAACCGACTGCGTCTGGAACGGCCCGCCCGAGGTCGAGGCGCGGTACTCGTTGTACCGGCGCAGCGGGAACAGCAGTGGCACCAGGGAAGCCGAACGCGAGGCGGCGTCGCGAGTCACCCGGTATCAGGGGCCGTCCGCGGGGCTGACGCTCGGTGCGGACACGCCGGTGCCCGGAGTCGGCGACGAGGCCCGGATCAGCACGCACGGGAGCCTGGTCGTGTTCGTCGCCCGGAAGTCCAATGTGGTCTTGGTGGTGGACTGCACTTCCTTGGGGCGTGGGGAGGTCGAGGCGGCCGTCACCGGTTACGCGAGAACACTGCTGGACTCGGTCAAGCTTTCCTAGCTGTGATGCCCAGGGAGGTTGTCCCGAGTTGAGGTGACCACTGGCGGCCTGTCGTGCAGACAGGTGAAAGCCTCCGGTTGTGAACCGGATCAACCGCCTGTCCCGCATCGACCGGGTCACCGGCGAACCGCAGCGCCGCTACGAACGCGATCATCCCGGCTCGCCTACGCCGAAATCCACACCGACGAAACCGCGGTGACAGCCACCGCCGTGCTGCGCCGGGCCGTGGCCTGGTTCGCCGACCGGGGCGTCACCGTTGAACGAGTTCTGTCCGACAACGGCTCGGCTTACCGGTCCCACGCTTGGCGAGACACATGCGCCGAGCTGGGCGTTATCCCGAAGCGGACCCGGCCTTACCGGCCGCAGACCAATGGCAAAGCATCTGTGAAGACTGGGCTTGGTGCTGCGCCGGGCTGGTCTGACCCCGACCAAGGTGTGACCCACGGGTAGTTCGTGGTGTCCTGCGTTCGATTTGTCGGCCCGCCCGGGCGCAGCATCGTATGCGCACCGGCCAGACGGGTCTGACCTGATAGGAGCTTGGATCAGAAGCCCCGTCACAGACCTGTCGCCCGTCCGGTCGGTTCGCCCATCCGCCAGCGCGAACACACCGGAGGAGCGAGTTCCAGCATGACAACTTCTGCAGGCCGTGTCATCGGCGGCGTCGACACGCACAAGCACACCCACTACGCAGCCGTGGTCGATGAGCACGGCCGGCTCCTCGGACACCGCGAGTTCCCTGCACGCGACCGCGGCTACGCCCAGCTGCTGGACTGGATCACCAGCCACGGTGTCGTTGCCGCGGTCGGTGTCGAAAGCACCGGGTCGTTCGGGGCCACCCTGAGCAGGTTCCTCACCACAGCCGATGTCCGAGTCATCGAGGTCAACCGGCCAAACCGCCTGGCCCGCCGGATGGACGGCAAGTCCGACCGCCTGGACGCCGAGCAGATCGCCCGGGCTGTCCTGGGCTAGACCTCGACCGCAACCCCGAAAGCCAAGTCCGGTGTCGTCGAGGTGATCCGCACCCTGCGGATCACCCGTTCCAGCGCGGTCAAGGCCAGGACCCAAACCTTCAACACCCTGTGGGGCGTGATGATCGGCGCACCCTCACCCCTGCGTGACGACCTGGTGGCCTTGACCAAGAGGACCCTGATCAACCGATGTCTGCAGCTGCATCCCGAAACCGATGACGTCCTCGCCCTCATCGAAGCACCCGCACGGCTGCTCACGGCCGGAGTGACCACGGCACTGCGTGACCTCGCCCGCCGCTGGAAGACGTTGGACGAGGAGATCAAAACCCTCGACAAGCAGATCGAGGCGCTGGTCCGCGCTACAGCCCCGGAGCTGGTCGAGCTTCACGGCGTCGGGATCGAACTGGCCGGGCAGTTCCTCGTCACCGCCGGCGACAACGCTGACCGCATCCGCAGCGAGGCCGCCTTCGCCAAACTCTGCGGGGTCGCCCCGCAACCAGCCAGCAGCGGCCGCACCACCGGACGTCACCGCCTCAGCCGCAGCGGTGATCGCGCCGCCAACAGCGCCCTCTACATCGTCACCATCGTCCGGATGCGCCGCCACCAACCCACCCGGGACTACGTCGAACGACGGACAACCGAAGGACTCAGCAAACGCGAGATCATCCGCTGCCTCAAACGCTACATCGCCCGCGAGATCTACGCCCACCTTCCTCGAACAACACCCCCGCCCACAACCAGCGCACCCTAACGCCGCTTGACGAACATAGGAGCATCGAACGTTTCCACCGGACGCTGGCCGACGGGTGGGCCTACGCCTGCTTCTACCCGACGGAGACACTGCGGCGGGCGGCGCTGCCGGGGTGGCTGCACTTCTACGATCATCACCGATCCCACAGCCCAACCGGCGGCAAGCCGCCGGTCGCCCGGCTGACCAACCTCCCCGGACACCACACCCAGACCTCGCCGCGTCAGGCCGCTTCGACCGCCTCGGCGAAGCGCCACGGCAGCAGGCGGATCACACGCAGCACCCGGCCGGCCGGGTCGACGCGCACGGTGCAGGTGATGCCCCGTCCGGTGGCGAGCAGGTAGCCGTGCTCGACGGCGGCCAAGCCCGTGGCGCTGAGGAACTGCACGCCGCGCAGGTCGATCACCAGGTGGGCCGGCGTGCTCGTGGCCGTGGTGGCGATCAGTTCGCGCAGCCGCGGGGCCGTGGCGAGGTCCAGGTCCCCGGCCGCTTCGACGACCGCGGTGCCCGGGGCGGGCCGGTGGGTGGTGAGGTGGAGCGCGTCCGGCGGTTCGACCGCGCCGGAAACCGTGGGCAGCGTCTGGTGGCAGGTGGTCATGGTGGCCTCTTTCGTCGGCCACACCCTAGGTACAACGCTGAAGTGAAATCGCGGAACGGAAAACCGCGCGACAACTGATGCCCCGAGCGCAGGGGGAGTCTCGTACCGGCCGTCGGCTCGACCGCTGTCCTCAGCATAGGCCATCCGGGCACCGGCGGCCGCAACCGGGAACTGCTTGAACGCGCAACTGGATGCGAGTAGTAGTGGCAGGAGGACCGAACGGAGTCCAGTCACTCTTCAGGGGAGAAGCAATGCCACTTGGTTTCAGCCTTCCGGTGTTCGGCAAGGCGGCGGCCACGCCGGGCGGGATCGCGCGGTACGCGCGCGAGGCGGAACGGGCCGGCGCCGCCGGGCTGTGGGTCGGCGACCGGCTGCTGTCGCCGGTCGACCCGGTCGTGCCTTACCCGGGCTACGACACCATGCCCGAGGAGTTCCACACCGCGCAGGACCCGTTCACCGCGCTGGCCATCGCCGCGGCCGTGACCGAGACCGCGGTGCTCGGTTCGAGCACCATCAACGCGACCCAGTACCAGCCCGCCAACTTCGCCAGGCTGCTGACCAGCATCGACGTCGCGAGCAACGGGCGGCTGCTCCCCGGCCTGGGCATCGGCTGGTCCCCGGACGAGTACGCGGCGGTCGGCGTCCCGATGTCCGAACGCGGCAAGCGGCTCGACGACCTGCTCGACCTCCTGGAAACGTGGTGGTCCAAGGACACCGTGACGCACGAGGGCGTCGGCTACCGGATCGCGGAGTCGAACGTCGCGCTGAAGCCGGTGCGCAAGCCGCCGGTGCACCTGGCCGGCTTCGGCGAGAAGTCGCTGCGCCGCGTGGCCGAGCGGGCCGACGGCTGGCTGCCGGTCTGGTCGGTGCCCGAGCAGTTCCCCGCGGACGTGATCACCTCGACCTTGGCCAAGCTCCGCGCGGACGCCGAGCGCGCCGGCCGCGACCCGCAGGCGCTGGGCGTGGCGCTGCGGGTGAACGCGGCCCCGGGCACGGAAGCGGAGGCGATCGCCGAGTCGGTCACCAAGATCGTCGAACTGGTGGCGCCGGACCACACGTTCGTGGACCTCACCTACCTGACCGGCAGCATCGAGGAACACCTGGATCTGACCGGCCGGCTGCTGGAGCTGACCGCCAAGGGCTGAGCCCCGTCCACGTCGGCGGCACCGCGGGTCCCTTAACCGCGGTGCCGACACCGGCTCAGAGGGACGGCTTGCCGGGCTGGTAGAGCCAAGTCCGGAAGAACGAGTCGAGGTCGCGGCCGGTCAGCCGCTCGACGAACCGGATGAACTGCCGCGTCGAGACGTTGGTGTACCGGTTCGCCGACGGCCACTCCTTGAGCACCCGGAAGAAGGCGCGGTCGCCGATCTTCGTGCGCAGCGCGTGCAGGGTCATCGCGCCGCGGTTGTAGACCAGGTCGTCGAAGATGTGGTCACGGCCTGGGTCGGCGACCTGGCCGCTCCAGTCCTCTTCGTCCGCGTAGGTCTTCTCGAAAGTCTGCTGCACCGGGACGCCGTTGAACTTCTCCTGGTAGAGCCACTCCGAGTAGGTTGCGAAGCCTTCGTTGAGCCAGATGTCCGACCAGTGCACCGGGGTCAGGCTGTCGCCGAACCACTGGTGGCCGAGTTCGTGGGCGAGCAGGTCGCCGTCGACCTCGCTGGTCTTGTGGTCGTAGACCGGCCGGCTCTGCGTCTCGAGGGCGTAGCCGACGCCGACGTCGGCGAGGATGCCGCCGGTCGAGTCGAACGGGTAGGTCCCGTACACCGACGATTCCCACTGGACGATCTGCGCGGTGGTCTGGTTGAACACCTTGCCCTGGCCGGGTTTCGTGTCGATCGACCGGCCGATCGCGGTGATGTTCGGCAGGCCGCCGGCCGCCACGCCGCGGGTGACGTGGTAATCGCCGATCGCGAGCATGCTCAGCTCGCTGGCCATCGGCCGGTTCATGGTCCAGCGGAAGGTGGTCCGGTGATCGCGGGTGGTGGTGGGCCCGGGTTCGCCGTTGGCCAGCACGGTGAGCCCGGTCGGCACGGTGATGGTCTGGGTGTAGGTCGCCTTGTCGTCGGTGGTGTCGTTGACCGGGTAGTAGGTCGCCGCACCGATCGGCTGGTTGAGCGCGACGGCGCCGTCCTTGGTGGCGACCCAGCCGGAGAGGCCCAGCGCGGGGTCGTCGATCTTCTGCGGCACGCCGGCGTAGGACACCGACACGACGAACGGGGTGCCCTTCCGCAACCCGGACGGCGGGGTGATCACCAGTTCCTGGGCACCGCTGCGGGTGAAGGCGGCGTTCCGGCCGTTCACCGAGAGCTCGCTGATCGTCAGCGGGCCCTGGAAGTCCAGGTCGAAGCGGGAGAGGTTCTGGGTGGCCGTGGCGAAGATCGTGGTGGTCGCGTCGATCGCCTGGGTGCCGGGGTCGTACGCGAGCCGGATGTCGTAGTGGCCGACGTCGTAGCCGCCGTTGCCCATGTCGGGGAAGTACGGGTCGCCGGCGCCCGGCGCACCGGGGGAGAACACCGGCGCCGCCTCGGCCGCCGGGCTCGTCGCGGCCACCAACCCGGCGGACAGGACACCGGAGACGAGCAACAACTGACCACGGCCGCGGCAGACGCCTCGCATGGATCCTCCTCGGCAATCATCGACGCTGAAGCGTAGGTCCGACCCGGCACCCGGATCAACCGAACGCCACGCGCCGGACGCTGAGCTGCTTCAGTCCTCCGCGGCCCAGCGGTGGACGGCGAACCGGCTGCCGTCCCGGCGGACCTCGGCCGCACCCGGGCCCCCGAAGTGCGCGGGGACGACGAGCTCGCCGGTGTCCGCCGCGCGTTCGAGGATCGCGCGCCGGGTGGTGGCGGCCTGCCGCGGGTCTTCGCAGAAGCAGCTGCTGTGCTCCGGGGCCACGATCTGGGCGGGGCTGTGCAGCAGGTCCCCGACGAACACCGCCCGGTCCGCGCCGGAGGACACCCGCAGCACCGACGAGCCGGGGGTGTGGCCCGGCGCGGCTTCGAGGGTGAGGTTGCGGTCGAGGCGGTGGTGGTCTTCCCACAGCTCGGCCCGGCCGAGCACGGGCGCGACGCTGTCGGCGTAGACGAGCAGGCTGCCTTCGCGGCGAAGCTGCTCCTGCGGGGTGCGCGGGGCGGGACGGCGATGGGCGTTGCCCGGGGCGAAGTACACCTGGTCGACGCGGGGGATCAAGTAGGTGGCGCGGGGAAAGGTGGGCACCCAGTCGCCGTTGCGCAGCTCGGTGTTCCAGCCGACGTGGTCGTAGTGGATGTGGGTGTTCACGACGACGTCGACGTCCTCGGGCCGGACGCCGGCCGCGGCCAGCCGCTCGAGGAACGGTGTCGCGAGGTGGTTGAACAGCGGGATCTGCGGCCGGTCCCGGTCGTTGCCGACCCCGGTGTCGACCAGGATCACGCGGCCTTCGCTGCGGAGCACCCAGGTCTGCACGGCACCGCGGTAGCCGCCGGTTTCGGGGTTCCAGTGGTCGGGGGCGAGCCAGCCGGCGTTGGCGGTCCAGAGCTCCGGCGGGCTGCCCGGGATGATCGTCTGCACCGGGGCGATCTCGCCCTGCCACTCGACGACCTTGACGACTTCGACTTCACCGATGTGCATGACGCCACGCTAGGACGGCAAAGCGAGCTTTTCCATGCGTCATCGGCTTGTTCCGATGCTCGATCGTCTCAGGGTTACGCTGTCGGCGTGGACGTGCTCAGTGACGCGATCGCCGCGGTGCGGGTCGGCCGGCCCACGTCGAACCGGCTGCGGGCCGGTCCGGACTGGTGCTACCGCTTCGCGCCGTACGAGGGTGCGGGTTTCCACGTGCTGCTGCGCGGCAGCGGCTGGCTGGTCCCGGACGACGGGGAGCCGGTGACGCTCGGTCCCGGCGACGCGGTCCTGGTGCCGCACGGCAGCGCGCACGTCCTCTCCTCGACGCCGGACGCGGCCGGCGCGGTGCCGTTCGAAACGGCGGTGGCCGAGCCGGCCGGGCGCACCGAGTTCCTGTGCGGCAAGTACCGGCTGTCCCACGCGCGGCAGCACCCCTTGCTCGCGAGCCTGCCGGAGGTCGCGCACCTGCCCGCCGAGGTCGGGCGCCACCCCGACCTGCGCGCGGCGATCGACCTGCTCGGGGTCGAGGTGAGCGAGCGGCGGCCGGGCTCGGCGACGGTCCTCACCGGCCTGCTGGACGTGCTGCTGGTCTACCTGATCCGCGCTTGGCTGACCGACCACCCGGATCCGGGCTGGCCGCGGGCGTTGCGGGACCCGGAAGTCGCGGCCGCACTGGAAGCGCTGCACGAGCACCCCGAAGCGCCGTGGCGGATCGAAGACCTGGCCGCCCGGGTCGGCCTGTCCCGGGCCACCCTGGCCCGCCGCTTCACCGCGCTGACCGGCCGGCCGCCGATGGCGTACCTGACCTGGTGGCGGCTCACCACCGCGGCCCGCCTGCTGCAGGACACCGACCTGGCCTTGCCGTCGATCGCCGCGAAGGTCGGCTACGCCTCGCCGTTCGCCTTTTCGCACGCGTTCAAGCGCCAGTTCGGCACCGCGCCGGGCGGATTCCGGGGCGTCGGCCGGACTTGATCGTCGCCGGTCGGCACGTCGGTGCGGGGCACCGGCCCGGCCGGCCGGGGCCGGGCTGGCACACTCAGGCGGTGATCCTCGGATACGTCCTCGCCGTGCTGGCCGCCGTCGCCTCGGGCAGCGGTTCCATCCTGGAGTCGGCCGGCGTCCGGCGGGCCGGTGCCTTCGGCGGCTCGCCCCAGGATCTGGTCGCGCTGCGCCGGCAGCCGCTCTACTTCCTCGGGGTCGGCGTCGATCTGCTCGGGTTCGTCTTCGCCGCCGCGGCCCTGCACCGCCTGCCGCTGTTCCTGGTCCAGTCGGTGCTCGCGTTCAGCGTCGGCGTGACCGCGACGATCTCCGCGATCCTCGGTGTCCGGCTGGCCGGCGCCGGGTGGGCCGCGCTCGGCGTGGGGGCGACCGGCCTGGTGCTGCTCGGCCTGTCCGCGGACCCGGGCCCCGCGCGCCTGCTGCCGCCAGGGTGGAAGCTGCTGCTGGTGGGCGTGGCGGTGGTCATCGCGGCGATCGCGTTCACCGCCCAGCGCGGGGACGGCCGCTGGGCGCCGATCGTGCTGGGGTTCTGCGCCGGGCTGGGGTTCAGCACCGTCGGGGTCGCGGCCCGGACGCTCGACGCGTCCGGGCCGGTCTGGCACCTCGCCGTGGAACCGGCGCTGTGGGCGATGATCGCCAACGGGCTCGTCGCGGCGGTGGCGTTCGCGATGGCCCTGCAACGCGGCCGGGCGACCGCGGTCACCGCCATCATGTTCACCACCAACACGGCGGTGTCCTCGCTGATCGGCGTGGCGCTGCTGAACGACCGCGTCCGCGAGGGTTTCACCGCCGCGGCCGTGGCGGGGTTCGTCCTGGCGGTCGCCGGAGCGATCGGCACCGCCCACTACGCGGCCGGCCACCGGACGGAGCCCAGCACTTCCGCTGCGTGAGCGCGCGGGTTCAGGTCAGGCGTAGCCGCGCTTGAGCATCATGCCCGCGGCCTTGTCGAACTCGGCGTCGGACGGGATGGCGAAGCCCAGCGCGTTGGCGTAGCGGGTGACGATGTTGAACACGGCTGCGACCGCGGCCGCGTCTTCGAGCTGCCGCCGCGTCACTCCCGCAGCCAGCGCCGCTCGGACTTGCCCGCTCCCCAGCTCGTCGGGGCGAAGCGTCATGGTCTCCAAAACGGCGAGAGTGGCGCGCAGGGGATCCGGGAGGGGCGCGGAGTGGTGGTCGGCGAGGGCCGCGTCGGCCACCGCCGTGTCCATCCCGCGCACGGCGATGGCCCGGTGCGCCCCGACGCAGAAGGGACACGAATTCCACTTGGCGACCATCGCGGCCATCAGCTCCCGCTCCGCGACGGACCATCCGCTCGGCCCGCGCATCGCCGCTTGCGTCCACGCGCCGAGCGCCGTCCCGACGAAACCCTTGTGGTAGAAGGCAACCCGGGCCGCGTCCGGGAGACGCGCGCCCAGCGCCAGTGAGATGACCCGGATCAACATCCTGCTGCGGAGACCGTCGCCGCGTTCGACTTCAGGCAGGCGCATCGGTCGCCTCCGCGATCACCCGCGCGGCGGCGTCCCACCGGGCCAGGCCGGCGCCGACACAGGCGGACATGACGATCTCGAACGCGGCCTTGTCGCTGCCGGCCGCCTGCCGCACGGCGTCGACCTCGGCGTCGGTGACCCGGTAGGAGGCGGCCCCGACCTGCCGGGCCAGCTCGTCGTACGGTTCGGCGACGGGCGGCCCACCCGCCGCGCGGTCCGCGACGGCGGTCCGCAGCGCTGCCTCGGTGATTCCGGTGTCGCCGGTCATCGCCGTGCGCAGCGTCTCCGCGCGACGGCGGTGTGAATCGTCGGGTCCTGTGCTCATCGTGGCCTCTCCGCAGCTGCTGGGATCGAGTCCGGTGTGGACGGTATCGGCTTCAGTTCCGCGCGGCATCCCGGTGCGCCGCGGCGCGGAACCGGTCGAGGTAGCGCGGCCACCCCGAGCCGGCGCCGAGGCCGGCAACGCTTTCCCAGCCTTCGCCGTGCCGGTCGAGCGACCAGCGCGGGCTGATGTCCCAGCTGAGAACCACCCGCTCCGGCGGCGCGCAGACGAGGACGCGCGCCCAGGCGCACCGGCTGCCGTCGGAGCCGACGTCGTACCCGGTGTCGCCGGACATCGACGACGATTCCGGCCTGAACCGAGGTGCTGCTCATGGGAGTGGATCCTTTCGGTGCGTCGTCGGTGGACTCACCGGAGGACGAACGGCCGTCCGGCTTCTCGACAGCTCAGCCCGTGGAGTTTTCGAGGGCTCGGATGCGGCCGGCGAGGTACCGCTGGTCGGCGGGGTTGGTGGCGAGCTCGTGAGCGCGCCGGTACGCCGCGACCGCGTCGCCGGTCCGGCCGAGGCGGCGCAGGAGATCGGCGCGGGCGGCGTGCAGCAGGTGGTAGCCGTCGAGACCGTCGATCCGGTCGATCAAGGCCAGCCCCTCGGCCGGGGTGGTGGCCATGGCGACCGCGACGGCGTGGTTGAGCGCGACCACCGGCGACGGCGTTGCGGCGAGCAGCTGCTCGTACACCGCGGCGATCGCGGACCAGTCCGTCTCCTCGGCCGTCGGCGCCTGGGCGTGCAGGACCGCGATGGTCGCCTGCAGCAGGTATGGCCCGGACGTCCCGAACCGCAGGGCCCGGTCCAGCAGCCGGACGGCTTCGGCGATCCCGGCACGGTCCCAGCGGGACCGGTCCTGGTCTTCGAGCAGGACCAGGTCCCCGGCCGGCGTGTACCGGGCGGCCGAGCGCGCGTGGTGGACCAGCAGCAGCGCGACCAGGGCAAGGGCTTCCGGTTCGTCGGGCATGAGGGTGGCCACGAGCTTGGCGAGGCGGATCGCCTCCTGTTGCAGGGCACGGTATTCGGGCTGGTCGCCGCCGGCGGTGTAGCCACGGGTGAAGATCAGGTAGATCACCGCGAGGACGCCGGAGAGCCGCTCGGGCAGCAGGTGGTCGGCGGGGACGTCGAGGCTGATGCCCGCGTCGCGGATCTTGCGCTTGGCCCGCACGAGCCGCTGGGCCAGGGCCGGCTCGGCGATCAGGAAGGTCCGGGCGATCTGCCCGGCGGTCAGGCCGGCCACGGCCTGCAGCGTCAGAGCGACCCGCGCTTCCTCGGCCAAGGCCGGGTGGCAGCAGGTGAAGAGCAGGCTGAGCCGCTCGTCGCCGACGCCGAGCAGGCGCTGTTCGTCGAAGTCCACGGTCGCCGCCTCCGGTGGTGGCGCGAGCCGGGCGAGCTTGTCCCGGCCGGTGCGGGCCCGCCGCAGGCGGTCGATCGCGCTGTTGCGGGCCGCGGTCAGCAGCCAGGCCACCGGGTCGTCGGGTGGCTGGTCGTCCCAGTGGCGCAGGGCGAGCGCGCAGGCGTCCTGCAGCGCGTCTTCGGCGAGTTCGAAGTCGCCCAGCACGCGAACCAGCGC
The DNA here is from genome assembly GCF_031625235.1 of Amycolatopsis sp. 505. Classification (NCBI taxonomy): domain Bacteria; kingdom Bacillati; phylum Actinomycetota; class Actinomycetes; order Pseudonocardiales; family Pseudonocardiaceae; genus Amycolatopsis; species Amycolatopsis sp. 505. The sequence goes on from NZ_JACKQP010000012.1 coordinate 221,168, forward strand.
GGCGAGCATCTTCGTCCGGTGCTCGCGGTAGGTCGTCGACAGGACGGCCGCGGCCGTCATGCGCCCGTCGACGGGCGGTGGTCGAGGTCCGGAACCCCGGCGATCGGCCGGACTTCGATCGTGCCGTCGGCGGCCATCGGGCAGAGCGCGGCCAGCTCGAGGGCTTCGTCGAGGTCGCGGCAGTCGAGGACGTAGGTGCCACCGAGGTGTTCGTGGGTCTCGGGGAACGGGCCGTCGGTGATCAGCGTCTTGCCGTCGCGGACGCTGACGGTGGTGGCGGTGTGCTCGCCCTCCAGCGGGTGGCCGGAGACGAACGCACCACGCCGCCGGCATTCCTCGGCGAAGGCGTTGACCCGGGCCAACGCCTCGGGGAAGGCGGGGTCGCCGGGTTCGGGCCGGTCGCAGTTGTAGATCAGCAGCATGTATTGCACGTGTCCTCCAGGCCGTTGTGCCGGGTGCCTTGAAGAGGATGACGAACGGATCGCCCGGAACTCGACAGCCGCGCCGCCCGGGCCGTCGCCGGGTCTCCGGTGCGCTGCCGGCCGGTCAGCTTGGTTTCGCGGGTGCCGGGAAGGTGGCCAGTCCCGCTTCGGCCAGGTGGGCAGCGCGGCGGACCTCGCGGCTGACGGCGTCGATCGCGGCCGGTAGGGGGTGGCCGGGGCGCACGTGGGTCCGGAGGGCCCGGAACTGGACCCGCCACAGGCCGAGGAGCGTTGCCGCGGCGAGCTGGGGTTCGGGGTCGTCGGGGCGCAGCCCGGTCCGGGTGGCGAGTGCTTCGGCGGCGATGTCGACGAACCGGTCGGCGATGTCGCTCTGGTAGGCGCGCAGTGACGGGGTGTTCCGGATCAGGTCGCCGAACTTGCGGTACCGCGCCAGCGCGCGGTCCTGATCGGGGTCGGCGGCGAGACCCTCGGCGAGGCTGTCCCGTTCGTCGTCGAGGATGGTCAGCATTGCGCTGACCAGGGTCAGCGCCGGGTCCGGCAGGTGGGTGCGCAACGCGTCGGCCGTGGCTTCGAGCCGGTCCAGGAGCAGCGCTTCCTTGCTCGGGAAGTAGTTGAAGACGGTCTTTTCGGACACTCCGCACGCCGCGCCGACGTCGGCCACCCGGACGGCGTCGAAGCCGCGTTCGAGGAACATCCGCGCGGCGGTGTCCGACAGCTGCCGGCGCATCATCCGCTTCTTGCGTTCCCGCAGGCCTTCGACGGCCGGCCGGCCGGTTCCCGTTGTCGTCACACGGTCATCCTACTTCAGCCACACGAAAAGTTCTGCTACAGTAATTTTATAGCCACTGAACCTTAAGGAGCCCATCGTGTCCGAGATCCACATCGTCCGCGACTACCCGCACTCGGCCCTGAAGGTCTGGCGCGCCGTGACCGACCCGGACCTGATCCCGTACTGGACCTCGACCGGGAAAGGCGCCCGCGCCGTCGGGTTCGAACCGGTGGCCGGGAACAAGTTCCAGTTCGTCGCCAAGCCGATGCCCGGCTGGCGGGGCATCGTCGACTGCGAGGTGCTGGAGGTCCGCGCGCGGGAACTGCTGCACTACACCTGGGTCGGCGCGGAAGGGGAGCCACCCAGCCACGTCCGCTACCGGCTCGAACCCACCGCCGGAGGAACCCGCTTCACCTACCACCACACCGGGTTCACCGGCGTCGGCGGGTTCGCCATGGCCAAGCTGCTCGGCGCGGTCCGCACCAAGATGCTCACCGTCGGCGTGCCCGCCCTGCTGGCCGAGCTGGACGAGACCGGCGCGCTGCTCCCGGACGCGCCCCTGCGGCTGACTCGCTCCCGATGAACCTCCCCGCCCAGCTGTTCGCGCTGGCCGCGGCGCTGACGCACGTGTGGATCTTCACGATGGAGAGCGTCCGCTTCGGCCGCCCCGAAGTGCACGCCATGTTCGAGGTGCGCGCGGCGGATCTCGCCGCGGTCCGCCCCTGGGCGTTCCACCAGGGTTGCTACAACGCACTCCTGGCCCTGCAGGTGCTCGCCGGGCTGACCGCGGCCCACGCGGGCGCGCTCGCGGCGGGCCGAGCCCTCGTCCTGGCGGCCGGTGTGTCCATGCTCGCGGCGAGCGTGGCACTGATCGCCTTCGACCCCCGCCGGGCGCGGATCAAGGGCCTGATCGGCCAGGGCGCCCCCGCCCTGGCCACCCTCGTCGCCCTGTTGACGTGAGTCGCGAGGGAAGCGAACCGCGTCTTCAGGTGACGCGGAAGACCGGCCAGCCGATCTCGGTGCGCCACGCCGCGGGATCGCCGGTGTCACGAGGGCCGACGGCGTAGACCTCCCGCACCGGCCCGGCCACCGACATCGCGTTCTCCACCACCCAGGTCCCGAGTGCGCCGTAGGTGACCTCGACGCCGTCGTGCTCGCCGACGTGGGTGGTGACGGCCAGTTCCGCGGCCGGAAGGACCGCGGGGTGCACGCGCCCGGTGCGAGGCGGCGCGGCGGTCGGCAGGTAGACGAGCGCGTGACCGCGCTCCTGTTCGAAGAGGGCGTTCTCGTAGCAGCCGCCCGGCGGTCCGGTCACGGCGTCGCCGACGGCCGCCTCCAGCTCGGCCATCGCGCCGGCGAACCAGGCCTCGACGTCGCCGTGCCCGACCACGGCCTCGACCGCCGCGACCGTCCGGGCGGGCTCCGCGCGCAGTTCGACGTCGATCGGCGCCGGGTCGGGCTGGAGCAGGCGCCGCAGCGACACGACCGCCGCGCGGGTGCGGTCGAGCACGTTCTCGAGGCGTTGCAGGTGGTCCGCGACCAGGGCCGCGCGGACACCGGGGTCGGGGGTCCGCAGGATGCGCTGCACGTCGTTCAAGGGGACGTCGAGTTCGCGGAGCCGGTGGATCACCTGCGCGATCGGGATCTGGTCGAGGCCGTAGTAGCGGTAACCGGTGGCCTCGTCCACCACGGCGGGTTCCAGCAGGGCCGCCTCGTGGTACCGGCGCAGGGTCCGCACGCTCAAGTGGGTCAGCCGCGAGAACTCGCCGATGCTCAGCATGCCTCCATCCTGGACTCTCTCCCCGGGGGAGAGTCCACGGCTTGACCCTCCCGCGCCGCGAGCTCACACGATGGGTTCATGACACAGCACACTGATCTGCTCCCGGCCACCGTGCGCGAGTTCCTCGCCGCCCACATCGCCCGCGACGCCGGCACCGCCTCGTCGTTCCTCACCGAGGACGCGGTGCTCGTCGACCAGGGCGAAACCTTCCATGGCCGGGAGAAGACCCACGCGTTCCTGCGGGACGCCGGATCCGAGTTCGAGTACACGACCGAGCAGATCGGCGCTCGCCGCGTCGACGACGCCCACTGGGTGGTGACCGTGCGGCTCGAAGGCACTTTCCCGGGTGGCGTCGCCGAGCTCGACTACCGGTTCGCGTTGCGGGACGGCCTCATCGCCGAACTCGTCATCGCCAACCACACCGCCTGACCGAACCCACGCACGTCGATCTTGACTGGAGAAAAATCATGAAGACTTGGTTCATCACTGGTGGGACGCCCGGGGGGTTCGGTCTGGTCTACGCCGAGGCCGCACTGGACCAGGGCGATCGAGTCGCGGTGACCGCGCGTCGGCCTGCTGAGCTGCGGGAATGGGCTGAGCCTTACGGCGACCGCGTGCTGGTTCTCGAGCTCGACGTCACCGATGCCCAGCAGGTGCGCGCGGCGGTCAAGGCGGCGGAGGAGCGGTTCGGCGGAATCGACGTGCTCGTCAACAACGCGGGCCGCGGCTGGTTCGGCTCGATCGAAGGGGCCCCTGACGAGACGATCCGCCGCACGTTCGACCTCAACCTGTTCGCCGTGGTCGACGTGGTGCGTGCGGTCCTGCCGGGTATGCGGGCACGCGGCGGCGGCTGGATCGTGAACATGTCGTCGGTGGCGGGCCTGGTCAGCGCGCAGGGGTTCGGCTACTACTCGGCGGCGAAGTTCGCGGTCGAAGGACTGTCGGAGACGCTGCGGGTCGAGGTCGAGCCGTTCGGTGTGCGGGTGCTCGTCGTAGAGCCGGGAGCAACCCGCACCAAGGCCTTCGCCGGCTTCCAGGACCAGCCCGTCGACGAGGTCGTCGACGCTTACGTGCCGATGGTCGAGAGCGTCAAGGCGGCGTTCGTGGACCACAACGGCAAGCAAGAGGGCGATCCCGTGCGGGGAGTGCGAGCCGTGATCAGCGCGATGAACGCCCCCGTTCCGCCGCACCGGATCGTGCTCGGCAACTCCGGCTACGACGTCGTCACCGCGATGCACGAGAACGCCCTCGTGGAGCTACGCGCCAACGAGAAGCTTTCACGCAGCACGGACTTCTAGACCGCGTTCCAAGGTCGGGGCTGCGCGGGTGCGCTGCAATGAATGGTCGATCCGTTGTTGCAGCCGCTGGTCGGCATGAGAGTGCGTACGGACCGGTCGTGGTGGGTCTGTGCATCTGGATGCTGGCCGGCGGTGGCACCACCGTTGGGGTCAACGCCTCGTTGTTCGCAGCCTGGTGTGGGAGGTCGTTGTGGCGTGGGTGGAGCAGCGCGGCAGCAGGTCGTGACGCGTGAGATATCGGCGGACGATCGAGAGCTATCGGAGTTGGCTGCGGTGTCACACCTTGCCGAAGTTCGGGGGCCTGCCGTCGGGTGCGATCACGGCGCTGGGTGTGACCGAGTGGGCTCGGGAGCTGGAGCGAGCCGGTTCCGCCCCGTCGACGGTGAGTTCGCAGGTGAACCTGTTGTCGATGCCGCTGGCCGACGCGGCCGATGAGCGGCTAATCCCGTTCAATCAGGTGTCGGCGGAGGCGTCGTGGTCGACGGTCGCGGCGGGCGGTACCGGAGAGGATCTGGGCGATGCCGGAGCAGGTGGTGCGGATCGCCGAGCAGACCGGTCTGCTCGGCGGCCCGATCGCGCGGCTGCTGATCATCACGGCGGCGTGGACCGGTTGCCGGTGGGGCGAACTCGCCGGGCTGCACCGCGACAACGTCGACCTCCGACGCGGCGTGATCGTGATCGATCCGCTGGTGGGTGCGCTTCATGAGTCGGGGTCCATGCGGTGGCTGGGGGCGCCGAAGACCCGGGCCTCCGCCCGGACGATCGCGCTCCCGCCGTTCCTGGTCGCTGCTGCTCGGCGTCGTCCAACGAACTACGCCCCGCAGCGTCGGGTCGGTGCGACAGCAACGCGCTGAACACCGCACCCATCGACGTGCCAGCCAGCATCTTGTCAGCCGGCGGGTCGCGCACGGCGTGACCCGCACGCTGCTCGATGTTTGGCCCAGCTGATCACTCCGTCCTTCAACCGGAAGCCCCGTTGAGGGGGCGACGCGGTCTGGCATGCGTGGAAGTCGGGCCTGACGACCTCATGCCCGGCGGCGTGCATGCGATCCGCGGCACTCAGTTTCACTGGCCACGGTATTTGGCTGATCTCGGCATCACCACGCGGACACCGAGGTCGCTTCCCAAGTTTCACGGCTTCTCACGTACAATGGGCGCTCGGCGCGAATCGATACCACTTCCGCGCCGTGGCCGGAAAGCTCGAACATCACCGTGCCCGTCACCGCGATCCGGACGTAAGAGATGAAGGCTTGGGCGGCGTGCCGGAGGCTGCCGAACCATCGGCCTTCGAGCGCCTCCCGGACCCAAATCTGCTCCAAGGCCATCTTTTCGCGGATGGTCTCCGCTTCGACTGTCGCCGATTCCAGGTGCCGGTAAGCCCGCAGAAGAACCTCGGCCGCGGGCATCTCGCGCACTTCCAGCACCTTTGCTCCGGAGTCCAGGTGTTCCAGGCCACTGTACCGGCCGAGTCCGAACGCGCCGGCGATCCGGTTGAGTCGGTCGATCAGTTCGATCCCCCCGACGGCTTCGCCATCCAAAGCAACGGGGATGCCCTCTCGGAAGGAAAGCGAGATGATCTGGTCGCCGGCGGCCGGATCCGCGCGGCTCCACTTGTAGAATTCAGCTGGAGCGGCGAACCCTTCGGGGTCATCGAGAAATCCCGACTCGAATTCGCGGCACCACAGATTGCAGTCAGAGCTGAGCGCGCGGTCGGAGAACAGATCGATGCCGGCGCTCTTCAAGTCGAATTGCTTTTGAGCGCGCTGGACGGCCGACGCGTCGTAGGGGGATCCGAACTTGCCCATGAAGCCGAGGGTTCCGATGGCGCCGTTGATCCGGCGCAACGTGTTCTGCGAGCGGCTAGCCGTGTGCAAGATGGCTTCGGCGCCGACCTGCCGTGCGAGCCGCACCCCTTCCCGGGCGATCAACGGACGGGTGAGTGATGAGCTGATCGGATGGAGACCGAGGTAGATCGCTTGTGCCTGGATCGCCGGGAACACGAACTCGCTCACCAGCTCCGCGCGCCGGTCGATCACCTCCAGCCGGGCACCGAACTGCTCGCAAAGTGCCGCGGCGTTCTCGGTGTCGACGAAGTCGCCGAGCTCGACGACCAGTGCGGTGATGTCCCGGAAACCTCGCTCCGCCAGCATGAACAGCAGGTGGCTGCTGTCCAGGCCGCCGCTGAACAGGGTGACGACCGGTGCCGAGACGTCGAGCTCGACGGTGAGGTCCTCGACGCGTCGGACGGTGGGGAGGATCGACATGTTCACGTCCTGACTTGGCTCTGATGACGGGAAGGAGCGGAGGCTACGCCTCGTCGAGTCCGGTCCCCGCGGTCGCGAAGGCCGGGCGGATCAGCGGAATGCCCAGTCGCTCTTCGAATCTCGGGATCAGCTCGTCCGCTCGCCGCATCGCGTCGGCCCAGTCCTCGCCGAGAACCGCGAAGCGGCCGAGTACCTGCTGCCGTTCGACTGCGGCACCGGGCCGGATGCGGAAGTTCTCGAAGTTGTCGAGTGTGCAGGTGAGCCGCTCGAGGCTTGCCAAGTCGAGCTGGTCCGGGAGGGTTCCGCTCCGGCGGGGCATGAGCCGCCGCGCGGTGATCGTTCGGTGCCGCGGGACGGAGCCCGGGCGGGGGTGCTTTCCCAAGTGGATGTCGAGGATGTAGTCGCAGAAGTCCGTGCCGGTGAGCAGCTTGTAGAGCCGAGCCATCACCCCTCCCATTGCCCGTGGGTTCACCTCGACGAGTACCGGTCCCTCACCGGTCACGATCATTTCGACGTGGAACACGCCGTGGTCGAGCCCCACCGCGCGGCAGACCCGCTCTGCGTACGCGAAGCAGGCTTCCTCGTCCACGGAAGCGTGGTGGGCAGGCAGGACCGCACCCATTTCGATGCAGTCGTTCTCCGCCGCTCGTGACCGCCCGGTGATCAGGAAACGCCAGGTCTTCCCCCGCAGAACGCCGAGCTCGGCGGAGACCAGCTCTCCCTCGACGTGCTCCTCGACGAGGACCCCGTTGTCGAGCAGCCGCCGCACGAGTTCGGGTGTGCGCCGGTCCGCCGCGGCGGCGAAGATTTCCTCCGCCGCTGCGCGGACCTCGGCGGGCCGATCGGCCCGGGACGCCATGATGCTGTCCGTACCGCTGACCGGCTTGACGACGACGGGGTAGCCGATCTTCTCCGCCGCACGCAGGACGTCATCGGTGTTGTGGGCGACGGCGAACCGGGCGGAGGCGAGTCCGACTTCGTTCAGCAGCTGCCTGGCCAACGCCTTGTTCCGGACATTGCGGACACCTGCGGTGCTGGTGAAGGGAAGTTGCAAGCGCTCGCACGCTTCGGAAAGCGCCGGCAGCACCGAGTCGTACTGCCCGACAACCCCGTCGACCGGACGTCGAGCGTGTGCTTTCCCGATCGCATCGGTCAGCGCGTCTGCGTCGAAGGCGTCGGGAATTTCGATGACTTCCCCGACCCGGTCCAGCAGTGCCCGGAACTCGTCGTCGACGGCGTAGTAGTGCACCGACATCCCGCGCACGAACGTGACGTAGTGGCCCCTTTCGACAGCTCGCCGGATGGTGTGCAACCCGGCCTGCGTCGCATCGCCGAAGAGCACGTGCGCCATCAGGGGCGCCAGAATTCCAGCATCATGACCAGCCGATCGGCGCGCCCGCCCGAATCGACCTGCTGGATCCGGTGCCAGGTCGAGGGGCCGGGGGTCATGGTCGTGCAGCGGCCGCCGATCGGGACGATCTGCCGGTCCGGCGACGCCGCGGGTTCCTTGGCGGAGTAGAGCTGGTAGTTCCCGCCGAAACCCTCCTCCCAGAACTCGTTGAGGTACAACGCGAAGGTCAGAGCCTTCTCTTCTTTCCCGGTGTCGATGGTCGTGTAGTCACCGTCTTCGAAGACGTAGAGCCCCACGGTCTGCGGGCACGGGGCAAGGTCGATTTTGACGTTCTCCGACAGCCAATGCCGGAAGTCGGAGCTCAACACACTGTCGACCAGCTTCGACCACGGAGGCGCGAGCCGGTCGGCGACCGGTGCCCGCACGCTCTCGAGTGCGACTTCGGAACGCCACATCCGGTACTCTTTGCGGTGTTCAGAGCCAGTCTTGATTTCCCGGCTGTAGATCTCCCGATCGGGGAGGACGGCGTTCAACGCGCTGATGTCCTCCGGCGAGACCAGGCCTTCTCCGAGGTAGTGCAGGAAGGGCTTGTCGAAACGTTCGAGGCTGATTCCCGTGTTGATCATCGTTCACTCCTGATCTTTCGCGATGGATTTCACGGTTCGGTGGTCAACGTGCCGTCAGTGACAACTTGGTCGTAGGCCCGGGTCAGCCCGACGAAGACGGCGAGTGCGGTCGTGGCGAGTGCGGCGGCCAAGAGGGCGAGCCCGGGACCACGCGCCTCAGCGAGCGCACCCGCGATGGCGGTCCCGACCGGCCGCAGCCCGGTGGACACGGATTGCACCACCCCCTGCACCCGGCCCTGCATGTCGAGGGGGATGGCGATCTGCACCTGGCTGTCGGCGAGAACCGCGGTGAGCATGATCCCGGCGCCGACTAGGAAGCCGGCGACCAGCAGTGTGGTTCGCGCGTCGGCGAGCGAGGCGAGCAGCTCGCCCCCGGCGAGGCAGCCCAACGTGCAGCACATCACCCAAGTGCGGATGCGGAGACGGCGTCCGAGCTTGCTGGCTGTGATCACGCCGACCACGAGCATGCCGGCTTGGAACGCAGAAAGTGACAGGCCGTAGAGGACCGCGCCGCCTTCTCGGCCCAGCACCGCGGCTTGCACCGGAATGGCGAGTGAATACATCGACAACGCCGAGTTGGCCACACCCGTGATCAGCATGCTGGCCCGGGCTGGTTTGCAGCGCCGCAGCACGACCAGGCATTCGCTCAGCCGCGCCTTCTTCTGACGGTTGACCGGCGCTCCGATCGTCCGGGAGTCGAGCCGGCGCAGCAGCAGCACCGCCGTACCGGAGAGGAGGAACGAACCGATGTCGACGACGAGCGCGCCGGACAGGCCGAATCCGGCGACCGCGATCCCACCGAGCGTCGGACCCGCCAGCATCGCGGTCGTGCGCACGGTGTCGAAGACGCTGTTGGCGCGGGGCACGTCGACCCGGCTGACAATGCGGGGGATCAGCGCGAGTACCCCTGGTTTGGCGATCCCCGTGCCGATTCCCATCAGCAACCCGGCTCCGGCCAGCAGCGCGAGCCCGGCCGATCCGGTGGCCGCCGCGATGGCCAGGAGGCCGCCGAGTACAGCCGCTCGCCAGCCGTCCGCGATGACGAGCAGCCGCAGCAAGTCGCCTCGGTCGATGAGCACCCCGGCCCACGGTCCGGTGAGCAGGATGGCGACAGTCGTGCAGATGGTGACGACCGCGAGTGCGCTCGCCGAACCCGTCCGCTCCAGCACCCACCAGCTCATCGCGATCAAGTAGATGCCGTCGCCGACGGCGGACAGCGCGAAACCGCCCAGCAGGAGCAAGAAGCGTGAATTCCACAGCTTCGTTTCGTCGCTCACCGAACCGGAATCTCCCCCATGATGTGGTCTGTACCTACCGACGCTGCGGCTCGCCGCTCGACGTGGCCGCTGCGAAAGGACCGCGAAGCCAGGCGTCGACCTCCCGCTGACCCCTCAGACGGACGATCACCAGTCCCGGGTGGTTGTCTTCGGCGATGACGCGCTTCACCCGGTTCCGGATCTTTTCGTGGTAGCGCCAGGACCACTTGATGATGTGGTCGGGGTCGGTGAAGAACGTGCGGAGCGGTCCTTCCTGAAGGCCGTTGGGCAGTGGCGAGCCCCCGAACCTGCGGCGCACGGTGCGGCGGACCACCCGTGATGTCACCGTCACGCGCGAATGATCCAGCCACACCAGTACCTGAGCCCGTCCGGTCATCTGCTCGCGGACCTCTTCGCCCTGCCATTCGATGGCCCATTCGGGACCGGCGATGAAATCGAGCACCTCTTCCTGCCAGGTCTCTCTGACCGTCCATTCCGGACCGTGATAGAGCGCGTCCAGTTCGACGTAGGGAATTTCGAGCCGTGCGGCGATGGTCCGGGCGAGTGAGGATTTGCCGGAACCGGAGGGGCCCGCGACCGTGAACCGGCGGGGCTGGTCGATGGGCAGGGGGTCGTCGAAGTTCACTAGCTGCATTGCGCGATCCTACAGTTTCCCGAGGCTCCCGATTCGACCGTCGATCGCGACGACGTCGGCGGGCCAAGACGTGTTACTTCTTGTACCTTCACCTCACCGGCCCGCAACGCGGCCAGCACGGGTGCCACGGCGTCGTCCACTTCGGCGTCGGCGCGGCAGGTGAACACGTCGATGTGCGCGAGCCCGATTTCCGGCCAAGTGGAAACCGTGATGTGGGATTCGGCGAGCACGATCACCGCGGTCGCCCCGTGCGGCTGGAATTGGACCGGCAGCTCACCCAGCACCGTGCAACCGAGCAGCGCGGCTGTCTTCCGCATGGCGCCGACGAGTTCGGTCGTGCCGAGGCCTGTGAGTTCGCAGCCGGTGACGTCGTAGACCATATGAATGATGGGACTCCCCTTCCTGCGTGGTCAGGCCGGGCCGGGCCGGTAGAACATCGCCGGTTTGCCGCTGTCCACCCACTTCATCATTTCGGCTTCGGCCTCGCGGCCGGCGCCTTTGACGAACCGGACGAGCGATTCCGTGAACGAAACCGCCTCGTCGTCGTCCTCAGGCGAATAGAACGCTTCCTCCTCCGGCGTGAGCGATCCCGGCTGCCTCCGGTATTCGTTGAACGCGGGCACGACGTCGGTCAAGACCCAGTCCAGGTCCAGCGCGGCGCGCTGGAAGATGAACTGCCCGACCGGGTGGGAGTGGCTGGGGTTGACGAAGGAGTACAGCACTCCGCTGGGGCGCAGGAGAGCGATACCGCGTTCGAGGAAGACCTGGTAGAGCTTGCGCGTGGGATCGCACAAGTAGGTGTCTGCGGCGCCGGCCAGATCAGCCGGGACTTCGTCGTGGGCGTCGTAGACTCGCACTTCCACGTTCTCGGCACCCAGCCGGGCGACCCGGTCGGTGATGAACGCGACCAGCTGGGGATCTGCCTCCAGCACCACGAGCTGCGCGAAGCCGCCGATCAGGCACAACGCGAGACCGGTCAGGTCGTCGTCGCCGAGCAGCACGATCTTCTTGCCGTGCACGTCGCCCCGGTAGGCGAGGTAGAGCGCGCGCAGGAGCGAGGTCCGCAGCGAGACGTGCCGCTGCTGGAACTCGTGTTCCTCGCTCGGCCTACCCTGAGCGACGTCGGCGAGCCGGTCCAGCAGGGCCCGGCCCTGCCCGCTATGCAGGAAGGCCTCGTGCGGGTTGAACAGTGTCGCCGCAAGCTTGCCGATCTCCGGCGCGGTGGCTTGCGGCGTGCGGTAGTGATCGCCGTCGCGGGACACCTGGCCGCGTTCGATGCCGAGCGCCAGCAGCGGAATGAGCTGGCGGTCCGCACGCATGGTGTGCCTTAGCAGCTCAGGGATGGTGGACGGGCCCAGCCGGTCGAGGACGGCGACGATCTTGGCGAGTTGCTCGAGCTGTTCCCGCCGCTCCAGGTCGTTCGTGGTGGTCGTCTGCTGAATGGTCATCGTTCCCCTATCGGTGTGCCGCGGCGTGGCCGGCGTCGAAGATGTGCTCCTGCCCGAAGTCGGCGAACTGCAGCGCGCTCCGCCGCATCGCGTGTTCGGTGTGCTCGCGCAATCCGGGTTCGTTGTTCAAACGGTGTTCCACGGTCGCGAACGCGCCCGCGGCGCCTTGCTCGGTCCTGATGTCGAAGCGTGCCCCGAGCTCGAAATCGCGCAGGAGCAGGTAGAGGTGCAAGTCGGGCAGGCCGTGGGGGTTCGCCTCCGCTCGGACCGCTGCCGAACGTTCGACGGGAGACGCCACGAACGGCTCTCTTGTTCGCGGCCTCGGCCCGGGAGCCGGGAAGGCTTCGAAATCGGTGAACACCACCCGCCGCCCGTTGAAGTACGCGATCGGGACTCGTCTGCGCAAGCAGAAGGTCACCGCCTCGGCGATGGTGTCGACGATCGGCTCGCCCTTGTCGTTGAGCGAGGTGTTGCACAGCATCGGTACCCCGGTCCGCCGGTGGAACGCCGCGATCAGGGCGTACAGCCGCGGGTTCTGGGCCGGGTTGACCGACTGCACCCTGGCCGACTGGTCGAGGTGGGCGACCGCCGGGATGCGGGTGCGCCGGTCGTCGCGGATGGTGAAGGTCTCCAGCATGTACGGCGACGGCCGGGAGTCGGCGAACCAGTCGGTCAAGTGCTCTTCCAGCACCACCGGCGCGACCGGGCGCCACCACTCGCGTCGTTTGAGTTCGTTGAGCGCAGTCTTGGCGGCCGGCGAGGTGGGATCCGCCAGCAGGCTGCGGTTGCCCAGTGCGCGTGGTCCCGTTTCCGAACGTCCCGCGAACCAGGCGACCGGACCGTCGAGGATGTCGTCGACCACGACCTCGGGACCGGCCGGGGAGACGTCGACGATGAAGTCGGCGAACTCGGCCAGCGCCTCGTCGACATCGTCGTCGGCGCGGCCGAGGTAGGCGCCCGGAAAGGTGAAGTCGAACCGGGCACCGCCGGTTTTCTTGTGGAACGCGGCGAGCGCCATGCCGATCGACTGGCCGCCGTCGCTGACGCACGGCGGCGCCAGCAGACCGGCGAAGCCGTACTTCAGCATCAGGTGGCTGTTGGTCGGGCAATTGAGCGCATAGCCGCCGGCTAGCGCGAGATGCGTGGTACCCGGGTCGAGGGCGAAGCGGTCCACGGCGCGATCAACGTTGCGCTCCATGATCATGACTGAGATGCCTTGCACCTCCTTCATGACGGCGCTGATCAGGCTTTCCTCTTCGGTGAACCGCGGGTCGCCTCCCGCGGTGTCCCGCACCTGCTCATGGATGCGGTCGAGGGCTGCCGGTGCCTGGGCCATGCTTTCGAAACCGCTGAACGCGAACTCGTCGAGGATGGCCTCTCGGTCGCAGTTTCCCTCGGCATCGGTGGCCGTCGCGAGCGCCATCAGCGTGCCTTCGCGCAGCCGGAACCGGTCCTTGGCCGATCCATAGAGGGGGCCCGGCGACTCGATCGGGAAGAATTCGACGGATCCCGCACGGGCGACGGCCCCCGCGAACCAGCAGGTCTTCCACCGGCGGTCGAGCAGCCGATCGGGGCCGCGGTCGACGGCCATGCCGAGAACCGTGCCGTCGAAGAACACGTCGCTGTCGAGGAGCATGGCGCTGTAGAGGTGGCCGAGGCTGTGGTACGCGAGATCCGGGTGTTCCGCGACCAGGTGGTAGTCGTCGACGGTGGCGAGCCCCGGAGTGCCCCAGATCTCGGTCATGTCGTCGAGCGTCAGGTCGAAGTCGGCGAGCAGGACGTTCAGGAACGAGCGCGCGTCGTCGAGGTGGGCGAACGGCGTGCGGTGTTGCTTCTGCCCGGTCAGGCGTTCCAGCTCCCAGTGACCGAGCAGAGTTACCGCGCGGCCGTGCTTCCGCCACAGCGAGACGTTGTTGTCGTGCCGGTAGGCGACGTTGACAAGCCGATTCAGGCCGGCGCTGTTGAGGTACGTCGAAAGGTAGAAACCGTCCTGCATCGGCCACCTCCTTGATGTCGTCGTTGTTCACCCCGGCCCTGCCGGCCCGGCCGTCGCTGGCCGAGCCGGCAGGGTGACGCTCACTGCCCGAGGCAGTTCTCTAGTCAGATCTCCGCTGCGATGTGCATGTTGAAGATGCGCCGCTTGGACACGAGCTGGTTGCCGTCGGCGTCCTGCGCGTAGGCGGGAAACTCGCGGCGACCGTGCGCGGTCCGGTGGTTGTCGAGAACGACGAGGTCACCCTTCTCGAGAGCGAACTCAAACTTCTCGGCGTTGAGCGCCTGGTCGAACATGTGCAGCGCTTCGATCTGCTCGGTGGTCAAGTCCGCGTTCGCCGCGTGCTGCTTGATCCGCCGCCAGTAGCGGAAGCTCCACGTACCGTCGGTCGCCCTGGTCAGGAACGGGTCGACACGGGGCGCGTCCTCGGGGAACTCCGTGCTGATCGGTGTCCGCAGCAGCACCGAGAGCGCGGCCTCAGCTGCCTCGCTCCCGAACATGTCGGACATCCTGGCCACCGCGTCGTCCACGCGAGCGAACTGCGACTGGCCGTTGTCGGTTTCGCCTTCGGTCACCGGCAGATCGCTCTTCTCCACCATCAGGAGCAGGTGGATGCGGGGCTCGGCGGCCGCGTGCGAGCCGGCGGTGTGCATGGTGAGCTCGCCGCCGCCCTTCTTCTGGTGGGTGATGTCGTTGATCCAGTACATCGGCTCGTCCGGCTTCAGGGAGCCGTCGTCCAGCACGCCGGGTTCCGGCTTGCCCAGCTGCTTCGAGAAGGCGACCAGCGAGGCCGCTTCGGCGGGGAAGCCCCGCACGATGACGATGCCTTCTTCCCGCAGTGCCGAACGGACGGTCTCGATGGCATCGGGTGTGGCGACGCCGGTGCCGTCCCCGGTGTAAGGAACTGTGCGCACCACCTCGGTCTGTGGACGGGTGTCCCAGACAGCGGTCATTTCCTTTCCCCTTTCAGAGTGCGCGTGTTTTGCGATATCGTCTTGTTGGCGACGCACCGCGCCACGACGCGCGGGTAAATGACTGGTGTCGGAAAAGATGCTCGGAACGCCGAAAATCCGGGAGCTCGACGAGAAATCTGGCCAGATTCGTGGTGATTTCCCCCGGTCTCGCCAGTGCCGATTCGACACCACTCTCGACGTTACTGAATCGCCTGGTCATCGTCAAGGTTGAAAAACGATGTTGCCACACTTCAAATCTCATTCTGACCACAGTTTCCCGTCGGCCACACAATGGGGGTGAGCGGGTGTTCGAAAGTATCGTTGATCTTGATGGTCTTCATCTTTTCCGCGAGCCTCGCGGCCCATGGGACGCCGGTGTAGCGGGCGTCGGCGTCGAAGAGCACGACGGTGTAGCTCCAGCGGATCGCGTCGGAGGTGTTCGCCCAAGCGCCGTGCACCGACATGGCGTGGTGCGCGTACGCGTCGCCGGCACGCAAGGCCACTTGAGGTGAGACGGGGTATTCGTCGACAAGTTCGGGATGGCGGGTGACCGTGTCGTCGGCTTCGCCGTCGAACGACCGCCCGAGCAGGCCGGCCCGGTGCGAACCGCTCAGGTAGCGCATCCCGCCCCCGTTCGCTGGGATGTCCGCCAACGCTATCCAGAAGTTCAGTTGTTCGGACCGGTCGCGATTGGCGTAAGCGAAGTCCTGGTGCCACGGCGTCGGCTGGCCTCCGCCTTCTTCGGTCGGCATTTTCACGTAAACTTCGTCGCGCAGGAAGCGCACCGGGCGGTCACGCAGGAAACGGGC
Source organism: Amycolatopsis sp. 505 (assembly GCF_031625235.1). Lineage (NCBI taxonomy): Bacteria > Bacillati > Actinomycetota > Actinomycetes > Pseudonocardiales > Pseudonocardiaceae > Amycolatopsis > Amycolatopsis sp. 505. The sequence goes on from NZ_JACKQP010000012.1 coordinate 236,813, forward strand.
ACCGATGCGCCCGACTTCCGCTGACGTGGCGAATTCCCAGAGCCGTTCACTTTCGTGGCCGGGTTCGTCGTAGGTACGCCAGATCGAAGACAGCCAGCCTCTGCCGTCCTTGTGCCGCTGCGCGTTCGTGCCCATGAGCCGGCGGATTTCCGCCGCGAGCGCGGCGAGCTGTGTGGGGCGGACGAAGTCGCGCAGCAACACCCACCCGTGTTCGCGGAAAGCTGCTACTTCGGCCTCGGTCACCTGGCGAACCCGTGGCTCGGTCATGACGGACGTCCCTTCCCCGAGATGGCCGCGACCTGGGCGCGATCGGTGACCAGTTGGAGCACCTCGCGCGCGCAAGCGTCGACAGTGTGAGTCGCCGTGAGCAGCCGGAGATCCGGCGCTTCCGGGCGGTCGTAGCCGTCGTCCACGCCGGTGAGCCCGGTCAGGGTGCCCGCTCGCTGTCGCGCGTAGAGGCCCTTGCGATCCCGCAGTGAGCAGATCTCGACCGGTGCGTCGACGTGCACCTCCAAGAAGCGGGTTCCCGCGCGCTCGTGGTGGGCCCGGACCGCGTCGCGCGCCACCCGGTGCGGTGCGATAACGGCGACGAGCGCGATGATGCCGTTGCGGGCCAGCAGCTCGGCCACGTAGCCGATTCGCCGGACATTGGTGATCCGGTCTTCGCGGGAAAACCCGAGTCCGGCGCAGAGGGTCCGGCGCAGTTCGTCGCCGTCGAGGACCTGTACGGCGAGGCCACGACTGGCGGCGAGCGTCGCGGTGGCCTCCGCGATGCTCGACTTACCCGCGCTCGGCAGGCCGGTGAGCCAGGCCGTCACGCCGCGTCCGCTTGAGTCTGTCGCCGTCATGTCGCACCTCCGGCGACCAGCAAGTTGGGGTCCTGGCGCAGGCTGGCGTGCAGCTTCGCCCAGGCTGCGACGTCGTCGGCCATTCCGGCTTTCTCGATCAAGACGTCCTCGACCTCCGGCTCCGGGTGATCCGGGGGCTCGATGCCCCGGCTGGCGAGAACCCGGCGATAGAAGGGGTCGTCCGCCGTGCGAGCGGCGCTCATCAACGTGCCGACCTCCGGCGAGACCAGCTGCAGCCCCGGACGGGGTTCCCAGACGTGTACCGGCCCGGACTCCGCCAGACCGAGCGCCGAGAGCAGCGCGGCCGACGTTCCCGCCGGGGCCGCACGCAGGTCGTCGGAGTCGATCAGCACGTAGCGCACGTCGTTCCTCCGGCACCACGTGACTTGGGTGGCCAGCGACGGCCAGCCACTCTCGAACGCCGGGAACCGGTCGCCGTCGTAGAGCTCGCGCACGATTCGCAGTCGCGACACCGTCGACTTCCGCGGGTCGCGGAGCACGAAGACGATCGGTGCGGTGGCCACCGCAGCAAGCTCGGCGAACTGGTCTTCGTTGAGCTGGAAGCTCATCTCTTTGACCAGCAGGCCGCTCCCACCGGGGACCTGGCGCAGCGGCACACGCTGTCCCCCGGCGATCGACATCGGGTTTCGCAGGCACGTCGCCACCGACTCGGCGCCCTGACCGCCCCAGTAGCGGGCTTCGTACGGCTCGTGGCAGTGGAAACCGATCGCCGGGTGCTGCCAAAGGAGCCTGGCCACCGGTGTCGAGCCGGTCCTCGGCGGTGAAACGAGCACGAGCCGGTGGCGGTAGACCCGGGACAGGTCCACGGCGATCGAGGTCATCGAAGCTCCTTCGCGGCGGCATCGACAGCTTCACCGAACAGGGCCATAGCGTTCGCCATGATGAATTCGTCGACGATCAACGGCGGCAGCATGCGGACCACGCCGTCGCCGTGCCCGCCGATCTCCAAGATGAGCCCGCGCCGCAACGCGTTCCGCTGCACCAACGCCGCCGCTTCCGCCCACGGCTCGCCGTCGGGGCGGCTGAACTCCACCCCGATCATCAACCCGAGCCCCCGCACGTCGGAGATGAGGCCGGAGTGCGCGCGCCGGACGGATGCCAGCGACTCGAGGGCTTGCCTGCCCCGGTCCCGCACGTTGCCGAGCACCCCGTCCCGCTCCACGAGCTCGAGGAACGCTGCGCCGGCCGCGAAAGCGAGCTGGTTGCCGCGAAAGGTGCCGGTGTGCGAACCCGGCCGCCAAGTGTCGAGCCGCCGGTGGTAGGCGATCACCGCCGCGGGCATGCCGACGCCGGACAGCATTTTCGACAGCACCACGACGTCCGGCTCGATGTCGTAGTGCTCGAAGGCGAACCACCGGCCGGTGCGGCCGCACCCGGTCTGCACTTCGTCGACGATGAGGGGGATTTGCAGCCGCGCGCTGACCTCGCGGACCCGGCGGACGAACGCACGGGGTGCCACCACATTGCCGCCTTCGCCCTGCACGAGCTCGAGCAGCACCGCGGCGGGTTTGCCGATGCCCGTGTGCGAACCGGAGAGCGCGCGCTCGACGTAGGTCGCGCAGTTCGTCTCGCAGGTCGACGGCGTCAAGCCAATCGGGCAGCGATGGCAGTAGCCGAAGGGCAGGAAGTGGACGCCGGGCATGACATCGGCCAGGTTCGTGCGTAAGGCGCCTTCCGACGAGGCGGCGATGGCGCCATGCGTCATCCCGTGGAAGCCGCCTTGGAACGCGACGACCTCACCACGTCCGGTGGCCTTCTTGCACAGTTTGATCGCGGCCTCGACCGCGTTGGCACCGGACGGCCCGCAGAAGTGCAGCCTCAGGTCCTGGCGCATCGACGTCGGCATGACATCCAGCAACTTGCCGGTGAAGTCGTCCTTGACCGCGGTGGGGAAGTCCAAGCCGTGCGCCAATACGGCGACCTGCTGCTGCACGGCTGCGACGAGTTCGGGATGACTGTGGCCGAGTGCGAGTACGCCGGCGCCGCTCAAGAAGTCGATGAAGACGTTCCCGTCCTCATCTTCGACGAAACAGCCGGATCCGCGCTTCAGTGCGATCGGGAGGCGCCGAGGATAGGAACGAGCGGCGGACTCGCGCTCTTGCTGGCGGTCCAGCAACCGCCGACTGCGCGGGCCCGGAAGTTCGGTCCGCACCGAAGGAACCCGGTCGACAGCGAGCACTAGTGCCGCCTCCCGCGGTTGTCGAGCCAGAATTCCAGTTGTACAGTCAGCCGGGTCTGCGTGCCGCCCGTGCGCACCTCGGACACCGCGTGCCAGGAAGTGGCCGTTGGCGGGAAAGCGAGCAGCTGCCCGCCGCGGGGGGCGATGCTGCGCACCGGGGGGACGGCTGGATCTTCGGAGGCGCGTACCTCGTAAAGACCGCCCAGTTCCTCGGGCCAATTCCGGTTCAGGTAGAGGATGGCGGTGAGCGCTTTGTCTGGCTTGTCCTTGTGCACGGAAATGTAGTCACCGTCGAAGTGGGTGTACACGCCGATGTCGGTCGGGAGCGCCCGCAGCTCGAGGCCGGTCCCCGCCTCGAGCCAGGTCACGAATTCCGGCGACCGCAACGAGGTGATCAACTCGGCCCACGGGGCGGGTACCGTGGCGGCAGCCGGGCACAGCTCGCTGTCCTTCTGCAGGTAGAGCAGGTTCATCGCGTACTGCTTCTCGTGCTCGGGGTCGAGCACCTCGATGCGTTCGAACCCTTCGGTGGGCGCGGAGTCTTCGAGCTTGGCCACCGAGTCAGGAGAGAGCACGTTTTCGGCTAGATGGATGGTGAACGGATCCGTGCTGTGAGCGAATCCGCGGTCGGTGTCGAGCATGCTTGGTTATCCCTTCACGACCGGTGGGCCGACGGACGGGTGGAAGCGTGCGGGTTCAGTCCCGGTGCGCCAGGAGCTGGCGTATGGCGGCCGTCGCGTAGCAGCCGGAGGGCAGGAAGAAGCGCGCGGTGATAGCGAACCGGCCGGGGTGGAACGGGTCGGCTTCGAGGCCGGATACCGCCACCACGGTCTGAACCACGGTAGGCCTGGTTGAAGCTGTCCCGATCGGCACGCCGTTCTCGAAGGTGTAGCGCCGGTAGGGAAGATCGGGGGCCACGGCCATGACCGCGGCACCGGAGCCGCGTCCGGTCGGATACAGGTAGGGCAACCCCTCCTGCTCGACCCGGATCCAACCGGAGCAGGTGCTTTCGACGAGGTTCTGCAAGGTCTTGTTCCACAAAGAAGACGAGTGTGCTGCGAGGTAGAACGCCACAGTGCGCGGATCGAGTTCGTGGTGGAAGTAGGCGGTGGCCTCGCCGGTCCACGCCCGTGCGGAAGCGCTTTCCGGAGCCCGCAGCTCCGCAAGCTCCCGGAGCGCGGTGCTGTAGTCGCCTTCGAGCAGAGCCGCGCCGACGAAGTGCGTCCGTTTGGGGCCGCCGGGGACGCCGAACCGCTGGGTGTCGTAGTAGTTGAGAAACAACAGGTTGATCTTCCGTCGATCGGCCAGCTCCGCTGCGGTCCCTTCGGGTAGGTTGCGCACCACCACCCGGAACCCGTTGCCCTCCAGCCCGCCGATGCGCAACGGGTCCGCGCCGTAGCCGTAGTGCTGCAGGCTCAGCTCCCCCTCATCGGTGGAGATCGACGGCTCGATGTCCTGGCCCGTCAACGTTCCCACGGGCAACGCGACGAGCTGCTCGGTGACGCCGTCTTCGTCCTTCAGGCCGCCGTACGTGATGTCCGTGGCCGGCAGCCCGAGGCGGTCGGCGATGAGCCGGACGGCTTCCATAGTGGTGTAGCCGGACTTGCGCAACAGCAGGTAGTGGTGGCTTGCGTCGGCGTGGTCGACGAGCGCGGTGACGAGGTTCTCCCGAACCAGGAAGTCGGCGGGATGGTGTTTGAGCACGGCCGTGTCGAGCATGGGCTAATTTCCTTCCTCGACGGGCTTGGCAGGTTCGGCGGCTACGTCGGCACCGAGCGCTCGCAAACGGCCGGGCAGGTCGGCGTAGCCCCGCACGAGATGATCCGTGCCGGAGACCCTGGTGGTCCCGGGTGTTGCGAGCGCCGCCAGCAGGAGCACGGCCGCGGCCCGCAGGTCTGTGGCGTGGATCGCCCGCTCGGCGGCACTCGGCGTCCAGGGTCCGGTCAGCCGTAGCGACCGCCGGTTCAGCTGGGCGTCGACACCCAGTGTCCGTAGCCCGTCGAGGTAGCCGAACCGGTTGGCCCACACCGTGTCGGTGACGGTCGAGCGGCCCGTGGCGTGTGCCGCGAGCAGTGCCAGGAACGGCTGGCTGTCGCTGAACACACCGTGCGAGCCGACGACGAGGTCGATCGGCTTCAGCCCCTCGGCCGGGTGGGCGACAACCGCGTCCGCCTGGAGGTCGATGCGCAGGCCCAGCTGCTCGAACGCCGCGAACTCCGGGGCGAGTGCCCGCGTGGCGCGTGCCATGCCGCGTCCGGTGACCCGCAGCGGAGCGCTGCCGAGCACCGCGCCGGCGCAGATCCACGTGACGACCTCGATCAGGTCCGGCACCAAGGTGTGCGACAGCGGGGTCCGGAGGACGTCGGGGCCGCGGCCGTGCACCACGATCTGCTCCGGCGAGGCCACGTCGATGTCCGCGCCGAGCCCGCGCAGCACATCGACCAGGTCGGTCACGTCCGGTTTGGGGTACGGGTGCCGCAAGACCGTTGTGCCGTGCGCTACCGCGGCGGTCAACAGCGCCGTCTTGGTGGCGCCGGAGTACAGCGGACCACTGCGCAAGCGGCGATCGGCGGTGTAGTCCAGCAGGTCGATTCGGCAGCCGGTCAGCCGATCGGCGGTGACATCGAGACCGCCGATCGGGCTGGGCTCGACCATCGCGCCGAACCGGCGGAACACGTCGGCGTACTGCTCGACCGGCCTGCCGCCACCGGGATCGTTGCCGATCCGGCAGCCGCCCGCGTTGGGGATCCAGCCGGCTCCGAAACGTCCTAGCAGCGCCGGGACGAGGTAGACGCTGCCGTGGATCCGGCTCGCGAGGTCCGGGTCCAGCGCCGCGGTGGCGACACCGCTGCCGTCGACGACGAGGGTGCGGCCGTACAGGTGCGCACGACCGCCGAGCGCGTTCACCAGCCCGGCAAGCACCTGCGTTTCCGAGACGTCCGGGCAGTTCGCCACCGAGACCGGTGCTTGCCCCGCGAGCGCGGCGGCGACCACGGTCACCAGTGAATGCTTGAAGCCCTGTGTCGCCACCGCGCCGGCGATCCGGCGCCCGCCATTGACGGTCAATACGGTGTCGGCTTGATTTGCTGTGAGCACGCTACGCAAGGCACACAATTTGGCCCCCCTCCCCGAAGGCTTGCTTCTCAAGCAGTACACGAACCAATGAGGTGGATCAAGGGGTTGACGCCCTCATTTGCGCCGTGCTGTACTACGGATCGCGCTGGGAGGGCGCTCGCTAAGGTGGGGCAGCGTTCAGCGGCAGTCCAGATTGATTCGACGTCATAGACGCGCGCTGATTACGCACCGGCTTCGAAGGTCTGGCATTGTGCCGCGGCGACACTGGGTCGCATCGTGCCTGTTCACGGTGAGTGAAGTGGGCGATTCGCGTGCCGCGGTGCTGAGTTCGCGAATCGCCGTGTCCGGTGTGTCCGGTGTGTGCCGTTGCGCGCCGAGTGAAGAGTCGCGTACCAAGGGGCCTGCAATGTCTGTATTGAATCCTGATTGGGCGCGCCGAGAGCCAAGGTGTGAACCTTATGTTTGGCTCGAAACCGCTCCTGGAGAGTTGTTCGGGGCCGAGGTCGCCGAGCGTCTGGCGGCGGAATTCCCGTCCGGAGAATTCACTCGAATGGACGTGACTGGTGCGAACAGGGACAAGACTTATCGCAATTTCAGCCGCCCCCTGGTCACCCGGGAACATTCGGTGCCGTCCGATCTGACGGAGGTGTGGCGCCGGTTGATCGCCGACCTCACCGAGGGGACCTACCTGCGGGACGTGGCGGCGCTGCTGCGGCAGCCGGTCGCGTCCGGACTCGAGATCCGGCTGGTCCGCCACGCCGGCGGCGACTGGCTCAGCCCGCACACCGATCGTGCGGACAAGCTGTTCAGCCACATCTTCTACTTCACCAGGGGGTGGCGAGCCGAATGGGGTGGCTGCTTGGAGATCTTGGAGGGCGACGATCCGGCCTCGGTCGCCGGCCGGGTCGTCCCCGAACTCGGAGCTTCCGCCCTGCTGGCCCGTGCCGACAACTCCTGGCACCAGGTGAGCAGGGTGCGCGGGGCGCCCCCAGTCGACCGCACTTCGTTGCTGGTGCACGGCCGGCGATGAACGGTTTCGGCGCAACGGTGTCGCGGATCTTGGTGCTTGGCTGCCCCGGTTCGGGCAAGTCGACGCTGGCGACCGTGCTGGCACGCCGGACCGGGCTGCCGCTCCACCGGCTCGACGACGAGCACTGGGGGCCAGGCTGGACCCGACCGGACCCAGTGTGGTGGAAACGGCGGCAGGAAACCATCGTCTCGAACGACCGGTGGATCATCGAGGGCAACTACCTGCCCACTATCCCCATCCGGGCGGCGCGCGCGGAAGTGGTGGTGGTCGTCGACACCGGCACGTTCCGGTGTCTGTACCGGGTGGTCGCGCGGGCGTGGCGGATCCGGCGCGGTGATCTCGGCGGTCTGCCGACCGCCGTGGCGGCCGAAGCCGCGAGGGGTACACGAGTGAAGGCGACCCGTGATCTGGGTGCCTTGTTGTGGCTGGTTCTCCTTTTCCGGTTCCGCGGCCGATGGCCGGTCGTCGACGCGGCCCGCACCAACCCGGACGCCGGATTGGTGCTGGCGGTGACGCCGAGCCGGGGGAGGGACCGGGCCGAGAACGTGCGCAAGGCGCTGCGGCGCCGGGAGATCGAAGCTCGGACGGTCGGTACCGCGGAAGTCGCGGACCTGATCGAAGGCTGGGCCGTGCCGGCCCGGCAGGTGTGACAACCAGTCGAAAAGGAGCAGTGGATGCGAGTACTCGTCACCTGGCCACCGCATGTGCCGAGTTACTTCAACGCCGGCCACCACCTGCCCACCTTCACGATCGCCGCCTACTTGCGCGGACAAGGGCACGAGGTGGCGGCACTCGACGCGGGTGCGTTGAACTTCTCGTGGAAGGAGTTCGCCGACTTCGTGTTCTCGGGCCGGTTCGACGCGGTGGTGATCGTCAACGAGTTCGACGTCGTGGAAGGGGTGCGCCGGGCCGCGGACTACTGCCGGGCGTTGTGCCCGGAGGCCACCCTGGTGACAGTCGGCAGGCTCGGCTATCAGAACCCCGGGTTCTTCCGGACGCTCGACCTCGACGCGATCGTGGCCGGTGGCGACTACGAAGCGGGCGTGGCCGAAGCGCTGCGGTGGGCGGAAGCGGGCGAACGCGTGGGAAGAGGGTTACCGGGGGTGTACGTGCGCCAAGGCGGGGACTGGCTGGACCCGAGCGGGCCGGGTCGCTGGCTCGCCGTCGGCGAGTGGGTTCTGCCGGACGTGTCCGAGATCCCCTATGCGGCCTATGAAAGTCTTTATCGCCGCGACCAGAACAAGTTCTGCGGCATTCCCGAACGGCGCGAACTGGTGGTGCCGGTCGCTCGCGGTTGCCCGGTGGGCTGTTCCTTCTGCGACGTGCCGTCGATGCAGGGCCGCGGCGAACGACGGCTGGGGGTCGAAGCGACGGTGAGCTACATCCGAGACGCCTTCGCCGCCCACCCCTTCGAGTACGTGGCTTTCTACGCGCCGACGTTCACGCTGGACAAAAAGTGGGTGGCCGAGCTGTGCGGGGCGCTCCGCGCGGAACCACGGCCTTATGCCTGGAAGTGCGCGACCACCCTCCACCACCTGAGCGAAGGAATGATCGCGGACATGGCCGCGGCCGGGTGTGTGCGGATCAGCGTGGGCGTCGAAACGTTCGAGGAGGCCGCCGCCGGGGAACTTCCCCGAGTCAAGCAGCTGGCCCGGGCGCGCTTCGAAGAGGTCGTCGGCTGGTGCCGGACGCACAGGATCGAGCTGAACTGCTTCGTGATCGTCGGCTTGCCGGGGACGACTCCGGTCGGAACCCGGCGCACGATGGAGATCATCCGCGCGGCCGGCGCCAGAGTCCGGCCGACGCTGTACACGCCCTACGAGCAGATGCACGGTGACATGACAGAGCGAGAGCTGAGCGCCTTCAACCGGCAAACCTTCGTGACGCCGTCAGAGATCACCCTCCGCGGTCACACGCCCGCCGACTATCTGGAGCTGATCTTCGGCGGTGACGGCTACCGCACACCGTCGACCGAGCGCGTTCCCGCGGCACTGGCGTTCGGACGGACCCGGTGATGGGCGGCCAGGAGGAAATCCACGACGTCGTCGGCATCGGGTTCGGTCCGGCGAACATCGCGCTCGCCGCGGCCGCCGCCGAGGAAGCACCGGAACTTCGCATGCGGTTTCTCGAAGCGCGTCCGCAAGTGAGCTGGCAGCCCGGGATGCTCCTGAGGGGCTCCGACATCCAGAACAACCCGATCCGGGATCTGGCCACGCTCCGCAATCCGAGAAGCCGGTTCACCTTCGTCAACTTCCTGCACGAGCAGGGGAGGCTGTTGGCGTTCCTCAACGTTCCGGCGCACTTCCCCCTTCGTCGTGACTACGCGCAGTACGTCCGCTGGGCCGGCGAGCAACTCGGTGACGTCGTCGAGTACGAGCGCGAGGTGGTGCGGGTGACCCGGGCGCCGGGGCCGGACCGGCACTACGTGGTGGAAACCCGGTCGGGGCAGAGCTACCGCGGGCATTCGCTGGTCGTCGGAACGGGGCGCACACCGTACATCCCGGAGTTGTTCACTCCTCTTCTCGGTACGAATATCTTCCACAGCAACGAATACCGCTGGAGAGTGGCCGAACTGCGTGAGCGCGAGGAGGCACCGAGAGTCGCAGTGATCGGCGCGAGCCAGAGCGCCGTCGAGATCACCCTCGACTTGCACTCCGGTTTCCCGCGAGGTGCGATTCTCAGCATCATGCGGGGCTTCGGCCCGCGACTGAAGGACACCAGCCCGTTTTCCGAGGAAGCGTTCCTCCCCGAGTTCACCGACTACTACTTCGACGCTTCGGCGGAGAGCAAGCGGGATCTGGACTCGCAGCTGCGTGGAACCAACTACTCGGCTGTCGACGGCGACGTGATCGACGCGCTCTACCTTCGCCGCTACGAGGACCAGATCGACGGTACGAGGCGGCTGTTCACCTACCGTAATCGGGAGGTGACCGCAGCCAGGATGGTCGGGAGCCAGGTGGAACTGTCCCTGCGCGAACGGCACCGAGGCGACCAGGAGGTGGTCGTGGTGGACGCCGTGGTGCTGGCCACCGGATTCCGCGACCTCGGCCCGGCGGTCGATCAGGAGCCGCACCCTCCGGTGCTCGACGGGCTGGCGGGCGACTTCGCCACGGACGCGCGGGGCACGCTGCAGGTGGACCGGGACTACTTCGTCCAGCCCGCCGACGAGGCGTCCGGAGTGGGGCCGTTGTTCCTCAACGGTCTGTGTGAGAGCAGTCACGGCCTCGGCGACGCGGGTTCGTTCAGCTTGCTTTCCCTGCGGGCGGAGACGCTGCTCACCGGGATCAAGAAGCGCCTGTCCGCCGTGGGCTCGCCCCGGGGTCGTTGAGTGGACGTGCGAAGCCGCTGCTGGACGGGCGCCGGGGTGATCAACACGCGCGATCTCGGCGGACTGCCGCTGCGGGACGGCCGTCGCACCGCGTTCGACGCATTGATCCGGTGCGGTTCCGGCACGTCCGCGATTCCGCCGGTCGCCAGGGTCCTGGCCGCCCGTCACGGGCGGGTCCGGCTGGTCGATCTGCGCGGCGACGGAGAGGTGGTCGACGAACCCGACCACCAGGGCATCCTGGTGCGCCGGCTGACGATGAGCGATCCGGTGCATCGCGGAAGAGGAGGCGCCACTCGTGACGCGGCCTACTTCGTCGCGCACTACCGACGGCTCCTGCCCCGGGCGTTCGAGGTTGCGGGCGAGGTCATGAGCATCCTGGCAGACGATCCCTCGCCGGTCGTGGTCACCTGCAGGCTCGGCAAGGACCGGACCGGGCTGGTGGTGATGGTCGTGCTCCGGGTGCTCGGTGTGGCTCCGCGGTGGATAGTTCGCGATTTCGCCTTGACCGCGCGGTTCTTCACGGCTGCCGGGGAGTGGGTCGACCAGTACGCGTCGACGCGTGGCGAACCCCCCGTTGCGGTGTTGCGTCGGCTGGTCCTCCCTCCGTCCGTACCCGTCCGGACGTTGGCGGAGATCGACAGGCTGGCGGCCGACGCGGTCGCCCGGCACGCACTGCTCGGGATCGATGAACAGGTCGCACGCCGGGCGGCGCTCCGGCTGACCCTGCCAGGGGGAGCACCATGACGAGTCCGGGACCACGCTGGCCCGACCCCGTCGTCCGACCGCGGCGCACGTACGACCCGCGGGCCAACTTCAGCTCGAACGAGCTGATTCACCCTGCTGTCGGAGACCTGGTCGCCGGTCTGGTCGCGGACTTCCGGCCGGGGACGCTGACCCGGTACCCGGTGCAGGACCGAGCATTGGATTCCGCAGCCAAGCTGTTCGGGCGGGAGGAAGACGAGATCCTGCTCGCCCCCGGCTCCGACTCAGTCATCAGATTGCTGGTTTCGGCGGCTCGCGAGCTCTACGGCGGCAGGCTCGTGCTGCAAGACCCGAACTACGAAGCTTGGACCACGGCGGCGGCGTTGGCCGGCGGGTGGCGGGTGACGCGGGTCCGCAAGCCTTCGGACCCCGCCAGGCGATGGCTCAACGAGATGCGGGTCGCGGCTGAAGCGTCCGTGTCCTCGATCGTCGCGGTGTCGTGGCCAAACGGCCCGGACGGCCACCTACCGGCATGGGCCGAGCTGACCGCGCTGGCGGCCTCGTGTCGGGCTCGCGGCCACTTGCTGGTCATCGATGGCTGCTACGCGGGATTTTCTGGCGACTACCGTCGGCTGGCACAACTGGCCGGGCCGAACTGCCTCGTCCTGTTCAGCTGGTCCAAAAGCTTCGGTTTGGCCGGGGGCAGACTCGCCACTGCGCTCGCCGACGGCGCCATCATTCGATTCTTGCGTGCCTTCGGCCAGGAATCCCACGTCAACACGCTCATGCTCCAGGCGTTGTGCGCCACCCCCGGCCGCCACCGGGCGTTCGAGCAGGTATGGGCGGACATCGCGGGAACTCGCGAAACGACGCGTGAATGGCTGGCCGGTCGCGCTGTCCACGCACCACCATCCGGCGGCAATTTCCTGCACGTGCCGTGCGAGAGCGAGTTCACCGCCAAGAAGCTGACGACCGAGCTGAGCACCCGCGGCTTCCGCGTCCGCGACATGGGCGACACCCCGGGACTCCAGCATCACGTGCGATTCACCGTGGGACACGGCCCGGAGCACATGCGTTTCCTTCATTCACTCGACCCTCTGCTCGCGTTCCTGGACCGATAGCGGAAGGCGCAGAAACCCTTCAGCCAGCCCCGTAGAGAGCGACAATTTGCTGGCCACGGCAGCAACACACCCTCATCGGCACGAGAGTGTTGTACAGACCGGTCGTCGCGATCTGCGCATCTGGGATGCCGGTCGGCGCCTGCATCGTCGTTGAGGGCGGACGCTGGAGATATTTGCGCCGGGGAACTCCACGGTTGGGTAGTGGTGTTCGTTCGGTCTCCGGATTTGGCTCGCGGCGTGATGCTGGGGTCTATGCCGCCGGGTTGGAGGTGGATCAGCGTCGGCGGGTGTGGATCGATCCGGCCGGCAGCGCGGTCACGGTGGCTGAGTGGCCAAGGCGGCGGTTCCGGTCGCTGGATCTCGATCCGCGGACGATCGAGAGACCGTCTCAGCGTCGGAACGGGGGTGGGGCAGTGCTCCAGTTTTGCCCCAGCAGGAGCACAAGATCACGCCGTAAGCCGATCACCGAAGATCCGAGCCGGAACGCAGAAAACCCCTCCGACCAGCCTGGAAGACTGAAACGAAGGGGTTCGTTGCGATGTGGAGCCAAGGGGACTCGAACCCTCACTGCCAGTGAGGGTCGATCATGGCTCTGACCTGCGCGATAGAGAATCGCCTAGTGAAATGATGCGCTTGACCATCGTCGCTGGCAACTGTGTGCTGTTCAGCGCAGTTGTAACAGGGAGTTTACCCCAGTGAAATTGGTGAGAGGACCCGCCAGCGTTCGTTACGAACAAAAGTGCGGATGGCGCGCGGCCCCGAGCTTGGAGCCAGTCGAGCAGCATTGAGTCGGGCGGTGCCGTGCGGCCGGAACCCCGCATTGACGAGCTGTGTCAGTCGCGGCCGGTCCCTGCGTTGTGCTGCCGAGCGCCGCTTGCCGAGGTGCACGCTCTGCGGCTACTCAAGACTGGGCGGCAGGACCGGGTCCGGCCAGACTCTGCACGGGGGCACGTAACGATGACGCCTGAGGCCTCACCGAGTCAACGGGCGCAGGCGTTGGAAGCTGGCCATCGACGTCATCTGCGCCGACGACATCGGTAGCAAGCGCTCCTCCGCGATCCACTACGAAACGGTCGAGTGCTTCCAACGGGCCAGGCTGCGGGCAGCGGGCCGTTGCTGCGGGCAAGCTCAACCCCGAATGCCACGAGTACCAGGGGTATCTCGACCCTGGATGACCAAGCCGGCAGAAGAAAGTCCCCTTGCACTTACTCGCTGAATCGAAGACCTGCGCAGACGCTGCGTAGCACCTACCTGGAGCGAGATCGCGTGCTGGCGACCGTGGTGGCCGCCGAGCCGGTTCGCGCACGGAAAGGGCCGGAAGCGAGGGCTTCCGGCCCGTTCCGGGCTCAGTACCAGTGCGCGCGGCCGCCGATCTTACGGCCGGTCCCGCCGAGGATCGCGAGGACGACGCCCGCGACGGCGAGCACGGTGCCGATCGTGTACAGCACCGGGATGCCGATGAGGAAGCCGATGATGATCAGGATGACGCCGAGGACGATCACGGTGGGGGAACTCCTTTTCCGGGGGACCCGCCACCCCTGAGCGGGTGGCGGCTCGCTTCGAGCGCGGAGGTACCCCGGACACCCTGCCGGTCAAACAGGCGTTCTTATCCGGAAGGATGGACAGTGGGGCCGATCTCGGCCCAGACCGTCTTCCCGGCCGGCCGCTGCCGGACCTGACGAAAACCCGACTCGCAGCCGATGTCGCGACGCAACGCGGCCCTGTGGTCGGCGGCTCGAACGGCGTGTCGTCAGTACTCGGTGGTCAGACTCAGCCGAGCCCGGCCGAAGCCAGGTGTGCACCCGTCGGCGGCGGGGTCATGGCGCACGCCTTACTACGTCCACTCCTCGGCATGAGCGTGTGTCGTGGCGGGATGGCCGGCACGTCCGAACCCTCTTGGCCAACGAGCTGGAGCTCGGCGATTTTGGAGGAGATCCGGCCGGACCGGGCAAACGCTACCGGCCCACGGCGGATGGCAGGGCGATGGTCTGCGGCGCTGACCGACGCGGCGGAACCCGGCCACCGGAAAAGTAGCAGCGGCATGTCCGTTACCGAAGGTGCCGTACCACCGGTAAGCTGGCCTCCGATGCAGAAAACCCGCCAATCTTCCGCACCGCCGGAAGAGCGGACGCCGCAAGGCGCGGGCTGGCTCCCGCACGGCTATCACCTCGCAAGCCACTCCCACCGCGACGGGCAGCTGGTGTACGCGGCAGCCGGGGCCTTCGCCACCACGACCGAGTACGGCACCTGGATCGCGCCCGCCGATCGGATCACCTGGACGCCGCCGGGTTTCGAGCACTCGCACCGCTTCTACGGCCGGACCGACGCCCGCATCCTCGCCGTCCCCGCCGACGAGTGCGGGAACCTGGTCGAGCACCCCTGCGTGTTCGCGGTGTCGCCCCTGCTGCGCGAGGGCATTCTGGCGCTGACCGGCGACCGGACGAAATCCGCCGACGCCGACCGGCGGCTGCGCGCGGTCGTGCTCGACGAACTCGGCGAGATTCCCGAGCAGTCCTTCCACCTGCCCGAGCCGCGCGACGACCGGCTGCGCGCCGCGACCGATCTCCTGCACGCCGATCCCGGCCGGAACACGACCCTGGCCGAACTGGGGCGGGCCGCCGGGACGAGCGAACGCACCCTCAGCCGCCTGTTCCACACCGATCTCGGCATGAGCTTCCACCGCTGGCGCACCATCCTGCGCATCCACCACGCCCTCATCCGGCTCACCGACGGCGACTCCGTCACCGACACCGCGATCACCTGCGGGTGGTCGAACCCCTCGACCTTCATCGAAGCGTTCACCGCCGTCGTCGGGCAAACCCCCGGGCGCTACCAGGCCGGCCTGCGCGACCGCGGCGAATAGGAATGTTGGCGGGTTTTCGTTATTGCCCGTCCGGATATCGGTGGACGGCAATCACCGGCCCGGCCACAGTGGCGATCATGACTCCAACAGAAGAAAACACCACCGCGGTCGTCGTGGGCGGCGGGGTCGCCGGGCTCGCGCTCGGCACCTTCCTGCAGCGCAGCGGAATCCGGTGCGTCATCTTGGAAAAGCACAGCCGCCAGTACGTCGAGAACCGGCAACGGGCCGGGTCGCTCGACGCCCGCGGCGTGCGCATGCTGCACGAATGGGGCGTGGGAGAGGCCGTCGAAGGGCCCGGTCACGATTCCTCCGACGAGTCGATACCGCTGATCGTCGACGGTGAAGAGCGCGAATGGAAAATGGACTACGAGGACGCCGAGGGTGCCTTCCTCCCGCAGCAGATCCTGGTCCGGAACCTGATCAGGATATTCCTGCGTGACGGTGGCGACCTCCGTTTCGAGGCCAAGGACATCGCACTGGACGGTCTCGGCACCGGGCATCCCCGGGTCCGCTACCGGGACACCGCCGGCTCGACCACGGTGATCGGCTGCGACTTCGTCGCCGGTAGCGACGGCCACCAGGGCGTCACCAGGACGGCCATCCCCGACGGCTTCCTCACCTGCCACACCCACGAGTTCGGCTACGCCTGGCTGACCGTCATGACGGAGGTGCCCGCCGATCCGCCGGCCGTGATGGCGGTGCATTCCCGCGGCTTCGCCGCCCAGATCACCCGCGGACCGAACGCGAGCCGTGTCTACCTGCAGTGCCCGGTCACCGACACCGTCGAGGACTGGCCGGACGAACGCGTCTGGAGCGAGCTCGGCACGCGGTTCGGCGAACCTGTGCCGAGGGGGCCGATCGGCACCAAACAGGTCGTGCCGCTGCGCGGTGTGGTGTTCAGCCCGATGAGGTACGGCAGGCTCTACCTCCTCGGCGACGCGGCGCACTTGATTTCCCCGATGAGTGCGGAGGGAATGAGCCTCGCACTGCACGACGCCGAAAAACTCGCCCAAGGGATCATTCACCAGTTCGAGAAAAACGATGGGAACCTGCTGGAGAGCTACTCGGACACCTGCCTGACCCACACCTGGGAACGACAGGCGGCCGCGGTCTCGATGACCGACACGATGCACGACTCAGGTGACGCCACCTACCGCGGAGAGTTCTTCAAGCAGGTCGCGCGAGCGAACCTGGAAAACCTCCTCCGGCCACGCGTGCCGAAGAACTGACCCCGCGCATGGACCGTCGCCGCGGACGTACCTACTGGCCGATCTCCGAGACGTGGGCACTGACGATTCGCCAGCCGGCGGGCATCCGTACCCACGTTTGGCTCTGCCGGCCCACGACCGGCCGGCCGGGGTAGCGGAACAGGGTGGTCACCACGGCGGTGTCGGCGCCGAAGGTGGTGATCCGGGTGTCGTGGGTTTCCCGGCCGTCGAGTGGTCCCTGCGTGGCACGCCACGCGCGCAGTTCGTCGATGCCCTGCTGGTGGTCGGCGATGCCGAACCGGACGGTGGCCGGGCTGGCCCAGAACGACTCGTTCAGCACGGCGTGGTCGCCGGCCACCAGTGCGGCTTCGTAGCGTGCGAAGGCCGCCGACACCTCGGCGTGCACGGCTGGGTCGTCGACAACGGGCCCGGTGGTCCCGAGCTCGGCGACCCGGTCGGTGGAATTCATGAGGCGGATGCGTCGATCATGTCCGTGGCGGCTGGTCGCGGCTCGGCGTCGGACGTCGAATCGCGGTGGAGCAGGGCGAACACCGCACAGACCACGGCGAAGAACAGATAGCCCAGCGCGACCTGACCGCCACCCGCGTTCCAGCCGATCTGCGGGGCGTGGATCAACCCGACGAACGACAGCACCGCGCCGGCCGCCGCGTAGCCGGCGGCCCACCAGAACTGCTTGTCGATGAGGAACGCGGTGATCGCGCCGAGGACCAGTCCGGCCAGGATGGCGCCGTCGCCGAGCAGGTGCAGGCCCTGGTAGACGACGCCCGCGCTCTCCAGGGCGGGTTCACCGACCTCGGCCGCGCTGGTGCCCGCCGCCGACAGCACGTTGTCCATCTGGCCGGTCGCCCACGCCGCGACGTTGGGGATGATGGCCATGACCACCGCGACCGCGTGCGGCCGCGGGACGACCCGGAAGGCCTGCGCGCCGATCAGCAGGCCGATGTACAGCAGGATCGGCACGATCGCCGGCACCGGCAGCAGCGCGCTGAGCAGGCCGAACAGGCCGCCGAAGCACATCAGCGCGATGACGACGCCGGTCAGCATCGAGTACGCCGTGCGGCCGCCGACCTCCTTCCAGCCTGGGTGTCCGATGTAGACAGCAGGCGGGAACGGCGAGCCGAGCGCCGAGCCGACGATCGCGCCGATGCCGTCGGCCAGCAGCACGCTGCGCAGGTTGAAGTTGTCGCCCGCGGCAGCGGCACTCTCCACATTGGTCATACCCTCGGTGAAGTTGTAGATGCCCAACGGGATGGCGGTGGCCAGCAGCGGGCCGATCTCGGACAGGCCGTGCCACAACAGGTCGAACTGGAACGACGGCAGGCCGGTCACGATGTCCCGGGCGGCCGCGGACACGTCCGCGGGGTGCATGTAGCCGCCGATCCAGCCGATGGCGGTGCCCGCCACCAGGGCGGCCAGGCCGATCGGGATGCCGAACGGCAGCTTGACGCCGGCGAAGAAACCGATGAGCAGCAACGCGAACACCGGCAGCGCGATCCACGCGGCCGCCCACATCTGGCCGGCCGGACGCATCGAGATGAAGGCGATGGAGATGCCGGCGAGCGTGCCCAGCATCGCCGCCTGCGGCGTGAACCGCCGGATGTAGGGGCCGACGAACGCACCGGCCAGCACGATCAATCCGATGATGAACGACCACGCGAGGCCCGCTTGCCACGCCTTGATCGGGTCATTCGTGCTCAGGTACACCGGCAGCATGATCACGAACGTCACGATGAACATGTGCGGCACACTGGGCCCGTAGGGCATGGCGGTGACGTCGGTGCGGCGCTCCTTGTAGGCCAGGCGTCTGCCGAGCCAGGTGTAGTAGACGTTGCCGATCAGCAGCTGGATGCCCAGGGCCGGCAGGATCACGCCGTACACGTCGCCCGAAGAGATCTTCGCGACGCCCAGGCACAACCCGGAGAGCACCAGTACGTTCACCAGGACGTTGAAGCCGAGACCGAAGAACGCGTTGAGGTCACCGCTGACCCACAACGGCAGTTCGACATCGGAATCGGAGCGGTTGCGGGAGCGCGCGAAGATGGACATGACCGGAACCTTTCCGCGGATCTCAACGGGCCGGGGTGGCGAGAACGGAAATCGCGGCGAGGTAGGCGGCCGACGGTGCGACCCAGCCGAAGATGCCGCCCTGCGCGGAGATCATGGCGAGACCGGCGTCCTGGAACTCGGGGAAGTACGAACCGACGCAGTCCGACAGCACCAGGCATTCGTAGCCGCGGTCGTTGGCCTCACGGACGGTGGTGTGCACGCAAACCTCGGTCGTCACGCCGGTCACGACCAGCGAGGTGATGCCGGCGGTGGCCAGCACCGTGCCGAGTTCGGTGCAGTAGAACGCGCCCTTGCCCGGCTTGTCGATCACCAGCTCGCCGTCGACGGGCGCGAGTTCGTCGATGATGCCGTGGCCGTGTTCACCGCGGACGAGGATGCGGCCTCTTGGACCCGGATCGCCGATGCGCATCGACGGGCGACCGCGCTCGAGTTTGGCCGGCGGGCAGTCGGACAGGTCCGGCAGATGGCCCTCGCGGGTGTGGATCACCATCACGCCGGCGGCGCGCGTCGCGGCGAGGGCTCGCTGGAGCGGAGCGATGACCCCGCGCAACCGGCTCACGTCGTTGCCGAGCGTTTCGCCGAACCCGCCCGGTTCGACGAAGTCCCGCTGCATGTCGATCACCAGGAGCGCGGTGGTGGTGGGCTCGAACAGGAACGATGCGGGGTCGGCGTCGACCCGGAGAGGAGTGGTCATCGGCTGTCGAGCCCTTTCGTTTCGGTCAATCGTCGGTGGTGATCGCCCCGATCACGGCATCGGAAGTGGCCACGGCCCCGAACACGCCGCCCTGCATGGTCACCATCTTCAGCGCGGCCGCGTGGTTGCCCGGATCGGTCGCGCCGGTGCAGTCGGACAGGATGAGGCATTCCAGACCGCGGTCGTTGGCCTCGCGCATCGTGGTGTGCACGCACACGTCGGTCGTGATGCCGGTCAGGATCAGGTGGCTGATCGCGTTGGCGCGCAACACCAAATCCAGGTTGGTGGCGTAGAACGCGCCCTTGCCCGGCTTGTCGATCACGACCTCGCCGGGCAGCGGCGAGACCTCGTCGACGATCTCCCAGCCCGGTTCACCGCGTACCAGGATGCGCCCGGCCGGCCCCGCGCTGCCGATCTCCGCCCCGATCCGCGCCGAACGCCAACGCTTGTTGGGCGGCAGGTCGGTCAGGTCCGGCAGGTGACCTTCCCGGGTGTGAATCACCAACATGCCCACGTCTCTGGCGTGGGCAAGGAGTTTCTGCGTGCCGGGCAGGCCCGCTCTGGTGAGTTCGAGGTCGTAGCCCATCCGCTCGACATAGCCACCGGGTCCGCAGAAGTCGGTCTGCCAGTCGATGCACAGCAAGGCGACCCGGTCGATCGGCACCACAGTGTCGTACGGCCAGGGGTAGGGATCTGCCGGAACCGGTCCTATCCGCGCGGTCATAGTCGTCGATTGTCGACCGTTGGGTTTCAAGGAGGACCGTTGTGAGTTACGTCTCAGTTACCAGCCTGGCTTCTGACCAGCGATGTCGTCGTGGGTGACATGACTTGAACGCTTCGGGCGCGCGTTGGCAAAGACGGGGTGTCAGGGCAAGCGAAACCCGAGGAGCTTCATGTCGTCAGACGCGGAACTGATCGGCAGGTCGCTGCGCGGAGACACCGATGCCTTCGCGGAAGTGATCAGCCGGCACGAGACCGCGATCGGGACCTATCTGGCGCGCAGAGTGGGGCGGCAGGCCGCCGAGGACGTGCTCGGCGATGTGTGGGTGGCGGCTTACGAGTCCCGCGCGAACTATGACCTTTCGTACCCCGAAGCCAGGCCTTGGTTGTACGGGGTCGCGCTGAACAGGCTGCGCCGGCACTGGCGGTCCGCACCGGCCGAGGAGCCGGCGCCGGACCTGGCCGGCGTGGCCAGTGACTGGGATCCCTGGCCGGCGGTGGATGCCCGCGTGGACACGCAGGCACTGCTGAGCAGCGCACTGGCCCGGCTCAAACCGGAAGAGCGGGAAGTGCTGGGCCTGGTCGCCTGGGAGGACCTGACCGTCGCCGAGGCCGGGCGGGTGCTCGACATCCCGGCCGGCACGGCCCGCCGCCTGTTGCACCAGGCGCGCAAGTCGTTGCGTGAAGCCCCCGAAGTCGTCGCGCTGCTGCAAGTCCCGACAACGTGAAAGACAACTCATGGACGAAATGGATCTCATGAAGAAGCTGCGTGACGTGCCGTCCCCCGGGCCCGAGGCCTATGACCGTGCCCGCACGGCACTGCAGACGGCGATGGAGGAACCCGTGGCCACGGTCGTGCGACCGAAGCGCTGGTTCTCCTGGCCCAAGGCCGGCGTCGCCGCCGCGGGCGCGGCAGCCGTCGCGGCGGCCGTGGTGATGGGTACGACAGGTGGCAACGCCCCGGCCGTCCCGTCCGGCGCGGCGTCGCAGGCGGTCGAGGCGCCGCTGGTGAAGCTGGCCTCCGCGGTCCAGGCGGCCGGCATGCAGCCAGGAGACGCGTCGCTGATCATCAACACGAAGTTCGGGCCCGACGACAAACCGGAACATTCCTACACCCTCTACACCGACAAGGGCCTGCAGTTCACGGGCGACTCGGCGAAGTCCCTGACGGACGCAGTCGCCGGTGGCCACGCCGAGCCTGCCACGCCGTACGACGGGAAGGTGATGGCGGCGGCCCGCCTCGCTGCGAAGGGCGACGTGGGCAAGGCCAGGATCGCGATGATCACCGCGTCCGACAACGCTCTCGGAGTCGGCCTGAGCCCCACCGAGGCCGAAAAGGCCTGGGCGGCCGCGCAAGCGGAGATCGCGGAGATGTTCCGTAAGGCGGGGAAGCCGGTTCCCGCCCCCAAACCGCGTCCGACGGGCAAGGACCTGGAAAACCTCATCGACAACCACCTGTGGAGCAACGCCGAACATGCGCTGTTCGCCAACGCCGCCGACGCGGAGGTCCGCGCGGGCGTGCTGAAGCTGTACGCGACCATCCCGGACATGATCGTCGGCAAGACCAACGTCGACGGCCAGGCCGCGCTGACCCTCACGGCACCCCCCGCCATCCTGGGCGGCGGTGCGGACGTCCTCATCATCAACGCCGGCAACGGCCTGCCGATCCGTGAGGAGATCACCTCGGCGGAATCGTCGAAGCGTTACGTGGTGAACTACAAGGCCTTCCGCGTGACCGTCGCCGACGTGGCCGCGGGCAAGATCTGATCCTCGTACCGGACTGTCTTGGGAGGGCCGGGATCATCACGGCCCTCCCAAGGCAGTTCTGTCTGTGCGTCGCCGCGGCCGGCTCCCATCGACGCGACAGAACTGGCGCGCCTGATAGCCGTCGGCGAGGTTACCGCGGTCGAGGTCGTGCAGGCGCATCTGGATCGCATCGAGGCGGTGGGCGAGCGGGTCAACGCGTTCGTCACCGTGCTGGGCCGCTGGGTGGCGTGCCGTTCACGATCAAGGACTCGTTCGACACCGCGGGTGTGCGGACCACCCGGGGATCGTCGTTGTTCGCCGATCACGTGCCGGAGGCCGACGCCACCGCCGCGGCACGGCTGCGGGCCGCGGGCGGCATCCCGTTGGCGAAGACCAACTTGCCGGAGATGTCGTATTGGATCGAGACTGTGGCGAGGGGGTCGCGTCGTGGTGGTGTCCAGGACCGCTCCATAGGCGACAGAGAGGAAGCTGATTCCGCGAAGAACCTCGTGGCGCCACCGGAACAGGTGCCAGCGACGAGATCGGCGGCGCCGGCCGGCGTGTAGAGGAGCTGGCCTGTGTAGCTGGCGGGGGAGCCGTTGGGCCCGGACTGCCTTGGTCGCCCGAGCGGTTCGGCGTCGGACTGCCAAAGTGGGTCATCGATTTGCATGGCGGCCTCGAAGTGCGCGACGGGTCGTGGTCGCTGCTAACTCCGCCTGACGGCGTCCGGGGAGACAGGACTCGTCGGTAGCTGAACTTCTTCTTGACGAAACTCAAGATCCGGACCAACGAAAAAACCGCCCTACCTGGATCTCTGGATCCGGTGGGCGGTGTTTCGTCACTGTGGAGCTAAGGGGACTCGAACCCCTGACCCCCTCACTGCCAGTGAGGTGCGCTACCAGCTGCGCCATAGCCCCGAGGCGAAGGTGAACTCCGCATCTCGTATGCCCATACAGTACACCCCGCCCAGATGGCCTCCACGCGGGGGTACCCACAACCCCGTGAAGCCCCTGACCTGCACGTTCACACCTTATTTTTAGTCCTGTATTGACCTCCCCCTGTGGCCGCCGTTACATTTTGCGCGGTTGTGACGCCGAGGTCCCCGCCCGTTACGCCGCGTCTTCAACACCGGGCACACCTCTCGATGACGCCGCAGGTGCGGCAGAGGAGGCTTCGATGACGAGACGGCGGGTGATGACGCTGCTCGCGGCAGCGTCGGTCCTGGTCGGAAGCATGACGACGGCCACGGCGAGTGCCGCCGTGACGCCGGACGGGTGGTACACCGTTGCCGCCGTCAACAGCGGGAAGTGCGTCGATGCGCGGGGCGCCGGGACGGCCGATGGGACCGTTGTCCAGCAGTACGCCTGCAACCAGACCGCCTCGCAGCAGTGGCAGTTCCAGTCCACCGGGGACGGCTACTTCCGGGTCAACGCCCGCTCCAACCCGGCCGCCGCCTGGGACGTCAAGGACGTCTCCGCCGCGGATGGTGGCCTGCTGCAGCTCTGGACCTACGGGGGCGGGGCCAACCAGCAGTGGCAGGCCGTCGACGAGGGCAACAGCCGGTACCACTTCGTCAGCCGCAACAGCGGGAAGTGCCTCGACGTCCCCGGGGCGTCCACCGGCGATGTGCAGCTCCAGCAGTACACCTGCAACGGCACCGGGGCCCAATCCTTCATGCTGACGCCCGTGAACACGAGCCAGCCCGGACAGCCCGACTTCGGCCCGAACGTGGTGATCTTCGACCCGTCCATGCCGAGCTCGACCATCCAGAGCCGGCTCAACAGCATCTTCTCCCAGCAAGAGCGCAACCAGTTCGGCAGCCAGCGCTACGCCGTCATGTTCAAGCCCGGCACCTACGCCAACGACGTCAACGTCGGCTTCTACACGCAGGTCCTCGGCCTCGGCCTGAGCCCTGACGCCGTGAACATCAACGGCGCCGTGCACGTCGAGGCCGACTGGTTCCCGCCGCAGAACGCCACCCAGAACTTCTGGCGGGGTGCCGAGAACCTGTCCGTGACGCCGAACGGCGGTGCCGACCGCTGGGCCGTCAGCCAGGCCGCCCCCTACCGCCGCATGCACGTCCGCGGTGACCTGCAGCTCGACGACGGCGGCTGGGCCAGCGGCGGCTGGATCTCCGACACGAAGATCGACGGCCAGGTCCGCTCCGGCTCGCAGCAGCAGTGGATCTCCCGCAACTCGCAGTTCGGCAGCTGGAACGGCTCGAACTGGAACATGGTCTTCGCGGGCGTCCAGGGCGCCCCGGCGAACACCTTCCCGAGCCCGCCCTACACCACCGTCGGCCAGACGCCGGTGACCCGCGAGAAGCCGTTCCTCTACATCGACGGCGCGGGCAAGTACCAGGTGTTCGTCCCGGGTGTGAAGACCAACGCGTCCGGCACGAGCTGGGCGAACGGCGCCGCTCCCGGCACCTCCCTGCCGATCGACCAGTTCTACATCGCCAAGCCCGGCGCCACCGCCGCCGACTTGAACGCCGCGCTCGCCGCCGGCAAGAACCTGCTGGTCACGCCCGGTGTCTACCACCTGAACCAGACGCTGCGGGTGACCCGGCCGGACACCGTCGTGCTCGGCCTCGGCATCGCCACGCTGATCCCGGACAACGGCATCACCGCGATGACCGTGGACGACGTCGACGGCGTCAAGCTCGCCGGCCTGCTGATCGACGCCGGCACGACCAGCTCGAACACGCTCATGCAGGTCGGCCCGGCCGGCGCGAGCGCGAACCACGCCGTGAACCCGACGTCGCTGCACGACGTGTTCTTCCGGATCGGCGGCGCCGCCGTCGGCAAGGCCACGAACAGCCTGGTCGTCAACAGCAGCAACGTCATCGGCGACCACATGTGGATCTGGCGCGCCGACCACGCCGAGCGCAACGAGTACGTCGGCTGGACCACGAACACCGCCGACACCGGGCTGATCGTCAACGGCAACGACGTCACCATGTACGGCCTCTTCGTCGAGCACTACCAGAAGACGCAGGTGGTCTGGAACGGCAACGGCGGCCGCACCTACTTCTTCCAGAACGAGATGCCCTACGACGTGCCGAACCAGGCGAGCTGGATGAACGGCTCGACGCAGGGCTTCTCCGCCTACAAGGTCGGCCCGAACGTCACCAGTCACGAAGCGTGGGGCCTGGGCAGCTACTGCTACTTCAGCACCAACCCGGCCGTGGCCAGCGCGCACGCGTACGAGGCGCCGAACACGCCGGGTGTCCGGTTCCACGACATGGTGACCGTCTCGCTCAACTACCAGGGCACGATCACGCACGTGATCAACAACACCGGCCCGGCCACGCCGTCCGGGACCAAGGCCGTCAACCTGGTGAGTTACCCCTGAGCAACCGGCGTGCGCCGTGGTGGCGGCCGCGGCGCACGCCGGTCCTTTGTGGAATACACCGAACGGGGTGTTCCGGGCGACGAACGGGGTAATCGCCGCGATACTGGGAGTCCCTAGATCCGGGAGCGGCAGATGACCTCTTTCGCAGCGTTCTCCGTCGTCGAACCCCGCAAGGCCTGGCCGATCACCGCCGTCCGCGGCGTGTTCGCTGTGCTCTTCGGGCTCTTCGCACTGATCTGGCCCGGTGTCACCGTCCTCGTCCTGGCGATCCTGTACGGCGTGTATGCGATCGTGGACGGCATCGGCGGCCTGATGCAGGCGTTCCGCCCGGGTGACACCGGGCACCGGGTGGCCTACGGCGTCCTCGGCGCGCTCGGCATCGTCGCCGGGATCCTCGTCCTCGTCTGGCCCGGCATCACCGTCCTGCTGCTGGCCCTGCTGGTCGGCTTCTGGGCGATCATCACCGGCATCGCCGAGATCGCCGCGGCGATCCGCCTGCGCAAGCAGATCCAGGGCGAGGCCTTCCTCATCCTGGCCGGCGCGATCTCCGTGCTCGCCGGCATCTTCATCGTGATCAACCCGATCGCGGGCGCGTACGGCATCGCGCTGCTCGTCGGGATCTACGCGCTCCTGTACGGGATCGTGCTCCTGGTGCTGGCCTTCCGGCTGCGCAAACTCGGCGGCGCCCCACCGGCAGCCTGAGTACCGTGCGGGGGTGTCGACCCGCGAACTGGTGGTGCTGGGCACCGCGAGCCAGGTGCCCACGCGCCACCGCAACCAGAACGGCTACCTGCTGCGCTGGGACGGCGAGGGCATCCTCTTCGACCCCGGCGAAGGCACCCAGCGCCAGATGCTGCGGGCCGGCGTGGCCGCCACGGACGTCACGCGAATCTGCGTCACGCACTTCCACGGCGACCACAGCCTCGGCCTGCCCGGCGTGATCCAGCGGCTGTCCCTGGACAAGGTGGCGCACCCGGTCCACGCCCACTTCCCGGCGTCCGGCGCGCACTACTTCGCGCGGATGCGGCACGCGACGGCCTTCTACGAGCAGGCCGACCTGCGGGAACACCCGATCGCCGAGGACGGCCCGATCGCCACCGGGAAGCTCACGCTCGAGGCGAAGCGCCTGAGTCACCCCGTCGAGGCGTTCGGCTACCGGCTGACCGAGCCCGACGGCCGCACCATGCTCCCCGGGAAGCTGCGTGAACACGGCATCGCGGGCCCGGACGTCGGCAAGCTCCAGCGCGAGGGCCGCCTCGGCGACGTCCGCCTCGAGGACGTCAGCACGCCGCGGCCGGGCCAGCGGTTCGCGTTCGTGATGGACACCCGCCTGTGCGACGCGGTGTACGCCCTCAGCGAAAACGCCGACACGCTCGTCATCGAGGCGACGTTCCTCGCCGAGGACACCTCACTGGCCGAAAGCTTCGGCCACCTGACCGCGCGGCAAGCGGCCCGGGTCGCCGCCGAGTGCGGCGTCCGGCAGCTCGTGCTGACCCACTTCTCGCAGCGCTACCCCGATCCGGAACGCTTCGAAGCGGAGGCGCGGGCGGAGTTCGACGGCGAGATCGTCGTGGCCCAGGACCTGGAGCGGGTCCAGGTGCCGAAGCGACGTTCTTCGCCTCCGGGGCGGGAAGCGCCGTAGGCTGCACCTCGTGAGCCAGCCGATCCTGATGACCGTCGACGACGATCCCGCCGTGTCCCGCTCGGTCGCCCGTGACCTGCGCCGGCGCTACGGCAAGGACTACCGCGTCATCCGCGCCGACTCCGGCCCGGACGCCCTCGACGCCCTGCGCGAGATCAAGCTGCGCGGCGACGCCGTCGCGGCCATCCTCGCCGACTACCGGATGCCGCAGATGGACGGGATCGCCTTCCTCGAGAAGGCGATGGACCTGTTCCCGCACGCCCGCCGCGCCCTGCTGACCGCCTACGCCGACACCGACGCCGCGATCCAGGCGATCAACGTCGTCGACGTCGACCACTACCTGCTCAAGCCGTGGGACCCGCCCGAGGAGAAGCTCTACCCGGTGATCGACGCCCTGGTCGAGACCTGGAAGGCGGTCGGGGACAGGCCGGTCGAGGAGGTCAAGCTCATCGGCCACCGCTACAACTCGCCGTCGTTCCACCTGCGCGACTTCCTCGCGCGCAACGCCGTCCCGTACCGCTGGTACTCGGTCGACGACGACGAGGCCTGCCGGATCCTGCAGGCCGCCGAGGCGACCGACAAGGACATCCCGGTCGTCGTCACCCCGGACGGCACCGTCCTCAAGAACCCGTCCGGCAGCGAGATCGCCGACGCGGTGGGCTTGTCGACCCGGCCGGCGCAGGAGTTCTACGACCTCGTCGTGATCGGCGGCGGCCCGGCCGGCCTCGGCGCCGCGGTGTACGGCGCGTCCGAAGGCCTGCGCACGGTGCTCGTCGAGAAGAAGGCCACCGGCGGCCAGGCCGGCACGAGCTCGCGCATCGAGAACTACCTCGGCTTCCCGGACGGCGTCTCGGGCGCCCAGCTGACCGACCGGGCGCGGCGCCAGGCGCAGAAGTTCGGCGCCGAGGTGCTGACCGCGCGCGACGTCGTCGGCCTGGAAGCCCGCGGCTCACAGCGCGTGATCACCTTCGGCGACGGCAGCGAGATCGCCGCGCACTCGGTGATCCTCGCCAGCGGCGTCACCTACCGCGCCCTGGAGGCCGACGGCATCGAGGAGCTCACCGGCCGCGGCGTCTACTACGGCTCGGCCGCGACCGAGGCGCCCGAGTGCAAGGGCGAGCACGTCTACATCGTCGGCGGCGCCAACTCGGCCGGGCAGGCCGCGGTGTTCTTCTCCCGGCACGCCAGCGACGTCACCATCCTGGTGCGCGGCGAGTCCCTCGAAGCGTCGATGTCGCACTACCTGATCGAGCAGATCGCCGGCATCGAGAACATCCACGTCCGGACGCACACCACCGTCAAGCAGGTGCACGGCGACGGCCACCTCGAGCGGATCACCCTGTGCGAGAACGGCGTCACCGAAACGGTCGAAAGCGGGCACCTGTTCATCTTCATCGGCGCCGCCCCGCGCACCGACTGGCTCGGCGACGCGATCCACCGCGACGACCACGGCTTCGTGTGCACCGGTCCGGACCTGCTGAGCGCCGGGCAGCGGCCGGCGGGGTGGCCGCTCGACCGTGACCCGCACTACCTCGAGTCGTCGATCCCGGGCGTGTTCGTGGCCGGTGACGTGCGGTCGCAGTCGGTCAAGCGGGTGGCGTCCGCGGTCGGCGAGGGCGCGATGGCCGTGACGCTGGTACACCGGTACCTGGAGGAACAATGAGCGCACTGCCGCGGGAAGAGCTTCGCGGGCTCTTCCTGTTCGAACACCTTTCCGAAGACCAGCTCGACTGGATTTCCGACAACGCCGTGCTCGAGGAGTACCCGGCCGGCTCCACCGTCATCAGCGAGGGCGGCGAGGCGACCTGCTTCTACGTCCTGCTGAACGGCGCGATCCGGATGACGCGGCTGGTCAGCGGCACGGAGGTGGAGACCAACCGGTCCGACCAGCGTGGCGCCTACTTCGGCGCGACGCAGTTCTTCGTGCACCAGGAGACCGAGCACACCTACAACGCCACGGTGCGCGCGCTGTCCGACGTCACGTTCCTGGCGCTGCCCTCGAAGGAGTTCTCCTTCGAGTTCCGCCGGTGGTTCCCGATGGCGACGCACCTGCTGGAAGGCATGTACCTCGGCTGGCGCAACAGCGACACGGTGATCGGTTCGCGCCGGCGTCTGCTGGCGCTGGGCGAGCTCTCGGCCGGGCTGACGCACGAGCTGAACAACCCGGCCGCGGCCGCTGTCCGGGCGACGTCGGCCCTGCGCGAACGCGTCGCCGGCATGCGCCACAAGCTCGCCTTCCTGGCCAAGAAGGACATCGAACCGGAGCTGCTCTACCAGCTCATCGACGTCCAGGAACGGCTGGTCAAGCAGGTCGCGCAGGCCGAGAAGCTGACGGCCATGCAGCAGGCCGACCGCGAGGACGAGATCGGCGACTGGTTCGACGACCGCGGCATCGACGGCGGCTGGGACCTCGCCGACATCTACGTCCGGGCCGGCCTGACCACGGCCGACCTCGACCACGTGCTGGAGCAGGTCGGCGACACCTTCATCGACGGCGCCGTCCGCTGGCTCGCCTACGCGCTCGAGACCGAGATGCTGATGGGCGAGATCGAGGACTCCACCACCCGGATTTCCGCCCTGGTCGGCAAGGCCAAGCAGTACTCCCAGATGGACCGGGCGCCGCACCAGTGGGTCGACGTCCACGACGGCCTCGACTCCACGCTGGTGATGCTGTCCGGCAAGATCGGCGGCGGCGTCCGCGTGGTCAAGGAGTACGACCGCGGCCTGCCGAAGATCCCGGCGTACCCGGCCGAGCTGAACCAGGTCTGGACGAACATCATCGACAACGCCCTCGGCGCGATGCAGGGCGAGGGCACGCTGACGCTGCGGACGTGGGGGGAGAACGACCAGGTCCGCGTCGAGATCGGCGACACCGGCCCGGGCATCCCGGCCGACATCAAG
This sequence comes from Amycolatopsis sp. 505, assembly GCF_031625235.1. NCBI lineage: Bacteria > Bacillati > Actinomycetota > Actinomycetes > Pseudonocardiales > Pseudonocardiaceae > Amycolatopsis > Amycolatopsis sp. 505. The sequence goes on from NZ_JACKQP010000012.1 coordinate 266,333, forward strand.
CCGCGGATCTTCGAGCCGTTCTTCACGACCAAGCCGGTCGGCGAGGGCACCGGGCTGGGCCTGGACATCTCGTGGAAGATCGTCGTCGAGCGCCACCAGGGCGACCTGCGCGTCGAGTCCGAACCCGGGAACACCCGGTTCGAGGTCTGCCTGCCGACGGTCGAGCAGGCCTCGCTCTGATGGGTTCCGTCCCGACGGTCACGACCGAACTCGGGGCGCTGGTGGGGCTGGCGGGCGACGGCGTCCGCGTCTGGCGCGGCGTCCCGTACGCCCGCCCGCCGGTCGGCGAGCTGCGGTGGAAGGCGCCGCAGCCGCCGTCGCTGTCCGGCGGCGTGCACGTCGCGACCGAGTACGGGCCGCACGCGATGCAGTCGCCGGACCCGATGAACCCGGCCGCCGTGTGCGACGAAGACTGCCTGTACCTCAACGTCTGCACACCGGACGGCCCGGCGCCCGAGCGTGGCTGGCCGGTGCTGTTCTGGCTGCACGGCGGCGGCTACCGCGTCGGCCACGGCGAGCAGCTGGGCGACGGCGAGGAGTTCGCCCGCGCCGGGATCGTCGTCGTCACCATCAACTACCGGCTCGGCTCGCTCGGCTTCCTGCACCTCGCCGGGATCTTCGGCTCCGCGGAGGAGGACGCCGGCGTGTGCGGCTTCCTCGACCAGGTCGAGGCCCTGAAGTGGGTGCGCCGCAACATCTCCGCGTTCGGCGGCGACCCCGGGCGCATCACCGTCTACGGCGTTTCCGCGGGCGCGAAGAGCGTCGGGAACCTCCTGGGCAGCCCCCTGGGCCAGGGGTTGTTCGCCCAAGCCATCAGCAGCTCCGGCGGCGCGGACCACGTCGCGACGCCGGAGGCCGGGACGGCGCTGGCCCGGCGGCTGCTGGACGAAGTCGGCTGCCACGACCCGGCGGCGCTCCGGGCGTTGCCCGCCAAGGAGTTCGTCGAGGCGCAGGAACGGATCCTCACCGGCTTCCAGGCGCTGTGGCTCTGGCGGCCCACCCTGCACCCCCGCGTGCTGCCCGAGGTCCCGATCGAGCCGATCCGGCGGGGGAGCGCGGCCGGGATCCCGCTCCTGATCGGCTGCAACAGCAACGAAGGCAGCACGTACGCGATGATGCTCGGCGACGACGTCGCGACAGCGCCGGCGTCCGGTGTGCTCACGGGCATCCTCGGCGATTTCGGCGCTTCGGAGCTGCTCGAGACGTACCTTCGCCGCGTACCCGACCTCAAGGCCGCGAAGATCGCCGCCATGGGCGACGAACGCTACGGCATCCCGACGCAGCGGCTCGCCGACGCACAGTCCGCGCACGCGCCCGTCTACCGCTACCGCATCGACATCGCCGCGCCCGGCGTGCCCGAGCAGCTCGACGGCGGTCACGGCACCGAAACCACCATGGCGTGGAAGACGCCGCTGCCGCTGTTCGCGGAGGCGACGCAGGTGAACCCGAAGCGTGAGCGCGCGGCGCTGCTCATCCACCGCGCCTGGGTGCGCTTCATCCGGGACGGCGTCGCGGACGCGGACGGTCCCGAATGGCCGCCCTACGGCCCCGAACTGCGGCCGGTGCTGGTTTTCCGGGAAGACACCGACCTGGTGCTCGATCCACGCTCCGACGAGCGAAAAGCCTGGGGCGACACGGAATGGGCGTCCGGGACCTGGTTCCCGGTGACCTGAGACCGTTCCTTCACCCGCCGTTCACTTCGAACCGGCCCGCTCCCGCGTCCAATGGGCGAAGGCGGCTGAGGGGAGTGGCTCGTGAAACGCCGGGTGTCGATCGGACTGGCCGTGGTGCTCGTCCTGGCCGTCGTCGGAATCATCGTCTGGGGCCGCGGCGACGGGACCGCTTCCGACGTCACGACCGTGCGCGGGGTGATCGGTTCGGAGAAGCAGGCCTTCTTCACCGACCAGCGCGTCGTCGACGCCTTCGCCCGGCACGGCCTGAAGGTCGAGGTCGACACGGCCGGGTCACGGCAGATCGCGACGACCGTCGACCTCGGGAAGTACGCCTTCGCGTTCCCGTCGTCGTCGCCCGCGGCGCAGAAGATCCAGCGCGACCGCAAGGTGACCACCGTCTACACGCCGTTCCAGTCGCCGATGGCCGTCGCCTCCTTCGAACCGATCGTTTCCCTGCTGCGGGCCGACGGGATCGTGCACAAGGGCGCCGGCGACTACGACGTCCTCGACATCGCGAAGTACCTCGACCTGGCGAAGGCCGGGACGCGCTGGGACCAGCTGCCCGGCAACACCGCCTACCCGGCCCGCAAGAACGTCCTCGTCACCACGACCGACCCGCGCGAGTCGAACTCCGCGGCGATGTACCTGTCGATCGTTTCCTTCGTGGCCAACGGGAACGCCGTCGTGAGCACGCCCGACCAGGAAGCGAAGGTGCTGCCGTCGGTGGCGAAGCTGTTCCTCGACCAGGGCTACACGCAGAACAGCACCGAAGGGCCGTTCGAGGACTACCTGTCCGCGGGCATAGGGAAGACGCCGCTGGCGCTGATCTACGAGTCGCAGTTCGTCGACCGCGTGGTGCGCGGCGACGGCTCGATCCGGCCGGACATGCGCATGCTCTACACCGCGCCGACGGTCTACTCGAAGCACACGCTCGTGCCGCTGACCGGCGACGGGGACAAGGTCGGGCAGCTCCTCGCGACCGACCCCGAGCTGGGCAAGCTCGCCGCGACCTTCGGCTTCCGCACCACCGACCCGAAGCTCTTCGCCGAGGTCGCCGCGCCGGCCCACGCACCCGCCGACCTGGTGGACGCCGTCGAGCCGCCGTCGTTCGAGACCCTGGAACGGCTGCTCGACGCCGTCGGCAAGCAGTACTGACATGGACTTCGCGCTCACCCCGCCCGAGCCGGTCACCGCGATCCCCGCCGAGCGCGCCGCCGGGCTGATCACGCTCAGTTCCGAAACGCGGTCGGAAGTCTCCGTTCGCGCCGCGGAGTTCGCGTCCCGGCTCGAAGCCCTCGACGTCCGGTCACCGGAGTTCACCGACCTCTTGGACGAGCTGCTCGCCGTCGGCGAGGCCGACATGCGCGCGGCGGCCGGTGTCGCGGGAACGATGCTCGACCGGTCGTTGCGCAGCGCGGTGTCGCCGCAGGACGGCGTCACGACGAGCCTCGCGAGCCTGCGCCGGACCGTCGCCGAGCTGGACCCGGCGAAGCTGCCGCTCACCGGCCGCAAGCTGCTGGGCGTGTTCCCGGCCGTGGCCGGCGCGAAGCGGGCGCTGGACCGCTACCGGGCGGCGAACGAGCCGGTCAACGCCCTGGTCGTCGACCTGCGTGGCCGCCAGGACGTCCTGCGCCGCGACAACGCCTCGATCAAGGGTGAGCGCGAGCGGCTGTGGCAGGTGATGGGGAAGCTCGCCGAAGCGGCCGCGCTCGCCGAGGCCGTCGACGGCGCGATCGAAGCGCAGGCCGGCGTCTTCGACCTGACGGATCCCGTACGCGCCAACGCGTTGCGCGCGGACGTGCTGTACCCGATCCGGCAGCGGCACCAGGACCTGCTGACCCAGCTCGCCGTCAGCGCGCAGGGCTACCTCGCGCTGGACCTGGTGCGCAAGAACAACGACGAGCTGATCCGCGGCGTCGAACGCGCGGTGTCGACGACGGTGTCCGCGCTGCGGGTCGCGTTGCTGGTCAGCGGCGCGCTGGCGAGCCAGCGGGACGTCCTCGACGAGGTCGCGGCGCTGCAGGCGACCACCGACGGGCTGATCCGCGCCAACGCCGAGCTGCTGGACCTGCAGTCCGCGGAGATCCGCAAGGCGAGCAGCGACCCGGCCGTCGCGACCGACACGATCCGCGCGTCCTTCGACCGGATCTACGCCTCGATCGACGCGATCGACGGGTTCCGCGCCGACGCCGTCCGCACCATGGCCGCGACCGTCGAGTCGCTGTCCGGGGAGATCCGCCGCGCCGAGGACCACCTGCGGCGTTCGCACGAGGGGGAAGCATGAGGAAGTTCCTGGCGCTCCTGGTGGGCGTGCTGCTGCTGGCGGGGTGTTCCGAACCGTCGTCGGCACCGCTCGGGGATCCCGAGCCGGGCGTGTTGCGGATCCTCGCGGGCAGCGAGCTGGCGGACCTGCAGCCGGTGCTCGACGAAGCCGCTCGCGCCACCGGAGTGACGGTCAAGTTCACCTTCACCGGGACGCTGGAGGGCGCCGAAGCGCTGGCGAACGGCAGTGTCGACGGCAAGTACGACGCCGTGTGGTTCTCGTCGAACCGGTACCCCGCCGGCCTTCCCGAAGCGGCGAAGCGGCTCGGGAACCAGGTCAAGATCATGAGCTCGCCGGTGGTGCTGGGGCTGGCCACGCCGGTGGTGCAGCGGCTCGGCTGGGCGGGGAAGCCGGTCAGCTGGGGCGAGATCGCCGCGCAGGCCGGGAAGAAGGCGTTCAGCTACGGGATGACGGACCCGTCGGCGTCGAACTCCGGGTTCTCGGCACTGGTCGGTGTCGCTTCGGCGCTGGCAGGCGCGGGCAACGCGATCGACGCCCAGCAGATCGCTTCGGTGACGCCGCAGCTGACGCAGTTCTTCAGCGCCCAGGCGCTTTCGGCGGGTTCCTCGGGCTGGCTCTCGGACGCGTACGTCCGGCGCGCGACCGGACCGGACCCGGTCGACGGGCTGATCAACTACGAGTCCGTGCTGCTGTCGGCGAACGCCTCCGGGAAGCTGCCCGCGCCGCTGACGCTGATCTACCCGAGCGACGGCGTCGTCACCGCCGACTACCCGCTCACCCTGCTGGCTTCCGCCGGCTCCGACGCGCGTTCGGCCCACCAGCGGCTCACCGACCACCTGCGGACGCCTTCGGTGCAGCAGCGGATCATGGAGACCACCGGACGGCGTCCGGTCGTGCCCGGGGTCGCGCTGGAGCCGCAGTTCGCGCAGCGGGACCTCGTCGAGCTGCCGTTCCCGGCGACGCAGCAGGCGGTCGACGCGCTGCTGTCGGCGTACTTCGACAAGCTCCGGCGGCCCTCGCGGACGCTCTACGTGCTTGACACGTCCGGGTCGATGGCCGGTTCGCGGATCGACTCGCTGCGGGCCGCGCTGGTCGGGCTGACCGGCGCGGACACGTCGCTGACCGGCCGGTTCCGGCGGTTCCGGAGCCGGGAGGAGGTGACGATGCTGCCGTTCAACACTTCGCCCGGGACGCCACGGACGTTCACTGTGCCGGAGGCCGATCCTGCGGCCGAGCTGGCGCGCATCAAGACGTTCGCCGAAGGGCTCGAGGCGCGCGGCGGGACGGCGATCTACGACAGCCTTTCGCGGGCCTACCAGGTGCTCGAGCCGCTGACGGCCGCGGATCCGGACCGGTTCACCTCCATCGTGCTGATGACCGACGGCGAGAACGCGAACGGCTCGTCGCTGGGGGACTTCCTGGGATCGTTCGGGTCGCTGCCGCCCACGGTGAACCAGGTTCCGGTGTTCACGGTCCTGTTCGGCGAAGGCAGCAGCGACGAGCTGACCCAGGTCGCGACGCGGACCGGCGGGAAGGTGTTCGACGCGCGCAACGTCCGGCTTTCGCAGGTGTTCCAGGAGATTCGCGGGTACCAATGATGCTGCGCTATCTGGGGTCGACCAAGAACCTCGCCGGCTGCGTCGGCGGCCTGATCGGCGTCGGGCTGTACCTGACCGGGGTGGTCGGGTGGTTCTGGCCGTTCGTCGTGGCGGCGCTCTACGCGGCCGGGGCGCTGCTGGCGCCGGGGGAGAAGGTGCGGCTGGTCCCCGACACCTCCGGTGAGCTGCGGCAGTCGCTGGACGCGCTCGAGGCCGTGGTCTCGGCGCAGGCGTCCCGGATGCCGGAGTCCTCTGTGGACACCGTGCGCCGGATCGCGTTGGTGCTGCGCGACCTGCTTTCCCGGCCCTCGCGCCTCTCGGCCGACCCTGATCTGCAGCACGCGGTCGTGCGGCTGGCGGGCACCGATTTGCCGCTGTCGCTGGAAACCTACCTCAACCTGCCGTGGTGGTTCGCGGCGCGGCGGGCCGGTGCGGGCGAAGAACTGGTGGCACAGCTGGGTTTGCTCGAGGCGGAGGCGCACCGGGTGGCCGAGCGGTTCTACGCGGCGGAGGTCGACCGGCAGGCGGACCACACGCGGTACCTGCGGGATCGCGACGCCTGATCTCCACACCTGTGGGTGATGATGTTCGAACGCGCGTTCGAGTAGCGTGGTCGTTGTCGCACTCGCCGGAGAGGAGAAATCATGAACGGGTACCGAGGTTCGGCAGGGTCAGGGTCATCGTGGCGGTGGTCAGCCAGCTCAGCAGGTCCGGCAGGGGAATGCGGGAGAGGCGTTCCGGCCATTCCTCCGCCACGGTGTGCAGCACGAGTTCGTCCTGCCGTGGCTCCACTTTGGTCAGTTTCAGGCCGGGCGGGAGTTCCGGCAGGGGAAGCACGATGGGCTGGAAAGCCCGGGGCGGGCGCAGCTGCCGCCGTCCGATGTGGAGGGTCTGCGGCACGAGCACCACGGCGTCGTCCGCCACCTGCGGGCGGAGCGTCAGATGGCCCCAGTGCGGGCGCTTGGCCCAGCGGATCTGCAGCAGCCCGTTGCCGGCCGGGGTGGCGACGATCCCGGGGCGGGCTTTCGCCACCCGGTCCCGCAGCACGTCGGCGGACACGGCGATCCCGAGCTGCACCCGCGCGGGCTTGGCGGCCGGCGTGGGCAGCGAGCGGAGGCGGACGTCTTCGGCGAGCACGGTGACGCGGCGCAGCGGGATGCTGCCGGGCTCGTTTTCGCCTTCGGACTCCGGCCAGTCGACGTCCTCGGCGACGATCCGGACGTCGCCGAGCCGTCCGGTGGCCAGCCGGAGGCTGTCGGCCGGGTAGTCGAGTTCGGCGAGGGTGAGGCCGACTTCGCGGTCACCCACCTTCGCGGTCAGCCGGCGGCCGACGAGCTGCTCGGTGACGGTGCGCACGAGGGCGGCCGGCGTGACCGGGACGTTCGGGAGCAGGGAACGCCCGGCCGCGGCCAGGTCGGCCAGCTCGGGCCAGGGTGACCAGCCGTCGAACCACCTGCCGTCGCTCATCCGTCCAGTGTCGCCCAGGGCGACCGGCGGCGGCGACGGCGGGTGGTCCGCCTTCGGTCACCGTCCCGCAAAGCGGGCGATGATGCCGGTCACGACCAGCCAGAACACCGCGGCCAGGCCGTAGTCGAGGATCACGGCCAGGCTGGGGCTGTCCACCGGGAACAAGCCGGGCCAGAACAACGCGAGAGGAACCGCCAGCGACTTGATGAACTGGAAGAAGGCATTGCCGGCGTTCGCGCCGGCGAGCACCATGATCATGTAGAGAACTTCGATCCCCGCGAAGATCGCGCCGATCGCCGTGATGACCCGCACGGCCGTGTTCCGTCTGGTGGTGGTTCGCCAAGGAGACATGCCGCGAAAATTCCCGGATCGGGTGACAGATCAAACGCGTCCGACCCAAGATTGCGCCGTTCGGCCGCTCCCGTTGCTCTCCGCCGCCCACCCACCACCCCAGGTGACCACCCCAACACCCGGCTACCCGACGCCTCCACCACCAAACGCCCCCGTCACCCAACGCCCTCGGCCACCCAACGCCCCAGCGCCCGCCCCCAACGCCCTCGGCCGCCCAACGCCCCAGCGCCCGCCCCCAACGCCCTCGGCCGCCCAACGCCCCAGCGCCCGCTGCCAAACGCCTCTGCCGCCCAACGCGCCGCCGCCCGAGGCCCTCGGCCACCGAACGCCCCCGCCGCCCAACGCGCCGCCGCCCGAGGCCCTCGGCCACCGAACGCCCCCGCCACCCAGCACGCCGCCGCCCGCCGCCCTCGACCACCGAACGCCCCCGCCGCCCAACGCGCCCGTCGCCCAAGGCCCCGGCCACCCAACGCCTCCGCCACCCAACGCCTCCCGCTACTCCGCACGCCCGCCGCCCAACGCGGCGGCCACCGAAGGCCCTCCGCCACCAATCGCCCCGCCACCCCGTCCGCCGGTGCCCCTCTCCCTCGCCGCACGTTCCCCGGCGGGCCACCTCCCGAGCACGTGTCGTCCGCCTAGGTACGCGAGTCGTCCATCCCGGTACGCGTGTCGTCCGTCTGGGTACGCGTGTCGTCCATCCCGGTGCGCGTGTCGTCCGTCTGGGTACAGGTGCCCAGCGGCGGCCTCGGCCCAGGGGGGCGCACCCTCGCCGACACCCGCCAACCGACCCGGCCTAAGGCCGCATCCCCATCGCTTCACCGAGCAGCCTGCCGATGGCCCAGTCCTGCACCGCAAGCCCCACCGACTTGAACACCGTCCGCCCACCCACCGCCGGCGGCCGACCCAACGCCGACCCCAGCTCAACCAGCTTCCCCCGATCGAGAAGCCCGGCGGAAACGGCGTGGATCACCTCACCGCCCTCCGACAGAACCGCACCGACCTGATCCACCACCACACACCCCGCGGTGGCCAGCAACTCCGCGGGAAGCTCCCGCATGGAAGGCAGGTACGACCCGATCGCGTTGACATGAACCCGTTCCGGCAAGTCATCGACACCGAAGAGAGGAGTCGCCGATGAAGTGGCGCAACAGACGACGTCCGCATCGGACACCGCGTCCGCTGCGTCGCGGGCCACCCGCACCGTCACCGACGGGAACTCCGGCCGCAACCGGTCCGCCAAGGCCGAAGCGCGCGAGCGGTCCCGGCCGAACACCGACACGCGGCGAAGCGGCCGCACCGCCGCCACCGCTCGCACCTGGTCGGCCGCCTGAGCTCCCGTGCCGAGGAGAGCCAGGCTGCCGGCCGAGGGCGGGGCCAGCAAGTCCGTGGCGACGCCCGACACCGCACCCGTGCGCAGCGCCGTGGCCTCGACCGCGTCGGCGACCACCTGGCCGGCGGCCGTGTTCCACACCGGCGTGCCCAGGATCATCGGCGTGCGGCCGGGGGCCAGGTTGAGCGTCTTCACCACCGTCGTCGACGTCGGGGTGTGGCAGGCGGTCATCACGAGCGTGGTCGCGGAGGCGAACGACAAGCGTTGCGGCACCTCGAAACGGCCGGCGGCGAGGTCGAGGAACGCCGAGCGCACCGCGTCGATCGCGGCCGGCATCGGCACGGCTTTCCGGACTTCGTCGGCGTCGAGCATGCGCGGCCCCTCCGGCGTGGATCTGCCGCTAGCCTGGCGGCATGTCCGAGGCCACGCAAGAGGAGCAGCGGTTCGTCCGCGACGACTGGTACGGGGAGGAGATCGCGGGGCGGCACTACGTGCGGTGCGAGTTCCGCGAGACCGACTTCTCGGAGGCGGTCACCCGGAACGCCGTCTTCACCGACTGCGTGTTCGGCAACGTGCGCTTCAACGCGTCCCGGCACGAGGACTCGGCGTTCACGGGGTGCACCTTCACCCGATGCAACTTCTTCGACGCCGAATTCACCGGGTGCAAGCTCGTCGGCTCGAGCTTCAGCGAGTGCGAGCTGCGGCCGCTGCGGGTCACCGGCGGGGACTGGTCGTTCGCCGGGCTGGCGGGCGCCGACCTGCGGGCCGTCCGGTTCCAGGGCGTCCGGATGCGGGAGGCCGACCTCACCGGGGCGGACTGCAGCGGCGCGGTGTTCGCCGACGTCGACCTGTCCGGGGCGCTGCTGCACGCCGTCAAGCTGCCGAAAGCCGAGCTGCGGGGCAGCGACCTCTCGGCGCTCGACCCGACGGACGCCGTGCTGACCGGGGCGATCGTGTCACCCGAACAGGCTGCGGTGCTCGTCACGTCGCTGGGGCTGCACGTGCGGGCGTAGGCTCGTCGCGATCGGGAAGGGAGCACCGCATGGGCGTCGTGACACCGGGTTTCCAGGGCCGGGCGCGCAGCGGCAACCCGCGGCTGCCACCGGGGCAGTACCTGGCCGAGGACTTCCCGGTCCTCTCCGCGGGCCCGACGCCGCGCGTGCGCACCGAGACGTGGGAGTTCACCGTCACCACCGAGACGGGCGAGAAACACACCTGGAGCTGGGCTGAGCTGATGGCCCTGCCCAGCGAGAAGCCCACCGTGGACATCCACTGCGTCACCCAGTGGTCCAAACTGGACACCCGGTGGCGCGGCGTCTCGGTCGACACGCTGGTCGGCGGGCTCGGCACCGAGGCCGACTACGTCATGGTGCACGCCTACGGCGGCTACACCACGAACCTGCCGCTGGCCGACCTGCTCGACGGCCAGGCCTGGATCGCCTACGAGTACGGCGGCAAGCCGCTGACGCCCGAGCACGGCGGTCCGGCGCGGCTGCTCGTGCCGCACCTGTACTTCTGGAAGTCCGCGAAGTGGGTGCGCGGACTGGAACTGAAGACCCGGGACGAGCCGGGCTTCTGGGAGAACGCCGGCTACCACGACTACGGGGATCCATGGCGCGAACAGCGGTATCAGGGCGACTAGCCTGGCGGGTCGCCCGCCTGGCCGGCTTCCGCGACGAGACGCCGACGGCGCGCACGCTCGTCTTCGACCTGCCCGGCTGGCCGGGCCACCTGGCGGGGCAGCACGTCGACGTCCGGCTCACCGCCGCGGACGGCTACCGCGCGCAGCGCAGCTACTCCCTCGCCGCGCCCGCGGACGGGGACCGGGTGGAGCTGACCGTGCAGCGCGTCGCCGACGGCGAAGTGTCCGAGCACCTCACCGGCCCCTACGCGATCGGCGACCCGGTCGAGATCCGCGGCCCGATCGGCGGCTGGTTCGCCTGGCGGCCGGCGGATCCGGCGCCGGTCCTGTTGATCGCGGGCGGCTCGGGCATCGTCCCCCTGATGGCGATGATCCGCGCTCGCCGCGCGGCGGGCGTCCGGACGCCGTTCAAGCTGATCTACTCGCTGCGCACCCCGGCGGAGCTGTACTACGCGGACGAGCTGCGCACGCCGGTGGCGGGCGTGGACGTGACGTACGTGTACACGCGCGAGCTGCCCGAAGGCCGTCCCGGCATTCCGCGCCGCATCGACGTGGCGACGATCAACACGGCGGGCTGGCCGGCGGAGTTCGGCGCGTCCTGCTTCGTCTGCGGGCCGACGGGCTTCGTGGAGACGGTGGCGGACATCCTGGTCGCCCTCGGCCACGACCCGCACCGGATCCGCACCGAACGATTCGGGCCCAGCCGCGACTGAAACCCGCAGGCATCCGATGAATAGGTGACTGTCTGCCCCGCTGAGTGGGAAATTGTCGACATCGCCGCCGAGAGATCCTATCTTTCGACCCATGCTGACCAAGTGGGGCTCGACGCGGCGCCGCACCGTGGTGACCGTTCTCTTCGGCGCGGGCGCACTGCTCGCCACGACCGGCCCGGTGGCCGCGGCCGGCTCGACTGCCGCCGGCCAGGACGTCTACGTTTCGCCCACCGGCTCCGACCGGGCCTCCGGCAGCGCCGGGCACCCCGTCCGGACCCTCGAGCGCGCCCGCGACCTCGTGCGGCAGCGCGCGCCGCACCTGACCCGGGATCTCACCGTCCACCTCGCGCCCGGCGTCTTCCGGCTGACCGCCCCGCTGCGGCTCGACGCGCGGGACTCCGGCGGCAACGGCCACCGCGTGATCTGGCAGGGCAGCAAGGACACCGAGCTGAACGGCGGCGTGCGGGTCACCGGCTGGCGGCCGGTGCCGGGCCGTCCGGGCCTGTTCGCCGCGCCCGCGCCCGCCGGGCTCGACAACACCCGGCAGCTCTACGTCGACGGCGTCCGCGAGCATCGCGCCCGCGGCCCGCTGCCGGTGACCGTCAAGGCCACCGACACCGGCTACACCGCCAGTGCCGACACGCTCGCCCACTGGCGGAACCCGAAGGACGTCGAGTTCGTGTACGTCTCCGGTGAGGCGCTGTGGAACGTCCAGCGCGACGGCCTCGGCCAGTGGACGGAACCGCGCTGCCCGCTCGCCGCCGCCGCAGGCACGACGATCACCATGGCCCAGCCGTGCTGGGACAACTCGACGAAACGCGTACTGTTCCCCGACATCCCGGGCCGCAGCGTCAACATGGTCGGCCCGGCCGACCTCACCAACGGGCGGCACCCCACCTACGCCGAAAACGCCTTCGAGCTGCTCGACACCCCGGGCGAGTGGTACCTCGACCGGTCCGCCCGCGTCGTCTACTACCAGCCGAAGCCCGGCCAGGACCTGCGCCGCGCGGACGTCGAAATGCCAGTGCTGGAGAAGCTCCTCGACGCGAAGGGCACGGCCGCCTCGCCGATCCACGACGTCGCCTTCCGCGGCTTGCGCTACTCCTACGCGACCTGGCTGACGCCGTCGTCGCCCGAAGGGTTCTCGGAAATCCAGGCGGGCTACACGATCACCGGCGCCGACGGCTGGGCCGTCCAGGGACTCTGCCAGTTCGTGCCGGGCGGAACCTGCCCGTACGCCTCGTGGACGCGGGAACCCGCCAACGTCTCCGTTTCGCACGGCCGGCGCGTCGAATTCGCCGACAGCGTGTTCGCCCACCTCGGCGGCGCCGGGCTCGACCTGCTCGACGGCACCAAGGAATCCCAGGTGCGCGGCGACATCTTCACCGACATCTCCGGCAACGGCGTCCAGATCGGCGGGGTCGACAAGCCCCTCACCGACACCGACGCCGACGTCGTGCGCGACGTCCGGGTCACCGACAACCACCTCTACGGCCTGCCGCGCGAATTCCACGGCGGCGTGCCGATCGTCAACGGCTACACCGTGCGGAACACCATCGCCCACAACCAGATCGACCACGTCGGCTACTCGGCGATCTCCGTGGGGTGGGGCGGCTGGCCGGACAAGATCAAGCGCCCCGCGACGCCGAACCTGTCGCACGACAACGTCGTTTCGGACAACCTGATCTTCGACTACATGCAGATGCTCGACGACGGCGGCGGCGTCTACACCCAGGGCATCACCGGCACTTCCCTGGCCGACGGCGAAAAGGTCACCGGCAACGTCATCCACGACCAGTGGGGGCTCGGCAAGGGCGTCTACACCGACAACGGCAACACCTACGAGACGATCCGCGGCAACGTCCTCTACCGCACGGCGTACTTCAACGTCGGCACGGTGCACGTCGACTACCGCGACGACCTGGGCAACAACGACCCCACGCTGACCGAGGGCAACTACTGGGAACAGGGCGACCGCGACAAGGTCGACAAGGGCGCCATCACCCGCGGCAACCACCTCCTGCCGAACCCGGCGGACGCGCCGCCCGAGATCGTCGCGAACGCGGGCCTCGAGCCGGCCTACCGCGGGCTGCTCACCCGCCAGGTCGGAGGTCAGGCCCCGGCCGAAGCGCCGTCACGCGTCGGCACGTTCGCCGTGGCGGGAAGGCTGTACGCAACCTGGAACCCGACGTTCGCGTTCAACAACGCCCCGGTGACGCACTACGTGGTGACGGCATCGGGCGGCGGCCGCACGTATTCCTCAACGGTGACGGCGGCCGACTTCGCGAAGCGCGCGTACGCCGAAGTGCCCGGACTGACGGAGGGAACGCCGTACACGGTGACAGTCGCGGCACGCAACGCGTACGGAACGAGCGAGCCATCGCTGCCCTCGGCACCGGTGACGCCAGGCCCGAAAACCGCGGTGCTGCCGGGCATTCCGACGAGCGCACGGGCGTTGCCGAGCGCAACGGCGGCCTCGATCCGCTGGAACCCACCGGCGGCAACGGGCGACACCCCGGTCCTGGCGTACGTGATCACGGTGTCCGACGGCCGCACGATTCGCGTGGAGGGCCGCGACGCCCTGGTCACCCAGCCGACGGTCAAGGGCATGACCAGGGTGGTGGACGGCCTGAAACCGGCCACGGCCTACACGTTCACGGTCGCGGCGATCACGGCAACGGGAACCGGCCCAGCGGCAACGTTCACGGCCACAACGGCGGCAGCCTGACCTGAGCGGACCTCGTTGTCCACAACCCGCCGACGATGTGGACAACGAGGCCCACCGGCCATCGTTCCCGGGCTTTTCGTCGCCCGCCGCCGATAGACTGGAACCGGGGGGCGCCCCCGGGGCGGGCTGCCGGTTCGGGCGGGGTGTTCGCCCTTGACGCTGGTGCCGGAGCTGCGAGGCTGTCGGCCAGCCTCGGGAGGACGGTGTCCGCGGCGGCGGTGCCCGGGACGGTGACGGTCTGCTCGCCGAGTGCAGTCATGATCGCCTCGACCAGCCGCTCACCCGTTCGGGGCGCTTGGACCTTGGCGATGGCGGGGAGTTTGCGGCGGCCGGGCCACGTTACGACGAGATCTACCGAGCTGGTGGCCGTGCCCCTATCAGCGCCGGCGATCCGCCGGACGCGACGAGCTAAGAAGCGTCCGGGCGGGACAGCAGCTCCCGCAGCGTCGCCAGCAGCTCCCGCCGGTCCGCCGCCCCGAGCTTGCCGCGGATCCGGGCCATGTGGTGCTCCACCGTCTTGCCCGAAATGAACAGCTTGCTGCCCGCCTGCTTGTACGTCAGCCCCTCGACGACCAGGCGGGCCACCTCCAGCTCGCGCTCGCTCAACGCCGCCAGGCCCGTCCCCGCCGCCGGTTCCGATGATGCTCCCGGGTCGCGGCGGGCCGCCGTTCCCTGGAACTGGCGGGCCGCCTCGAGGAGCTGGACCATCGCCTTGCGGTCGGACGTGCGGATCGCCGCCTGGCCGGCCAGGCGGGCCGCGTCCCAGCGGAGGCCCAGGTCGTGCAGCTCGGCCGCCGCCGCCGTGATGGCGTCCGGGTCGAAACTTCCGCCGAGGACCGCCAGCCAGCCCTGGGCCGCCGTGGCCAGGGCGCGGGGGTGGCGGCCGCAGTGGGCGTGGGTGGTCAGTGTCGCCAGGTGGGCCTTGACCGCGTCCGCGTCCTCCAGGGTGATCGCCGCGTGCAGCTCGTGCCAGACCAGGGAGACCGTCCACAATGGAGGTTCGCCCAGCCGGGCCAGGAGGCTGTGGGCGCGCTCGAACTGGCCGGACAGCTTGGCGAACGCGCCGGTGCGGGCCGCCGCGATCGCCAGCTCGCCCAGCGGCAGCAACGTGAACAGGTCCGTCTGCTGCCGCATCGACGCCTGGTACGCCCGGTTCCACGACCGCTGCAGGCCGACGAGGTCACTCGCCCGGCGCGCCAGGCCGAGTTCCAGCGTGGCGAAGAAGAGCTCGTCGCGCGCCTCCAACGAACGGCCCGCGACGGCGTCGCGGTGTTCGGCCGCCGTCGCCAGGTCGCCCGCCGTCATCGCGACCCAGCCGAGCAGCAACCGGTGGCGCGCGGCCAGGAGGTCGCCGCCGGTGCCGCCGTCCAGCGCCCGGCTCAGCACGGACTCCGCCAGCGCCAGCTCGCCCGTGTGCAGGGCGACCAGCGCGGCCAGCGCCGCCGGGCTGTCCGGCAGCAGCGTGCCACCCAGCGCGGGCTCCAGCATCGCGGCCGCGCCCAGCAGCGTCGACAACGTCTCCGTCGCGCAGCCGGACACCGAATCCACGATGCCGCGGGCCATCCGGGTGGCCGCCCCGGCGAACAGCGTCGGTGCGACGCCCGGCGTGGGGGAGTCGAGCAGCCGCCGGGCGCCCTCGAGGTCGCCGGTGCCGACCAGGGCCGTCGCCGAGAACGCGTCGGCACGGCCCGCCCAGTGGTACAGCTCGGCGCTGCGGGCCAGTTCGCCGCGGTGCGCCAGCACGGTCGCCGCGATTTCCGCGCCCGCCGCCCGGGTTTCCGCGTCGGCCGCGCCGAGCATCCCGTCGCCGAGCCGCAACGCCGTGTCGAGGTCGCCGGACAACGCGGCCGCGCGCGCCCAGCCTGCCGTGACGGCCGCCGAGCGGTCGCCCGCTTCGGCAGCGGCCTCGAACAACTGCGTCGCCAAGCGGGCGTCGGACGGCAGCGCTTCCCCTGCCGCGGCGGCGAACGCGGCCGCCGCGGACGCTCCCGAGCTGCCCGTGCCGAGCAGGGAGCGGGCCAGGTCGAGCACCGGGAGGCCGTTCGCGAGCTGCAGTTCGACCAGCCGCTGCACCGTCGTGAGCCGGCGCGCGGGCGGCCCGAAGTCGCGGACGGCGGCCGCGGCGAGCGGCAGCAGCGTGTCGTCGGGCGCCAGCAGGCCGGTGGCGCGGGCGCCCTCGACGATGGCGGGCAGCTGGTCGGGACGCCGGTCGAGCAGCGCGCACAGCAGGTCCAGGTTGCGCCCGGCGCCGGCTTCGGCCGCGATCAGGTAGCGGAGGACGTCGTCGTCGAGCTCGTCGAGCTCGGGCCGGAATTCCTCCAGCCGCCCCCGCAGCGCGCGTTCGGCCAGCCGCGGCACCCCGCCGCTGCGCGCGTGCAGCTCGGCGGCGGCCGCGGGGTCGGCGGGCGCACCCGTCATCGCGGACATCAGCCGCGCCACGTCTTCGACGCCGAGCGGGCCGAGCTGCAGCAGCGTCCAGCCGGGCGCCACCGCGGCCGGCCGGTGCGCGACGACGATCGGGCCGTCCGCGCCGGCGAGCAGTTCTTCGAGCTGGTCCGGGCCGAGCCGGTCGGCGTCGTCGACCAGCACCGCTTCGACGCCGGCCTCGCGGTAGCGGCGGTCGAGCGCGGTGAGCAGCACGCTCTTGCCGTACCCGCCGGGGGCGACGACGGCGAGGCGCAGGGGAGCGGCCGGTTCGGCGGCGACGCGGTCGAGCAGCTGCCGCGCCGCCGGGTGCACCGGAACGGTGTGCGGCGGGGGAACCTGCGTGAGCAGAGTGTTCAACAGTGACCTTCCCCGGCGGGGACGCAATGGGTGGGGGACGGAGAGGGGCCGGCGGTGGCTTCGCGGGCGGTGACGGTGATCACGACGGCCGAGACCGCCGCGGCGAGCACCAGGACCGCGGCCGCGAGGGGCCGCCGCCGTTTGAACAGGCTGAGCGGGCCGGTGCGCTCGGGCAGCTCGAACGGCGTGATCTCGACCGGCGGCCGGGGCGGCCGCTCGCCGAGCTCACCGAGCGTGTCCACCTTGGGGAGCAAGGTGGTTTCGACGGCGGGGGGTTCCTGCGGGGTGCCGCGGTGGTCGGCGCGCAGGGCCGCGAGGGCGGCCGCGCCGAGGGCGGCGGTCGCCGGCGGAACCGGTCCCGCGAACACCGGGCACGGCGGCCGGGCCGGCAGCGCGTGCGGGGGGACGTCGCCGCAGAACACCACCCCGGCGAGCCCCTTGGGGGACGTCGAGGCCGCTCCGGCGAGCGCGAACAGTGTGCTCAGCGCGGCCGCCGGGGCCACGCCTTCGGCGCTCTGGCCGGGCTGCCAGCCACTGGCGCCGCTCGCGGTCGCGAGCGTCACGTTCACGCCGTCGGTGCCGAACTCGCAGACCCCGGCGACCTGGGCACCGGGCCCGGGGAGGGGCAGGTGCGCGCCGAGGGCGGCGACCGAGCCGGGGACCAGCGTCACCGCGGTGAACCCGGAGTCGGCCAGCGCCCGGCGCAGCACGTCACGGCGGTAGCCGCCCCAGTCACCGGGGTGGGTCAGCACCAGGTGTTGCGGAGGGCCGCCGAACAGGTTCGCGGCGTGCTCGGCGATCCCTTCGACGAGCACGGTGGTCAGCGTCTCCGGCGGGAACGGCTCGCCTTCGACGAGCATCGGCACGTCGTCGCCGATCCGCCGGTGGAAGCCGGTGAGCAGCCGGGACGGGACCTGGGCGCCCGCCTGCGCGGCGGCGTCGCCGGTGAGCAGGTACCCCTCGTCGTCGAGGAACAGCGCGGACGCTGCGGCCGGGGATCGCTCACCCAGCCAGAGGGGTTCGGGCTCGCCCCAGCCGGGGCCCTGTCGGCGGCAGGTCGCGGCGTGGGTCCGGCCCTGGGCCACATCGATCCCGAGGACGTAGGGCAACGGCGCTTTCCTCCTCACCTCGTGGCGGCCGATCGGGGGCAGGGAATCCCCCTAGGGTTCGGGGCATCCTCACCCAAACGGGTTAGTCAGGCAAGGGTCTGGAGGGATTTAACCCAACTGAGCGCGTCTCGGATGAGCCCCTAACTCCCTAACGATGACATATCGATCCCCTATCGGCTGACCGGACTGCGACTCGGAGTGATCCCCGATGTGCGCTGGGGGACGGTCTCCCTACCTTGATCACGGAGCAGCGGTCCCTGCGGTCGCTGCCGTCCCCCGAACCACCGGACCAGGAGAACTTCCATGGAATCCGTGCAGACCTTGCACGACTTCGCCCTGAACCTGCTCAACGACCCGACCGCGCTGGCGGCCTTCGGGACGGACCCGCAGGGCGCCCTCGCTGCCGCCGGTCTCGGCGACGTCAGCGCCGCCGACGTGCACGAGGTCCTGCCGCTGGTGCTCGACTACGTGCCGGTCGACAGCCTCCCGGCCGTGGGCGGCCTCCCCGTCGTTGGCGACCTGTCCCCGGTCGGCACCGACGCCCCGGGCATCCAGGGCGCGATCGACCAGCTCACCGCCCTCACCGCGGGCCTCGGCCTGCCGGCCACCGCGGGCCTGCCGGGCGTCGGCGACCTGGGTGTCGGCGAGCTCCCGGCCGTGGGCGACCTGCCCGCCGTCGGCGGCGTCGGCGCCCTGCCGGTCGTCAACGAGGTGACCAACGCCGCCAACGCGACCGCGCTGGCCGGCAACGTGACCGGTGCCGTCCTCGGCGGCGACCTGGCCCACGGCCTGGACTCGCAGGCCCTGGCGAACCTGACCGCGGCCCCGGCCTACCTGACCGACCCGAACACCGGCGTGGTGCCGCAGGCCGTTTCGGCCGCCGGCTCGGCCGTCTACGACGTCAAGGACCTCGGCGCCCACGTCGACTACCAGGCGCACGACGTCACCGGCCTCGCGACCGGCGCCGTCACCGGCACGGTCGACCACGTGACCGGCTCGCTCGGCAACGTCGGCGACTTCTCCGGCATCCTCAAGGGCGCGGGCGACGTCGACGTCAAGCACGTCACCGGCGAGGTCACCAACGCCGTCCACGGCCTCGGTGACGTCACCAACACCGTGACCTCCGCCACCGGCATCAACGTCGACCACAACCCGGTCGGCAACGTCGGCGAGCTGGCTTCCGGCAACGCCACGGCCGTCCACGACGTCGTGTCCGACGTCTCCGACATCAGCCACAACGCGCTGGGCAACCTGCACCTCGGCGACATCGCCTCGGGCAACGACCTCCACCTCGGGCACTGATCCCCGAACCGGTCACCGGTGCCCGTCCCGCGGTCTGGGTGCAGCCGCGGGACGGGCACCCGGTGTGCGTACGGGGAGTGAACCGGGGACACTCGACCATCGTGACCGCACCGGCTTGGCTCGAAGTGCTCAACGAGACGCTGGACGCGTGCCGCACGCACGGCCGCGCCGATCTCGCCGAGCGCCTGCGCAGACGCCGGGACGCCCCGCCCGGGCAGACCCGGCTCGGCGTGCTCGGTTTTCCCAAACAGGGCAAGGGGTACCTGCTCAACGCCGTGCTGAACGCGCCGGTGTGCGCGGTCGGCGACGCCGCGACCCCCGCCGTCCCCACCGAAATCGCCTACTCACCCGAACCCGCCGCCACCCTGGTCGGCCGGTCCCGCGAACGGATCCCCGTCGCGGTCGAACGGCTCACCGGCGAACTCGGCGCCCGGCCCGCCGGCACGCTCAGCCGCGTCGAGGTCGGCGTGCCCCGCGAACTCCTCTCGGCCGGCCTCGTCCTGGTCGATACCCCGCCGGTCGGTGACCCGCGGTCACCGCGCACCGCCGCCGCGCTCGACATGCTCGCCGAAGCCGACGCGGTGATCCTCGTCTCCGACGCGACAGCGCCGCTGACGGCCGCCGAGCTCGCGCTGGCGCGGCACGTCCGCACGTGGTGCCCGCACGTCGTGCTGGCGCTCACGAAGATCGACGCCAGTCCCGGGTGGCGCGCGGTCGCCGAACGCAACCGCGCGATGCTCGGCGAGGCCGGGATCGACGCGCCCGTGTTGCCCGTTTCGGCCGTGGTGCGCCAAGCCGCCGCGAAAACCGGTGACGCGGAACTCAACGCCCGCTCGGGTTTCCCCGAGCTGCTGGCTTGGATCGCCGAGCAGGCCGCGCGCCCGCCCGAGCAGTCGCGCGCGCTGCTCGCCGCCGTCGGGGTGCGCGCCGCGGCCGCCGAGCTGGTGGAGTCGCTGCGCGACCGCATCGACGCCGCGGGGCAGGAGGCCGGGCTCGGCCAGGCCGCGCTGCTGCAGCGGGCCCAGCGCCGCGCGGACGACCTGCGCCGGCAGAACACCCGGTGGCAGAACCTGCTGTCCGACGAAATCACCGATCTGCTGTCCGACGCCGAGTACGACCTGCGCGAGCGGACGCGCAAGATCGTCTCCACGATCGACCGGACCTTCGACGAAGGCGACCCGGCGAAGGTGTGGGACGAATTCGCGCCCTGGCTGGACAACGCGCTGGCCGAGGCGGTCGACGTCAACTACGCGTGGCTGGCCGACCGGGCGGAGTGGATCGCGCAAGCGGTCGCGGCGTGCTTCGGCGCCCAGTACGACCGGGCCCTGCCCGACCTGCGGCTCGACGGCTCCGGCGTGGAGCACCTCGACGAGGTCGGCCGCCCGAAGATCGAGAAGTTCAAGATCGGCCAGCAGGCGTTCACCGGCCTGCGCGGGTCCTACGGCGGCGTGCTGATGTTCGGCCTGGTCACCAGCCTCGCCGGGCTGCCGCTGATCAACCCGGTCTCGCTCGGCGCCGGTGCCGCGTTCGCCGCGAAGACGATCAAGGACGAGGGCGGGATGCGGCTGCAGCGGCGGCAGGCCGTCGCCAAGCAGGCGGCGCAGCGGCACGTCGACGACGTCTTCCTGCGGTTCGGCAAGGAATGCCGCGACGCGATCCGCGTCGTCCAGCGGCGCCTGCGCGACCACTTCACCGGCCTGGCCGAGGAACTCGCCGACGAGCTGACGCGCGAACGCGAGACGATCCTGGCCGGCACCGCCGAGCGCGAACGGCGGACCGGGCACATCCGCCGCGAGATCGACCGGCTCGCCGGGCTGCACCAGCGCGCGGGCGAGCTCGGCACGATCGCCGGACGGCAGCCGCGGCGGGAGCTCTCGGCGTGACCCAGGACGTCCGCGACCTGCTGCACGCCGCGGCCGGGCTCTACCGGGACGACCCGCGGGCGTCGGCGCTGCTGCACGACTGCCTCGACCGGCTGGAGCAGCCGCTGCGCGTCGCGTTCACGGGCGCGCCGTCGTCGGGGAAGACGACGCTCGCCGCCGCGCTGGGCGAATGGCCGACGCGCGCGCTGCGCGACCTGGTGCTGCTCGACGACCCCGGCCCGGCCGACGACGTCCCGGACGCGACGGTCCGGCTGGTCCGCCACCTCGAGCCGGACGAGCTCGCGGCGGCGCACCCGCCGGGCGGCTCGCCGTTCGCGCGGCAGAGCGCGGTGAACTCGGTGCTGGTGCTGTCGCGGGCCGACGAGGTCGGCGCCGGCCGGATCGACGCGCTGCTCACCGCGAAGCAGCTCGCGCGGCGGGCGTGGCGGGAAGACCCGCTGTGCACCGGGTTCCTGGGCGTGATCGCCGTCGCCGGGCAGCTCGCGTACGGCGGCCGCTCGTTGCGCGACGACGAGTTCGACTTGCTGGCCGCGTTCGCCGCGGTGCCGCGCGAGGAGCTGGAACGGCACGTGCTGTCGGTGGATTCGTTCACCGATCCGGCGTTCCCGGGCCCGATCCCGGTCGAGACGCGCCGGTCGCTGGTGGTGCGGTTCGGCATGTTCGGCGTCCGGCTGGCCCTCACCCTGATCCGCACCGGCTGCGACGACCGCGTCAAGCTCTCGGCGGAGCTGGTGCGCCGCAGCGGATTGGGCGAATTGCGCGACACCCTGGCCGGGTGTTTCGTGGCGCGAGCCGAGGCACTGCGGGCGCGCACGGCGATCATCCGGCTGGAGGCCCTGCTGGCCGCGCAGCCCCGCCCGGGCGGCGACCGGCTGGTGTCCCGGGTGGAGCGGTTCGCCGCGGCCGCACACGATTTCAGGGAGCTGCGCCTGATCGCCGACATCCGCGGCGGCCGCACGGCGTTGTCGGGGGAGCCCGCCGAGGAAGCGGTCCGGCTGCTGGGCGCCCAGGGCACGGCCCCGGCCGACCGGCTGGGCCTGGAACCGGACGCGGACCCGAACGAGATCTACGAGTCCGGCCTGGACGCCCTCCGGCGCTGGCGGCACGAGGCCGAGCGCCCGGACCGCCCCCACGCCGAACGAACCGCGGCGCACGTGGTGGTGCGGTCGGCCGAGGGCCTGCTCGCGCTGTTCGCCTAGGGCGTTTCCCGTAGGTGGTGGAGCTGGGTCTTTGGTTGTCGTGTCCGGTGGTGGGTCGCGGTGAGTTGACGGATGAGGCGTGGGCGGTGATCGAGCCGCTGTTGCCGCCGGTGCAAGGCGGCGGCAGGCGGTGGCCGGATCACCGCCAGGTCAGTTCCGCGACCCGGCCACCCGCTACGCCAAACCGGGCGCCTACCACCTAGACCGGCTTTCCGTTCACCGTCACGTTCGAGAGGGTCACGTCCCGCGCGTTCGTGATCTGCGGCGCCGGCGTGTCGATCCTCGTGAACGTGCTGTCCGCCAAGCGGAACCCCGTCAGCGGGCTCTCCGCGGCGCCGCTGATCTTCAGCGCGAACGGGGAGTCGTCGAGGTGGAGGTCGCGCAGGTCGAGGTCGCGGATCACCGGCTGGACGATCGGGCCGTAGCCCGGGCCGGTGAGGCTGTAGTTCATGTCGACGTAAATCGCGCCGCGGTCGACCGGGCCGCCGGTCAGGCGCCGGACGTGGATGTCCGAGACCACGCCGCCGCGCCGCGGGTTCGTCTTGACGTACACGCCGTAGAACGACTTGTACGACGACCCGGCGTGGATCCGGTTGTCCTGCGCGAAAACGTTGCGGACGCCGCCGGACATCTCGCTGCCGACGGTGATCGCGCCCCAGCGGCCGAAGTAGTCGTTGTCCTCGATGACGATGTCCTCGCTCGGCACGCCGATGCGGCGGCCGTCGGTGTCGCGGCCGGACTTGATCACCGTGCCGTCGTCGCCGGTGTCGAAGGAACAGCCGTGGATGTGCACGTCCGCGCAGCTCTCCGGGTCGACGCCGTCGACCATCGCGCCGCGGGAGTAGACCGTCACGTTCCGGACCGTCACGTTGCGGCACAGCACCGGGTGCACCGTCCACATCGCCGGGTTGCGCAGCGCGACGCCCTCGACCAGGACGTTGCGGCACCGGTAGAACTGGATCAGGTTCGGCTTGAGGAAGTGCTTGTCGCCGAACACCCGCTGCGCCACCGGTACGCCGTCGGCCGCCTGCTGCTGGAGCCGGTCCCAGTCCGGGCCGCGCTTGCCGTCGAAGTCGAACCAGGGTCCGGCCGCGGCGTTGCCGTCGATCGTGCCGGAGCCGGTGACGGCGACGTCGGTCTCGTCGATCGCGTAGAGGAACGGCGAGTAGTTGTGACACTCGATGCCCTGCCAGCGCGTGAACACCACCGGCAGGTAGGACGCGGCGTCGCTGCGGAAGCGGATCGTGCCGAGCACGTGCAGCTCCACCCGGGACCGGAGGTGGATCTTGCCCGTGCGGAACTTCCCCGCGGGGACCAGCACGCGCCCGCCCCCGGCGGCGTGGCACGCGGCGATCGCCGCTTCGAACGCCGGGGTGCAGTCGGTCGTGTTGTCGCCGACCGCGCCGTAGGACCGGATGTCGAAGACGCGGTCCGGGAACACCGGCGGCGTGATCCGGCCGAGGATCGCCGGTACGCGCGCCCACGGGTCGCCGGGGTCCGCGTGCGCGCTCGCCGGGCCGAACACCGCGCCCGCGGCCAGCAGCCCGCCCGCCGCGCCCGCGGCCTTCAGGAACCCACGCCGGGTGCTCGCCATCCGAAGCCTCCTCGATCGCCGTCGTCATACATCATGTACAGCATGTGATATTCCGACATCACGGTCAAAAAAGGTTCCGCTGACCGGTATTGACGCCCGCCGCGCCGCGGCGCACCATAGACCGGTCTATGGTCCAGCGCCGGCCCGAAGGGGGCTCCCATGCCCGAAGACGTCCGCCCCCGGGTCCGGTTGTTCGGCGAGCTCCTGGCGCACTGGGCACGCGAGCGTCCCTCGGACCCGGCGCTGATCTTCGGCGACCGGACGTGGACGTGGGCGGAGTTCGACGAGCGGGTCCGGCGGCTGTCCGGCGCCCTCGCGGCCGCCGGCGTCGCCCGGGGCGACCGGGTCGCGTTCGTCGACAAGAACCACCCCGCGTGCCTGGAGACGACCTTCGCGGCGGCCGGGCTCGGTGCGGCCAACGCCGTGGTGAACTGGCGGCTGTCCGGCGATGAACTCGCCTACGTCCTGGCGGACGCGGGTGCGAAGGTCGTCTTCGTCGGCGCCGAACTGCGGCCCGCCCTCGACGCGATCCGCGACCGGCTGCCCGCGGTGGAACGGGTGGTCGTCGTCGGCGGGGACGCCGACGAGTACGAGGCCTTCCTGACTTCCGCCGCGCCGCACGCCGGCAGCGACGTCGGCACCGACGACGGCGTGCTCGTCATGTACACCAGCGGCACCACCGGCTTCCCGAAGGGCGCGGTGCTGACCCACCGCAGCGTCCTCGCGCACGGCCTGGCCGCCGGGACCGCGTTCCCGATCGGCCCGGGCGACGTCAACCTGGTCGCGATGCCGCTGTTCCACGTCGGCGGCAGCTGCTACGCGGTCTCCGGTTTCCTGTACGGCGAACCGTCGTACCTGACCCGCGAGCCGGACGCCGCGTCGCTGTTCGCGGCGCTGCAGGCCGGGATCACGCACGCCTTCCTGGTGCCCGCCGTCGTGGCCGGGATCGCCCAGGCCGGCGAGGCCGCGCTCCAGGCGTTCTCCCGGCTGAAGTACCTCTGCTACGGCGCCTCGCCGATGCCGCTCCCGTTGCTGCGCACAGTGCTCGCGGCTTGGCCGGAGGTCAAGTTCGCGCAGGTCTACGGCATGACCGAGCTGTCCGGCGCGGTCACCGCCCTCGACCCGGAGGCGCACCGCGACGCGTCCCGCCCCGAACGGCTGGCTTCGGCGGGTACCGCACTGTCCGGAGTGGACCTCCGGATCGTCGACCCGGTCACGGCCGAGGACGCCGAAGTCGGCGAGGTGTGGGTGCGCACCGAGCAGCGGATGGCGGGCTACCTCGGCAAGCCCGAAGCGACCGCGGAGACCATTGTGGACGGCTGGGTCCGCACCGGCGACGTCGGGCGCCTGGACGACGGCGGGTTCCTGTTCCTCGAGGACCGCGTCAAGGACATGATCATCACCGGCGGCGAGAACGTCTACTCGCCCGAGGTCGAGCGCGTGGTGGCGGAGTTCCCCGGCGTCGCCGAGGTGGCCGTGATCGGCATCCCGGACGACCGCTGGGGCGAGCAGGTCAAGGCCGTCGTGGCCGGCGAGCAGCTCGACGCCGAGAAGATCGTGGAGTTCTGCCGCGAGCGGCTGGCCCACTACAAGTGCCCGCGCAGCGTCGACGTCGTGGCCGCGTTGCCGCGCAACGCCACCGGCAAGATCCTCAAGCGTTCGCTGCGGGAACCCTACTGGCGGGACCGGGACCGGAACGTCTGATGCCGCCGGTCACCCGGCACCGGTACTTCGAGGCCGCGCTGGACGTGCTGGCGCGGCACGGGTTCACCGAGCTGAACGTCGGCGCGCTGTGCCGCGGCCTCGGCGTCACGAGCGGGTCGTTCTACCACCACTTCGGCGGCTGGCCGGGCTTCGTGGCGCAGCTGCTGGACCACTGGGAGAACCGCCAGGTGCGCATCCTGCGCGAGCGCAAGTTCGGCACCGGCGGCCCGGCGGCCGACTTCGCGGCGCTGATGGACCTCACCCTCGGGCTGCCGCACGAGGCCGAGGCCGCCATCCGCGCGTGGGCGCGGAACGACGAAACCGTGCGCGCGGTGCAGAAGCGCGTCGACGACGCCCGGCTGCGGACGGTCGGCAAGGCGGTCGAGGGGATCGTCGGCGACCGGGGGCTGGCCCGGACGCTGACGTCACTCGGGATGGCGATGCTGGTGGGGCACCAGCAACTGGCGTCGGCGGGGGAGCACGGCGAGCTGACGGAGCTGCTCGCGGAGTACACCCGGCTGGTGCACTCCCGCGCGGACGGCGGTTAGAGCTGGGTTCGGGTTCGCTGCGAAGTCCGCGGATCAGGCGTTGCCGAGCACGCGGGTGACGGTGATCTCGATGACCACCCGCTGCGGGTTCGGCTTGGGCTGCCGGTAGCGGGCGGCGTACCGGTTTTCGGCGTCGCGCACCGATTCCGGGTCCTCGCGCAGCACCGCACGTCCCTCCAAAGTGGACCAACGCGGGCCGTCGAGCTGGCAGACCGCGACCGGGATCCCGTCCGCGCCCGCGGCGCGCACGAGCCGGGCCTTGACCGACGGGGCGAAGGTGATCACCCGGGCGAGGCCGGCCTCGAAGTCGACGGTGACGCCGACCGCGACGACGTGCGGGGTGCCGTCCGGCCGGACCGTGGTCAGCGTGGCCAGGTGGCGCTCGGTCCAGAACGCGCGGAAGTCCGGCCCGCGGCCGTCGAGGTCGATCGTCATGACGTCCACGCTAGTCCGTCCGGGTGGGGTGGGCGCGTGCGGATCCACTCAGGGTAATAGTAAGGAAAGTTTCCTAACACTCTTGACCTGGTCTTGAACCTTCTGTCACGCTTCGAACCACCTCGCCGCAGCCAACGATGTCTTAACGGAGGAGCCATGAAGAGAGTCGTCCGGGCGGCGGTGGTTTCGGCCGCGCTGGCCGCGGGGCTGCTGAGCGTGCCCACGTCCGCGTCCGCGGCCGGCACGCCGTACGTGCCGGGAACGCTGCGGCCGTCGGTGTCACAGGCCACGCAGGACGCGGCCCTGCAGAAGTACTACGACTTCTGGAAGAAGAACTTCCTGACCACCAAGTGCGGCAGCGGCACGTACGCGGTGCTGTCCAAGGACGCCGACCACTCCTTCGTCGCCGAGGGCGAGGGGTACGGCATGACGATCTCGGCGATGATGGCGGAGAAGGACCCGCAGGCACGCGCGATCGTCGACGGGATCCTGAAGTTCGTGAAGGCGCACCCGTCGGTCAACAACAAGGACCTCCACGCGGCCGAGCAGGACTCGAACTGCAAGAGCGTCAACGGCAGCGATTCGGCCACCGACGGCGACCTCGAAATCGCCTACGGCCTGCTGATCGCGGACAAGAAGTGGGGCAGCGGCGGCGCGGTGAACTACAAGGCCGAAGCCGTCCGGATCATCAACGCGATCAAGAAGAGCGAGGTCAACGGCACCACGAAGTTCACCTTGCTGGGCGACTGGGGCAACGACGCGGAGTACAAGAACAGCTCCCGTTCGTCGGACTGGATGCCGGGCCACCTCCGAGCCTTCGCGGCGGCGACCGGGGACAGCTTCTGGACGTCGGTCCGCACCCGTTCGGAGACGGCGGTGACCCAGCTGCAGTCGTCGTACGCGCCGAACACGGGACTGCTGCCGGACTTCGTGGTCAACACGAACTCGACGCCCAAGCCGGCGCCGTCGAACTTCCTGGAGGGGCCGTACGACGGCAAGTACAGCTGGAACGCCTGCCGCGACCCGTGGCGCCTGGGTGCGGACGCGATCTCGGCCTCCGGAAGCGCGGCGGCGGGCCAGGTCCGCAAGATGAACGCGTGGATCAAGTCGGCGACGGGCGGGGACCCGGCGAAGATCCAGAGCGGGTATTCGCTGTCGGGGTCGAAGACGGAAAGCGGGCAGCACCCGTGCTTCACGGCACCGTTCGCGGTGGCGGCGATGACGGACCCGGGTAGCCAGGCCTGGCTGGACAAGCTGTGGACGGCGGTCTCGTCCTGGTCGCCCGATGCGACGGATTACTACGGGACCGGGATCACGGTTCAGGTGCTGTTGATTTTGAGCGGCAACTACGTGGCCGCGTAGGAGCGTGCCGGCCGTCTCGCGCTATTTCGGGTGCGGGGCGGCCGGTTCGTGCGTGAAACTGGTGGCATGGTTCGCCAACCCCGGAGTGTCGAAGAGCTGACCCGCGCGCTCGACGCGGGCCGGCGGTTCAAGTACGTGTACTTCTGGGGGCACCGGCCACCCCGCGGCGGCGGGGTGGGCGCGGGGTGTTTCAGCCAGTGGTGGCCGGCGCCGTTCGAGATCGACGAGGTCCGCTACGCGACGGCCGAGCACTACATGATGTGGCGCAAGGCGAAGCTCTTCGGCGACGACGAGGTGGCCGCCCAGGTGCTCACGGCGGTGCACCCCAAGCAGGCCAAGGATTTCGGTCGCCGGGTACGTCGCTTCGACGAGGAAACGTGGGTCGCCCACCGGTACCGGATCGTGGTCGAGGGGAACGCGGCGAAGTTCGCCCAGCATCCGGAGCTGGGGCGCTACTTGGCCGGAACCGGCGAACGCGTGCTCGTGGAGGCGAGCCCGGTGGACCGGGTGTGGGGCATCGGCCTGGCGGCGGACGATCCGAGCACCGGGAACCCGCGTACGTGGCGGGGGCTCAACCTCCTGGGCTTCGCGCTCGGAGAGGTCCGGGCTCAGCTCGGCTCGCGCAGCGGCAAGCCGGCCGCCCGGTAGATCTCGTCGATCACCGTCATCGTCTCCACCGCGTCCGCCGCCGAGGTCTTCACCGGGGCGCCCTCCAGCACCGCCGCCGCGAAGGCGTCCAGCTGGTACGCGTACGTTGCCCGGCGGGGGAACTTCTCCGTGCGCTTCACCCCGTCGATCTCCACCGTGAAACGGTGGTACGCCTGGGGCATCAGCGGGTTGACCACCCGGATCGACCCACGGGAGCCGGTCACCGAAGCGCTGATCTTTAACACCGATGACGACCACATCGAGCACTTGATCCGGCCCGTGTGGCCCGAGGGGTACGCCAGCTCCGCCGTCATCGCGCGGTCCACCTGCGGCGACCGCAGCCGGGCCGTGGCCGACACCACCGTCGGCGTTTCGCCGCCGAACAGGCGTGCCATGTGGACCGCGTAGCAGCCCGCGTCCATCGTGGCCCCGCCCGCCAGTCCGTAGTCGTAGCGGATGTCCGAGAACTTCGGCAGCGGGAAACACACCGCTGTCTCGACCCGCTGCAGCGGACCCAGCTCGCCCGCGGCCACGATCTCCTCCACCCGCAGCGCCAGCGGGTGGTACCGGTAGTGGAACGCCTCCATCACCACCCGGTCCGACGCCGAAGCCAGCTCGGCGATCTCCCGGGCCTCGGCCGCGTTCGCCGTGAACGGCTTTTCGCACAGGACGTGCTTCCCCGCCTCCAGGGCCGCTCGCGTCCAGCGGCCGTGCAGGCCGTTCGGCAGCGGGTTGTACACCGCGTCGATGTCCGGATCGGCCAGGAGATCCTCGTACGAAGCGAACACCCGGGGAATCCCGTGCCTGGACGCAAACGCTTGCGCGCGTTCCGGGGACCGAGCCGCGACCGCGGTCACCGACACCGGGGAAACGGCAGAAGCAGGCTTGACCAAGGCCGCGGGCGCGATGCGAGCCGCCCCCAGGATGCCGATCCGCAGGCTCATGTCCGCGAAGCTAGCACCGGCCAGGATTTCAACAGACAGTTGACCTCTTCAACAACGAGTTGTAGCGTGCCAGCCAGCCGAACAGTGGAGGTCCGTTATGTCCCGTTCTCGTACCGTGCAGGCGGTGTTGCTGGCGAGCGTCGCCGTGCTGGTGACGGCTTGTGGTGGCGGCCCGGACGGCGCGGGCGGGACGTCGCAGGCCGCCGGCGCACCCGCGTCCGGCATCCCGGACACCGCGGCGATCGTCCAGGGCGTGCAGAAGGACGCCCAGCTCAACGCCGCTCTCCCGGACACCGTCAAGCAGGCCGGCCTGCACCTTGCCTCGAACCTGCAGTCCGCGCCGAACAACTTCTACGCCGCCGACGGCAAGACCCCGATCGGCTACGAGGTCGACCTCGCGAAGGCCATCGCGGCCAAGCTCGGCGTCGCCGTCACGCACCAGGACATGGCGTTCGGCTCGCTCATCACCAGCCTCCAGTCCGGCCGCATCGACCTCACCATGGCCGGCATGAACGACACCAAGGCCCGCCAGCAGCAGATCGACTTCGTCGACTACTTCACGTCCGGCATCACGATCATGATCCGCAAGGGCAACCCCGACGGCATCACCGGCCCGGACACCCTCTGCGGCAAGAACGTCGCCGTCGTGCAGGGCACCAGCCACCAGAAGTTCGCCGCCGAGCAGAGCACGAAGTGCACGCAGGCCGGGAAGCCCGCCGTGAACGTCACCGCGACCGACAGCGACAACCAGAACCAGAACCAGCTGCGCACCGGCCGCGTGCAGGCGATCCTCAACGACCTCCCCAGCGCCGTCTACATCTCGCGGACGGCCGGTGACGGCAAGTTCTTCGAGGTCGTCCCCGGCGAGCCGATCGACGGCGGCCCGTACGGCATCGGCGTCAACAAGGCCAACACCGCGCTGCGCGACTCCGTGCAGAAGGCGCTCCAGGCCCTGATCGCCGACGGCACCTACGGCAAGATCCTGCAGGCCTGGGGCGTCGAGCAGGGCGCGATCAAGGAGGCTGCCATCAATGGCGGCTCCTGAACCACTGCCGATCGTCCGCCTGCGGCACTGGGGCCGCTGGGTCGCCGCCGCGATCATCATCGCGCTGCTCGTCCTGCTGGGCCTCGCCCTCGGCAACGCGCAGATCGAGTGGAACCAGGTCCCGGACTTCGTCTTCTACAAGGTGATGGCGACCGGCCTGCTCAACACCGTCGTCCTCGCCGTGCTGTCCCAGGCCGTCGCGATCGTGCTCGGCATCGTCATCGCCCTGCTGCGCCGCAGCGCCAACCCGGTCGCCCGGTGGTTCGCCGCCGGGTACATCTGGATCTTCCGCGGGCTTCCGGTGCTGCTGCAGATCCTGCTCTGGTACAACCTGGCGCTCGTCTTCCCGGTCATCGACATCCCGTTCCTCGTCCACGAGCAGACGAACGTCCTGATCAGCGCGTTCACCGCCGCGTTCCTTGGCCTGGCGCTCAACGAAAGCGCGTACATGGCCGAAATCGTCCGGGCCGGCCTGAACAGCGTCGACAGCGGCCAGACCGAGGCGGCGAAGTCGATCGGCATGACGCCGGCCGCGACGCTGCGCCGGGTCGTGCTGCCGCAGGCCATGCGCGTGATCATCCCGCCGACCGGCAACGACTTCATCAACATGCTCAAGGGCACGTCGATGGCGTCGGTGATCGGTGTGACCGAGCTGATCCACGCGGCCAACAACATCTCGTCCAACAACCTCCTGGTGATGGAGACGCTGCTGGCCGCGGCCGTCTGGTACATGGTCGTGGTGACCGTCGCCGGCGTCGGCCAGCACTACCTGGAACGCGCCTTCGGCCAGGCCGACCGCGGCCCGCTCGCCCGCGCGGGCAAGGCGCTGCGCGGCGTGCCGCTGGTGAGGAGTGCCCGTGTCTGAACCCCTGCTGCGCGCCGTCGGCGTCCGGAAATCCTACGGCCACACCGAAGTCCTCGGCGGCATCGACCTGGACGTCCACAAGGGACAGGTCGTCTGCCTGCTCGGCCCGTCCGGCGCCGGCAAGAGCACGTTCCTGCGCTGCATCAACCACCTCGAGACCATCGACGCCGGCCAGATCTGGGTCGACGGCGAGCCGATCGGCTTCCGGCAGCGCGGCGGCAAGCTGTACGAGCTGCGCGAACGCGAGGTGGCGCGCCAGCGGCGTGACATCGGCATGGTGTTCCAGCGGTTCAACCTCTTCGCGCACCGGACGGCCCTGGAGAACGTCGTCGAAGGACCGATCCGGGTCCTCGGGCTGCGTGCCGAAGACGCCCGGAAGCAGGGCCTCGAGCTGCTCGACCGGGTCGGGCTGGCGCACCGCGCCGACGCCTACCCGGCGCAGCTGTCCGGCGGCCAGCAGCAGCGCGTGGCGATCGCGCGGTCGCTGGCGATGAAGCCGAAGCTGATGCTGTTCGACGAGCCGACGTCGGCCCTCGACCCGGAGCTGGTCGGTGAAGTGCTGGAAGTCATGAGTACGTTGGCGGGGGAGGGGATGACGATGGTCGTCGTGACGCACGAGATGAGCTTCGCCGCGGAGGCGGCCGACGAGGTGGTGTTCCTGGCCGACGGCGCCGTCGTCGAGACCGGGCCGCCCTCGGAGGTCCTGAGCGCGCCGAAGCACGACCGCACCCGGCAGTTCCTGGCGAGGATCCTCGCGTGAGGAGGATTTCGCCCCGCTACCTGCTCCAGTTCGACGAGCCCGCCGGCTACCTCGACTTCGCCCGGTTCGGCCCGCCCTCGCACGCGGTGCTCGACACGACGGCCGCCCTGCTCGACCAGGCCACCACGGCCGGTCCGTCCACTGTGGACGAGCTGATGCGGCAGGAGGTCCGGGCCAAGGCCGCCGCCGCGCGGCTGTCCGGCTCGGACACCGACCACACCGTGCTGCTGCCCAACACCAGCCTCGGCCTGTTCCAGGCCGCGTTCCACAGCACCGGCGAGGTGCTCGTGTCGGCTTCGGAGTTCCCGGCCAACACCTACCCGTGGGCTCGGGCCGAGCAGGCCGGACGGCTGCGCGTGCGGCGGCTGACCAGCGGGTACGTGACGCCCGAGCGGGTCGCGGCGGCGCTGACGCCGGAGATCACGACGGTCAGCGTCAGCGCGGTCGACTTCCGCACCGGCTACCGTGCCGACCTCGCCGCGCTGCGCGAGGTCGTCGGCGACCGGCTGCTGGTCGTCGACGGCATCCAGGGCTTCGGCGTCGTCGACGAGCCGTGGGAGGTCGCCGACGTCCTGGTCGTCGGCGGGCAGAAGTGGCTGCGTGCGGGCTGGGGGACCGGCTTCGCGGTGCTGTCCGACCGCGCGCTGGACCGGATGGACCCGGTGCTGTCGGGCTGGACCGGCGCGCGCGACCCGGGCCTGTTCGACGACGAGATCCACCCGCCGGACGCGACCGCCCAGGCCTGGTCGATCTCCAACCTCAGCCCGATCACCTCCGGCGCGTTCGCCGAGGCCCTCGAACTGGTCGAGGAGGCCGGTGTCGGTGCCATCGCGGCGCGAATCGCCGAGCGGCTGGCCTCCTTCGAAGAGGTCCTGGCCGCCTGCGGCGCCGAAGTCGTCTCGGCGGTCGACCGCCGCGCGGGGATCCTGGCGTTCACCCTGCCCGGCCACCCCGCCGAGCAGGTCGGCGCGGCGCTGGCGAACGCCGGGATCGCGGCGACCGTGCGCCCCGAGCACGTCCGGCTGTCACCGCACGCCTCGACCCCGGCGGCGGCCGCGGACCTGCTCCGGTCCGCGCTGGAGACGTTGACGCGGCCGCGCGAACCCCTGGTGGTCCCGGCCGCGGGGGCGACCACGCACGACGTGCTCACCGCGCTGGTGCCGGCCATCCCGGGCCTCGCGGCGATGCTCGGCCCGGGCAACGAAGTCCTGCTGCACGACCTGAGCCGGCTGCCGGACTCGATCATCGCCATCGCCGGCGACCTCACCGGCCGCAGCGTCGGCGGCCCGATGACCGACCTGCTGCTCGGCCTGGTCCGCCGCGGCACCACCCAGGACCTGACGAACTACCGCACGCACGGCCCGGACGGCCGCCCGATCCGCTCCTCGACGCTGTTCCTGCGGGACGCCGACGGGGTCGCGGTCGGCTGCCTGTGCGTCAACAGCGTCGAGGAGGCCGCGGCGCCGGGCGGCAACGGCGAGCCGGAGACTTTCCCACCGGACGTCGACAGCCTGCAGCGGTTCCTCGTGGACCGGGCGGTGACGAAGGCGGGCATCCCGGTGGACCTGATGAAGAAGCGCCACAAGGCGGCCGTGGTGCGGGAGCTCGACGAAGCCGGTTATTTCCTCATCAAGGACGCGGTCGACCACCTGGCCGGCCGCCTCGACGTCACCCGCTACACGATCTACAACTACCTCAACGAGATCCGCGCCTGATCGGCCGCTTGCCACCCGCGCGTTCCGGGCGGACCATGGCGCGCATGACCGAATCGGACACCCGGGCCCTGGTCCGGCTCGAAGCGGACGGCGAGGCGGACGCCGAAGAGTTCGACCTGCTCGCCCGCCGCCTGCGCGCCGAGCTGGGCGGGCTGGACGTGGACGTGCAGCCGGTGCCGGGCGAGCTCCCCCCGGGCGCGAAGGCCGCGGACCCGGTGACGATCGGCTCGTTGATGGTGGCGTTCAGCGCGGCGGGCGGCGTGTTCCCCGGGCTGGTCGAGACGTTGCGCGAGTGGCTGGGCCGCCAGGCGGGCAAACACAAGATCAAGGTGACGATCGACGGCGACACGGTAGAGCTGGAGCGGGCGACGACGGCCGAGCGCCAGCAGCTGATCGACGCCTTCGTCCGCCGCCATGGCTAGCCGCCACGCCCTGCTGATCGCGACGGAGACCTACGCCGACCCGGCCCTGCGACGCCTGACCGCACCGGGCGGGACGCGCGCGCGAGCTGGCGGCGGTCCTGAGCGACCCGGCGATCTCGGCCTTCGAGGTGACGACGCTGGTCGACCAGCCCCACCACGTGGTGGGCGCGGCGATGGCCGACACCCGCCGCGACAGCCTGATGTTCAGGGTACTGGCGGCGGAGCTGGTCGACCGCGCGATGGCGGGCTGCCCCTCGCGGCAGAAGGTGCTGGTGCTGGACTGCTACAGCGGCGCGTTCCCGACCGGCCGCCTGGCGAAGTCGGGCACGGACGTGCACACGCTGGAGCGCTTCCAGAACCGCGGCCGCGCGGTCCTGACGGCCTCGGACGCCACGCAGTATTCGTTCGAAGCCGACGCGGTGGTGGGCTCGGCGGCCCGCTCCGTGTTCACCAGGCACCTGGTGGCGGAGATGCCCCGGCAGCGGCCGAAGCACCAGTCCGATGTGGAGTGACGAATCGTGCTGGCGCGGAACCCGAGGTGGCAGCCGCCGGAGTACTTGAGGAACGGGCTGGCGAGCCCGATCGCTTCGGACCGGATGACGGCACTGGACGGGTTGAAGCGCCTGAACCGGGTGGGCAACGACCTGGTGAGGGCAAGGACGGCGGAGGAGATCCGCCGCCTGGCGGACGACAGCCGGACGGTCTCCGCGGCGGCGGTCACCTGGGCGGCGGAGGCCGAGGCGCGGACGGGGGTGGCGGCGCCGGATCGGGTTGCGGTCGAGCCCGCGCCGGTGCCGGAACTCGCGCCGGAGGGCGCCGCCGCCGAGGCCGGGCCGCGGATCACGCCGGAGGTGGCGCCGGGGCCGGGGCGGGTTGCTGCGGAGGCTGAGCGGCGGATTGCGTCGGAGCCGACCGTTGCCGGGTCCGTGCCGCTGTTCGCGCCAGGGTCGAAGCCGGAGCGGGTTGCTGCGGAGGCTGAGCGGCGGATTGTGCCGGAGCCGGCCGTTGCCGAGCCCGAGCCGCGAATCCCGCCAGGGCCGCCGAGGGGAGCTCAAGCGGCACCGGCGGCTTCGGCCGGGGAGCCATCTCCCCGGCCGAAGCCGGTCCGGGCTGGTCCGTCGCCGCGGCGCGCCGCCGGGTGGCGGGATGAGCCGTTCGCCGACCCGAAGGTCTACTTCATCGAGGCCGGCGTGCTGGCTTCGATGCTGGTCGTGGTCCTCGTCGGCGGCATCGCGAACAACTGGATCTTCCTGCTGCGGCGGCCTCAGACCACAAAGGACTCCACGGCATCGGCGGCGAACGAAACCCCGCCGTGACCCCGGATCTCCGCCTTCAGCTCCGCCAACCTCGCAGCCACCGAAGCCGACGACGACACCTCATCCACCGCCTCCCGCAGCGATGAAGCCGTCACCTCGGAGGCCGGCAGGTGGCGGCCCACCCCCAGCGCCTCCAGCTGGGCCGCGTTGCCGAACTGGTCCGCCGCCTGGGGAATCGCCACCGTCGGGACGCCGAACCACAGCGCCTCCGTCGCTCCGCCCATCCCCGCGTGCGTGATGAACGCCGACGCCGCCTCCAGCACCGCCAGCTGCGGCACGCTCTCGGCCACCTCCACCGACGGCGGCAGCGGCCCGAGAGACGCCGGCGAGACGTGCTTCCCGATCGCCAGCACCACGTGCCAGTCCTCGGCGAACGCCTCGACGCACGCCCGGTAGACCGGAAGCTGGTCGTTGAACGCCGTCCCGAACGACACGAGCAGCACCGGACGTCCCGACGACGGCGGGGTCCACGACCGGTCGGCCAGCCGCGCCGGATCCAGGCACGGCCCGACGAACCGCACGTGCGGTCCCACCCGGTCCGCCGACGGCTGCATCGCCCGGGGAATCAGCGAAAGCACCTGCGCCGGGTGCCCGAGCCACTCCCACGGATCCGC
The DNA here is from genome assembly GCF_031625235.1 of Amycolatopsis sp. 505. Classification (NCBI taxonomy): domain Bacteria; kingdom Bacillati; phylum Actinomycetota; class Actinomycetes; order Pseudonocardiales; family Pseudonocardiaceae; genus Amycolatopsis; species Amycolatopsis sp. 505. The sequence continues at coordinate 302,368 of NZ_JACKQP010000012.1, forward strand.
CGAAACCCCGTGGGACGCCAGCCACTTCGCCAACGTGGCCGCGTAGTCCACACCGGACGGTGACGCCTTGATCGGGTCCATCACCGGCGCCATTTCTTCGTCGTAGCCTTCCCACGCCACCAGCGTCGGCGACAGCTGGACGGCCGGCACGCCGTACCGCGACCCCAGCAGCGGCGCGCCCAGCCCGCCGATGTCGTACAGCACGAGATCCGGCCGGTCGTCGTCGAACCGCTCGATCAGGCCGGGGTGGATCGCGATGGCTTCGTCGAGGAAGACGCGCATGGCTTCAGCCGGCTCTTCCGGCCACACGGCCGCTTCGCCGAGCGGGAAGATCGTCGGGTGCTCGACGACGTCGGCGCCCGTCGGCGCGACCAGCGACGCCAACGGCGACCCGACGACGTAGGACACGCGGTGCCCGCGGCGGACCAGTTCGGCGATCACACCCAGCGACGGGTAGATGTGGCTCGGCGCGGTGCAGCCGACCATGACGATGTGTTTGCGCAGCATGGTGCTCCTTCAAGCCGGAAAGACCAGACGGCGCGCAGGTGAAGGGGCTCTCCCGATCGGCGGGGAGCCCGGCGGTCACGCCGTCTCAGACGAGGCGGAGCCGGATGAAGAAGATCATGGAACCGACCGTACGGGATCCCGGAACGTCCGCGCCACCCGATTTCCACCCTTCGTAGGGCGTTCGTGCTCGGCCGTCCCGTCGGACCCCTTGCCGGGGCTAGGGTTTCTTCCGCTCGAAGACGCCCGGAAAAGGGAGAAATCAGTGAGACGTGCCGTATTCGCCGCCGCGGCGGTGGTGGCGTCCGCGCTCGTGGTTGCGCCCGCCGCGAACGCCGCGCCGGCCGCAAGTGCCGCGCCGGACGCGAAACAGGCATCGATCGCCTGGGGACCGTGCACCGACGCCACGCTGTCCGGCGCCGGCGCCGAATGCGGGTACCTCGGCGTGCCGCTCGACTACCGCAAGCCGGGCGGGGAGCAGGTCCAGCTCGCCGTCAGCCGCGTCAAGCACAAGGTGCCCGACGCGCAGTACCAGGGCGTCATGCTGACGAACCCGGGCGGCCCCGGCGGTTCCGGCCTGCTGCTGGCCACCCGCGGGCCCCGGATCCCGAACCACGCCGGCGACGCCTACGACTGGATCGGCTTCGACCCGCGCGGGGTCGGGGCCAGCAAGCCCGCGCTGAGCTGCGACAAGAACTACATGGACTACAACCGGCCGCAGTACGTGCCGTTCACCCCGCAGCTGGAGAAGACCTGGCTGAACCGCGCCAAGGGGTACGCCGACGCCTGCGCGAAGAACAACTCGCGGGCCCTGCTGGAGAACATGAAGACGACCGACACGGTCAAGGACATGGACTCCCTCCGCAAGGCGCTCGGCCAGAAGCAGCTGAACTTCTACGGCTACTCCTACGGCACCTACCTCGGTCAGGTGTACGGCTCGCTGTACCCGCAGAACGTCCGGCGGATGGTGCTCGACTCGACGGTCGACCCGCGCGGTGTCTGGTACGGCGACAACCTCAACCAGGACGTCGCCTTCGACCGGAACATCCTGATCTGGTTCGGCTGGGTCGCCCAGCACGACGACGTCTACCACCTCGGCAAGACTCAGGCCGCGGTGCAGCGGGTGGTGAACGAACAGCTGCTCAAGACGTCGTTCACCCCGGCCGGCGGCGTGATCGGGCCGGACGAGATCCTCGACGTCATCCAGCAGGCGAGCTACTACCAGCTGCGGTGGCCGCCGCTGGGCGACGCGCTGTCCCGGTTCGTGAACAAGGGTGACTGGCAGAACTGGAAGTCGCTCTTCGAGGCCTTCGGTGGCCGCGGCGACGACAACAGCTACGCGGTCTACCTCGCCGTGCAGTGCACCGACGTCCAGTGGCCGCAGAGCTGGAACCAGTGGCGGCGCGACAACTGGCAGACCTTCGCCAAGGCGCCGTACTTCACCTGGCAGAACGCCTGGTTCAACGCGCCCTGCCTCTATTGGCCCGCGAAGGCCGGGAAGCCGGCGAAGATCGACGGCCGGGGCGTCCCGAGCGTGCTGATGATCGACGAGACGCTGGACGCGGCGACGCCGTTCGAGGGCAGCCTCGAGGTCCGCAGCCGCTTCCCGGGCGCGTCGCTGATCGCCGAGCCGGGCGGCACCAGCCACGCGATCACCCCGCGTCAGAACGCGTGCGTCGACACCAAGATCGCGGACTACCTGGCGACGGGCGCCCTTCCGGCCCGCAAGCCGGGCCGCGGGGCCGACGTCGAGTGCGCCCCGCTGCCCCAGCCGGATCCGACGGCACCGGCGGCGGCCAAGGCCGACGTCGCGGCCACTCAAGGCGCTGGGCGGTTCGCCGGCTGACCTGCGAAAACCCTCGGAAACGGGGTGTCGGGCCCAGCGCCCGGCACCCCGTTTTTCGTGCTTTCCGGCGCCGGGGGCTTTGAACCCTCGTGGACTTTGTGTTACAAAGTGCGCAGCAACTTTGCGCTACAAAGTCCACGAAAGGAGGACGCCATGACTGGGGGACCGGCGTTCGCGCTCCACGGCCTCACCAAGCGGTTCGGGCAGGTCACGGCGGTCGACGGGGTGTCCGTCGAAGTCGCCCGCGGGGAGGTCGTCGCGCTGCTCGGGCCGAACGGCGCGGGCAAGTCGACCACCGTCGACATGCTGCTCGGCCTGACCAAGCCGGACGCGGGGGAGGTGACCGTCGCGGGCGGCACCCCGCGCGCGGCCGTCGACCGGGGGCTCGTCGGGGCGATGATGCAGAACGGCGCGCTGCTGCCGGACGCCACCGTCGGCGAGATCGTCGGCCTGATCGTCTCGACGCACGAGAACCCGCTGCCGGCCGCCGAGGTGATCGCCCGCGCGGGCTTGGAAAAGCTCGTGAAACGCCGCTGCGGCAAGCTGTCCGGCGGGGAGCGCCAGCGCGTCCGGTTCGCCCTGGCCCTGGCCGGCGACCCGCAGCTGCTCGTGCTCGACGAGCCCACCGCGGCGATGGACGTCGACGGCAGGCGCGCGTTCTGGGCCGCCATCCGCGAGTTCGCCGCCGGCGGCCGGACCGTGCTGTTCGCGACGCACTACCTCGCCGAGGCCGAGGACTACGCCGACCGCGTCGTGCTGATGCGCCACGGCGTCGTCGTCGCCGACGGCCCGGTCGCCGAGGTTCGGGCCGCGGTGTCCGGCCGGGTGCTCAAGGCCGTCGTGCCCGGCGCCACCGACGCGGACCTCGCGTACCTGCCCGGCGTCACGAGCGTGCAGCTGCGCGGTGGCCGCGCCGAGCTCGCCTGCGCCGACTCCGACGCCGCGATCCGCGCCCTGCTCGCGGCGCACCCGCAGGCGTCCGACATCGAAATCACCGCGCTGGGCCTCGAAGAAGCCTTCCTGGCGCTGACCGCCGAGGAGGCCGCCGCGTGAACAAGACGTATCTGAGCCTGGAGATCAAGCGGATCGTCCGCAGCCCGCAGTTCACCATCTTCACCATCGGCATGCCGCTGGCCATGTTCCTGCTGTTCGGCTCGATCTTCGGCAAGCTCGTGACCCCGAACGGCCTGGCTTCGAACGTCCAGACCATGATCAACCTCGCCGCGTACGGCGCCAGCGGTGGTGCCCTGTTCACCGGGACGCGGGTGGCGCAGGAACGCACCGACGGCTGGCAGCGGCAGCTGCGGCTCACGCCGATGCGCGGCCCCGGCTACCTGGTGGTCAAGGTGCTGTCGGCGATGGCCGTGGCGCTGCCGGTCCTCGTGGTGCTGTTCCTCGCCGGGCTGGCGACGGGCGTGGAGATGTCCGCCGCGCAGTGGGGCCTGGTGCTGGTGTCGCTGTGGCTGGGCGTGCTCCCGTTCGCCGTGCTGGGCCTGGCCATCGGCCTGTTCGGCAAGGGGGACACGGTCGGCGCCGTCACCGGCGCGCTGATGATGCCGCTGGGCATGCTCGGCGGCCTGTGGATCCCGCTCTGGGTGCTCCCGGACTGGATGGCGACCGTGGCGCACTTCTTCCCGACGTTCTGGCTCGGCCGGGTCGGCCTCGAACCGCTGGCCCACCAGGGCGGGATGCTCGTGGCGGCGCTCGTGCTGCTGGGCTGGCTGGTGGTGCCGGCGCTGGTCGTGCTGCGCCGGTTCCGGCTGGACACGGCGCGGCTCTAGATGCGTGTTAGCTTCCGTGCAGTGCTGCGGGGTCTGCACGGGAGGAGGGCGAACCAGGTGGAAGACGAGCCGATGTCGGCCGAGGAGTCGCTGAACCTGATCGCCCGGCAGAACCAGCGGACGCGCCGGGAACTGGGCGGGGGCCCGGCGCGGATGCTGGCGGCCTGGGCCTTCGCCTGGATCGTCGGCTGGGGTTTCACCTACGTGACGGTGCAGCCGGGCGTCGCGATTCCCGGCTGGGTCGCCGGTGCCATCGTCGTCCCGCTGCTGTTCCTGGGCGCGATGGCCTACACGACCTACACCAGCATCCGGTCCGGCCGCGGGATCCGCGGGCCGTCCCGCACGATCGGCGCGATGTACGGCTACGGCTGGGCGCTCTCCTCGATCGGGCTGATGGTCGTCGACATCCGGATGACGCAGTTCCAGTCGTTGTCGTCGGAGCAGGTGTCGCTGCTGTGGTCGGGCACCTGGCTGCTGCTCACCGGCGTGATGTACCTGGCGGGCGGCATGGTGTGGCAGGACAAGCTGATGTACGGCCTCGGCGCGTGGATGATCGTGTCGGCCGCGCTGAGCGTGCTCGTGGGCTACCCGCACAACTTCCTGGTGCTCACCGTCTGCGGCGGCGGCGGGTTCCTGCTCGGCGCGATCGTCTACTTCGTCCGCGAGAAGTCCGGCCGATGAGCGAACTGCCCCAGCTCGACCCGGTCATCCACGCCCAGGCGCGGCTGCGGGTCACCGTCGCCCTCGCCGGGCTGCGCCCCGGCGACCAGATCACCTTCTCGCGCCTGCAGCAGCTGCTCGACATGACGGCCGGCAACCTCTCGACCCACCTGCGCAAGCTCGAGGACGCCGAGTACGTCGAGATCACCAAGGCCTACGAGCACCGCACGCCGGTCACCCTGGTCCGGCTGACCACGGCCGGCCGGGCCGCGTTCGAGAGCTACACCAAGGCGCTGCACCGGCTGCTGGACGCCACCGGCGGGGACTGACGTGGCCCGCTGGGTGATCCACCTCGACCTGGACGCCTTCTACGCGTCGGCCGAGCAGCTCACCCGCCCGACGCTGGCCGGCCGTCCCGTGCTCGTCGGCGGGACCGGGCCCCGCGGCGTCGTCGCCGGGGCCAGCTACGAGTCCCGGGCGTTCGGGATCCGCTCGGCGATGCCGATGGCCCAGGCCCGGCGGCTGCTGCCGGCGAACGGCGTGATCGTGCCGCCGCGGTTCCGCGTCTACGAGCGGCTCAGCCAGGAGGTGTTCGCGGTCGTCACCGAGGTCGCGCCGGTGCTGGAGAAGATCTCGCTCGACGAAGCCTTCGCCGAACCGCCTTCGCTGGTCGGCGCTTCCTTCGACGAGGTGACGGCGTTCTGCGCGTCGCTGCGGGCGCGGATCCGGGCGGAGACCGGCCTGGTGGCGTCGATCGGCGCGGGCAACGGCAAGCAGATCGCGAAGATCGCCTCCGACGAGGCCAAACCGGACGGGCTGCTGGTCGTCCCGCAGGGCACCGAACGCGAGTTCCTGGCGCCGCTGCCGGTGCGCGCGCTGTGGGGCATCGGCCCGGTCGCGGAGGGGAAGCTGCGGTTCATCGGCGTCCAGACGCTCGGGCAGCTGGCGGCACTGTCCGAACAGGACGCCGTGGCGACGCTCGGCGGCGTGATCGGCCGTGACCTGCGCCGGCTGGCGACCGGCGCCGACGACCGCCCGGTGGCCGGCCGCGCCGAGACCAAGCAGGTCAGCGCCGAGACGACGTTCGACACCGACATCAAGGACCTGCCGACGTTGCGGGCGGAGGTCCGCCGGATCGCGGTGGGCGCGCACCAGCGGCTGGTCAAGGCCGGCCGCGTGGCGCGGACGGTGGTGATCAAGCTCCGGCACACGGACATGCACACGGTGACCCGCTCGGAGACCATCTCCGCGCCCACGGACGACCTGGCCGAGCTGTCGGCGACGGCGGAGCGCCTGCTGATCGACCCGGCCGAGTTCGGCGGCGTCCGCCTGGCGGGGGTGGCCTACAGCGGGCTGTCCGTGCCCCACCAGGACGCGCTGTTCTCCCTGGCCGCGCCCTCGGCCCCCACGGTGGTGTCGTCCACCCCGGCGCCGTCCCCCGCGGCACCGCCGTCGGAGTGGCGCCAGGGCGACGACGTGGTCCACGAGGAGTTCGGCACGGGCTGGGTCCAGGGCGCGGGCCACGGCCGGGTGACGGTCCGCTTCGAGCACCGGTCGTCGGGCCCCGGCGTGGCGCGCACCTTCCCCCAGACGGACCCGGCCGTGACCCGCGGTGACCCTGGCGATTGCCTACGCTGAAGTGCCACATCACTGGGGCATTTCGGCCTAGGCAGCCGAACAGCCCTGCAGCTTCGCCACCTGCTGGCCCGCCAGCAGGAACGCGCTCGCGCCGGCGTCCGTTGTGGCCCCGCACCTTTCCTCAGTCGGCCCCGGCCCGCGGCGACCCTGGCGATTGCCTACGCTCCGGTGTCACTGTCGGGCGTTTCGGCTTAGGCTCGTCAGGAGGAGCGCGCTCACGTCGAACGCCGGTGTCCGGTGTGGCCGCGCACCTTCCCCCAGTCGGACCCGGCCCTGACCCGCGGTGACCCTGGCGATTGCCTACGCTGAAGTGTCACATCACTGGGGCACTTGGGCCTAGGCAGCCGAACAGCCCTGCAGCTTCGCCACCTGCTGGCCCGCCAACAGGAACGCCCCCACGCCGAACGCCGACGTGTCCGTCGCCTGAGCCGTCGCCGGGCGGTCGCCCACCGGCTGGACGTACCCCACCTTGCCGTCGGCCTGCAGGGCCTTCGTCGACAGCGCCGTCCACGCCTTGTCCACCACCGGGCGGAACCGGGCCGCGTCGAGGATGCCCGCGTTGATGCCCCAGCCGATCCCGAACGCGAAGAACGCCGTGCCGCTGGACTCCGGGCCGCCGTGGTTCCACGGGTTCAGCAGGTCCGAGTTCCAGAAGCCGTCACGCCGCTGGGCCAGGGCCAACGTCGAAGCCATCCTCTTGAACACGCGCAGGTACTCCGGCCGCCGCGGGTCGTCGGCCGGCAGCACCTGGAGCACCTTCGTCAGCGCCGCCAGGGCCCAGCCGTTGCCGCGGGACCAGAACACGCCCGAGCCCTTGAACCGTGCGTCGCGGTACCACAGGCCGGTGAACTCGTTGAACAGCTTGCGTTCCGACGAACGGAAGAGCTGGTCCATCGCGTCCAAATAGGACGGATTGTGGTCGATCAGGCTCATCCGCGCGAACGACGGCATCGCCATGTTCAGCGCGTCGGCGTAGTTCCAGTAGTCGCGGTGACCCGCCTGCACCGAAGCCACCTCGGCCTGGATCCGGGTGCGGATCGAGTCGAGGGGGATTTCCGGGTGGAAGTACGTGTAGAGGTCGAGGTAGGCCTCGCCGGCGGCCTGGTTGTCCGGGAAGAACGGCCGCTTCGGGTCCTCGGGGAGCAGGTACTTGTTGGCCTGGGCCCACGGGTACGTCTTGTGGTTGGACTGGCCGGTGGTCCGGACCAGGGCCAGGTTGCCGACGTGGAACGTCGCGTTCTGCCAGTCCGGTGCGTCGGGGTTGGTGCCGTTGGCGGCCCAGTAGTTGCCCGCGGACACCATTTCGTCGGAGATCGTGCAGGTCGCGGCGGCCGCGACCGGGGTCGTCAAGAGACCGCCCGCCACCGCCGCGGCCGCGAGCACGCCGAAACCGCGAATTCCCGGGAAACGCATGAAAAGCGTCCTCCTCAACAGGTCATGGCGGCGGTCGTCCGCAGCGAGTGAAGCGCGTCCCGGTAACCGTGTCAAGGTACCGATCACCGGTACGCCGCAACGGTTTCCAGCAATCGGCGGCACGCGGACTCGGCGCCGTCGGCGTTCTTCGCCAGCACCAGCGTCAGCACCCGGGAATGGGCCACCAGCTCCATCGGCTCGCCCTGCGCCCGCAAAGCGGCGGCCACCGGCACCTGCAGCTGCGCGATCAGCGTGTTCCCCGACGCCCGGATCAGCGCCGCGTGGAACCGCGAATCGGCGTCCTGGAACGCTTCGCCCTCGCCGCGCTCGACCGCGTCGGCCATCTGCGCGTAGGCCGCCGCCATCGCCGAAAGCTCGTCCGGACGCCGGTGCCGCGCCGCCATCCGCGCTGCCTGCGGTTCGATGGCCAGCCGCAGCTCGAGGAGCTCGCGCAGGTGCTCGCGGCCGCCGGGACCGCCGACGCGCCAGGCGATGACGTCCGGGTCGATCGCGTCCCACGCCTCGGGTGGCAGCGTCCAGGTGCCGACCCGCGGGCGCGCGGTGACCATGCCCTTCGATTCGAGCACGCGCAACGCCTCGCGGACCACCGTGCGGGACGCGGAGAACCGGCGGCCGAGCTCCTCGGGGACGAGCGGCTGCCCGTCCCCGAGGACGCCTTCGACGATGAGCCTGCCCAGTTCGTCGACGATCCGGGCGTGGAGGTTCACTCCGGCAGGCCGACGCGCCGTTCCCCGCTGCGCAGCTGCTGCAGCACGACCGCGATCACCAGCAGCGCGCCGTGGGCGACGTTCTGCCAGAACGGGTTGATCCCCAGCCCGGACATGCCGTTGTCGAGCACGCCCAGGATGACCACGGCGAGCACGGTCGAAATGATCGACCCGCGGCCGCCCTTGAGCATCGTCCCGCCGAGCGCGGCGCCGGTGACGGCCTGCAGTTCCAGGCCTTCCGAGCCGGACGTCGGCTGGCCGGAGCCGGTGCGGGCGGTGATCAGCACGCCCGCGATCGCCGCGACCACGCCGACGAGCGCGTACACGCCGATGATGTACCGGTTGATGTTGATGCCGGCCAGCCGCGCGGCCGTGTCGTTGCCGCCGATGGCGTAGACGTTGCGGCCGATGTCGGTGTACTTGAGCAGGAAGTGCAGCAGCGCCGCGACGATCAGGAACACCCACACCAGCGACGGCAGGCCCGCGATCGCGCCCTTGGCCAGGAAGATGAACAGGTCGTCGCCGCCGGTGTAGCCCTGCGCCTTGCCGTCGGAGATGACCTGCGCGATGCCCTTGTAGGTGGCGAGCATGGCCAGCGTCGCGACCACCGGGTTGACCCGGCCGAAGATGATGATCATGCCGTTGACCAGGCCGCAGAGGATGCCGACGCCGACCGCGGCGAGGATGCCGACCTCGGCGTTGCCGGTCGAGGTGAACACCATCGCCGAGATCACCGACGCCAGGCCGGCCATCGAGCCGACCGAGATGTCCAGCGCGCCGAGGATGATCACCAGCGTCTGCACCAGGGCGAGCAGGCCCATGATGGTGATCGCGCTGCCGATGAGCAGCAGGTTGTTGGTGCGGAAGAAGTTCTCGTTCAGCACGCTCAGCAGGATCACCAGCGCGATCAGCGTGATGATCAGGCTGGAGTTCTGGACGCCGATGCCGGTCAGCACGCGCCGCGCGGCAGACGGCTGCGGCGCGGCGGCGGGCGCCGAAGTTTCCTTGGTGGGGGTGCTCATGCGCCGATCTCCTGGGCGTCGTCCACGGCTGGTTCGGTTTCGGGGATGGCGAGGGTCAGCACGGCTTCCTCGGTCGCCTCTTCGCGGCCGAGCTCGCCGGCCAGGCGCCCGGCGCGCATCACGAGGATGCGGTCGGCCAGCGTCAGCACCTCGGGCAGGTCGGAGGAGATGACCAGCAGCGCGATGCCCTCGGCGGCGAGGCCGTCGATGATCCGGTAGATCTCGGCCTTCGCGCCGACGTCGACCCCGCGCGTCGGCTCGTCGAGGATCAGCAGCTTCGGCCGCCGCGCGAGCCAGCGCGCGAGGACGGCCTTCTGCTGGTTGCCGCCGGAGAGCTTCCGGACTTCCTGCTCCATCGACGGCGTCCGCACGCGAAGCTCGCGTACGTACTCCTCGACGAGCGCGCGCTCCTTCGCCCGCTTCACCACCCGGAAGCGGCGGAGGCGATCGAGGACGGCGATGGAGACGTTGTCGCGTACGGATCGCTGCATGAGCAACGCGTCCGTCTTGCGCTCTTCGGGCGCGAAGCCGATGCCCGCTTTGACGGCGTCACCCGGGTTGTGCGCGCGCAGCCGCTTGCCGCCGAGCTCCACGGTCCCGGACCGGATCGGCAGGTCGCCGACGATCGCGCGGGCCAGCTCGGACCGTCCCGCCCCGACCAGCCCGGCCAGGCAGACGACCTCGCCCGCGCGGACCTGCAGCGAGATCCCGGTGACGTCGTCGGTCGTGACGTCGGTCAGCTTCAGGACCACGTCCCCGGTGTCCTGGGTGACGCGGCGCTCGAGCGCGGAGAGGTCGCGGCCGATCATCATCCGGACCAGGCCGGCCTCGTCGGTCTCGGCGGCCCGCTGGACGCCGACGAGCTTGCCGTCGCGCAGCACCGCGACGCGGTCGGCGAGCTGGAAGATCTCCTTCATCCGGTGCGAGACGTAGACGACCGCGACCCCGCTGTCGCGCAGCCGCCCGATCAGCCGGAACAGCGCCTCGACCTCGTGTTCCGACAGCGACGACGTCGGCTCGTCGAAGGCGATGACCCGGGGCGGGGTGGCCGCGGTGAGCACGCGCAGGATTTCGACGAGCTGGCGTTGCGCGGGGGAGAGCGCGGCGCCGAGGGTGGCCGGGTTGAGGACGCCTTCGAAGCCGTACTCGACGAGCGCGTCGTGCGTGGCCTTGGTGAGCGTGCGGCGGCTGAACACCCGGGCCTTCGCGGGGAGTTCGCCGACGAAGACGTTCTCCGCCACCGAAACGTGCGGGATGATCTCGGGTTCCTGGTAGATCACGCGCACCCCGGCGGCCATCGCCGCGCGCGGGGTGTCGAAGGTGACCTCGGTGCCGTCCAGGAGCAGCCGGCCGTCGTCGGGGCCCTGGTCGCCGGACAGCACGCGCAGGAGCGTCGACTTGCCGGCGCCGTTTTCGCCCATCAGCGCGAGGACTTCGCCGGAGCGGAACTCCAGCGAGACGTCGTCGAGGGCGGTGACCCCGGAGAAGCGCTTGCCGATGCCCTCGACGGCGAGTGCGGGAGGGGAGCTGGACATGGTCGCCTTCCGTACGGCGGTCGTGAGTGGTCAGGCGGGTTGGAACCCGCCTGACCACTCACGAGGGGTGGGCGGTCAGGTGCAGTTGACGCCGGCCTGCTTGTAGTTGTCCTTGTTGACGATCGTGGTCTTGGCGATCGTCTCGGCGGGCAGTTCCTTGCCGTTCTTGACCTTGTCGACCAGCACCTGGATCGCCGAGCGGCCGACCTCGGCGCCGGAGATGTAGAGCGCGGCCTTGTTGCCGGTGTCCTTGCCGGCGGCCCAGTCCTTGCAGTCGAGGTAGGCCCCGAGCCCGACGCCGATGATGTTGTTCGCCGCCACGCCGGAGTTGGCCAGCGCGGTGACGACGCCGGTCTCGTTCTCGTCGTTGCAGCCCCAGACGACCCAGTGCTTGACGCCCGGGTTGGAGCCGATCACCGCGCCGGAGCGGTTCTGCGCGTCGACCGGGGAGTTGTCGGTGCCGACGTCGATCACCTGGACGTCGGCGCCCGCGGCCTTGGCGAACGCGGACTTCGCGGCGTTGACGCGGTCCGTGCAGACGGTCAGGTCCTGCTTGAACGCGCTGATGATCTTCGTGTCGGCGGCGGCCCAGCCCGCGGCCTTGAACAGCTTCCCGGCCTCGGTGCCGACCGAGTCGCCCATCTGGCTGCCGTTGAAGCCGACGAACGGCGCCTTCGCGCCGGAGCCGTCCTTGATGACGTCGTCGGAAGCGATCAGCGGGATGCCCGCGCTCTTGGCCTTGTCGATCACCTGCGGGCCGATCGCCTGGTCCGGGACGACGATCGCGACGCCGTTGGCGCCCTGCGCGACCGCGGCGTCGAGTTCGGTGATCGCCTTGTTGGCGTCCTGGCCGAGGTTGACCACCTTGAGCTCGACGCCGAGCTCCTTCGCCTTCTCCTGCGCGCCCTGGGCCTGCTCGACGAAGTACTGCTGGTCACCCTGTTTCTGCAGGTAGTACAGGGTGACCTTGCCGTTGGCGGGTGCCTGCTGCTGCGGTGCCGCGGTGTCCTTGCCGGAGGAGCAGGACGCCAGCAGGGCACCGGAAATCAAACAACAACCAACAACGCTCCAGGTCCGGAACCTGTGCGGGTGTGTGGACATCGAGTGCTCCCATGGGGGCCGAGGTCGAGTGGTTCGTTCGGGGTTCATGAAGTGACTCGTATTACAAAACACCCGTTCGAGGAGCGTCAAGGCGCAGTTAGCGGAGCGAGACCTACTCTGCGTAGTTGCATCGTGGCAAGCAGGGGAGTCAATTATCGTATTTTTTCCGGCCTGTCCTGCGCGTTGTCCGGTTTTGTCCTGTGCGAATGTTCTGATCGGTGTTGTCGACTGTGGTGGAAGTTTCATCGCGGACCCGGACGGCGTGGCTGTCCGATTCGCCCGGCTGGCAGGATGGCCGGACCACGTTAGGGGGACCGATGACGAAGCACCGCGTCGCCGCGCTCGCCGGGATCGCCGTCCTGGCGGCCGCCTGCAGCAGCCCGCCGCAGCAGGGGCCGGCGCCGACGCCGTTCCCGGATTCGACGGCCTCCTCCTCGGCCGCCGCGCCCGACGGGTCGTTCAGCGTCGTCGCCACCGGTGACGTCCTGATCCACCCGGCGCTGACCGAGCAGGCCGAGGCCGACGGCGGCGGCAAGATCGACTACCGGCCGCTGCTGGCCGGGATCAAGCCGCTGATCTCCGGCGCCGACCTCGGGATCTGCCACCTCGAGACGCCGCTGGCGCCGGAAGGCGGGCCGTACAGCGGGTACCCGTCGTTCAGCGCGCCGCCGGAGATCGCCGACGCGCTCAAGGACATCGGCTACGACACCTGCTCGACGTCGTCCAACCACACGATCGACCAGGGCGCCGAGGGGGTCACCCGCACCCTGGACAAGCTCGACGCGATCGGCGTCAAGCACACCGGCTCGGCGCGGTCGGCGGCCGAGGCCGCGAAGCCGCTGATTCTGGACGTCCACGGCGTCAAGGTCGCGCAGGTGTCGTACGCGTTCGGGTTCAACGGCATCAAGGTGCCGGCCGGGAAACCGTGGCTGGCCAACCAGATCGACGTCGACGACGTCCTGGCGGCGGCTCGCAAGGCGAAGCAGGCCGGGGCACAGGTCGTCATCGCGAGCCTGCACTGGGGCGTGGAGTACCAGCACGACCCGACGGCCGAACAGCGCTCGCAGGCCAAGAAGATCCTGGCGTCGGACGACGTCGACCTGATCGTCGGCCACCACGCCCACGTGGTCCAGCCGTTCGAGAAGATCGGCGGCAAGTGGGTGGCCTACGGCCTTGGCAACAGCATCGCCCGCCACTCCGAACCCAAGGGCGACACGGAGGAAGGCGCGGCGGCCCGCTTCCGCTTCGTCCGCGACGGCGACCGCTGGAAGGTCGACAAGGCCGAGTACATCCCGACCCTGATCCGCCTGGACGCCCCGATCCGCCTGATCGACTTGTCGACATCCCCGCCGTCGCCCCCGGTCACCAGGGCCCTCCAGGACACGGACAAGAACATCCTCAGCCTCAACGCGGCCAAGTCCGGCCTCACCCGCCCCGGCCCGTAACGGACGACACGCGTACGCAGACGGACGACACGCCGGGCCGGGCACGTGCTCGCCGTGTCGTCCGTCCAGGTACGCGTGTCGTCCATCGGGGTACGCGTGTCGTCCATTCCGGTACGGGTGTCAGTGGGTGCGGGTGGTGATGAGGCGGGCCAGGGTGGCGAGTTCGGCGGTGGCCCGGGAAGGTGGGGCGGCGGTGGTGAGGTCGCGCAACGCCTTGGCCAGCAATGCTTCCGCCTGGGCCTGACTCCACTGGCGGCCGCCCGCGGCGTCGACGAGGGAGGCCGCGCGGGCGAGGTCGGATTCGTCCAGGGGGTCGCGGCGGGCGTAGAGGGTGGCGAGGTCCGCGCCGGCGGGGGTGCCCGAACACAGGGCCGTCACCACCGGCAGGGACTTCTTGCGGTTCTGGAGGTCCGAGTACACCGGCTTGCCCGTGACGGCCGGGTCGCCCCAGATGCCGAGCAGGTCGTCGATGTGCTGGAACGCCAGGCCCACCGCGCGGCCGAACGCGCCGAAGCGGTCCGCGCCGGCCGTTCCGAAGGCCGCCCCGAGCGTGCAGGACGCACCCAGCAGGGCCGCCGTCTTGCCCTCGGCCATCCGTACGCACTCGGTGGGGGTGACGTCGTCGCGCTGCTCGAAGTCCAGGTCCGCGGCCTGGCCTTCGAGCAGGGCCAGCGTCGCGGCCGACAGCACCTTCGCGTTCGCCGCGCCGCTCGGCGCCAGCACCTCGAACGCCAGGCTCAGCAACGCGTCCCCGGCCAGCACCGCCGGCCCGGTGCCGAACACCGTCCACGCCGTCGCGCGGTGACGGCGGGTGGTGTCGCCGTCCATGACGTCGTCGTGCAGCAACGAGAAGTTGTGCACCAGCTCGACCGCGACGGCGGCGGGCACGGCATCGGCCGCCTCCCCGCCCGCGGCTTCCGCGCACAGCAGCACCAACGCCGGCCGCAGCGCCTTGCCGCCGTCGCCGGCCGCCGGGCGCCCGGCCGCGTCCTGCCAGCCGAAGTGGTAGGCGGCGATCCGCCGCATCGCCTCGGGCAGCCGCTCGGCGGCGGTCCGCAGCGCCGGCTCGACGAGCCCCTTGCTCCACGCGAGGACGTCCGCCAGGGGACGGGCGGCGGTGCGCGTGTTCATGGTGGTCATCAGCGACCGACCTGGACGTCGTCGAGGGCGCCGAGTGCGTCGGGGACGAGGACGGCGGCGGAGTGGTAGGCGCTGATGAGGTAGGAGGTGATGGCGCGTTCGTTGGTGCCCATGTGTCGGATGTTGAGTCCGGGTTGGTATTGGTCGGGGAGGGTTTTGGGTCGGAGGCCGATGACGCCGGCGTCGTCTTCGCCGGTGCGCATGGCGAGGATGGTGGTGGTGCCGGTGGTGGTGATGGGGATTTTGTCGCAGGGCAGGATCGGTACTCCGCGCCAGGCGATGACCCGTTTGCCGTCCAGGACAGCAGTATCCGGGTAGATGCGGCGGGTGGTGCATTGGCGGCCGAAGGCGGCGATGGCGTGGGGGTGGGCGAGGAAGAAGCGGGTTTTGCGGCGGCGGCAGAGCAGGTCGTCGAGGTCCAAGGGTGTCGGTGGTCCGGTGCGGGTGGTGAGGCGTTGGTTGAGGTCGGTGTTGTGCAGGAGCCCGAAGTCGGTGTTGTTGATCAGTTCGTGTTCTTGTCGTTCCCGCAGGGCCTCGATGGTGAGGCGGAGTTGTTGTTCGAGCTGGTTGATGGGGTGGTTGTAGAGGTCGGTGACGCGGTTGTGGACGTGGAGGACGGTTTGGGCGACGGCGAGGTCGTATTCGCGGGGTGAGGGGTCGT
>NZ_JACKQP010000013.1:0-293260 GCF_031625235.1 Amycolatopsis sp. 505
TGAGGTGGTCGTCGATCTTGACGTAGAGTGCGGTGAGAAGGGTGTTCAGGTCTGTCGTCACAAACGGATCTTGGACACCCTTCGTCCATCTCCGGTCACCACCCAGACTTACGCATTACTCGTCTAGGCGCTGACCTGCCGGGCCCGGTGTTCGGCGACGTGCACTCGCGTCGCACACCGCGTCGAGCAGAACCGCCGGCGGCCGTTGCGCGAGGTGTCCACGTACGCCGTTTCGCAGCCTTCGCGGCTGCAGATGCCCAGGCGATCCGGGGCTTCGCACACCAGGTGGGCCAGCCCGCCCGCGGTGTACGCGCGAACCCGGCCGACCGGCCCGGCGTCCTCCGCCGAGTAGTGCAGGTGGGGTGGCTTGCCGTCGTGGGTGGTGATGTACGGGCGGCACGCCGCTTCGGCCAGCAGCTCGTTGACCAGTTCCGGGCGGGCGGTGACGTCGGCGGCGAACACCGGGCGCAGCCGGGTGGCCCACGCGCCGATCAGGGCCGCTTCGCCGTCGGTCAGGGCCTTGATCGCCATGCCGTTGCGGACCATGCCGTCGAGGAGCTCGCTCGCGGAACCGGCGTTGACCAGGTCCGCGGCCACCAGCGCGGCCGGGCCACCGTAAGGGTTGAAGTGCACAAAGCCATTACACCACGATCGGGGGCATGGACCGGAACCGTTGCCCCCGCTGCGGCTGGCCGCTCGCCGAACTCCCGGCGGCCGCGGCGCAGCCCGTCACCCCTCGGCTCGACTACGTGCGCTGCGTCTGCGGCAGCTGGCTCGCCCGGTGGGACGGCGAAGTCGTCGGCGCCACCCGATCGGCGCCGTGAATTCAGAGGTCGAGCGCGCCCGCCGCGTTGTCGTTCCACTGGTCGACGCGGCGGATGTACTCGTACAGCGCCCGGCTGCCGCGCACCCAGCGGCCCTGGTCGGCGATCGCGAGGTCGTCGGCCCCGGCCCGGCGCGCCTCGGTGGCGAACCCGGACCGCAGCGAGTGGCCGGTGACCGGGTACGGCAGCCCCGCGCGGACGCCCGCCCGGGTGAGGATCTGGTTGACGCCGGTCGTGGTCAGCGCGGGCTCGCCGACGTTGCCGTGCCGATCCACGCGGCGGAACGCCGGCCCCTCGGTGAGCCCCGCGCCCGATCGCCACGCGTGCCACGCCCGCACCGGGTCGGTGTCGGGGCTTTCGCGCCGCGGGACGACCATGTCGCCGGTGCTCTTGCCGTGCCGGACCGTCACCGCGAGCCCGCGGTCGTCGACCGGCTGCACGTCGGTGACCAGCAGGTTCGCCAGGTCGGAGCAGCGGGCGGCGATGGGGAAGCCGATCAGCAGCATCGCCCGGTCGCGCGCGCCGGCGAGGGTGTCCGGGCACGCTCGTGACATCGCCCGCAGGTCGGCGAGGGTGACCATGGTGGCCTTGCCGCGGCCGCGCTGAACGCCCTCGCGCGCCAGCCGCTGCCGGTAGCCCTTCAGCGCCCGCCACGCGGCGCGGCTGGCTTCCGGATCGACGATCACCTTGTGGTGGCGCAACCCGGCGAGCGCACCGGTGAGACGCCGCTCGATGGTCGACGGCGCCGCCGGGGCCGCGCGTTCGGGGACTTCCGGCACGGCCCGTTCGCCGGGCCGCAGCGTGCGGCCGCGTTCCAGCCACACGACGAACCCGGTCAGGGCGCCGATGGTCGCCGACAGCGGCGGGATCCCGGCTTCGGCGGTGTAGTCCTGCCAGACCTGCCAGTCCTGGGCGTAGGCCTTGAGCGTGTTGGGCGGCCGCTGCTCGTCGACGTGCCGGGCGGCGGCCTCGTCCAGCAGCGCCAGCCGCTCGCGCGCGCTCAGCGCGGCGTCGGTCACCGGTTCCAGCTCGGGCACGCGCCGAGGTTACGGGATCCCGGTAGGTTCCCCTGTCGATCCACGCGGGTGCCGTTCGTATCAGCGGTAAGACACCGAGGAGGACGACATGAAGCAGTACCTGCTCAGCATCTACCAGCCCGACGGCCCGACCCCGCCGCCCGAGGTCCTCGACGGCATCGTGCGCAAGCTCGACACGCTCAACGCCGACCTCAAGGCGGCCGGGGCCTGGGTGTTCGCCGGCGGGCTGCACCCGCCGTCGACCGCCACCGTACTGCGGGCCGGCGACGGCGACACCCTCGTCACCGACGGCCCCTACACCGAAGGCAAGGAACACCTCGGCGGGTTCACCGTCATCTCCGCACCCGACCTCGACGCCGCGCTCGCCTGGGGTGGCCGGCTCGCCGACGCCGTCG
The DNA here is from genome assembly GCF_031625235.1 of Amycolatopsis sp. 505. NCBI lineage: Bacteria > Bacillati > Actinomycetota > Actinomycetes > Pseudonocardiales > Pseudonocardiaceae > Amycolatopsis > Amycolatopsis sp. 505. Next base: position 2,257 of record NZ_JACKQP010000013.1, read on the forward strand.
CCCCGCTGCCGGTCGAGCTGCGGCCGTTCCGGGAATGAGCGTCGAGGAGGTCTTCGCCGCGGAGTACGGCCGGGCCGTGTCGGTGCTCGTGCGGGTCTTCGGGGACATCGACGTCGCCGAAGAGGCCGTGCAGGACGCGTTCGCCGAGGCGGTCCGGCGGTGGCCCTCGGCGGAGCTCCCGCCGAGCCCGGCGGGCTGGATCATCACCACCGCCCGCAACCGCGCCATCGACCGGCTGCGGCGCGAGGCCGCCCGGGCGGACAAGCACGCCCAGGCGGCATTGCTGCACGCGGAAACCGAGCCCGTGGAGGAGGGCGCCGTGCCCGACGAACGGCTCCGGCTGATCTTCACCTGCTGCCACCCGGCGCTGGCTCGGTCCGCGCAGGTCGCGTTGACGCTGCGGCTGCTCGGCGGCCTGACCACGGCCCAGATCGCGGCCGCGTTCCTGGTCGCCGAGCCCACGATGGCCCAGCGGATCGTCCGGGCGAAGAAAAAGATCCGCGACGCGGGCATCCCGTACCGCGTCCCGCGCGACGCCGACCTGCCCGCACGGCTGGCCGCGGTGCTCGCCGTGCTGTACCTGATCTTCAACGAGGGGTACGCGGCCAGTGCGGGGGAGGAGCTGATCCGCGCCGAGCTGTGCCGCGAGGCGATCCGGCTCACCCGCGTCCTGGCCGGGCTGATGCCCGACGAGCCCGAGGTGCAGGGCCTGCTCGCGGCGATGCTGCTGATCGACGCCCGCCGCGAGACGCGCACGACCGCGTCCGGCGCCGTCGTGCTGCTGGCCGACCAGGACCGGTCGCGCTGGGACACCGGCCTGATCGCCGAAGGCCAGGAGATCGTCCGCCGCTGCCTGCGCCGCAACCAGCCGGGCCCGTACCAGATCCAGGCGGCGATCCAGGCCGTGCACAGCGACGCGCCCACGGACTGGTCCCAGGTCAAGGCGTTGTACGACCAGCTGCTGGCCCACACGCCGACACCGGTGGTGGCGCTGAACCGGGCGGTGGCGGTCGCCGAGGTCGACGGTCCGTCCGTGGCGCTGGAGCCGGTCGAGCAGCTCAATCTGCCGCGGTTCCCGCTGTTCCACGCGATCCGGGCGGATCTGCTCGCGCGGGTGGGGCGCCCGGAGGAGGCCGCCGCGGCCTACACGACGGCTATCGAGCTCACCGGTAACGCCGCGGAACGGGCTCTGCTGGAGCGGAAGCGCACGTCAACCCTGGGTTGACATCTCGGGAGGGGTCCTAGTTTTCCGGACCTCGAACCGGCCCTGGCTTGCTGCTCGCTCATCTGGCTGGTTCTGAGTTTGGATATGTGACCTTATCCAAACCTAGCACCGCTTTGATCTTTCTTTTAATTTTGAACAGCTGCTTCTAGTTCTGATTAGAAGCTTTGATAAGGTCCCTGCCATGACAGAAGATGCTGGTCAGGTGCGGGTGTGCGAGTACCGGAGGTGCGGAGCACCGCTGCCGCCGGCGGTGGGGCGGGGGAGCCGCGCGCGGTTCTGCCAGGACGGGAAAACCTGGGGGCGGCGCAACCTCAGCTGCCGGGACGCCGAGGCCGTGCTCTCGGACGCGGAGTCGCTGCGGGAGAGCGACGCGGAGCTGGACGACACTGCCGTCACCGCGCTCGCCGGCCAGGTCGATCGCGTGCTCGAGCCGGCCCGCGGGCTGGTCGAAACCCTCACGACGCTGCGCCACCAGCTCGAGGCGACGACCGCCACCGCGCTGGCCGAACGCGACGCGGCCCTGGCCGAGGCCGATGACCACCGGCTGCACCGTGGCCGTGCGGAAGCCGAAGCCGCCCAGGCCCGGGACATCGCCGAGACCGCGGTCGCCGAGGCGGCCGCGGCGGAGCGGGACAAGGCGGCCGCGCTGGGGGAGCGCGATGAGGAGCGGGCCGCTCGACGGGCTGCGGTCCAGGAGCGGCAGCGGGCCGAAGGGCAGCTGGCCGCGGTGCGCGACGAGCTCGCGCGGGTCGCCGATCGGGCCGACGCTTCCGCGGCCCTCGCCGGCGAACGGGCCGCGGTGATCGCGACGCTGACCGCCGAACTGGCCGCCGTCCGGGCGGCGCTCGACGAGGAACGCGGACGCGCGCAGGCCGCCGTCGCGCGGGCCGACGCCGTCCAGGAACGGCTCGACGCGGCCCGCGACGACCACACCAAGGCGGCCGCGGCGCTCAGCTCCGCCCGTGACGACTACGCGAAAGTGACAGCGGCGCTGGCCGCTGCCCGCGATGAGCACGCCCAGGCGATGGTGGCGCACGAAGCGGCGCGTGCCGGGTTCGACCAGCGGCTCGCCGAGCTGCAGGCGGGGCATGAACAGACTGTCCGGTCGATGCACGAAACCACCACGAACCTCGGCGCCGAACTGCGGACCGCGTCCAGCCGGGCCGAAGCGGCCGAGCGCGAGCTGGCCGGCGTGCTCACCGCCTTGCGCGATACCCCCGAGCTGCCCTCGACACTTAAGCAGTTACTTGACCGTCAGGCATCGCGGAGTTACCTTAAGTAGGTGCTTAACCATGAGGAGTCGCTGGACCTGGTGTTCCGCGCCCTAGGTGATCGGACCCGGCGGGCGCTGGTGGAGCGGCTGGTGCGCGGCCCGGCGTCGGTCAGTGAGCTCGCCGAGCCGCTGACCATGTCGCTCGCCGCCGTCGTGCAGCACCTGCAGGTGCTGGAGACCGCCGGGATCGTGCGGTCGGAGAAGGTCGGCCGCGTCCGCACCTGCCGGCTCGAACCGGCGGTGCTGCGCGCGGGCGAGCAGTGGCTGGGGCGGCAGCGCACCACGTGGGAGAGCAGGCTCGACCGGCTCGGCGACTTCCTCGCCGAGCCGCCCGGAACGTCGGAAGGGAGCACGTCATGACCGTCTTGCACAGCACGTTCAGCCTGGAGCGCACCTACCCGGTCCCGCCGGAGCGGGTGTTCGCCGCCTGGGCCGACCCGGAGGCGAAGAAGCGCTGGTTCGCGGCCTCGGCGGAGCACGAGCTGGACTTCCGCGTCGGCGGCCGGGAGACCATCGACGCCCGTACCCCCGCCGGCGGCCCGATGACCTTCGTCGCGACCTTCCACGACATCGTGCCCGAGCAGCGGATCGTCTTCTCCGGCACGCTCACCGGTGACGGGGCGCTCGCGACCGTCTCGACCACGACCGTGGAGCTGCTCGCCGAAGGCGACGGCACGCGGCTGGTCCTCACCGAGCAGGACACGTTCCTCGACGGCGCCGAGAAGCCGGAGTGGCGCGAGCAGGGCACCGGCGACTGGCTCGACCGGCTCGGCGGCGAACTGAAGTCCTGATCAGCCTGTCACGGGTGAACGTCACGTTCCGGTCCGGTAGTGCTGCGGGCTGACGCCGAACTCGCGCTTGAAGGCCGCGCTGAGGGCGAACGCGCTGCCGTAGCCGACCTGGCGGGCGATCGAGGCGATCGTCGTCTCCGGGTGCTGGCGCAGCAGGTCCGCGGCGAGGGCGAGCCGCCACCCGGTCAGGTACGCCATCGGGGTCTCGCCCACCGCGGCGGCGAACCGGCGGGCCAGCGCGGCGCGGGACACGCCGACGTCGGCCGCGAGCTTCGCGACCGTCCACGGTTCGGCCGGCTGGTGCTGCAGCAGCCGCAGTGCCTGGCCGACCACGGGGTCCTCGTGCGCCCGGTACCACGCCGGGGCGCTGGTGTCCGGCCGGTCGAACCACGCCCGCAGCGCGGCGATCAGCAGCACGTCCAGCAGCCGATCCAAAACTGCTTCCTGACCGGGGACGTCCCGGCCGATCTCGGTGGCCAGCAGCCCGGCGAGCGGGGTCGGCCAGTCGGCGGCGCGCAGGACGATCAGCGCGGGCAGCGCGGCGATGAGCTTCCGGCTGATTTCGCCTTCCATGCCGTAGGTGCCGGTGAGCAGCACCACCGGGCCGCCGGTGCCCCAGGTGCGGACGCCGAGGTCGGCGTAGGCGGTCAGGGGCCCGCCGTCGGGGGTGCGGCAGTCCTGGCCGGGCAGAATGAGCGCCTGCGGCGGGGTCGACGGGTGGTCGGCGACCAAGTACGGCTCCGGGCCGCGGGTGATCGCGACGTCGCCTTCGCCGAGCAGGACACCTTCGCCGCCGTCGGGCACGATCCACGCTTCGCCGCGCACCACCGACACGACGGTCAGCGGCGCCCGGTCTTCGATGCGCAGCGACCACGGCGGGGTCAGCACCGAGCGCAGCAGGAACGCGCCGTGGGCGCGAGGGCCGTCGAGGAGGGCGGCAAGCGGGTCCATACGCCCGACTGTAGACGCTGGAACATGCGATCAAGGCTTTGAACCATGGAGAGTCTCACTGCGAGCCGCTTGACTGAATGGCATGACAACGAACTTCCTGGTGGTGGGCGGCACCGGCAAGACCGGGCGCCGGGTGGCGGACCGGCTGCGCGAGCGCGGCGAGAAAGTGCGGATCACGTCCCGGCGCGGGGTGCCGCCGTTCGACTGGAGCGACCGCGGGACCTGGGCGGAGGTGCTCACTGGCGTCGACGCGGTGTACCTGACCTATTACCCCGATCTGGTGGTACCGCAGGCGGCCGGCGACATCCGCGCGTTCACCGGACTCGCGGTGGCGGCCGGCGTGCGGCACCTGGTGCTGCTGTCCGGCCGCGGCGAAGAAGAAGCCGAGGCGTGCGAAGGGATCGTGCGGGAGGCCGGGACCGGCTGGACGGTCCTGCGGTGCAGCTGGTTCGCCCAGAACTTCAGCGAGCACTTCCTGCTGGACGCCGTCCGCGCCGGGGAGATCGCGCTGCCGGCGGGAACGGTGACGGAGCCGTTCATCGACGTCCGCGACGTCGCCGACGTCGCGGTGAAGGTGCTGACCGAACCCGGCCACACCGGGCGGCGGTACGAGCTGACCGGGCCGCGGCTGCTGAGCTTCGCCGGCGCGGCCGCGGAGATTGCCGCCGCCTCCGGGCGGGATGTCCGCTATGTTCCGGTTTCGGCCGGGGAGTTCGCGGCCGCGGCGGCGAGCCAGGGGGTGCCCGAGGCGGAGGTCGGCGCGCTGACCGAGCTGTTCGCCCGCGTCCTCGACGGCCGGAACGAGTCGGTGACGCACGACGTGGCGCGGGTGCTGGGCCGTCCGGCGACGGAGTTCGGCGAGTTCGCGCGGGAGGCCGCCGCGACCGGGGTCTGGACGCGGTGACGGGGAAGGGGAAACCGATGGCGACGGTGGTGCTGGTGGCCGCGCTGGTCGCGGCGGGACTGATCGCGGGGTTGTTCTACGCCTACGCCTGCTCGGTGCTGCCGGGTCTGGCGCGCGGGGACGACAAGACGTTCGTCGAGGGCATGCGCGGGATCAACATCGCGATCGTCAACCCGGTGTTCATGCTGACCTTCCTGGGGGCGCCGCTGCTGGCCGGGGTGGCGGTGTTCCTGCACTTCGGTTCGCCGTCCCTGCCGTGGGTGATCGCCGGGTTCGGCTGCCTGGCAGGGATGGTGCTGCTCACCGGGGCGGTGCACATCCCGCTGAACAACGCCCTCGACCGCGGCGGCGACGACTACGCGGCGGTGCGGGCGGCCTTCGAGACGGCGTGGGTGCGCTGGAACGTGCTGCGCGCCCTGGTGAGCACGGCGGGGTTCGGTTGCCTGGTCGGGGCCGTGCTCACCGGGCGCGGCTAGTTTCCGAGACGGAAGAGCAGGTCGGTGACCCACTGCGCAGGGTCGGGGACTTCGCGCGGGTTGGTGCGCAGGACTTCCAGGCGGCAGCCCCATTCCTCGCCGTCCGGTCCCTCGGTGCGGTCCCAGCTCAGGCCTTCGGCGGCCCCCCAGGCGAGGACGGCCTCGGTGGCGGCGGCGAGGCCGTCCGGGGCGCCGACGTAGGTGTCGAGGACATACCGGCCCGCCGGGAGTTCGCCGAGGAAGGCGGGCTCGGCCGGCGTGTGGTCGCCGTCGATGGGCACGCCGGCTTCGACGGTGAACCGCATCCCCGGGTGCAGCACGCGGTAGCGGAAGAACGGGGCCCCGGCCGGGGCCACGCCCTCGGCGGTGAGGATGCCGATCAGGGGTGGCAGCCGGTCGGCGATCCGCGGGAACTCCGGGATGGCGAGAGTGGCGCGCTCGGCGACGTAGCGCTGGGCGGGCCGCTCGACGACGGCGGGCATCAGGCGAAGTCCTCCGGTCCGAGCATCGGGCGGACCTCGATGCTGCCGTAGGTCGCCGCGGGGTGGCGGGCGGCGAGGTCGAGGGCTTCGTCGAGGTCGGCGCAGTCGAGGATGACGAAGCCGCCGATCTGTTCCTTGGCTTCGGTGAACGGCCCGTCGGTGAGCAGGACTTCGCCGTCGCGGACGCGGATCGTGGTGGCTTCCGTCGGCGGGCGCAGGCCACCGCCGCCGCGGATCTTGCCGCGGCGTTCCATGTCTTCGCTCCAGCCGCCGCAGCCGTCGTAGGCGTGTTCTTCGGCGGTCTCGTCGCCGCAGATCATCAGCAGGTACTGCATGTCAGCATCCTTTCAGGACTTCGCGCAGGCGCGCGGCGAAAGCTTCGGCGTGGGTGTCGAACCCGCCGTGGCCGCCGGGGAAGACCGCGGTTTCGACGCCGAGGGCCGCGGCCAGCCCGAGGGCGGCCTGGTGGACCGGCATTGCGGTGGACTGCTCGCCGACCGCGACGACCAGCCGCGCGGGTGTCGCCCGGAGTGCGTCGAGGTCGGGCTCGTAGGTGCCGGTCGCGGGCATGAGGTGGCCGAAGAAGTAGGCGAAGTTGCCTTCCGCGCGCGGGTCGAGCGGCGGGGCGGGGTCGACGCCCACGACCTTCATGAACGCGGCGAAGGCGGCGGCGAGGCCCTCGTCGCGGAACAGGGCCGGGATGTCGGGGCCGTCGAAGGCGGGCAGGTACCGGGTGACCGGGGGTTCGTGCAGCACGACCGTGCCGACGTCGCCCGCGTGGTGGCGCAGGAGCTCGAGCAGGGTGATCGCCCCGCCGCTGCTGGCCAGGACGTCGGCGGGGCCGACTTCGGCGAGCAGCCGGTGCACGTCGCCGGCGTGGTCGCCGACCGGGTCCGGGCCCGGGGTGCCGTCGAGCGGGCTGCGGGACAGGCCGCGCGGGTCGAAGGTGACGACGGTGTGGTCTTCGGCCAGCAGCGGCCGCAGGTGCGTGAACACCTGGGCGTCGGCGGGTCCGCCGGGGACCAGCAGCAGGGCCGGGCCGGTGCCGTCGACGTCGTAGGTGAGGGTGGCGCCGGGGACGGCGAGGGTGGTCATGGGGCTTCCTCCGGTGGTCGGGTTTCCCCAGCCCGACGAACGGCGTCGCCCGGGACCGACACGAGGGCCGAAATTCTTCGCGTGAGGTAGGTGCGTTCGGCTTCGGTGCCGGCCAGGTCGCGGGCGCGGGCGTACCAGTGGGCGGCTTCGGCGGGGCGGCCGAGGCGGCGGAGGAAGTCGGCGCGGGTGGCGGCCAGCAGGTGGTAACCCTCCAGCGGCAGGGCGTCGAGGAGGGCGAGCCCGGCTTCCGGGCCGTCGGCCATGCCGATCGCGATGGCGCGGTTGAGGTCGACGACGGCGCTGGGGACGTGCTTGCGCAGCTGGTCGTAGAGGCCGGCGATCTGGGGCCAGTCGGTGTCGGCGGCGCGGGCGGCGGTGGCGTGGCAGGCGGCGATGGCGGCCTGGATCTGGTACGGCCCGGGACGGCGGCGGCGCAGCGCGGTCTCCAGGATCGTGGTGCCTTCGGCGATGGCGGCGGTGTCCCAGCGGGTCCGGTCCTGTTCTTCGAGGGGGACGAGGACGCCGTCGGTGTCGGCGCGGGTGGCGCGGCGGGCGTGCTGCAACAGCATCAGGGCGAGCAGGCCGAGGGCTTCGGGTTCGTCGGGCATCAGCCCGGCGAGGACGCGGGCGAGCCGGATCGCTTCGGCGGCGAGGTCCGGGCGGAGCAGGTCGGGGCCGGCGCTGGCGGAGTAGCCCTCGTTGAACGTCAGGTAGAGCACGCCGAGCACGGCGGTGGTGCGTTCGGGCAGCAGGTGGGCGGGCGGGACGCGGTAGGGGATGCGGGCGTGGCGGATCTTGCGCTTCACCCGCACCAGCCGCTGGGACATGGTCGCTTCGGGGACGAGGAAGGCGCGGGCGATCTCGGCGGTGGACAGGCCGGCGAGGGTGCGCAGGGCGAGCGCGACCTGGGCTTCGGTGGCCAGCGCGGGGTGGCAGCAGGTGAAGATGAGCCGCAGCCGGTCGTCGGTGACGCCGCTGTCGTCGGGTTCGGGTTCGTCGCGGAGGTCCATGCGGCCGGCCTCCCTGAGCTTGGCGGCGCCGAGGGCGTCGCGGCGGAGCCGGTCGGTGGCGCGGTGGCGGGCGGCGGTGGTCAGCCAGGCGCCGGGGCGGTCCGGGACGCCGTCGCGGGGCCACGTGCGCAGGGCCAATGCGAAGGCTTCCTGGGCGCATTCCTCGGCGAGGTCCCAGTCGCCGGTGACCCGGATGAGGGTGGCCACGACCTGGCCCCACTCTTCGCGGAACGCCTCGGCGACCGCGGTCTCGACGTCCACCACCCGCTCCTTCCCGCCGGTTTCACCCTCCCGACGGACGGCCGGGCCCGGGACCGACAGCCGCCGCGTGACACGCCCCGAATCCTTCCGCGCGGGCGACGATCCGGCCGGTTTCGACGCGGACGGCCGTTTCGGTGGCGTCGCTGACCGCGGTGACGCCGGCGGCGGCGGCGAGGGCGCCGGTGGCGTCGCAGACCAGCCGCAGCCGGGGCCGGGCAGGGGCGGTGATCGCCTGGTCGAGGCAGGCGCGCAGGTCGGCGACGGCGAGCCGGGCCAGCGGGGCGAGTTCGCCGGGGTCGCTGGTGACGAGCACGGCGGTGACGTCGGCGCCGGTGCGGACGGCTTCTTCGAAGGCGGCGGCGCGGTGCAGGCCGAGGACGGTGACGACGCCCTCGCCGGGCCGGAAGGTCTCGCCGGTGAGCAGGTCGGTGGCTGCCGGTGGGTCCCACGGCCGTGCGTCGGGGCGGGCCTGGGTGGTGATCGGCGGTTCGGCCGGCCAGTCGTCGGCCAGGCCGAGGTCGAGCAGGGCGGCGCAGGCGGTGACGAGGTGGAACGGTTCGCCGAAGCCGGGTGCGGCGGCGGCGAGCTGGCTCGCGCCGTACAGCGTGGTGAGCGCGGCTTCGGCGACCCGGACGAGCCGGCGTCCCGGGTGGACGCGTTCGAGGGCGAGCCCGAGCAGGACGGCGTCGACCCGCATGAGCTGCGCGAACGGCCGTCGGGTGTGCTCGTCGGCGAGGATTTCGGGCAGCAGGTCGCGGGCGAGGCGGGCGTCTTCGCTGTCGCTGTCGGTGGCCAGCGGGAGCCGGGCGATCCAGGCGCGGGCGAACGCGGCCAGGACGTCGGCGGCGGTGAGGTCCGGAGGCGGGACGGCGAGGCGGGGGGCGCGTTCGGCGAGGTCGGCCACGACCGCGAAGTAGAGGGCGCGTTTGCCGGGGAAGTTGGAGTAGACGGCGCCGCGGGTGAGTTCGGCGCGTTCGGCGATGACGTCGATCTTCGCTTCGCGGAAGCCGCGGCGGGCGAACTCGTCGCGGGCGGCGGTGAGCACCTTGGCGCGGTTGCGTTCCTGGGTTTCCGCCCTGCTGAGCCTGACCATCGTCCTCCTTGCCGTGGGATCGCCGGTCAAGATACCGTGACCACTGAGATGATTAGAACATCTGATTTGAACATCTGGAGTGGTGGATGACCCCCGAGATCGACTTGACCGACCCGAAGGTGCTCACCGACCCGTTCACCGCCTACGACCACGCGCGGGAACAGGGCGCGGTGGCCAAGCTGGTCATCCCCGGGTTCGGCCCGTTCTGGGCCCTGACCCGCTACACCGAAGCGCGCGCGATGCTGACCGACCCGCGGTTCGAGGTGAACTCCGGCAGCTTCCTGCGCCCGCCCGGCGTCCCCGAGCACTGCCTGCAGTACCTGGAGACGATGTCGGAGAAGGACGGCCCGGAGCACCTGCGGCTGCGGCGGCTGGTCGCCCCGGCGTTCACGCCGAAGCGGGCCGCGCGGCTGCGGCCCCGGCTGGCGGCGATCACCGAGCGGCTGCTCGACGAGCTGCCCGGGCACGCCGAGGACGGCGTGGCCGACCTGGTGCCGCACTTCGCGCGGCCGTTGCCGATCGACGTCATCTGCGAGCTGGTCGGCATCCCCGGCGCCGATCGGCCGCGCTGGCGGGAGTACGGGGCCGCGGTCGCGAGCGGGATGGGACCGGACTTCGCCGCGGCGATCCCGGCGATCGTCGAAGGCGCGAAGGAAGCCGTGGCGCGCAGCCGGGCCGAGCCGGGCGACGACCTCATCGGCGACCTGGTCCGGGTGCAGGAGGAGGACGGCGACCGGCTCACCGACACCGAGCTGGTCACCCTGGTCTGGCACCTCGTCCTCGGCGGTCAGACGCCGGTGAACCTCATCGCCAACTCGGTCGAGACCCTGCTGCGGCACCCGGACCAGCTGGCCCTCCTGCGTGCCGACGCCGGGTTGTGGCCGGGTGCGGTGGAGGAGCTGATGCGCTTCTGCAGTCCCCAGCTGCTGACCACGCCGAGGTTCGCGCGCGAGGACGTCGAGATCGGCGGGGAGCTGATCCGCCGGGGTGAGCGGGTGACGGCGGCGATGGTGGCCGCCGATCGCGACCCGCGTGTCTTCGAAGACCCGGACCGGTTCGACATCACCCGCTCGGGGCCGGCGCAGCTGGGCTTTTCGCACGGGCCGCACTTCTGCCTGGGCGCCTCGATCTCGCGGGTGCAGACCGAGGTGGCGTTGTCGGCGCTGTTCGCGCGCTTCCCGGATCTGGCGCTGACCGAGGACGTCCCGCGGGCGCCCGACGGCGGGACCTGGCGGCCGGCGCGGTTACTGCTGTCGCTGTGAGATGAGCGCTTCGATGCCGTCGAGGACGCGGGCCAGGCCGAAGCGGAAGGTGTGGGCCGGGTTCTCGGCGGCGTTGTGGGCCTCGCCGGCGGCCTGGCCGACGCGGGAGGAGATCGGGTAGTGCGCCGCGTCGGCGGCCGGGATGCCGGCCAGCACCGGCCAGGCGCGCTCCCACCACTGGGCGTCGGTCATCCCGGTGGCGCGGACCAGGCGGGCGTTGTCGAGGGAGCTGCGCGCGGTGGTGCGGACCAGACCGGTGACGAGGGCGACCACGGCATCCATCTCGACGTCGCCGAGACCGATGCCGTCGATCGCGCGCAGCTCCCGCTCGTACTTGGCGAAGCTGTGCGGACCCAGGGCCGAGCGGCTGGTGGTGACCTCCAGCAGCCACGGGTGGCGGTGGAACAACGCCCACTGGTCTTCGGCGATGGCGGTCAGCGCCGCCCGCCAGCCGAGTTCCTCGCCGGCGGGTCCCAGTTCGCCGTGGACGTGGTCGATCATCAGGTCGAGCAGCTCGGCCCGGCCGGGGACGTAGGTGTAGAGCGACATGGGGGAGACGCCGAGGTGCTCGGCGACGCGGCGGATGGTGACGGCGTCGATGCCGTCGGCGTCGGCCAGGGCCACCGCGGCGCGGACGACGTCGGCGGTGGCCAGTTTGGGTTTCGGGCCGCGGCGCGGGGGTGCCGGCACGCCCCAGAGCAGCTCGATCGCCCGCCGCGGATCGCCGTCACCGTTCTCCTGCGTGCTCACGCCGGCCATTCTGCCCCCCTGATTTCCGTACAACGTACAGAGTTGTGCTAATCTCTTCTTCGTACACTGTACAGAGTTAAAGGGGCAGGATGACTCCGCAGATCCACGCCGAGGGACTTCGCAAGCGCTACGGCGACGCGTACGCCCTCGAAGGGTTCGATCTCTCCGTCCCGGCCGGCACCCTCTGCGGCCTGCTGGGACCCAACGGCGCGGGCAAGACCACCGCGGTCCGCGTGCTCTCCACGCTGCTGCGCCACGACGGCGGCGTCGCGCGGGTGGCCGGGCACGACGTCGCCACCGAACCGGCGAAGGTGCGGTCGGCGATCGGGCTGGTCGGGCAGCAGGCCGCCGTCGACGAAATCCTGTCCGGGCGCCAGAACCTGATCCTGTTCGGCCGGCTGCACCACCTGGGCCGCCGCGAGGCCACTCGCCGCGCCGACGACCTCCTGGAGCGGTTCGGCCTCGCCGGCACCGGTGCGAAGCCGGTGTCGGCCTACTCGGGCGGGATGCGGCGGCGCCTGGACCTCGCCGCGTCGCTGCTGGCCGCCCCGCGGGTGCTGTTCCTCGACGAGCCGACGACCGGACTCGACCCGCGCAGCCGGCTGGAGGTCTGGCGGGCGGTCCGGTCCCTGGTCGCGGACGGGAGGACGGTGCTGCTCACGACCCAGTACCTGGAGGAGGCCGACCAGCTGGCCGACCGGATTTCCCTGGTCGAGCACGGCCGGGTGATCGCCGAAGGCACGCCGGCGGAGCTGAAGGGCTCGCTCGGGGCGACCCGGATCGAGCTGGTGCTCACCGATCCGGACGCCCTCGGCGCCGCGGCCGGACTGCTCGCCCGGGTCACCGGAGCCGATCCGGTCACCGAGGAACTGCGGGTGAGCGCGCCGGCCGAGCCGTCGATGCTGACCGACGTGGTGCGGGAGCTGGCGGCGGCCGAGCTGGCGTTCGCCGACGTGGCGCTGCGGCACCCGACGCTGGACGAAGTGTTCCTGGAGCTGACGGGGGTGGCGCGATGAGGTGGGCGATCGAAGACGGCTGGACGCTGACCCAGCGCTACCTGGCGCAGCTGGCCCGGCGCCCGGCCCGTCTGGCCGGGGTGGTGGCGTTCCCGATCCTGATGGTGCTGATCTTCGCCTACCTGCTCGGCGGCGGGATGAGCGTGCCCGGCGGCGGCTCCTACCAGGAGTTCCTGATGCCGGGGATGTTCGCAATGACCATGGCCTTCGGGCTGTCGGGGACGATGATCGCGGTGCTGGACGACACCGGCAAGGGCGTCACCGACCGGTTCCGGTCGCTGCCGATGGCGCCCTCGGCGGTGTTCACCGGCCGGGTGGCGGCGGATCTGGTGAACGCCGTCCTCGCGCTGGCCGTGCTGCTCGGCTGCGGGTTCGCCGTCGGCTGGCGCCCGCACGGCAGCCTGGGCGAGACCCTCGCGGCGCTGGGCCTGCTGCTCCTGCTGCGGACGGCGCTGGTGTGGGCCGGGATCTACCTGGGCCTGCTGACGTCGGATCCGTCGATGGTGTCGCTGGTGCAGACCCTGGAATTCCCGTTCGGGTTCCTCTCCGGCGCGTTCGTGGCGACCTCGACGATGCCGGCCTGGCTGGGCACCGTGGCAGAGTGGAACCCGTTGTCCTCCACGGTCACCGCGGCGCGGCTGCTGTTCGGCAACCCGGGCGCGGCCGGCACGTCCTGGGTGAGTGCGCACGCGGTGGCGATGGCCGTGGTCTGGCCGCTGGTGCTGCTGGCGGTGTTCGTGCCGTTGACGGTGCGACGGTACGGGAGGCTGGGGAACTGAACGTCTGCTTCGCACCAGGCGAACCACCACGAGCGGGCCGCCTGCTGGTCGACGGCCGTGACCTGTCCATTGCGGACGGTCTGCCGGAACTGCTCGCCGGCGACGACGCCTTCTGGGCGACGGCGGCGCAGGCGGCGTTGCGGCTGGTCGCGGCCGGACGGCTGCTGCCGGGCGTCACCGAGGGCGGGCACGACGCCTGGCGCGTCGGCCCGCTGGAACCGGCGGAAGCGGCGTGGCTGCGGGACCTCGCGGCCGCGATGCCGCCGGACGAGCGGGCGCCGGGGCCACTGCTGCGGGCCTTCCTCGACGCCGTCGCCGACACGCTGCCCCGCACGCCCGCCGCGGCCAAGGCGGCCGGGACGCGCCTGTTCGCCGCCGTCGCACCCCAGCGCGCGGATTCCCTGCGCGACTGGGCCGACGAACTGGCCGCCGGCCTGGATTCGGGCATCCGGGTGTCCCTGCGGGTGGAGGCACCGGAGGGCTTCGAATCCGGCCGCCTCCACGCGGTGGTCCAGGTGCACAGCCTGGCCGACCCCGGGCAGATCGCCGACGCGGCGCAGTTGTGGGAAACCGGGCGGTTCGGGCCGCGGGCCCGCATCGACGTCCTGCTCGCCCTGCGCCGCGGGGCACAGGTGTGGCCGGCGCTGAGCCCGCTGCTGACCTCGGCGGTGCCGGCCGAGGTGGCCCTCGGCGAGGACGACGTCGCCGAGCTGGTCGCGGCCGCGGGCCCGCGGCTGGCGGCCGCCGGCATCGACGTGCACTGGCCCGCAGAGCTGGCGGGCTCGCTGACCGCGCGGGCCGTCGTCCGCGCCGGCGACGACCCCGGCGACCTGCCGTCGTTCTTCGGCGGCGGCCGCGCCCTGGCGTTCGACTGGCAGCTCGCCCTCGGCGGTGAGGTGCTGACCGAGGCGGAGCTGGACGCCCTCGCCGAAGCGCGCCGCCCGGTCGTGCGGCTGCGCGACAGGTGGGTGCTGGTCGACCCGGCGCTGGCGGCGAAGGCGCGGGAGCGGGCGCTCAAGCCGCTGAACCCGGTCGACGCGCTGGGTGCGGTCCTGTCGGGGACCACCGAGGTCGACGGCGAAGTGGTCGAGGTCGTCACCGGCGGCTGGCTGGCCCGGTTGCGGGAACGGCTGGCGCAGCCACCGGAACCCCAGACACCCCCGGCCGGGCTGGCCGCGACGCTGCGGGACTACCAGCTGCGGGGCCTGCAGTGGCTCGCCACCGTCACCGGGCTCGGCCTCGGCGGGTGCCTCGCCGACGACATGGGCCTGGGCAAGACGGTCACGCTGATCGCGCTGCACCTGCACCGGGCGTCGGGGCCGACCCTGGTGGTGTGCCCGGCCTCGCTGCTGGGCAACTGGGAACGCGAGATCCGCCGGTTCGCCCCCGGCGTGCCGGTGCGGCGCTTCCACGGCAGCGCCCGCTCCCTCGACGAGCTCGACGGGTTCGTCCTGACCACCTACGGCACGCTGCGCACCGATCCCGCGCCGCTGGCCGCGGTGGGGTGGGGGCTGCTGGTCGCCGACGAGGCGCAGCACGTCAAGAACCACCGCTCGGGCACCGCGAAGGCGCTGCGGCTGGTGCCGGCGGCGGCGCGGGTGGCGCTGACCGGGACGCCGGTGGAGAACACGCTCTCGGAGCTGTGGGCGATCCTCGACTGGACCGCGCCCGGGCTGCTGGGTTCGCTGAGCGAGTTCCGGACGCGGTGGGCGAAGCCGATCGAGGCTGGCGACACCATGGCGGCCGAACGGCTGTCGCGGTTGCTGCGGCCGTTCCTGCTGCGACGGCGCAAATCCGACCCGGGGATCGCGCCCGAGCTGCCGGCGAAGACCGAGACCGACCGGCCGGTGGCCTTGAGCGCGGAGCAGGTGGCGCTGTACGAGGCGGTCGTGCGGGAGATGATGGCCGACATCGCCGCGAGCGACGGGATGGCCCGGCGCGGCCGGATCGTCAAGCTGCTGACCGCGCTCAAGCAGATCTGCAACCACCCCGCGCAGTACCTGAAGGAGCCGGGCGGCCGGGCGGGCAAGGTGGAGCTGCTCGACGAGCTGCTGGACACCATTCTCGCCACCGGCGGCGCGGTGCTGGTGTTCACCCAGTACGTCGCCATGGCGCGGCTGCTGGAGAAGCACCTGGCCGGGCGGGGGATCGCGACGCAGCTGCTGCACGGCGGGACCCCGGTGGCGCGGCGCGAGGAGCTGGTGGCGCGGTTCCAGAACGGCGAGGTGCCGGTGTTCCTGCTGTCGCTGAAGGCGGCCGGGACGGGCCTGAACCTCACCCGCGCCGACCACGTCGTGCACTTCGACCGCTGGTGGAACCCGGCGGTGGAGGACCAGGCGACCGACCGGGCGTACCGGATCGGGCAGACCCGGCCGGTCCAGGTGCACCGGCTCGTCGCCGAGGGCACGGTCGAAGACCGGATCGCGGCGATGCTGCGGGAGAAGCGGGCGCTGGCCGAGGCGGTCCTGGCCGGCGGCGAGGCCGCGTTGACCGAACTGTCGGACACCGAGCTGGCCGAGCTCGTCGAACTGAGGAGCCGCGGATGAGCGACGACCGGGTACGCGGCTTCCCCGCGTTCGGCGCGGGCGGGCACCTGGCGCGTTCGTGGTGGGGCCGGGCGTGGGTGCGCGCGATGGAGGACACCGCGCTGGACCTGCGTCAGCTGAAGAAGGGCCGCAAGTACGCGGCGGCCGGCCTGGTCGGCCCGATCACGGTCAGCCCGGGGCGCATCGCGGCGACGGTCGAGGACGCCGACGGCGGCCCGTACCGCACGCAGCTGCGGCTGGCGGAGCTGCTGGAGCCGGACTGGACGCGGTTCCTCGACCGGGTCGCCTCCCGCGCCGGGCACCTGGCGGCCCTGTTGGATCGCGACCTGCCACCGGACCTCGTCGAGGCGGCCGGCGTCGACCTCCTGCCGGGGATCGGCGACCTCGACCCGGAGTGCGACTGCCCGGGCTGGGAGTTGCCCTGCCGCCACGCGGCGGCGCTGTCGTTCCAGGCTTCGTGGCTGCTCGACGCGGACCCGTTCCTGCTGTTGCTGATGCGCGGCAAGGGGGAGCGGGAGCTCCGGTCCGAGCTGGAGAGCCGCACGGCACCGGTGGCTTCGGCTTCGGCTTCGCCGGAGCCGGCGGCGGACCGGGTGCCGGGGGAGCTGCCTTCGCTCGACGCGTTCCGGCCGTCGGGTGCCCCGTCGATTCCGGCGGCGCCGGGGGTGCCTGCCGCGGCGTTCGAGCTGCTGGCGGAGAACGCGGCCGGCCGGGCGCGGGCGTTGCTGGCCGGGCGGCCGTGGCCACGACGGCAGGACGCGGTCCGCTTGGCGGCGGAGTTCCCCGAGGTGGCGGGACGGCTGGGTGAGGGTGCGGGCTTCGCGCGGGCGGTGGCGGCGTGGCGCTTCGGCGGGCCGGACGGCCTGGAGGTGCTGGAAGCGGCCTGGACCCCACCGAAGGCGGTGGTGGCGGCCGCCCGGGCGGCCCTGGCGGAGGCCGAGGGGGAGCCGGTGTTCGAGCGGAACCGGTGCACGGTGGGTGCGGTGCAGCTGAGGCTGGATCGCCGCGGCCGGTGGCACCCGTACCGGCTCGAGGGGCAGGAGTGGTGGCCCGCGGGCGTGCCGGAGAGCGACCCGGGCTTGCTGGTGGGCTGAGCTCGACCGCGCCCGGGCGGCCCAGCGCGGCGGTACCCATTCAGTCCGCGACTGCCAGGGTCCGCGGTGAGCTGAGCCGCGGTCGGGCTACGGCGGCACCACTCCAGCGTGCGGCTGCCAGGTCTGCCGGCGGGCTGAGCCGCGGTCGGGCTACGGCGGCGCGCGGCGGCCCGACCGCGGCTGCCGGGATCCTCGTGCGCCTTCACTCGCCGGGCCGCGCCGCTTCCACCCTCCCGGCCGCACCCTTGCCGCCGCTTCCCTGGCCGGTGGTGAGGTCGCGAATGACTCATTCGGGACACCGGAGGTCCCGAATGAGTCATTCGCGGCATCCCGCGGGCCGAGCCCCCTGGCACCCCGCGCCCGGCGGCCGGGCTCCAGCCCTCGGTGGCCGGGCTGAAATCCGCCAAGTTCGCCGGTATCCAGCGCGGTACTCGTTGTCTCCTGTCCCCTGACGGCGGGTTCCGCCGGGCCACTGGGGGTGCGGGCGCGCGGGTTCTTCCCGCGCGCCCGCCCGGTTTCCGCCGGTGTCCGGCCGTGTTCGGAAGAACCCCGCCGTCGTAGCCGGAGGGGGCTGCCACCTGGGGGTTCCCTCCGGCGTCATGCCGTCGCTTTCACCGCGTAGTCCTTGACCCGCATCGAGTCGTGCATGCGCACGCCGCCGGTGTTGAGCTTGGCGATCGCCCGCGTCAGCCCGGCCGGCAGCGCCGAGACCAGCTGCCCGCCGCGGGCCAGGGCCCACACCCCGGCGCGTGACGCCGGGATCAGGCTTCGCGCGGCACCCACCGCGAACGCCCGGCTGCGGCGCACCAGCTCGCCCATCTCCCGCTCATACGCGGCGAAGGCGCGCTCGTGGTCCCCGTTCGCCTCGGCCAGCTCGCCGGCCAGGACGTACGCCCCCAGTACCGCGAGGCTCGTGCTTCCGCCGACGGCCGGCCCCGGGCAGTAGCCGGCGTCGCCGACGAGCGTCACCCGGCCGCGGGACCACGTGTCCAGCCGCAGCTGGGTGATCGAGTCGAAGTAGAACGGGCCCGGGCCGTCGAGACCGGCCAGCCAGCCGTCGACCTGCGGATGCATGCCGGAGAACGCTGCCCGGAGCAGCTGCTGCTGGCGGGAGACGTCGCGGTGGTGGTAGTCGAGCGGCTCGTCGCGGCGGAAGAGGAACACCGCGCGGGCGTCGTCGAGGTGGGCGGCGCTGTAGAGGGAGGCCGTGCGGCCGGGGCCGAGGTGGGTGATCGCCTCGCCGTCGAGCCCGAGGGTGTCCGGCAGGGACAGCACCGCCAGGTACGCGCCGATGAACGTCGTCAGCCCGGCCTCTTCCCCGAACACCAGGCGCCGGACGTTCGAGTGCAGCCCGTCGGCGCCGACGACGATGTCGAAGCGGCGCGGCTGGGCGTGCTCGAAGGTGACGTCGCCGTCGGGGGACATGCCGGTGATCGAGTCGCCGAAGAGGTACTCGACGTCGTCGCGGCCGGCGTCGTAGTAGATCTCGGACAGGTCGTCGCGCATCACCTCGACGTGCCGGTCGGAGGTGGCCTGGAAGACCTTCGACAGGTTCACGTGCAGGGGCTTGTGGCTGCCTTCGCGGTGCAGCGTCATCCGGGTGGTGCCGGTGGCGACGGCCTCGACGCGGGGCAGGACGCCCATCCGTTCGGTGATGTCCATGGCCGGCCGGAAGAGGTCGACGGCGTGGCCGCCGGTCTTGCGCAGGTGTGGTGCGCGCTCGACGACGGTGACGTCGAAGCCGTGACGGGTGAGCCAGTACGCCAGTACCGGGCCGGCGATGCTCGCGCCGGAAACGAGGATCCGCATGAGTACCTCCCTGACTTAACGGTAGGTAAGTTGTACCACAGTTCCTTACCTATCGTTAAGTCAGTTATGCTGGGGCGGTGCCGAAACCGTCCGACACCAAGCAGCGCATCCTCGACGTCGCCCGCGACCTGTTCACCAGCCAAGGCGTCCAGCGCACCAGCCTGCAGGACATCGCCGACCGGCTCGGCATCACCAAACCCGCGCTCTACTACCACTTCCCGTCGCGCGACGACCTCATCCTCAGCATCGTCCAGCCGCTGCTCGACGACGGCGAGGAGTTCCTCCTCGCCCAGGAAGCCCGCGGCGACGCCCCGGTGCGCGAGCTGATCGAAGGCTTCTTCGACTTCAACCACCGCCACCGCGCCGACGTCGTCATGCTGCTGGCCGAGATGCCGACCCTGGCCGACCTCGGGCTCATCGACCGCGTCCTGGCCTGGCGGACCCGCCTCACCGCGCTGATCTGCGGCCCGGCACCCACCCTCGACCAGCAGGCCCGGGCCATCCTCGCGCTCGGCGGCCTGCA
Source organism: Amycolatopsis sp. 505 (assembly GCF_031625235.1). Classification (NCBI taxonomy): domain Bacteria; kingdom Bacillati; phylum Actinomycetota; class Actinomycetes; order Pseudonocardiales; family Pseudonocardiaceae; genus Amycolatopsis; species Amycolatopsis sp. 505. Next base: position 21,597 of record NZ_JACKQP010000013.1, read on the forward strand.
GGACGTCTGCATGCAGTTCCCCGACGTCCCGGTCGCCGACCTCAAGGCCGCCGCGGTCGCCGGCGCGCTCGACGCCCTCGGCCGCTGAAAAAATCTTCGCGGCGCGTGTCGAGAACGTCCGGGCGGCTCCGTCCCCGGGGCGGAACAGGCCACCGGACAAGGAGAACGACCATGCAGCCGAACGAGATCGCCGAGGTCCTCGACCGCCCGCTCAGCCGCGAGCTGCTGGCCCGCGACGTGACCCGGCTGGCCTACGTCGCCAAGGACGGCACCCCGCGCAGCATCCCGATCGCCTTCACCTGGAACGGCACGCAGATCGTCCTGTGCACGACGAAGAACTCCCCGAAGCTGCCGTCCCTGCGCGCCAACCCCGCGGTCGCCCTGACCATCGACACCGAGGTCCACCCGCCCAAGATCCTCCTCGTCCGCGGCCGCGCGGAACTGGACGTCGTCGACGGCATCCCGGAGGAGTACCTGCAGCTGAACGGCACCTACCGGATGACCCCCGAACAGCGCGTCGAGTGGGAACGCGAGGTCCGCTCGCTCTACGACGGCATGGTCCGCGTCGTCATCACCCCGACCTGGGCCAAGCTGATCGACTTCGAGACCACCCTGCCCAGCGCGGTCGAGGAACTGGCCTGGCAGCGGGCCGAGCGCGTCGGCTAACGCACCGCGGCGCGCTCGAGGATCGCTCCCGTGTCCACGCCGGCCGGGAGCGTGCCGAAGGCGATGCCCCAGTCGCCGCCGAAGCGGGACGCGCAGAACGCGTCCGCCACCGCCGGGTGGCCGTGGCGGACCAGCAGGGAACCCTGCAGCACCAGTGCCATCGACTCGACCACCCGCCGGGCCCGGTACTCGATGCCGTCCAGGTCCGTCAGCTCCTTGCGGACGCGGTCCACGGCGTCGTCGAGCCGGGCGTCGCCCCCGGCGGCCCGCTCGACCTCGGCGAAGAACGCCGCCACCGATTCCGGCTGCCGGCCCATCGCCCGCAACGCGTCCAGCGCCGCGACGTTGCCCGAGCCCTCCCAGATCGACGACAACGGCGCCTCCCGGTACAGCCGCGGCATGCCCGACTCCTCGACGTACCCGTTGCCGCCGAAGCACTCCAGGGCCTCGGCCGCGTGCCCCGGCGCCCGCTTGCACACCCAGTACTTCGACACCGCGAGCCCCAGCCGGCGGAACGCCTGCTCCTGCTCGTCGTCGCGCCGGTCGCCCGCCGCGGCCAGCCGCATCGCCACCGTCGTGGCCGCCTCGGACTCCAGGACCAGGTCGGCCAGGACGTTAGCCATCAGCGGCTGGTCGATCAGCGCCCTGCCGAACGCCCGCCGGCGGGTCGCGTGGTGCACCGCGCGCACCGCCCCCAGCCGCATGCCCGACGCGCTGCCCAGCGTGCAGTCCAGCCGGGTGTTGTTGACCATCTCGATGATCGTGCGGACCCCGCGGCCCTCCTCGCCGACCAGCCAGCCGACCGCGTGGTCGTACTCGATCTCCGACGACGCGTTCGACCGGTTGCCCAGCTTGTCCTTCAGCCGCTGCAGCCGGATCGGGTTGCGCGAGCCGTCCGGCAGGACGCGGGGGAGCAGGAAGCACGACAGCCCGCCCGGCGCCTGCGCCAGCGTCAGGAACATGTCGCACATCGGCGCCGAGGTGAACCACTTGTGCCCGACCAGGGTGTAGCTGCCGTCGGCGGCCGGGGTCGCGGTCGTCGTGTTCGCCCGGACGTCCGAGCCGCCCTGCTTCTCGGTCATCGACATCCCCGCGAGCAGCCCGCGCTTGGTGCCGGGCTCGCGCAGGCCGAATTCGTACTCGGTCGCCGCCAGCAGCGGCTCGTAGCGCGCCGCCAGCTCCGGGGTCGCCCGCAGGGCCGGGATCGCCGCGTAGGTCATCGAAATCGGGCAGCTGTGCCCGGCCTCGACCTGGCCCCAGACGTAGAACTTCGCCGCCCGCGCCGCGTGGACGCCCTCACGCGGGTCCTGCCACGGCGTGCCGTGCAGGCCGTGGGTCGTCGCGACTTTCATCAGCTCGTGCCAGTACGGGTGGAATTCGACCTCGTCGATCCGGTGGCCGTACCGGTCGTGCGTGCGCAGCACCGGCTCGTTCTCGTTGACCAGCCGGCCCCACTCCTGCGCCTGCTCGGTCCCGGCCAGCCGGCCCAGCTCGTGCAGTTCGCCGGCCGCCCAGCCCGCCCCGGCCCGCTCGAGGCCGGCCAGCAGCGCCGGGTCGTCGGCGACGTCGTGCCCGACCAGCGGCGGGACCTGGTTGGTGACCTCATGCGTGGCGGGCATCGGAACCTCCTAGAGCGCGAAGGATGAACGTGCGAAGCTCGGCGACGTCACCGGCGTTTCCGCTGGTCAACGGCCCGATCAGGACTTCGGCGGCGGCCCCGACCAGCGCGGCCGCGGTGAGCCGGCCGTCTTGGGGCGGCAGCACGCCGTCCCGGACGCCGGCGGCGACGTGCTCGGCGATGACCTCGGTGTAGGCCCGCCGGAACTCCAGCCGCTCGGCGTCGATGAGCGCGTCGACCGGCTCGGCGAGCAGGGCGTACGCCTGCTTCGGCGCCTTGAGCGCGCGCTGGGCGAAGGTGTCGACGGCCGCCAGGACCCGCTCGGCCGGGGCGCCCGCCTCCGCCGACGCCGTGCGGACCGCTTCGACCTCCCGCGTCACGACCTGCCGGAAGACGTGCACGACGAGGTCGGCTTTGGTGGGGAAGTGCCGGTAGACACTGCCGACGGCCACCCTGGCTCGCTCGGCTACGGCGGCGACGGAGCAGCCGCCGTAGCCGTGTTCGGCCAGCTGCCGGGTCGCGGCGGCGATGATCGTCTCGCGCTGGGCGTCGAGGCGTTCCTGCACCTTCGGGGTGCGGCGGTAGGGCACGTCAAGAAGTGAAGCACCGATTCATTGCTTCAGTCAACGCTCGAGCAGCCGCTTCGCGCCGTCGACTTCCTGCTCGACGTCCGCCCGCAGCCTGCGCCGCAGGACCGGTTCGACGAGCCAGCGCAGGGGAGCGGCGAACCCGAACGCGATCCGCCGCCGCACCCGGATCCCACCCTCCGCCGGCACGCACTCGAAGTGCGCCTCGAACGTCGAGAACCGGCGGGCGAGGCGGTTTTCCGGCCGGTCCGGCAGCTGCACGTCGACCCGCTGTCCCGGAGTCAGCGTCATCCGCGACACGACCTTCGGCCCCGGCCCCAGCCCGGGCAGCGCCGAGCGGAACCGGAACTCGGTGACGTCGCCCTCCCGGCGCACCCAGTCGATCGGACCCAGCTTGCGGTCGATCTCCGCATACCGCCGCGGGTCCATGACCAATGCGAGAAAGGCGTCCGGCGAGCACGACACGAACTCTTCGACCGTCACTTCCACCATAGAAAGAGAGTAGTTTCTCACTATGGCTCGAACAACCCCCGGTGTCACCCGCCGCCGCATCCTCGACGAGGCCGTCCGCCTCTTCGCCACCCGCGGCTACGACGCCACCTCCGTCGCCGACATCCAGGCCGCCTGCGGCCTCAACCCCGGCAGCGGCGCGCTCTACAAGCACTTCCCGTCCAAGGCCGCCCTCCTCGAGGCGGCCGTGCACGACAACCTCGAGCGCCTGGCCACCCGTACCGCTGCCACCTCCGACGCTCGGCTGCCCGACGACCCCCGCGAAGCCCTGCGCGTCCTCGCCGACGTCGTCTGGGCCTTCATGGCCGCCGACCGCGACCTCATCCGCCTGATGATCCGCGAATTCACCGGCTTCCCCGAGCTGTTCGAGCAGATGTGGCAAGGTGTCGTCGCCACCGTCTACCACCGCGGCACCGCATGGATCACCACGCTGCGGGACCAGGGGAGAGTCTCGGTGCCCGACCCCGAAGCCACCGCCGCGGTGCTCGTCGCGTCCCTGACCTACTACCCGATCCTCGACGTCCTCATCGGACACACCCCTGGCGACCTGGCCCCGGACCGCTTCCTCGACGCCTGGCTCGATTCGTCCGTGGCGGCCCTCGGGCTCCCTCCCGGCTGATCAAGCACTCCGCTTCACCAGCGCGACCAGGTACCGGCACGGCACCTCGCCCGGGTTCACGAACACACAGTCCGCCGCCGGCCCCAGCTGGAGGCAATCTCCGGCATCCAGCTCGTGCACCTGCGCCCCCTCGTGGAACCGCAACCGCCCGTCCAGCACCCAGATCTGCTGGTGCAGGAACGCATACGTCCCCGACGTCAACGGCACCTCCGCGCCGGCCGGCAGTTGCACCTCGACCAGCTCCAGCGGCCGCCCGGCCGCGGGGGAGACCGACCGCCGCCGGTACCCGGTGTCCGGATCCACCCACACCGGCTGCTCCGCCGCCCTCGCGAGCCGGCGCTCGTCGCCCTCGGCTCGCGCGATCAGCTCCGACAACGTCAGGCCCAGCGCCGCCGACAGCTTCGCCAGCAACGCCGCCGTCGGCTGCACGTCACCGCGCTCGATCTTGCCGATCATCGCCCGCGACACCCCCGACCGGTCGGCGAGCGCCGCGGCCGAGAGGCCGTGCGACGTCCGGGCGGCGTGCACGGTGGCGGCCAGGCGGGTCGTCAGGGGATCGGTCATAACCGGGATACTATACGAGCCAGCACGGCTACCATAAGAGCCATGATTCGAGCCGCCACCCCGGACGACGCCACCGCCTGCGCCGCCCTCTACGCGCCCTACGTCACCGACACCGCCATCTCCTTCGAAACCGACCCGCCCGACGCCACCGAAATGGCCCGCCGCATCGCCGCCGCCCACGCCTGGTTCGTCCTCGAAGACGACGGCCACGTCGCCGGCTACGCCTATGCCACCCGCTTCGCCGAACGCGCCGCCTACCGCTGGTCCTGCGAAACGAGCATCTACCTCGAGCGCGGCCGTCGCCGCACCGGCGCCGGCCGCGCCCTCTACGAAACGCTCTTCGAGCGGCTGCGCGACCGCGGGTTCCACCGCGCCTTCGCCGGCATGACCCTGCCCAACGAGGCCAGCGCCGGGCTCCACCGCGCCCTCGGCTTCGCACCCGCCGGCGTCTACCGGCAGGTCGGCTGGAAACACGGCGCCTGGCACGACGTCGCCTGGGTCCAGAAGGACCTAGGCGCAACCGGCGGTTGCACATCGGCGCCCGCCGAGCTAACGTGACATGCAACCGAACGTTGCACAAGGAGCTCGCATGGAACACGGCAGCATCGAACGCGAAATCCACATCGACGCCCACCCCGACGTCGTCTTCGACGTCATCAGCAGCCCCGAACACCTCCGCGAATGGTGGCCCGACGAAGCCGAATACCCCGTCGAACCCGGGGGAGACGGCCGCATCGGCTTCGGCGGCTCCTGGGTCCGCTTCACCGTCGTCGACGCCAGCCCACCCCGGCACTTCTCCTTCCGCTGGACCCACGCCGAAGGGGAGACCGCCGCACCCGGCAACTCCTTCCTCGTCGTCTTCGAACTCGAACCCACCGCCACCGGCACCCGCCTCAAGATGACCGAAACCGGCTTCCGCGAACGCGGCTGGGACGAAGCCAAGATCGCCGCCGAATACGCCGACCACGTCACCGGCTGGGACCACTTCCTGCCCCGCCTGCCCGCCTGCGCCGCCAAGCTCGGAGCCACCCGGTGACCACCGCCGTGGACGACGACCTCTGGTCGGCCGTCGGCGACCCCACCCGCCGCCGCATGCTCGACCTGCTGCTCAGCCAGGGGAGCGGCACCGCGACCAGCCTCAGCGAACACCTGCCCGTCACCCGCCAGGCCGTCGCCAAGCACCTCGCCGTCCTCGACCGCGCCGGCCTCGTCCACGCCCGCAGCGCCGGCCGCGAAAAGCAGTTCCACGTCGACGAAACCCAGCTCGCCCGCGCCGTCGCCCAGCTCACCGACGTCGGCAACGCCTGGGACGCCCGGCTCCGCCGCATCAAGACCATCGCCGAAACCATCGAGAAGAAGAGAAAGCCGTAGAAAATGGACATCCTGCACCGCATCGGCATCCACCACGCCACCCCGGACCAGGTCTACGACGCGCTCACCACCATCGACGGCCTCGCCGGCTGGTGGACCGAAAAGACCGAAGGCAGCACCGAACCCGGCGGCGTCATCGCCTTCCGCTTCATCCCGGGCGGCTTCGACATGAAGGTCCTCGAACTCGACCCGGGCCGGCTCGTCCGCTGGGAAGTCGTCGACGGGCCACCGGAGTGGCTCGGCACGACGATCCGCTGGGAGCTCGAGAAGCGCGACGACTACACGATCGTGCTGTTCAAGCACGAAGGCTGGCGCGAGGCGGTCGAGTTCATGCACCACTGCAGCACGAAGTGGGCGATCTACCTGATGAGTCTCAAGCAGCTCGTGGAGACCGGGGAGGGCGCCCCGTCGCCGCGGGACGTGATGATCAGCGACTGGCACTGACGTTACTTGACATAATGTACATTATCGGCACTTGGGGACGTGCTGGACGGACAGCCCGGGAGGGGCCGGATCCGGGGTCGGGTGTTGTCCGGATTGCAGGAGCGCTCGCTTCGCCAGGACGGCTCCTGTCAGGGTTTCGGCCTCCTGCCCGGGCGCTACCTGGACGAACTGAGCCCCCGAAAGGCCTGAGAGCATCCCCTGAGGGGCGCGAGCCCGATGTCCGGCCACTCGACCTCAAAACGTCACGGTGACGAAACTGTCTGAGGTTTGATCACGCTGGAGGTGCCGTGCAGCACGGTTGGCGACCACGGATCGGCGGCCTCCAGGCTTCCGGGTCCGAGGTCGCCAACCGAGCTGCGTCGAACATGTGTGCGCATGCCCCGCACTCACGTACACCGGCACCCGAAGGCTCGAACCGGCCTCGGGAGAAGTGTCGTGTCCCCCAGGGGAAGATCCCTGGGTCAGATCGGCATTTCATGCATAATGGCAATTATGCATGAAATGCCGGGTTCGGGCCCGGCCGCGGAAACTGTCGGTGGCGTGCGGTACAAGATCCACATGAAGGTTTCCGAGGCCCAGCAAGCCTTCTTCGCGGCCCGCCGGCCACGCAAGGACTCCCCGCACACCACTGACGCCTACCGCCGCGATCTCGCCGGCATCACCACTCTCCTGGTTTCGGAGCTCGGCCGTCCGGCCGAGGACCTCGAGGTGGCCGACCTCACCGGGCCGGCGCTGCGGTCGGCGTTCGGCGCGTTCGCGGACGGGCACGCGAAGAGCTCGGTGCTGCGGGCGTGGTCGACCTGGAACCAGTTCCTGACGTTCTGCGTGGCCGACGGGCTCCTGGCGGGCAATCCGATGGGCGCGGTGGCGCGGCCGCGGACGCCGGCGTTGACGCCGAAGCCGTTGCGGGGCGAGGAAACCCCGGAGCAGCTGTTGTCGGCGGCGGCCGCGGGGTCGCGGCGCGCGCGGGATCCGTGGCCGGAGCGGGACGTGCTGGTGATCGCGCTGGGGCTGGTGGCGGGGTTGCGGGCGGCGGAGATGCGGGCGCTGACGTCGCGGTCGCTGGTGGGGCGCGCCGGTGAGCTGCGGTTGCACGTGAAGGGGAAGGGCAGCCGGGACCGGTCGATCCCGGTGCAGCCGGTGCTGGCGGAGCTGATCGAGCGGTACCGGGAGTCGTGCCGGGTGCGGTTCCCGAACGTGCGGTTCTCCCCTGGTTTGCCGTTGCTGCTGGATCGGGCGGGTGAGCCGATCGGGCGGGGTGCGCTGGAGTACCTGGTGAAGTCGTGTTACCGGGGTGCGGGGTTGCACGACCGGGTGCCGGTGGGGGCGAATCTGCACGCGTTGCGGCACACGTTCGCGACGCGGCTGGCGGAGGACGGGGCGACGGCGTCGGAGATCATGGCGTTGCTGGGGCACGCGAGCTTGGCGACGAGCCAGAACTACATCGAGGCGACGGGCCGTGAGCAGCGCGCGGCGGCGGCGAGCAACCGGACATACCGGGCCCTGGACGGCTTGGGCTGAGTACTCCGATGGACGACACGCGTGCCTGAATGGACGACACGCGTGTTTGGAGGGACGACACGGGTTGGCGGGCTGGGTGCCGGCGTGTCGTCCGTCGGGGTACGCGTGTCGTCCGGCTGGGTACGCGTGTCGTCCGGTGGGGTCAGCGGAGTTGTTCGAGGTCCTTGGCCGCGCGGGCGATTTCGGCGGCGAGGCTGCGGAGTTCTCGGGGGTCGGCGCCGTCGTCGGCGGCGGTGACGATGTCCTCGGCGGCGCAGCGGAGCTGGAAGAGGCGGTCCTGGAGGGCGGCGATCTCGGTGTCGGAGAGCACGACGGCGTCTTCGGGGAGGCCGCTGCGTTGCAGGGCCGTGCGGCGTTCGTAGGCGCGCTGGCGGCAGGATTGGCCGCAGTAGCGCCGGCGGCGGCCGACGTTGCCGCCTTCGGGGAGGCGTCGTCCGCACCAGCCGCAGTGCTTGGGGGCGCCTCGGCGGGCCGGGGCGATGTCGATCGTGGTCGGCTGGGTCAGTTCGGCGGCTTCCCTCACCCGGGAGACCCTAGCTGGCCACCGTTTGCTCATGCCGGGGTCATGGCGGAAGGGCACACTTGGGGCATGCAGGCTTCGTTTCCGTACCTGGCCGACCCGGTCCCCCGTGCTTTCGCGCACCGGGGGTGGCACCTCGGTGACCTCGAGGGGTTGGAGAACTCGTTGCCGGCGTTCAAGCGGGCGTGCGCGGAGGGGTACCGGTACCTCGAGACGGACGTGCACGCGACGGCGGACGGTGTGGTGGTGGTCCACCACGATCCGAACCTGGATCGGACCACGGACGGGACCGGGCCGATCGCGGCGCAGACGTGGGCGCAGCTGAAGAACGTCAAGGTGGGTGGGAAGGCGCCGTTGTCGCGGCTGGAGGACGTCCTGGAGGAGTTGCCGGACGCCCGGTTCAACGTCGATGTGAAGGCGGATCGGGCGGTGGAGCCGTTCGTGCGGGTGCTGGAGCGGACGGGGGCGTTCGACCGGGTGGCGGGGGCGGCGTTTTCGGACGCGCGGCTGGTGCGGTTGCGGAAGCTGGCGGGGCCGCGGCTGGTGACGGCGATGGGGCCGCGGTCGGCGTTCGCGTTGTGGGCGCGGGGCCGGTTGCCGCTGCTGCCCCTCGGGCGGCTGGTGCTGGGGGCGATGGCCCAGGTGCCGGTGCGGCAGGGGGTGTTGCGGGTGGTGGACAAGGCGTTCCTGGCGATGGCGGGGCGGTCGGGTATCGAGGTGCACACGTGGACGATCGATGATCCGGCGGAGATGCGGATGCTGCTGGACCTGGGGGTGCACGGGATCGTGACGGACCGGCCGGATCTGCTGCGTGAGGTGCTGATCGAGCGGGGCAAGTGGCAGCAGTCGCAGGAGTCGTAAGTGGTCAGCGGGGTGGTTTGCCGGTCCAGGCGGCTTCCCAGGTCTTGGGGCCGAGGAGGCCGCTGTCCTTGATGCCGTTGGCGCGCTGGAGGTCGAGGACGGCGGTGCGGGTCTTGTCGAGGTAGCAGCCGGTGCCGGTGAAGCCGTAGCCGAAGGCGTTCATGCGGAGCTGGAAGGTCTTGAGGGCGTCGGCGCAGTCGCCGTAGGAGTAGACGACGCCGGGCCAGGCGGGTCGGGGGCCGCCGGGGCCGGGTGGCGGGGTGGGCAGGCCTCCCCCGCCGATGTAGGCGGATTCGGTGTAGCTGGGGACGCGTTTGCTGCGGGCGTCGGCGTCGGCCGCGAGTTTGAGCATGCCGGCGCATTGCCAGGGTTGCCAGCCGCGCATGCGGTAGAGGTAGAGGGCGCGGTAGTCCTGTTCGGCGGGGGCGGCCTGGTCGGGGCGGCCTTGGCCGCCGACGCTGCGCCAGGTGGGCAGGTCGAACTGGTAGGCGCCGTAGTAGCCGTTGCCGGTGTTGGTGGCGTAGCGGCCGCTGGACTCGCACATGCGGAGCTTGGCCCAGGCGCCCGACGCGGGGTCGGCGGCGGCGGTGGCGGGGTCGAGCAGCGGCAGACCCATGGCGGCGAAGGCGAGGAGCAGGAGGCTCGTCACGGTGCGTCGGCGGTTCTGGATCATGGGTGCACAGTAGGAGCGTGTCCCACTGACCACAACAGACACGATCGGCGCTCAAGTCTCACATGAAACACCGTTCACTTTTGCCGGCGACACGCCGTGAGGGGCGAACCGGGTGTCGTGGCGGGGTGGTGGATGATCACGAAGCGACAAACCGGACACGGTTTCGGTGGGGCGTTCTCGGCGGCGGGCGCGTCCCCGTAGTCTCCGCGCTGACCTGGAAGTTCTTGACCCGAAGGAGCCGTGGATGACGCTGGCCGGGACGCGCTCGACCAAGCGCGAGCGCTGGGGCTGGTATTTCTACGACTGGGCGAATTCGCCGTTCTATTCGTCGACGACGACGGTGTTCGGGGCGCTGTCGATGAGCTCGATCGCGGCGGCGGACGCGAAGGCGAACATCACCCTTAACGGGGACCGCGCGTGCTTGGACGCGGCGGGCAAGGCGGACACGCTGCACCACTGCGACGTGACGTTGTTCGGGCTGCACTTCCCGGCGGGTTCGGTGTGGGGGTACCTGCTGTCGGTGGCGACGGTGGTGCAGGTGCTGGTGCTGCCGATCGCGGGTGCGGTGGCGGATCGCAGTCACAACAAGCGGCGGATCCTGGGCGGGTTCGCGTTCCTGGGTGCGGCGGCCGCGGCGGGGATGTTCTTCCTGACGGGCTCGGACTGGCAGCTGGGTGCGGCGCTGTTCATCGTGGCGAACATCGGATACGGGGGTTCGCTGGTCGTCTACTACTCGTTCCTGGCCGACATCGGCGGGCCGGACGAGCGGGACGGCATTTCGGCGAAGGGCTGGGCGTTCGGGTACCTGGGTGGCGGGCTGGCGCTGGCGTTGCAGCTGGGGTTCTACCTGCAGCACGACCTGTTCGGGGTGGATCAGGACCTGGCGGTGCAGATCTGCTTCCTGACGTCGGGGCTGTGGTGGGCGGCGTTCACCATCCCCGCGGTGCGGCGGCTCCCCCGCCGGCACGTGCCGGTGGACGTCGCGCCGGGGCGGTCGGTGCTGCGGGCGGGGTTCACGGAGCTGCGGCAGACGCTGGTGGCGGCGAAGGCGTATCCGCTGACGCTGGCGTTCCTGGGCAGTTACCTGGTCTTCACCGATGGGATCAACACAGTGGTGACGGTGTCGGCGCAGTACGGCAAGGACGAGCTGGGCTTCGGCAACAGCGTGCTGATCGTCACGATCCTGGTGATCCAGTTCGTGGCGTACCTGGGTGGGACGGTGCACGGGCTGGTGGCGCGGCGGTGGGGAGCGAAGCGGACGATCCTGGGCAGCCTGGTGGTGTGGATCGTGGTGCTGGGCGGGGCGTACTTCGTGCAGCCGCGGCAGATGGTGCAGTTCCTGGCGGTGGCGGTGGGGATCGGGCTGGTGCTGGGCGGGACGAACGCGTTGTCGCGGTCGTTGTTCAGCCAGATGATCCCGGCGGGCAAGGACGCGCAGTACTACTCGCTCTACGTCGTGGGCGAGCGCGGGACGTCGTGGCTGGGGCCGCTGGTGTTCGCCGGGGTCGGGCAGGCGACGGGGTCGTTCCGGCTGGCCATCATCGCGCTGGTGATCTTCTTCGCGGCCGGTCTGGTGCTGGTGTGGCTGGTGCCGGTGCGGCGGGCGATCGTGGCGGCGGGCAACACCCCGCCGGAGGTTCTGTAGCCACCGATAGGGTCGGGCGTCGTGACCTTGATCGACGACGCCGCCGGCTCTGATCCCACCGATGCCCTGTCGTCGGTTCCCGCGGCGGGTTCGCGGCGCGGGACGCCGCCGGTGGGCAGGCTGAAGTTCTGCTACGGGCCGATGGACTGCGGGAAGTCGACGCTGGCGCTGCAGATCGACCACAACCACGCGCGGCAGGGGCGCCGGGGGCTGGTGCTGGTGCGCCACGACCGTTCGGGGGCGCCGCAGATCTCCAGCCGGATCGGGCTGACCCGGCAGGCGGTGGAGGTCGGTGAGGACACCGACGTGCGTGACCTGGTGCGGCAGGAGTGGGCGCAGGGCCGGCACGTGGACTACGTGGTGGTGGACGAGGCGCAGTTCCTCTCCCCCGGTCAGGTCGACCAGCTGGCGGAGCTGGCCGACGAGGTGGAGATCGACGTCTACTGCTTCGGGATCGCGACGGACTTCCGGAGCCGGTTGTTCCCGGGGGCCGCCCGTCTGTTCGAACTCGCGGACGAGTTGCAGCCGGTGCAGGTGGAGGTGTTGTGCTGGTGCGGGCTGCCGGGGCGGTTCAACGCGCGGGTGGTGGACGGCGAGGTGGTGCGCGAGGGCGATACCGTCGTGGTGGCAGATACCGAACAATCCGTAGTTGAAACTTCAGCTTCAGTACGTTTTGAGGCCGAATTCGCTACTGTGCGTTATCAGGTATTGTGTCGCCGCCACTTTCGAGCGGGTGACTTGGGACCGGTTACCGCCCATCACGGTCAGTTACGGTTGACCTGAGCGAGACGCGAGTAGCCCATCCGGGGGATATCAGCACTAAGAAGGCCGTATTGACGTCACGCCGGAGCGCGAACTGCCTCCTACTAGTGGAAGCTAATGCAGGCGGGTGACGCAGCTCATCGTGAGCAACGACATGGTGTCCCGGGAATCCTCCGGGGCCGCGGGTCGTTGCATAGGGTGAGCAACACCCTGGCTCCACCCCGGAGCTGACTGAAAGGACCCCATCATGGCCGACCGTGTTCTTCGTGGAAGCCGGCTGGGAGCGGTCAGCTACGAGACCGACCGCAACCACGACCTCGCCCCGCGACGCACCGTGCGCTACGCCTGCCCGAAGAACCACGAGTTCGAGGTGCCGTTCTCCGACGACGCCGAGATCCCGACGGTCTGGGAGTGCCGCCTGCACGGCAGCGAATCGGAGATCGTCGATGGCGGGCAGCCCGAGCAGAAGAAGGTCAAGCCGCCGCGCACCCACTGGGACATGCTGCTCGAGCGGCGCACGATCCCGGAGCTCGAGGACCTGCTGAACGAACGTCTCGCCGAGCTGAAGGGCCGCCGCACCTCCCGGTCGGCGTGACCCTCCAGGGCTCGGCCTTGTAGCCCAGCTCCCACCACAACGGAAAGGCCCCCGCGACCTCCCCCCGCGGGGGCCTTTCGCATGCCCGGACGGTGGTGACGCCGCGAATGACTCATTCGGGACCTCCGACGTCCCGAATGAGTCATTCGCGGCACCAGAGACGGCTCACCGCATCCCCGGCCGCCTCCCCGCGGAAGGGGCCGTGGAGAGCCGCCCACTGCAGGAGCATGATCGTCTTGGCGTCGGCGATCTCGCCCGTGCCGATCATCTCCAGGGCCTTGGTGAACGGGAGCTCGAGGACCTCGATGTCCTCGCCCTCTTCGGCCAGGCCGCCGCCGGCGCCGCGGTCGGCCGGGTCGTACGGCGCCGCGTAGCAGTGGAGGCGCTCGGTCACCGAGCCCGGGCTCGTGTAGACGTCGAACACGTGCTCCAGCGCGCCGATCCGCACGCCCGTCTCCTCCTCGGCCTCCCGCCGGATCGCCGTCTCCGGGTCGTCCGCGTCCAGCAGGCCCGCCGCCGTCTCGACGAACATGCCGTCGGGGTGCTCGTTGACGTACACCGGGTAGCGGAACTGGCGGGTCAGCAGCACCGTGCCACCCTGCGGGTCGTAGAGCAGCACCGTCGCCCCGTTGCCGCGGTCGTACGTTTCGCGCTGCTCGGTCGTCCAGCGGCCGTCGGCGTGCTGGTAGTCGAACGTCGTCCGGCGCAGCACGTACCAAGCCGACGACAGCAGCTCCACGTTCGTGACCCGGACACGCGGGTTGCGGGACAGGCTTGTCGAAGAGGTCATGTCGCGACCATAATGTGCAGGACTCGGAAATAACAAGGAGGATCGTGCATGCTGGTCGGGGAACGCCGTGAACTGCTGCTCGCCCGGCTTGCCGCCGACGGGAAGGTGCTGGCCAAGGACGTCGCCGCGGAACTCGGGGTCTCCGAGGACAGCATCCGCCGGGACCTGCGCGACCTCGCCGCGGCCGGGCTCTGCCAGCGGGTCTACGGCGGTGCGCTGCCCGTCTCCCCCGCCGTCGCCGACTACGCCGGCCGGACCGCCATCGCCCGGGACGGCAAGGACCGGGTCGCCAAGGCCGCGGCCCCGCTGATCCGGCCCGGTTCGACCGTCATCCTCGACGGCGGCACCACGACCCTCGCGGTCGCGAAAGCCCTCCCCCACGACCTCGAGGCCACCGTCGTCACGCACAGCCCGACCGTCGCGGTCGCCCTGCTCGACCACCACGGCATCGAGGTCTTCCTGCTGGGCGGGCGGCTGTTCCGGCACTCCGCGGTCACCTGCGGCGCGGCCGCCGCCGAGGCCGCCCAGTCGATCAGCGCCGACGTCTTCCTCCTCGGCGTCACCGGTGTCCACCCCGAAGCCGGCCTGACCACCGGCGACGCCGAGGAGGCCGCGATGAAACGCACCCTGGCCCGGCGCGCGGCCGACACCTACGTCCTGGCCAGCGCCGAGAAGCTCGGCGCGGCCTCGCGGTTCACCGTGCTGCCCCTCGCCGACGTCGCGGGGATCGTCACCGACGCCGAAGACCAGAACGTGCAGAAACTTGCAGACCAGGGTGTGCCGATCCTGAGGGCTTGACCTCGGCGTACCACTCCCGCCCGGCCACCAGCCCGAACAGCGGCGCCGGCAGCCACACGAGCACCCGCAGCACCGCCGAAAGCCGCCCGCTGCCGCGCACGTCCGACACGTGCGCGGCCAGCGCCGCCTGCTTGCGCGCGGCGAACCGCCGCACGTCGAACCGGTGCGTGATAGCCGAGGCGGGGCTGTAGCCGAGCGCTTCGACGTCGTAGTCGAACGGGATCCGCAGCGCCTTGACCACCCGCACGAACCGCTGCGCGAAGTCGCGGGGCAGGGTGGCTTCCAGCAGCCGCGTTCCGGTCAGCCGGGCCGCGCGGCGGGCCACCTGGTGCACCTTGACGTGGTCGCGGTGCCCGTAGCCGCCGTTGGCGTCGTAGCCGAGCAGCAGGTCGGCGCGCTCCTCGTGCAGCACGGCCGCGAGCCGGTGCGCGGCTTCCTCGGTGTCCGCGCGGGCGAAGCGCTGCCGCCCCGGCGGGTCAGCGAAGAGCCGGGGACCGTGGCCGCTGTCGGCGTAGCCCAGGTGCACGACCCGGTGCACGCCGAGGATGGCCGCGGCCGCCTCCAGCTCGGCCCAGCGTGGCGTCGGGTGCTCGGCGGCCATGCCGTCGGTGGCCACGACGACCACCACCCGGTGCCCGTCGGCCGCGGCCCGGGCCAGCGTGCCGCCGCTGAGCAGGACGGGGTCGTCTGCGTGCGCGTGGAAGGCCACGATGGTCGTCACCGGGCCATCATGGCCCAGAACGGCCGGAAACGGCTCAGGCGCGCTTGACGAGCCGGCGCAGCTGGTGCCAGCGGCGCTCGAGGCCCCACTTCGCCACCCGCAGGAACGCCTCCTGGATGATCGAGCCGTTCATCTTCGACTCGCCGATCTCGCGCTCGGTGAAGGTGATCGGGACCTCGACGATCTCGAAGCCGGCCTCGTCGGTGCGGATGGTCAGGTCGATCTGGAAGCAGTAGCCGTGCGAGTTGACCTCGTCCAGGGCCAGCTTCTCCAGCACCGGACGGCGGTAGGCGCGGAACCCGGCGGTGATGTCGCGGACCCGCATGCCGAGCGCGACCTGCGAGTAGAGGTTCGCGCCGCGGGAGAGGACCTGGCGCTTGAGCGGCCAGTTGACGACGCTGCCGCCCGGCACGTACCGCGAGCCGATCGCCAGGTCGGCGTCGCCGACGGCGTCGAGCAGGCGGGGCAGGTCCTCGGGGGCGTGCGAACCGTCGGCGTCCATTTCGACGATCGTGTTGTACTCGCGGGCCAGGCCCCAGCGGAACCCGGCGATGTAGGCGGCGCCGAGGCCGGCCTTCTCGGTGCGGTGCAGCACGTGGACGTGGTCGTTGGCCGCCGCGCGCTCGTCGGCGAGCTCGCCGGTGCCGTCGGGGCTGCCGTCGTCCACCACGAGCACGTGCACGTCCGGGAGTGCCTTGTGCAGGCGGTCCAGGATCGGGCCGAGGTTCTCCCGCTCGTTGTAGGTGGGGATCACCACCAGCACCGGCTCGATTCCCCGGGCCCCCCGCGGCGCCTGCGACATCCGTGCTCCTCCGATATCCGCGGCGGTCAGTCCGCCGCTTCCCCTGCCGTGCCGGCGCTGGTGCGCCGGGTGCGAAAACGGAGTACGAGCCCACCGGCCACCCCGGCGATCGCCAGAGCCAGCAGCCCGTACTCCGTCCACGCACCTAGTTGATCCGACAGCGTAGTCTGCGTCCGCAGCGGGACGCGCCCGACCAGGGAATCCGCCGTGAAAAGACCCGTTGAGCTGGTCACCGTCCCGTCGGGCGCGACGATCGCGCTCACCCCGGACACGGCCGACACGACGACGGCGCGGCCGTGCTCGACCGCCCGCAGCCGGGACATGGCCAGCTGCTGGTAGCTCATCTCGCTCTCGCCGTACCAGGCGTTGTTGGTCGGCACGACGAGCAGTTCGGCGCCGTCGCGCACGGCGTCGCGGGCCGGGTAGTCGAACGCCGCTTCGTAGCAGACGAACACGCCGACCTTGGTGCCCGCGGCGGCCATGGCCTGGTTGGTGCCGTCGCCGGGGACCATGTCGACGGTCTCGGAGTCGAGGAACGGCGTGACGAGCTCGGCGACCTTGCGGGCCGGGACGTACTCGCCGAAGGGCACCAGCTGCTGCTTGGCGTAGCGTGGCCCGGGTCCGGTGCGCGGGTCCCAGGTGATGACGGAGTTCTGCAGGTGCCCGTCGGGCAGCCGGTAGATCGCGCCGATCAGCGCGGGCACGCCGAAGTTCGCGACCAGCTGGTCGACCTGCAGGTCCGGGCCGGTGACGGTGGTCGCGCTCTCCGGCCAGACCAGCAGGTCCGGCTGGGGGACCTTCCCGGCCTTGATGCCGGCCAGCAACCGCCGGCTCTCGACGATGGTGTTGTCGCGCAGCACGGTCCGCTCCCCCTGCAGCGCGAGACCGATGTCCGGGGCGTTGCCCTGGACGGTGGCGACGGTGCGTTCGCCGTCCTGGGCGCCGGTGCCGATGGCCGGCCACAGGGCCAGGCCGGCGACGACCGGCAGCAGCGTGCCGAGGGCGGCGAAGGTCACCGGCCGGGTGAGCTTGCGCACCTCCCACAGCCGGGCGGCGAGGGCGGCCAGGCAAAAGCCGGTCAGGACGACGGCGAGACCGACCAGCGGGGCGCCGCCGACGGAGGCCAGCGGCAGGAACGCGCCTTCGGGCTGGCTGAAGGCGACCCGGCCCCAGGGGAAGCCGCCGAAGGGGAACCACGCGCGCGGCGTCTCCAGGGCGATGAACACCAGCGCGGCCCACAGCGGCGCGGCCGGGAGCCGGGACACCAGGGTGATCAGGCCGCCCGCCAGGCCGTGGTAGAGCGCCAGCGCGAAGGACAGGCCCAGCCACGGCCAGGGCCCGAAGTCGGGGCCCAGGAAGTCCAGGAGCCAGGTCAGCAGCGGCAGGAAGAAGACGAACCCGAACGCGAAGCCGTAGCCGAAGCCGGCCCGGAAGCGGCGGCCGCGCAGGACGAGGGCCAGCCCGGCGAAGGCCAGCGGCGCGAGCCACCACAGCGGGCGCGGCGCGAAGCTCAGGTAATAGGCGAACCCGGACACCAGGGCCGCGATGGTGCGCAGCAGCCAGGCCGGGGGGAACCGCCGCGTGCGGGCGGGCTGGTGCTGGGCGCCCGGTTCGGGGTCGGCCACGGTGACTGCCACAGGTGCCAACTCTAGGAGATCGTGTCGTGGAGGACCTCACCCGCGCGGACCGTGCGCAGGCACCGCGGGAGGGTGGCGTCCGGTTCCAGCCTCGGCAGCGGCGGCACGCCGGCCCGCGGGTCGGTGGACCAGCGCTGCACGCGGCTGTCCGGGGTGGCCACCACGAGGTCGGCGGCGTCCCAGATCGCGTAGTGCGCCGGAGCGCCCGGCACGAGGCTGCCGGTGACGCCGTCGTTGACGCCGGCCGCGCGGTGCCCGGCGCGGGTGTGGGCGGTGAACGCCGCCCGCGGGGACAGCCCCGCGCCCGGCGTCCGGTGGTAGGCCGCGGCGCGGACGCTCGCCCACGGGTCGAGGGGCGTCACCGGCGCGTCGGAGCCGAAGGCGAGCAGGACGCCTTCGGCGGCCAGGGTCGCGAAGGGGTTGAGCCCGGCTGCGCGGTCCGCGCCGAGGCGTTCGGCGTACATGCCTTCCGGGCCGCCCCAGAGCGCGTCGAACAGCGGCTGCATCGAGGCGGTCACACCCCAGCCGGCCAGGTGCTTGGCCTGCTCGGCGGTGACCATCTCCAGGTGCTCGAGCCGGTGGTGGCGGGCCGCGAGGGCGCGCTGCCCGACCTCTTTTTCGGCCAGCCGGAAGCCTTCGACGACTTCGGCGACCGCGGCGTCGCCGATGACGTGGAAGCCGGCCTGCAACCCGGCTTCGGTGCAGGCGGTGAGGTGTTCGGCGATGCGGGGGGCGTCGAGGTAGCGCGTGCCGGTGCTCGCGTGGTCGGCGTAGGGCTCGGTGAGCGCGGCGGTGTGGGAGCCGAGGGCGCCGTCGACGAACAGGTCGCCGGCCAGGCCGCGGGCGCCGAGGTCGCGGGCGGTGCCGACGGCGCCGAGCTCGCCCCAGTACCCGACGACCTCGGGCGTGCCGGGTCCGGCGAGGGCGAGGAGGGTGGCGAGGTCGTCGCGGCCGGAGATGTCGGGGCCGGCGCATTCGTGGACGCTGACGATGCCCTGCTTCGCGGCCTCGGCGAGGAACGCCCGCTGGGCGCGGTCGCGCTGCGCGGGCGTGATGGCGGCGCGCACGGCCGCGCGGACGGCGTGGTGGGCGGCGCGGGTCAGCGGGCCCTCGGGTGACCAGCCGTCGGCGTCGCGGGCGGTGGGGGCCAGCTCGACCAGGGCGGTGGAGACGAGCGCGGAGTGGACGTCGACGCGGCTGAGGTAGACCGGTGTGCTCCCGGCGGCGGCGTCGAGCTCGGCGCGGCTGGGCAGGCGCGGGTCGGTCCAGGTGGTCTCGTCCCAGCCGTGGGCGAGCAGGACCTGGCCGTTCACGGCGGCGTCGCGCACGCGGGCCAGCAGGTCGGCGCCGCTGCGGACGCCGGTGAGGTCGAGGCCGGTCAGGTGCAGGCCGGTGGCGGTGGCGTGGACGTGCGCGTCGACGAACGCGGGGGCGACGAAGGCGCCCTGGAGGTCGATTTCGCGGGCGCCGGGGTGCAGGGCGCGGGCCGGGGCGTCCTGCCCGACCCAGACCACGGTGCCGCCGGTGACCGCCATCGCGGTGGTGTCGGGCCCGGCGGGGGTGTAGATGCGCCCGCCGAGCAGGAGCGTCGTCTGTTCGTCCGTCACGCCCCTGAGTCTGCCCCCTGCGTCCAGGTGGGGGACGTCGCCCCGGCAGGCAGGAAGATTTACTCCGTGAGAACGTTATGACAGGATATTTTTACGCGTTCCCGACGAATAGGAGTACAAGTGACTGCGATCCAGGAACCTGTGACGCCTGCCGCCGCCTTCGACCAGCCCTACGAGTACGCCCGCGCCGAGCTGGTGGAACCCGACTGGCGCCGCTTTCCTGGCTGGCACGACGTGACCGAGGCCGAGTGGCGTGACGCGCAGTGGCAGCGGGTGCACTGCGTCCGCAACGTCAAGCAGCTGCGCGCCCTGATGGGCGACCTCCTCGAGGAGCGCTTCTACGACGACCTGCTCGCCGACCAGCGCGAGATGGCCACGATGTCGATGCTGCTGCCCCCGCAGATGCTCAACACGATGGCCCCCACGGCCGGCACCGACCCGGCCAAGGTGACCGAGGCGTTCTACGCCGACCCGATCCGCCGCTACATGCTCCCGGTCCGCAGCGACCGTGATCCGGTCTGGGCCAGCCACCCCCACTCCGAGCGCGACTCGCTGCACGAGGCCGAGATGTGGGTCGTGGAGGGCCTGACCCACCGCTACCCGACGAAGGTGCTGGCCGAGATGATCTCGACCTGCCCCCAGTACTGCGGCCACTGCACCCGCATGGACCTCGTCGGCAACTCGACGGAGACGGTGGAGAAGCACAAGCTGACCCTCAAGCCGGTCGACCGCCAGGACGCGATGATCGCGTACCTGAAGAAGACCCCGGGCGTCCGCGACGTCGTGGTGTCGGGCGGCGACGTGGCCAACGTCCCGTGGCCGCAGCTGGAGTCGTTCCTGATGCGCCTGATGGACATCGAAACGGTCCGCGACATCCGCCTGGCGACGAAGGCCCTGGCGGCCCTGCCGCAGCACTGGATCCAGCCGAAGGTGGTCGAAGGCCTGGAGCGCGTCGCGGTGACGGCCCAGCGTCGCGGGGTCAACCTGGCGATCCACACCCACGTCAACCACGCCCAGTCGGTGACCCCCCTGGTGGCGGAGGCGGCCCAGACGGCGTTGAACGTCGGGGTGCGGGACGTGCGCAACCAGGGCGTGCTGATGCGCGGGGTGAACGCCACACCGGCGGCGTTGCTGGACCTTTGCTTTGCGCTGCAAGGGGAAGCGAACATCCTGCCGTACTACTTCTACATGTGCGACATGATCCCGAACGCCGAGCACTGGCGGGTCGCGGTGTGGGAAGCGCAGGAGCTGCAGCACTCGATCATGGGCTACCTGCCCGGGTACGCGACCCCGCGGATCGTCTGCGACGTGCCGTACGTGGGGAAGCGGTGGGTGCACCAGCTCGCGGAGTACGACCGGGAGCTGGGGATCTCGTACTGGACCAAGAACTACCGGACCGGCATCGAGCTGGACGACCCCGAGGCCCTGCAGCGGCGGTACCCGTACTACGACCCGATCTCGACGCTGCCCGAAGCCGGTCAGACCTGGTGGGCGAACCGGGCCGACTGAAGCGCCGGGCTGAGGACGGGTCTGTCGACGGACTGCAACCGAACCGTCGACGGTGGCTGCAAGACTCTGCCTGCCTCAGGGTGGGCACCGTCTTCGGCTCCCCTGGGTGGCGCGCGCGGCGAGGGGCGCCCGCGGTGGAGTTCGGGGGGAACGGTGAACCAGCAAGCGAACGAGCTCGCGTGGACGCCCGCGCGGCCGGCCCGTCGGCACCTGAACCGGCGTCGTCCCGAGATCGAAGTGGTGCCGGACGTCGCGGTGCCGACGGTGGTGCTCGCGGACACCCGGCCGGCGGTGCGCCGCGGCGTGCGGTCGATGCTCGAACGCTCCGAGGCGATCAGTGTGGTCGGCGAAGCCGCCACCACGGCCGCGGTGCTCGCCGAGACCACGCGGTTGCGGCCCGACGTGCTCGTCACCGACCTGCAATTCGGTGACGACGACGGCATCGCGGTGATCGCCAGGATCGTGCGCGCCGCGCCGGGGACGGCCGTGCTCGTCTTCAGTGAGGTCGACGCCGACCGCACGATCACCGCGGCGTTCCAGGCGGGGGCGCGCGGGTACCTGATCAAGGACGCCGGCGCGGACCAGATCCTCCGTGGCGTGCAGGCGGTCGCGGCGGGTGAGCTGATCGTCGGCCGGGCGATCGCCGGGCGGCTCGGTGCCTGGCTGCGTCCGGGCGCCGAGCTGGAGCCTTACCCCTTCGCGCAGCTCACCGCGCGCGAACGAGAGGTACTCGACCGCATCGCCGCCGGCAAGCCGAACTCCGCGATCGCGAGCGAGCTCGCGCTCACGCCGAAGACGATCAGCAACCGGGTGTCCGCGATCTTCGCCAAGCTGGGTACCGCCGACCGCGCCCGGCTCATCGTGATGGCCCGCGACGCGGGGCTCGGCCTGGACTGACCCGGGACGGCTGCCCCGCCGCCCGGGAACCGGGCCCCGGTTCCCGGGCCGGGCTCAGCTGGTGAGGCCCAGGCAGAGGCGGAACTCCGGAGTCCCGCCCAGCAGGTGCGCCCCCGCCGACTGCAGGATGCGGTCCTGGGCGAGCAGGTGCTGGCACATCGTCGTGGTGTCGCGGAGCCAGCGGTCCAGGGGACCACTGCGGTGAATCGAGCCGGTCTGCATCAGGTCGTACAGGCGCGCCACGACCGAGCGGGCCGTGCGCAACGCGTGCAGCCGGGACAGCGGCAGCGCCGCCTCCAGCTCCGCCGGGACCTCCGCGCCCGCCGAGAGCAGCTCCCACTGCTCCCGCATCGTGCTGTACACGCCGGCGCGAGAGGCGATGAAGTCGGCTTCGCACTCCGCTAGCGTCACCTGCATCCGCCAGTTGTCCGCCCACGGCACCCCGGTCGCGCGGTCCACCCGGGTCCGCACGATTTCGCGGACGTGGTCGAGCGCGGCCCGCGCCACCCCAAGCGGCACGCCCGGCACCGTGCGCATGAACGACTCCGGCCGCGTCAGCGGGCTCGGCCTGCCGTGCACCGTGTCGAACGACAGCGTGCGTTCCTCGGGCACGAACACGTCGGTGATCGTGTAGTCGCAGCTGCCGCTGCCGGCCAGGCCCGTGGTGTGCCAGTTGTCGATCACCTCCGCCTCCGAGGCCGGGACCATGAACAGGCGCGAGTCGTGCGGGTCACGGCCGTCCGGGCTGGGGTCCGGCTTGCCGTCGCGGTAGAGGAACGCGCCGGAGATGACCCAGTCGCAGTGGGTGATCCCGCTGCCGAACGTCCACCGCCCGGTCAAGCGGTACCCGCCGGGCACGCGCTCGGCGCGGCCGGCCGGGAACAGCATGCCCGCGGTGATCAGGTCCAGCCGCGGGAACATCTCCCGCGCGGCGGCGTCGGACAGGAACGACGCGTACAGCCCGGTGCCGGACCCGATGATCGCGCACCAGCCGGCCGAGGTGTCCCCGTACGACAGTGCCTCGATCACCTCGGTCTGCTCGATCGACGTCAGTTCCGGGCCGCCGAACTCGCGCGGGAACGTCATCCGGAAGACTCCGGTGTCGCGCAGCAGCTCGACGATGTCCGGGGGCAACCGGCGGGCCTGTTCGAACTCGGCTGCTCGCTCACGCAGCACCGGCGCCAGGGCCTTCGCCCTGGCCAGGATCTCTTCGGCCGTCCGCGGCGGCGCCGGGCGGGTCATGCTGCCGGCGGTCATGCGTCCACGTCCGGCAGTCCGGCGGGCATCACGAACGACGGCCCGGGCTCGGGTGGGCCGAGCGGGGCTGCGTCGACTTCGACGAGGGCAGCTGCCGCGTCGAGCCGCCCGCCGCAGGTCTCCACGTCCTCGCCTTCGCACACGACGAACGAATGCCGGGCCAGGTAGCCGCCCGGGGGCAGCCGCAGCGACGCGCCGGGCTCGACCATCCGCGCCGCCGTGACCAGCCCCGGTGCCTCCGTCGGCACGGTCACCGATCGCACGACGCAGTCGTGGTCCGGGCAGCCGAACCGGATGCCCGCGACCGACCGGCGGGTGGGTGCCAGGTCCGGCCGCCGGCCGGTGGCGACGTCGAAGAGCACCTCGCCCGGGTCGATACCGGTCGCGGTCAGCCCGAGGAACGGGATGAGGTCACCGCCGAGCCTGCCGTTGACCTCGATGATCAACGGCCCGCGTTCGGTGAGCCGGACCTCGGTGTGGGTGATGCCGTCTTCGACGCCGAGCAGCCGGTGCGCGCGGACGAGGGTGTCCATCAGCTCGCGGTCGTCGAGCAGCGGGTCGGCCGCGGCCACGATGTGCCCGGTCTCCTCGAAGTACGGCTCTTCGCCGCTTTGCTTGCGGGCCAGGAACATCGGCCGGTACTCGCCCTTGTGGACAGCGGCGTCGATGCTGATCTCGGGTCCTTCGGCGTAGCCCTCGATGAGGACACTGCCGCCGTACGGCGCGTTCTCGGCCCGGCTCGCTCCCGCCGCCACTTCGAACGCCGTCGCGACCTCGGCCGCGTCGGCGGCTCGGACCACTCCGATGCTGGCGCCCATCGCGCGGGGTTTCACCACCACCGGGTAGCCGATTCCGCCGGCCGCGACGACGGCTTCGCGCACTGTCGTCGCGGTCGCGAACCCGGGCTGGTGGAGACCGCCCGCGGTGAGCACCGATCGCGTCCGGTACTTGTCCCGGCAGCCCTGCGCGCCCCGCACGCTCAGCCCGGGCACGCCGAGTTCGGCGGCGAGCTCGCCGGCGGCCAGCACCACGGGCTCGTCCCAGCACAGCAGCCCGGCGATCGGCGCCCGCGCAGCCACCTCGCGGGCAGCCGCGGTCATCGCTTCGGGGTCGAAAACATCGGTCACGACGATCTCGTCGAAGTACTTCCGCTGCCAAGTCGGCTCGCGGTTGTTCAGCAGCACCAGGTCCAGGCCCGCCGACCGGGCCCGCCGGTGGATCGACCGGACGAGGTATTCGCGGTAGAGCTTCAGCCCGCTGCCGATCACCAGCAGCACGCCGTCGGGCTCGGTCATGCCTTCTCCCCCACGGGTTCCGTCGCGGCGACCACGGCCGGCGCGGTTTTCTGCTTCATGCCCGCCCAGGCGAAGAGCCCGGCGGCGACCGCCATGGCCCCGCACAGCGGCCAGATGCCGCTGCCGAGCCGGGTCCAGGCGAACACCCCGAACGCCGGGCCGAGCGCCGAGGCCAGCCCGATCACCGCGTGCGAGGTGCCGACGTAGCGGGCCTTCACGCGGGACGGCGCCTTCGCCGGGTGCGCGAACATGCTCGGGCCGGAGATCATCAGGCCGGACACGAAGAACACCGCGCTGACCAGCACGAGCACGCTGGACCCGGCGGACAGTCCCCAACCCGCGACGCCGAGCGCGAAGACGACGTGCCCGAGGCCGCCGGCCAGCTGCGGCGGCCATCGCGTGACGTAGGTGGTGAGCTTCAGCTCGGTGACGATCAGCACGATGGACGACGTCGCGAGCACCGCGCTGTAGAGCGCCTCGGGGTGCCCGTCGGCGACGATCTGCAGCGGCAGCGCGACGGTGAACTGGGCGTAGACGATCGTGCCGACGAAGACGGCCCCCAGGTAGAGCAGGAACCTGCCGTCGCGGACCAGGGTCGCGTACGCCGAGCGCCGGTCCACCCCGGCCTCTGCCGCTTCCTTTTCGGCCCCGGCGGTCTTCGGCAGCAACGTGAACGCCAGCAGCGCGTACAGGGCCGCGGTGAGGCCGTCCAGCCAGAACAGCAGGTCCCAGTCGAGCAGGATGAGTCCGGCGGCGATCAGCGACGCCAGCGCAGCGCCGATGTTGAGCGCGATCCGCATCATCGAGAAGCCCATCACCTGGTGCCGCTCGGGCATCAGGTCGGACAGCAGGACCGCCGCCGCGGGCCGGTAGGCCTGGGTGACCAGGCCGGCCAGCGCCACCACGGCGAACAGCGGCCAGATCAGGTCCGGGCGACCCAGCCACGGGATCGACGCGACCAGCGGTGCCGACGCCGTCATCGACGCCACGATCGTGGCCCGCGGGCCGAGCCGGTGCGTGAGCTCGCCGCCGAGCAGCGTCCCGAAGATCGCCCCGACGCTGTAGGCGACCAGGCACAGGCCCGCGAGACCGACCGAGACGCCGCGCACCGTCAGGTACAGCAGCAGGAAGGTCTGGACGAACGCGCCGAGCTGGTTGACCAGCACACCCCCGAGCAGGTAGCGGACGGGGGTGGGGGTCGCCTTCAGCACGGCGAACACACCCGCCGGGGCATCGTGGCTCATGCCGTCTCCTCTGTGATGGTTTCGACGATCCGGCTTGCGGCCGGCAGCTCGGCGAGGCCGGGCCTGCAAGGACCGGCGACGATGAACACCAGGTCCAGCACCCCGCGGCCGGTGGCGGCCGCGTGCCGGACCGATGCTAGCCGCGCGTTTTTCCTGGCCGACAGGGAAAGCGTTCCCGGGCGGCCGGGAAATCGGCCGGTGCGCCGGGGAACCGTTCGAGGGAGGCGACCATCGAATCGACGGCGAGCTCGGTGCCTGACCCGACCGTGGCAGGTCAGGATGCCGGAGCGGCCCGGAGGTCTACATTGGACGCTGTGCCCTGCCCGCCTGCGGAGCGTCTCGGGACCCGATCGGCGCCGCCGGGTCCGCCACCGGAAACGGACTTTTCCGGCACAGGTCGGCAAATCTCAAGCCGGAAAACGCTACCGGCGGGCGCACCACCCGTCCACAGATGCCGGCGGTGTTCGCGGACTTCTGCCCTCCCGACCCGGAAACCTGCCCCGTCGGGCAAGCCGGCGCCGATCCGAAGACCACTCTTGGGGGCGTTGCTATCCTCCCGCCGAGTGATTGACACGGTTCGCCGCCCCCTCGGAAAGGTCTCGTAGTAGTGGGAAACCCGCTGGTCGCGGAGACGAAGGATTCCACCAAGGCGTATTCGGGCATTTCGCTGCTGGAGACGGCGAACGACCTGAAGTCGGCCATCGAAAGCGGGGACTGGGCCTCGGTCGCCCTCGGAGCCGTCGGGACGGCGCTGGACGCGCTGTCGATGGCAATGGACCCCTTCGGGGCGATCCTCGCCGCCGGAGTCGGCTGGCTCATCGAACACGTCGGACCACTCAAGGAAGCCCTCAACGGCCTCACCGGCAACGCCGACGAGATCGCCGCCCAGTCGGAAACCTGGAAGAACATCGCGACCGAACTGGGCAGCGTCGGCGAAGACCTGACCGGCATGGTCACCACCGACATCGCCTCCTGGACCGGCGCCGCCGCCGACACCTACCGCCAACGCGCCCAAGACACCGTCACACTGCTGGAAACCGCGCAGAAAGGCTGCGAAGGCGCCTCCAGCGGCGTCAAAACCGCCGGCGAGGTCGTCGCCGCCGTCCGGGCACTGGTGCGCGACATCATCGCCGAGCTGATCGGGCACCTCATCAGCTGGGCGCTGCAAGTCGTGTTCACCCTCGGCATCGGCATGACCTGGGTCGTGCCACAGGTCATCAACGCCGTCGCCAAGACCGCGTCGAAGATCGCCGACCTGGTGAAGCGGCTGGTGACGGCGTTGAAGGCGCTGGTTCCGCTGCTCAAGCGGGCCGGGGACCTGTTCTCAGACGCGGCGAAAGCGCTGCGGAAGATCAAGCCGGGCAAAACCGCGCCACCGCCCAAGCACACCGACATCAAGAGCGGGCCGAAGGACATCGGCGGCCCCAACGGCAAGGGCGGCCCGGACGCGCCGCCACCGAAGGGTGACGGCACCTCGCCGTCGCGGGCGAAGGGAGACGGCACCAGCACTTCCGGCGCCAAAGGCGACCCGCCGCCGAAGAGCGACCCGCCTCCCGGCTCCAAAGGCCCCGACGACAACCCGAAGGGCCCGGATTCCTCCCCCGGCGGCGGCTCGACCACGCCCTCCGGCGGCGGGAAGGGCGCCGGGAACGACGGCGGCAAGCCGCGCGGCGGCGGGCTCGCCGACCAGAACGGGTCCCCCAAGGAGAACTCGACCCCGACCGACTGCCGCCCGGGCAGCGGCGACCCGATCGACATGACCACCGGGCGGATGATGCTCGCCCAGACCGACGTCGAGATCGACGGCGTGCTGGCGCTCGTTCTGGACCGCGCCCACTTCTCCGGCTACCGCAGCGGCGTCCACTTCGGACGCGCCTGGGCGTCGACCGCGGACCAGCGCCTGGAAACCGGAACCGACCGGGTCGACTTCGCCGCCGAGGACGGCACCCTGCTGGTCTACCCCGTCCCGGGCGCCGCGGCCGTCAAACCGGTCGAAGGTCCCCTGTGGCCGTTGCGGCGGCTCGGGGACGAGTACGTCATGGAGCAGCCGGACCTCGGCCGCACCCTGCACTTCCCCGCCGGCGGGGACACCGGGTGGCTGGCGGCGATCTCCGACGCCGACGGCAACCGGATCGTCTTCGACCGCGACCCGCACGGGACGCTGCGCGAGGTGCGGCACTCCGCCGGGCACCGCGTCGCCGTCACCACGGCCGACGGCCGGATTACCGAGCTCACCTCCGTCGGCACCCGCGACGACGACCGCGTCACCCTCGCCCGGTTCGCCTACGACGAGCGGGCGAACCTGGTGGAGGTGGTCAACTCCTCGGGCCGGCCCTACCGCTTCGGCTACGACGACGCCGGCCGCATCACCAGCTGGCAGGACCGCAACGGCCGGGGCTACGCGTTCACCTACGACGAACTGGACCGCTGCATCCACGGCACCGGCCCGGGCGGGGTGCTCGCCTACACCTTCGCCTACGACCGGGAAAACCGCGTCAACCGCGCGACCGACTCGCTCGGGCACACCACCACCTTCGAGCTGAACGAGGAGTTCCAGCTCGTCCGCGAGACCGATCCGCTCGGCGGCGCGACGACCTACGACTGGGACCGCCACGACCGGCTGCTCGCCGTGACCGACCCGCTGGGCCGGACCACCCGGTACGGCTACGACGAGCACGGCAGGCGGACGTCGGAAACCCGCCCGGACGGGAGCGTGCACAGCGTCTCCTACGACGGGCGCGGCCGCCCGCAGGCCACCGTCGAACCGGACGGCGCGGTCTGGGCCCACGAGTACGACGAGACCGGCAGGCTCGTCGCGACCACCGACCCGATGGGCGGGATCCGCCGCTACGGCTACGGCCCGGGCGGGGCGCTCAGCTCGTTCACCGACGAAGAAGGCCGCACGACCCGGATCGACTGCGACGGCCTCGGCAAGCCCCGGACGGTCCTCGACCCGGCCGGCGGGCGCACCGCCTACACCTACGACCGGCTCGGCCGCGTCGAGTCCGTCACCGACCCGGCGGGCCACACGACGACGTTCGCGTGGACGGTCGAGGGCGAGCTGTGGAAGCGCGTCGCCCCGGACGGTTCCGTGGAGCGCTTCACCTACGACGGCGAGCTCAACGCGACCGAGCGGACCGACGCCGCGGGTGCGGTGACCCGGACCGACTTCGGCCCCTTCGACCTGCCCGTCTGCGAAATCGCGCCGGACGGCAGCCGCACGCGGTTCAGCTACGACACCGAGCTGCGGCTCGTCGCGGTGACCAACGCCGCGGGCGCGCAGTGGCGGATCGACTACGACGCCGCCGGGCGGGTCGTGCGCGAGACCGATTTCGACGGGCGGGTCGTCACCTACCGGAGGGACGCCGCCGGCCAGCTGCTCGAAAGCGCCACCGGCACCGGGGAACCGACGACCTACACCTGGGACGCGCTGGGCCGGCTGACCGGGAAACGCCGCGGGGACAGCGTCACGACCTACGCCTACGACGCCGCGGGCCGGCTGGTGCGCGCGACCAACGCCGACGCCGACCTCACCTTCGCCTACGACCGCCTCGGCCGGGTGGTGGCCGAGACGTGCAACGGCCGCGAAGTCCGCTCGGGATACGACCGCAGCGGGCTGCGGACCGCGCGCCGCACCGCCTCGGGCGTCACGAGCACCTGGACCTACGACGCGGCGAGCGCACCGGCCGAGCTGGGCACGGCGGGCCGGACGATCCGGTTCGCGCACGACCCCGCCGGCCGCGAGATCGGCCGCGTCTTCGGCACCACGACGCTGACCCAGACCTGGGACGCGAACGACCGGCTCGTCGAACAGGTCGTCGCGGGAGCCGACGGGCGGCCGCGGCAGCGGCGCGCCTACCGGCACCGGGCGGACGACGTCCTCGCGGGCGTGGACGACCTGCTCTCGGGCCGCCGCGAGTTCGCGCTGGACCGGCTGGGCCGGGTCACCGGGCTGCGGCGGCCCGGCGGCAGCGAGCGGTACGCCTACGACGCGGCGGGCAACATCGCCGTGGCGGAGTGGGCCGCCCACCCGGCCGCGGGCCCCCGCGAGTACACCGGGACGCTGGTGCGGCGGGCCGGCGACGTCGAGTACCGCTACGACGACCTCGGCCGCCTGACCTGGCGGCAGCAGCCGGGCGGCCCGGCCGGCTGGAGCTTCGCCTGGAACGCCGATGACCGCCTCGCGCAGGTGCGGACCCCGGACGGCCACGAATGGCGCTACGCCTACGACGCGCTGGGGCGCCGGGTCGCCAAGCGCCTGCTCGGCCCGGACGGCACGGTCACCGCCGAGACGGTGTTCGTGTGGGACGGGATCGTCCCGGCCGAGGAGATCGTCACGACCGGCGGCGCGCCGGCCCGGATCACGACCTGGGACTGGGAGCCGGACCGGCCGGTGCCGGTCAGCGTGCTGGACCGCCGCACCCGCGCCGACGGCGGCCTCGACGAGCAGTTCCACGCCGTCGTCGCCGACCTGATCGGCAGCCCGGCGGAGCTGGTCGACGAAGCCGGCCGGATCATTTGGCACTCGGCGCAGACCCTGTGGGGCCTGGAAGCCGGCGGCCCGGCGCCGACGCCGCTGCGGTTCCCCGGCCAGTACTTCGACGCCGAGACGGGCCTGCACTACAACGTCAACCGGTACTACGAGCCGGAGACCGGGCGCTACATCAGCCCGGACCCGATCGGGCTCGGCGGCGGCACCAACCCGCACGCCTACGTCCGCAACCCCACCGGCTGGCTCGACCCGGTCGGCCTCAAGGGCGGCAAGGGCAAGTGTAAGGGCGGCAAGGCGAACAACCCGGTGCTGGCCAACAACCGCCCGGGCCAGCCGGTGTTCCACGGCAACGCGAACGTGCCGGTGACGGAGATCAGCGACAAGAAGTTCGTCGGCATCCTGGAGAACCTCGCCGCCGGCCGCGGCGAAGGCGCGCGCCGCGCGAAAGAACTGCTGAAGCAGATGCAGGAAGGCCGCGGCTGGCAGCAGACCGCCGGTATCCACCAGGGCGGTCTCGGCGGCGCGGCGGGCGGCGCCGACCCGCGGCCGCACATCACGGTGAACGTGGGCGGCCGCGGCTACCACGTCCACGTGGGCAGCTCCAACGGCAACCTCTTCGCCCAGGACATCACGCCCAACCCGATCCGCTGAGAGGAGCGGGCACCCACCGCGGGTGCCCGCTCCTTTCGATCCAGCGCGGTTGGATACCTCCTCACCGGCCTTGTCGGCGGCAAACGGTTTGCGCTACGGTGACCTGGGAGCGCTCCCAGTCAGGCGAAGTTCCGCACCCTGCTCGCAAGGAGGCGACGCATGGCTGTCTGCGCACGAAAGCCTGGCGGGCCGGCATCGCGCCGCGTCCGGACCGGCTCGGCTCCGCGAAGAAACCGCTCGGCCTTCCGAGCGCTGTGCACAGTGGTGCTCGCCGGCTTCGGCGTCGTGCTTCCGGCACCGGCCGCCTCGGCCGCCACTGTGGACACCAACGCCTCTTACGTGCTGGTCAACCGCAACAGCGGGAAGGCACTGGACGTCGCCGGGAGCGCCACCTACGAGGGCGCCCGGGTCACCCAGAGCACCCGCGACGACCGGGCCTCCCAGCAGTGGCAGTTCGTCGACTCCGGCGGGGGCAACTACCGCATCAAGTCCAAGCACAGCGCCAAGATCCTGACCTTCCCGTCCACCGCCGACCGGGCCGGGCTGGTGCAGAACACCGACGCCGGGCGCGCCGGGCAGCAGTTCCGGCTGGCCGACTCCGCCGGCGGCGACGTGCGGCTGCTCAACCGGGCCAGCGGCAAGGCCGTGGACGTGCTCGGCTCCTCCACCGCCGACGGCGCTCGGGTCGTCCAGCTGCCCGACACCGGCGGCGCCAACCAGCGGTGGCAGCTGGTGAAACTCGCCGCCGACACCACACCGCCGACCGCGCCGGCCAACCCGCGCACCACGAACCTGACGTGCGCCACCGTGACGTTCTCGTGGTCGGCGTCGTCCGATGACACCGGGGTGGCTTACTACGACATCTTCCACGACGGGCAGCTCATGACCTCGGTGCCGGGCACCGCGCTGTCGGCCGAGCTGACCGTCGCGCCGGGAGCCACCTGGGGCCTGTACGTCAACGCGCGCGACGCCGCGGGCAACGTCTCGCAGGCCAGTCCGACAGTCACCATCGCGGTGCCGCAGTGCCAGGCCGACACCGAGCCGCCCAGCACCCCCACCGGCGTGACCGCGACGGCGTCGGGCACCACCGTCACCGTGCGCTGGTCGCCCGCCACCGACAACGTCGGCGTCACGGGCTACGAGGTGCTGCGCGACGGCACCGTGGCCGGCTCCACCAGCGGCTCGGCCACGACCTCGTTCACCGACAGCGGCCTCGCCGCGAACACCCGCTACCAGTACCAGGTGCGAGCGCGCGACGCCCAGGCCAACCGGTCGGCCCCGAGCTCACCGGTCGCGGTCACCACCGGCGCCTCCTGCGCCACGGCGGTCTGCTCGGTCACCAGGGTCACCACCGAAACCGACCTGCCGTGGGGGCTGACCACCCTGCCCGACGGACAGGTGCTCTACGGCCGCCGCGACGCCTTCGAAATCGTCCGGCTCGACCCCGCCACCGGCACGAAGACGGTGGCCGGGCGGATGCCGGACGTCGCGGGGACCGACGGCGAGGGCGGGGTGCTCGGCCTCGCCGTGGCCACCGACTTCGCGGCCGACCCGTGGCTGTACGTCATGCACACCAGCACGACCGACAACCGGGTGGTGCGCATCCGCTACACCGGCGGGGTCCTCAGCGGCACCCCGCAGGTGCTGCTCACCGGCATCCCGCGCAACAAGTACCACAACGGCGGCCGGCTGCGGTTCGGACCCGACGGCAAGCTCTACATCGCCGCCGGCGACGGCCAGAACGGCGACTGGGCCCAGGACCTCGCCAACCTGGCCGGCAAGGTGCTGCGGATCAACCGCGACGGCACCATCCCTTCGGACAACCCCTTCGGCACGCCGGTGTGGAGCTACGGCCACCGCAACCCCCAGGGCCTGGCCTTCGACGCCCAAGGCCGGCTGTGGGAACAGGAATTCGGCAACAACGTCATGGACGAGACCAACCTCATCGTCCGTGGCGGCAACTACGGCTGGCCCCGCTGCGAAGGCACCACGGGCAGCTGCGCCGAAGCCGGGTTCGTCGCGCCGAAGCGCACCTACCCCGTCGCCGAGGGTTCGTGCAGCGGCATCGCCGTGGTCCGCGATGCCCTCTACATCGCCTGCCTGCGCGGAACCCGGCTGTACCGGGCCGAAATCTCCGGCGACAGCCTGACGAACGTCCAGCAGTACCTCACCGGCACGTACGGGCGGCTGCGCACCGTGGAACCGTCCGCCGACGGCGGCCTGTGGCTGACCACCAGCAACTACGGCGACAAGGACAGCATCGCCAACAACAGCAACGAAAGCATCCTCAAGGTCGAGCTCGGACGGTGAACCCCGGCGGCGGGCCGGGCCCACCGGCCCGCCGCCGTCCCCCTCGCGAAAGGAGAGCCGGCATGGCTCACCGCAGGACATCCCGGCACCGTCGCGTGTGGACGGTGGCGGCGACGGCGATCATCACCGCGGGCGTGGTGGCGCCCGCGGCGTCCGGCACCACCGCGGCCGGACCGTGCACGCCGGGCGCGACCTACGGCTCGCCGTTGCCGAGCCAGGCGGTGACGGCCCGGCTCATCCGGAGCGGGTTCAACTTCCTCGAAGGACCCACCTGGGACCGGCGGACGGGCACCCTGCTGCTGTCGAACATGCAGAACGCCACCGGTCCCCAGGGCGTGCAGCCCTCGGCGATCCTCCGGTTCCGGCCGCCGGGCACCTTCGAGACCTTCATCGCCGGCTCCGGCAGCAACGGCCTGGCGATCAGCGCCGACGGGACGCGGGTGCTCGCCGCCACCCACGACAACCGCACCGTTTCGGCCTACGACCTGGCCGACCGCAGCCGGACGACCGTCGCCGCCGGCGACCCCGGCCACGCGTTCAACTCGCCGAACGACCTGACCACCGGCCAGGACGGCACCACCTACTTCAGCGACCCGAACTACCAGCGCGGCAACCGCGCCGACGAGCAGGGCGGCCGGACGAGCGTCTTCCGCGTCCGCGACGGGGTGGTCAGCCTCGTCGACGACACGCTGCCGCAGCCGAACGGCGTCGTCCTGTCCCCCGACGGCAAGACCCTCTACGTGGGGGCCACCGGCGCCGACACGATCGTGAAGTACACCGTCTTCCCCGACGGCAGCACCGGCAACCGCACGACGTTCGCGACCATGCGGACCCCCGATGGCGCGACCATCGACTGCGCGGGCAACCTGTACTGGGCCTCCTTCGACGAAGGGCTCGTCCACGTCTTCTCGCCGTCGGGTGCCCCGCTCGGCACCATCTCCGCCGGCCGCAACACCACCAACGCGGCGTTCGGCGGAGCGGACGGGAAGACCCTGTACCTCACCTCCGGGGTTTCGGGTGCGTTCGGCCTCTACCAGACGCGCCTCAACGTGCCGGGCAACCCTTACTGACGTGCCGAGTAGGCGCCCGCGTCGAGGTCTTCGATGAGGGTCGGCCCGGTGGGTGTCCAGCCGAGCAGCTCCCGCGTGCGCTCGCTGGTCGCCGCGAGGTCCATGGCGAAGAAGCCGCCGATCCAGCCGAAGTGGTCCTGGACGCCGGCTTCCGGGATCGACGCGGTCGGCAGGTCGAACGCACGGCCGATCGCCTCGGCGATCTTGCGGGTCGGCACGCCCTCCTCGGCGACGGCGTGCAGGCGCGCGCCGGCGGGTGCCTTCTCCAGGCCGAGGCGGACCATGCGGGCGGCGTCGGTCACGTGCACGCCGGCCCAGCGGTTGGTGCCGTCGCCCGGGTAGCCCGAGACGCCCTTCTCGCGGGCGATCGCGGCGAGGACCGCGATGAACCCGTGGTCGCCGGTGCCGTGCGTGGTCGGCGAGAACCGCAGGCTCACCGGGTGCACGCCGCGGGCGGCGAACTCGAGCGCGAGGTTCTCGGAGCCGCCGCGCGGGGAGTCCGGGCCGTGGAACGGGGAAGCGTCGGCTTCGGTGGCGGGCCGGCCCTTGGCGAGGGCGGCGATCCCCGAGGCCAGCAGGAACGGGCGGCCGCTGTTCGCGAGCGCCGCGCCGATCGTCTCCACGGCGGCCCGCTCGGCGGCGTTCGACACGGCCGGGTTGGCGAAGTCGTGCTTGTTCGCCAGGTGGATGACGGCTTCGGCCGCTTCCGCACCCGCGCGGAGGCTGCCGAGGTCGTCGAGGTCGCCGCGCCGGACGTGGGCGCCCTTGGCCTCGAGCTTCGCGGCGGACGCGGCCGACCGGGCCAGCCCGGTGACCTCGTGGCCGGTCGCGAGCAGCTCGTCGACGACGGCGGAGCCGATCCAGCCGGACGCTCCGGTGACGAAAACGCGCATTGCGTGACTCCTTCTCACGGTTGATGTCAGTGACCGACGTCAGTCGCTGACATCGACACCGTACGCCTGTATGTCAGCTCCTGTCATCACTAGACTCGGCCGCATGGTGCGCTGGGAACCCGGAGCCGCGGAACGGCTGCAGAAGGCCGCGCTCGAGCTGTTCGCCACCCGCGGGTACGAGCAGACGACCGCGGCCGAGATCGCCGAGGCCGTCGGCCTGACCGAGCGGACCTTCTTCCGCCACTTCAGCGACAAGCGCGAAGTCCTCTTCGCCGGCCAAGAACGCCTCGAGCGGGCGTTCCTCGACGGCGTGATCGCCGCCCCGCCCGACGCGTCCCCGCTCGAGGTCGTCGCCTCCGCGCTGCGGTCGGCGTCGGCCTTCTTCCCGGACGAACGGCGCTCGCACTCCCGCACCCGGCAGTCGGTGATCGACCGGAACCCGGCGCTGCAGGAACGGGAACAGCACAAACTCACCGCGCTGGCCACCTCGGTCGCCGACGCGTTGCGCGCCCGGGGTGTCGGGGATCTCGCGGCCACCCTGGCGGCCGAGTCGGGGGCGACCGTCTTCGGGATCTCGTTCACCCGGTGGCTCCGCGACGGCGAGGAACGCTCCCTCGCCGCCATCGCGACCGAGGTGTTCGACGAACTGCTGGACCTGGCCAGGAAGGCTCAGGCCGGCCGGAAGCTGCCCAGGCAGGGGTAGCCCGGAAGACCGGCCTTCGCCGGTTTGCCCGCCGGTGGGTAGCCCAGCAGCCACAGCTGCCCGGTCACCGCGACGTTCGCGGCCAGCGAGACGTCGGCGACGAGCTTGAAGCGCGTCTGCCGCCCGTCCGGGTACCACGCCCAGCCCGTCAGCCGGACCGCGGTGCGCGCTCGCGGCACGAACGGCGTGTCGAGCGCGATCCGCAGTTCCACCCAGCCGTCCTCGGTGAGCGGACGGCGGATCCGCAGGCTGCCGACGGCCATCAGCACGCCCAGCATCAGGAAGACCGCGCTGCCGCCGGCGACGCCGCCCAACCCGGCCGCGTCCGCGATGCCACCGGATTCGTCCTCCAGCGACGACACGAGCGCGAGTCCCGCCGCGCCCAGCACCAGGAGCGTCACCCCGGTGACGGCCGACCGCCGGGCCTGGAACGCGCGGTGCGCGGCGAGCACCGGATCACGCGACGGCGGCGTCGCGTAGCGCGGGACGAACCCGGCAGGGACCGCCGCGGCGGGCGGGGCGTCTTCGATCCGCCCGGACCGCACCCACATCGCCCCCGGCGGGCGGACGAACACCCGCGGGCCCGTGCCGAGCACCCACAGCCGGCGCTCGCCGGCCAGCTGGACCCGCGGCCCGCCGGGCAGGCGGGTCCGCAGCCACCGGCCGTCCGGCAACCGCACCGAGACCCGCGAACCCTTGGTGCGCAACCCATCGGGAGCGACGTCGAGCCGGTGGTAGGGCTCGCCGAAGAGGCTCCGGATGCGCCGGTACAGGACCAGGACGTACGTCCACATCAGAAGCAGGCCACCGAACGTGCCGAAGTAGAGGTAGGGCAGCGCGCTTCCCCACCCTTCGACGACCACGAGCAGCACACCCAGCAGGACGAGCGCGCCGCTGAGTCCCATTCGGACAATGGTCAGCCCGGTCAATTCGCGGACAAACCCGGCAAACAGCGGTTCGGCCCCGGACGGCACATTCGGAAGGGGTTCGTGCACGCGGACTCCGCCCGCGCCGGAAGTGCCGTCCATGCCTTGTCCCCCATCGGTTCGTGTGCTCGGCCGCGGCAGCGTATCCGGCCACGGGCCGCTTACCGGAAACAGGTCGGGCAATTCCCGGAATGGGCGATCAGAGGTCGTCGAGCCGCTGTTGCACGCGGCGGACGTCGTCGGTGCGGCCTTGCTCCCGGAACATTTCCCGGGCCTCCCGCCAGATCGCCCGCGCCCGATCGACGTCGCCGAGGGCGAGGTGCGGGTGGCCGGATGATTCCAGCACGCCCGGGGTTTCGTGCGTGTTGCCCAGATCGCGGAGCATGGTGATGGACCGCTCGTAGTGGGCGATGGCGCGCTCGTGGTGACCGCTGTGGTGCTCGATGTAGCCCAGGCTGTCCTCGGTGGCCGCCTCGCCGGTGGGGTCGTCCAGACGCCGGTGCAACGCCAAGGCGGCCCGGCAGTGCTCCCGGGCGGTTTCGTAGTCGCCGAGGCGGGCCGCGCGCCAGCCGACCGAGTTCAGCGCGTCGGCTTCTCCGATCGGCTGGTCGAGGCCGCGGTAGAGGTCGAGGGCCCGGCGCGCGTGGTCGAGGGCCTTGAGGTCGTCGCCCTGCCGGCTCCACGCCCGCGCGAGCAACCGGTGGGTGTGGGCCTGGTGGCCGGTGGCCCGGTGTTCCTCGGCGGCGGTGAGGGCCTGGTGCAAGTGGCGCAGGGCGTCCTCGTGGTGATCGAGGTGGCTGTGGGTCAGACCGAGGACCTGGTGGGTGACGATGACGAGGTCCGGGCCGGGCAGGTGCCCGGCGGCACCGGCGGCGGCCTGCCACGCGGCGAGGTGCTCGTGGCGGTGACCGCGCCGGTAGTGGAACGTGTGCAGGCCCCAGGCCAGGTGCCAGACCGTGGCGTGCCGGTGGAGGCGGGCCGCGGTGTGCTGCGCGGCGAGCAGGTTCGCGTGCTCGGCGTCGCACCACGCCAGGGCCGCCGCCGCGTCGGCGTGCGGGTGCGCGTCGGCGTCGGGCAGGGCGAGCGGGATCGGGTCGCGGTGGGGGTTCAGCAGCCGGTCGGCGGCGTTCACCGTGCCGGTGTAGAAGTCCAGGACCCGGCGCAACGCCGTTTCCCGCACCTCGGCCGGCAGTTCGGCGGCGACGGTGGTGGCGTAAGCGCGCACGAGGTCGTGCATGCCGTACCGGCTGCCGGGGGTGCGCTCGAGGAGTGACGCGTCGGCCAGTGCACGCATCGTCGTATGCGCTTCCCGCTCGGGCAGGCCGAGGAGGCGGGCGGCGGCGGACAAGCCGATGTCGGGACCGGGCGCGATGCCCAGCAGGGCGAACGCGGTGCGCTGCTGCTCGGTGAGGTGCCGCAGCGACCACGACAGCACGGTCGGCAGGCTCGCCGTGGGGTCAGCGGGGTCTTCGGAGTCGAAGACCGCCAAGCCGAGGGCCCGGAGATCGGCGACGACGTCGTCGACGGGCAGGCGCGGGTCGGCGACGGCGCGGGCGGCGACGAGCGCCAGCGCCAAGGGAAGCCCGCCGCACAGCTCGGCCAGCTCCGCGATCGCCGGCGCGGCCGTCCTCGCGCGGCCCGGACCGAGGGCGGTGGCGAGCAGGGTGCGTGCTTCGGCGTCGGTGAGCACGTCGAGGGGCACCGGACGGGCGCCGTGGCGGGCGATGAGCCCGCGCAGCCGGGTGCGGCCGGTGACGAGCACGGTGCAGCGGCGGCCGCCGGGCAGCAGCGCGGAGACCTGCTCGGTCGTGGCGGCGTTGTCGAGCACCACCAGCAGGCGCCGGTCGGCGACCAGCGTCCGGTACAGGCCGGCGCGGCGTTCGACGTCGGCGGGCTGCTGGTCCCGGCCGACCCCCAAGGCCTCGAGGAACCCGCCGAGCACGTCGACCGGGCGCGCCGGTTGCCCGGCCGGGCTGAACCCGTGCAGGTCGACGAACAACTGCCCGTCGGGGAACCGGTCGAGGTTGCGGTGCGCCCAGCGCAGGGCCAGCCAGGTCTTGCCGATCCCACCGGCACCGCCGATCGCGGAAATGAGCGCCACGCCGTCGGCGGGCGCGAGGACGGCGTCGAGCCGGTCCAGCTCCTCCTGGCGGCCGACGAACGGCGCGGGCGCGGCCGGGAGCTGCCGGGGAGGCAGCGGCGTCACCGCCACCCCGGGCCCGGGTGCCGCGATCAGGCCGGGGTCGGCGGCGAGGATCCGGCGGTGCAGCTCCTGCACCTCGCCACGCGGTTCGGTGCCCAGCTCCCCGATCAAGCGGTCCCGCAGCCGCCGGAAGTGGGCCAGGGCGTCGGCCGAACGACCGGCGCGGTGCAGCGCCAGCATGCACTGGCCGGCGACGCGCTCGTCGAGCGGATGCCGCGCGGCCCGGGCCAGCAGGCCGGCCACCAGCTCCTCCCCGTGGCCGGCGCGCAGCCGCGCGTCGACCAGATCCTGCTCGACCGCCCACAGCTCCTGCTGCCACCGGTCGCGCTCGGCCTCCACCCAATCGCCGCTCAGGCCGGTCAGCGGGGTTCCGCGCCAGAGCGCGACCGCCTCGGTCAGCAGAGCCACGGTGCGAGCGTCGTCGGCCTCGGCTTGGTCTCTCAGCGCGCGGAAGCGAAGCAGGTCGACCGCGGGTTCTTCCTGGTCGATTTCCAAGGCGTAGCCGCCGGAGCGGTGGGCGATGGTCAAGGCGCCGTCGAACGCCCCGCGCAGGCGGGAAAGGTGGCTGTGCAGCGTCGCACGGCCACGCCGCGGTGTGTCGGCGCCCCAGAC
Organism: Amycolatopsis sp. 505; assembly: GCF_031625235.1. Lineage (NCBI taxonomy): Bacteria > Bacillati > Actinomycetota > Actinomycetes > Pseudonocardiales > Pseudonocardiaceae > Amycolatopsis > Amycolatopsis sp. 505. The sequence continues at coordinate 60,970 of NZ_JACKQP010000013.1, forward strand.
CCGGCGCAGGAGGCGATCGGCCGGCACGAGCTGTCCGGCGTCGACGGCCAAGGCCGCCAGCACACACCGCTGCCGCGGGGTCCCGAGGTCGACCGGCCGGACACCGACCTGGGCCGTCACCTCGCCGAGCAAGGCGATCCGGATCGGTGCTCCCCCAGCAACAGCGCGGTGACCAGGCACATGCAGAAGTCTGGCAAGAGATCGACACGGGTGGCCGGGCAGGGTGGCTTCCGAACCGCTACCAGCACAACGGAACCTTTCCCGCGTCCGGCGGTGTCCGTTCCCATGCGTGCCGCAACTGATTTCGCCGTTGTCACAGGAGGAGATGCCGTGCCGCACCGGATCGACGTGGGTCTGCCGCGGCGTCCCGCCGGGCCACCGGGGTTACCGGCAGGCGCCGGTGCCGGTGGCGTCGATCCAGACGGTGATGTCGTTCTCCCCGGTGCCGGCCGGGGTGGTTTCCACCACCCGCAGCGAATGCGCGCCGACGGTCAGAGCATCGGGTGCCATGATCGCGCCTTGCTGGAAAAGGTACGCCTCTTCGAAGTCGAAGAAGCCCGGGTCCAGGAACCGCTTGATCGACGTGCGCTGGGTGGCCAGCGGGGAGCCGTCGAGGAAGAACTCCAGCCGCACGGCGTTCAATTCCGCCTTGGCTTCCTGCATGGTGAGGGATTTGTCTCCCCCGGCGATTTCCGCCACCAGGATGACGTGCCAGTCGTCCTGGCAGAAGTGCCGGCCGTCGACCGGCGGCAATACGCGAATGGCCACCCGCCCGTCGATGTCGGCCGGAGAGCCTCTGCCGGCGGTGCCGTGGATCCGGCCGGCTGCCCCACCGGTGCCGCCGGCGTGCAGGACGGCTTCCGCGTCGCCACGGCTGGTGCGACCGGGAGCCGCCTGAGCGGGCGTACCATTCAGCACGCCGATCACCGCCGATCCGGCGACGATCGCGACCTTGAGAACAACGCCGATCCGACGATTCCGGTGGAAGAAGAACGGTTTCATCAGGCCTCCTCGGGACGTGAGTGCCATCCAAGTCGCCGGTCCCGGCGGATTGGTTACGGATAAAACGCCGACGGGGGGAGCGACGTGGCTCGGTTGCGCATTCACTTCACCGACTCCGACATCGCGCGGACCCGGCTGAAACTCGAGATCGACCTCATGTGGGAGATCGTCGGCAGCGTCCAGGTCCTGCAGCACGCGGACGGCGGGCTGTCCTTCGACTCCTGGCGCCGCCGCGTGTGCGGGGGCATGAGCCGGGACCGCGATCTGCGGGCGGCCGTGTCGACCCTGGTGACGGTGGCGCCGCACGCGGCCTACTTCCCGGATTTCCTCACTCCCGCCGTGGATGTGTGCGATATCGGCGAGAGTGTCGACGCGGTTCTGTCGACGCCGGCCGGCCGGCTCGGTGCCGAGATCCGCCGCCTCCGGCCGACCGGGAGTCCGGCGGCGCGGTGGCTGGGCGACCTCGGCCGCGGGAAGCCGGCAGCGCTGCGGCACCTGCGATGTGCCGTGCGCCTGTACTTCGAGGCTCTCGTCGAGCCGTACCTGCAGGTGATCGACCACGGGCTGCGAACGGAGTGCGCCGGCTGGATCCAGCGCTACCTGCGGGCCGGCCCCGAGGGACTGCTGGGGCGGCTCGGACCGGGCGCGAACTGGCAGCGGCCGGTCCTGACCGTCGACTACCCCGTCGATCGGGACCTGCACCTCGACGGCCGCGGCCTGCTGCTGATTCCCGGCTACTTCTGCCTCTACCACCCCGTGGCCCTCGCGGACCCGCTGCTGCGCCCGGTCCTCGTGGTGCCGCTCCGGACCGAGTCCCGGCTGCTCGCCGGCGCCTGCGGCGGTGATCACGTGAGCGCGCTGCTGGGCACCACCCGGGCCACGATCCTGCGCTCGGTCGTCGACGGCAGCACCACCACCACGCTGGCCCGGCGGATCGGCGTGACCCCGGCGACCGTCAGCCACCACACGACCGTGCTGCGGGACGCCGGGCTCATCACAACCGACCGGCACGAAAACTTCGCGACGCACTGCATCACCCCGCTGGGGCTGGAGGTGCTGACGTCCGCCCGTGATCACGGTCGGGCGTGACCGGTGTTCACCGCCTTCGCAGCCGAGCCCGCATGCGCCGCCCGCCCACCAGGAGCGCCGCACCCACGACCACCACGAGACCGGCGACCGTCAGCACCGCCCCCAGTGACGGCGGCGGGTCCGGCGTGGGTGCCGCGGCGACCGGGACATCCGGCTGCGCCTGCACCGCACCGCCGCCGTCCAGCGCGATCGCCGGGGGCCGGATCGCGCCCCACGGCTGCTTCTCGCCGGTTCCCATCGGGTCCGGTGGCGGGGTGATCACCAGCCTTCCGGGCAGCGTCAGCGTGCCGATTGCGTAGTCGGCGAAGACGCCCTGGCGGGCCGACACGCGCCAGTCACCGTCGTGGGGCAGGGCGATCGCGGCCGCGTAGTGCGCCGGCTCGCGCAGGGCGACTCCGGGGAACGCGACGGGGTCGCCCTGCGCGGGCGTGAACACCAGCGCGGTCGCGCCCAGGTCTCCGTAGCTGGGGTGGGAACCGTGCTGCAGCACCCAATAGCCGACGGTGTAGGGCTGGCCGGCCCGGAAGGTGTCCGGCAGCGGGTCGAGGTAGGTGACCGCCCAGTTGCCCGCCACGGCCGCGGGCGCCGCCACCAGCACGGCCGTCAGAACGGCGGCCGGCACCGAGACTGCTCGTAGCTTCATGCCCGCTCTACACAGCGGGAGTCCCGCCGGTTCCGCGGGAACCTCCCGGCCGCGGCCGGTGTAGAGGAAGGTGGAACACCGGCAGGAAGGGGGCGGGTGACGGACGACGACGCAGTGGTGGCCCGGATCCGCGACGGCGACCCGGCGTCCTACGGGACGCTGGTCGACCGGTACACCGCGCTCGCCCACCGCACGGCCTACCTGCTGGGCGCCGGGCACGAGGCCGAGGACGTCGTCCAGGAAGCGTTCGTGAAGGCGTTCCGGGCGCTGCCGTCGTTTCGCGGCGGCGCGTCGTTCCGCGCCTGGCTGCTGCGCATCGTCGCGAACGAGACGCACAACCTCGTCCGCTCCCGGCGCCGGCGCGCCGCGACCGAACTGCGCGCCATGCGCCTGGAACTGGTCCGGGACGACGATCCGGCGGCCCGGGCGCTGACCGACGCCGCCGGCGAGGAGTTGCTGGAGGCGGTGCGGGCCCTGCCCGAGAAGCACCGGGCCGTGGTGATCTGCCGCTACTTCCTCGACCTCACGGAAGGGGAAAACGCGGAGGTGCTCGGCTGCCCGCGCGGTTCGGTGAAGTCGCGGGCGCACCGCGCGTTCGCCCGGCTGCGGGCGCAGCTGGCCGAGCCGGACAAGGAGGCGGTCGGTGACTGATCCCCGGGACGCCCGGCTCGCCGCCGCGCTGCGCGAGCTCGGCGACCGCCTCGACGTGCCGCCCGCACCCGATGTGCGCGCGGCCGTCCTGGCCCGGCTGCCCGCCCGGCCGCGACGCGCGATCCCGCGCTGGGCCACGGTCGCCGCGGTGCTCCTGCTGGTGTTCGCCGCCGCGGTCACGCTGTCGCCCGCGGTCCGCGCGACCGTGACCGACCTGCTGCGGTTCGCCGGCATCGAGCTGCGCAGCCAACCCGGCCCCGCCGTGCGCGGCCAGGGACTGCTCCCCGGTGAACGCTCGGTCGACCTCGCCGAAGCGCGCCGCCTGGTCCCGTTTCCGATCGGGGTTCCGGCCGCTCTCGGCGGGCCGGACGACGTCCGGATCGCCGACGACCCGGCGCGCGTCGTCTCGCTGCTCTACCAGACCGAACCGGGCCGGCCGCCCGCCGCGGTCGAGCCGGTCGCCGTCCGGCTCGACGAGTTCGACGGCCGGCTCGGCCCGGTCTTCGAGAAGTTCCTCGGCATGTCCGGCGGGCAGCGGGTCAGCGTCACCGGAGCACCGGCGATCTGGCTCGACCGGCCCCACGAGCTCATATACGTCGACCGGGCCGGGCAGTGGCGTACCGAAACGGCCCGCCTCGCCGCCCAGTCGCTGATCTGGCAGCGCGGCACCGTCACCTACCGGCTCGAAGGCGCGTTCACCCTCGAGGACGCCCTGCGGATCGCGGCGACGGTGTCGTGAACCGGTCATCCGCCGGAGCCGGGCGGCCGGGCGCACGCGGCCAGCACGGTGCCGCCCATCTTGATCCGCAGCTGGGTCGAAGTGGCCTCGCCGAACAGCTGCCCGGTCGGTGTCAGTGGCGGCGGTCCGGGACAGAGGACGGTGCCGTTGTCACTGCGGTAGATGCCGAGCCCGGCGACCGCGGTGCCGGTGGACGCGAAGACGAAGAACGCGTCGCCGGTCCCGGTGCTGAACTGGACGCCCGGTGGGCTCACCGCCGCCGAGGGCGCGAGGACGGTGAGGATCGGCCGCTCGGTGGGCGGCGTGGTGGTGAAGTCCACCAGGGACACCGAGCGGCTGCCGGGGCCGCCGCCGGTCGAGGACTCCAGGATCAGGACGTGGTTGCGGGTGCCGATGAACATGTACCGCGACACGCCGAGGGTCTGGTGGAACACCGACCCGGTCGGGCCGCTGACGACCAGCCCCGTCAAGCCGGTGGTGGTCCTGGTGACGGTCCGGTCGGCCATCGTGGTGGCCGGCGCCGAGGACCAGGCCAGCGCGGCGCTGTTGGTGAACAGGCCGGGGGAAATGGTGATCGGGTCCGCGGCCGCCGCCGGTGTCCCGGCCGTGGCCGCGAACGTCAGGATGGTGCACGCCGCCAGGGCCACGCGACGGACCGGGCTCATTGGTGCGCCCAGGTGACCGCGAAGTTCTGCCCGTTTCGGCTGGCGTTTTCGGTCGTGGCGTAGGTGGTGGTCGCGTCCTGCTCCTGGATCTTCGTCCGCTGCCAGGTCGAGCTGGCGGTCATCGACCCGCCGTGTCCCGCGTCGTCGGAGGCGACCGCGTTGCCCATCAGCGCCCGGCCGTAGTTCGCCAGCGGGAACAGGTCGCTCGTCCCGAACCGGCCCGGGACCTCGACGATCCATTCGGCGCTGGTGCGGGCGCAGACGAGACCGGCGGCGCACGTCTGGGTGGTGGAGAAGCTCGTGTGTTTGGTGGCGTCGGCGACGGTGATGGTGAACTGCGCGGTCGCCGCGTCGTAGGCGACGTCGGCGCTGACGGAGTCACCGGCGTCGATGGTCAGGACGGGCTGGATGGCGTTGGTGGGGAACATCTCCCACCACAGCTGGTAGACCGGGGTGCCGTTGACGCACCGGGCCGAGCTGCCGCCCTGTTCGACCGTGCCGTTGGTCCACCCGTCGAAGCCGGCCCAGAACACCGCCCAGGCGTCCGACGCCGGGCAGGTGACCGGCCGCTGCGTCCACGAGGCGTGCACGTGGGTGAACGTGGCAGCGGGGGTGGACAGCGAGGTGATGGCGTAACCGGCCCAGTTGCGCGAGGTGGCGTCGACCAGCGGGCCGGCGACCGAGGGAGACAGGCCGGAGTGCCGGGCCGGACCGGCGTGTCCGAGGGGGGTGCTCGCGGCGCTCGCGGGTGCCGCGGCCCCGGCGCTGAACACGACCGCGACCGCCGCGAGGACGGTGAGCGGCCGGAGCCGTCGAAGTTTCATGGCGCCGACGGTCGCACGGCCCGTCGACAATCCGTCGACAGTCCGGTTTCAGGGCACGAGGACGGGTGGGCTGAGGGGCATCGCCCCCGAGCCGGGCGGGCCGACGGTGACCCCCGCGCGGTAGGTCCGGGTGACGCGGATGTCGTACACCGCCGATTTGAGGAACTTCTCGATCAGGCCCCGGTCGCGTAGAGCGTCGTCCGGATGATGTCGGTCAGGACCTCGACGACGTTCTCGTCGTGCTCCGGCTCGGTGCCGCGGACGAGGTGGCTGCCCGCGCGTTCGACCATCCAGGTGAGGACGGCGGCGGTCTCGGCCGGGCGGACCGGCCGCATCACGCCGGCGGCCTGGCCGCGTTCGATCGCGTCCCGGGTGGCGTCGATGATCGCCTGCATCAGCGCCTGCACCTCGGCGGCGACGGCCGGGTCGTAGGCCGCGGTTTCGGAGATGACGGTGAAGGCGGCCGCGCGACGGCGGTAGACCGCCACGATCGCGGTGACGGCCTCCGCGAGACCGGCCTGGTCCGCCGTCTCCCACCAGGTGCTCGAGACCTCGCGCAGCTCGGTCAGCACGGAGCCGGCGAGCCGCCGGACCAGGTCGCCCTTGTCTTCGAAGTGGACGTAGAAGGTGGAGCGGGAGATCCCGGCCGCCGCGGCCAGCCGCTCGACGCTGAGCTCGGTGAAGCTCTCGCCTCGGCCGACGAGTTCCTCGGTGGCCGCGAAGAGCCGTCGTTCCAGCTCTTCGCGGCGGTCCTGCCGTTTGCGGCCGGCGGGCCGGGTGACTGAGGGCACGTCCGGATCATAGCGGGACAGGATATCCGGACACCTTGTCCGGACATTATGTCTTGACGGAGTGTCCGAGGAGGCACATGCTGGGCGGACGAGCCCGGGGAGGCGTTGTGAGAGTGTTGTGGATCTTGTGGGGTATCGCCGTGGTGAACGTCGTGGCGTTCTTCGTGAGCTTGGCCGAGTACCTGGTTCGGGCTCGCTTCACCAAGGTGGGTGTCCCGTCCGTGCCGCTGATCTCGCTCTTCTTCGCCGTCGGGACGACGCCGGTGGGTGGCGTCTGCGGTCTCCTGCTGATCGCGCTGACCGACGCCGGCGTCGGTCTCGTCGCGGGCACGGCGGTCGTGCTCGCCGGGCCCGCGCTCGTCCTCGCGTTGTTCGTCGACAAGTGGTGGCGTTCCTCCCGGCTCACGGTCGGCCGTGGGTCACCGCCGACCAGGCGTCGACCGCGCCGTGTCCGTAGAAGCCGTTGAAGGACGGGTCGCCCGCGCACGTTGCCGTGTACGAAGCGTCGCGGCCTTCGTCGAGGTAGTCGACCGTGCGCGGGACCGGGCAGGGGATCTTCGACGCCGTCCTCTCGAGGATCCGCTGCACGACGTCCGGGTCGAGGCCCAGTCCCCCGCCGCGGACCGGGTGGCCGTACTGCGACACGATCAGCGCCGCGACGCCGGCCGCGTGCGGGGCCGCCATCGACGTTCCCTGCAGCCACCGGAAGTAGCCGACCCGGCCGTCGGCGGCCGTCTGCTTCTCGATGCCGACCGAAGCACCCGCCGGGGTGATGTCGCCGGCGGCGTCGATGTAACCGGCCGCCAATCCGACACTGCGGGCGTAAGTCGAGAAGATCTCGTTGTCGCGGCTGTCGTACCACGGCGTCCCGAAGTAGTCGCGTTTGTACCCGCCGGGGGCGGACACCGAGATCCGTTCGAGGCCGTAGTTCGAGTAGTCCGCCTTCGCCTGCGACGGGCCGAACCCGGCCACACCGATCGTGTGCGGCCCCTCGAGCGGCAACGTCAAGCAGGTCGCGTTGTCCACCGTGCGCAGGTGCGCCCGGTTGGACGGGTAGTCGGGGCTCGTCGCGTCCGGCTGCGGCGCGCCCAGATCGCTGTGCTGGTTGCCCAGGGCCACCACGATCGTGACGCCCTTGCGGTGGGCGTAGTCCAGCGCGCGCTTCGTCGCCTCGATGACGGTGCGCTGCTCGGCCTGCTCGGAGGGGGAATCCGCCGGGTTCGCCGGGCAGTTGAACAGCCACGGGTCGATGTAGAACGACATGTTCACGACGTCGATGCCCGCGTCGCCGGCGTAGGTCAGCGCGTCGACCGTCGGCTGCAGGAAGTAGAAGCCCGAGTCCTGGGCGGCGCGCAGGCTCACCAGGGTCACGTTCGGCGCGACCCCGGAGACCCCGAAGCCGTTCGCGGCCGCCGCGATGGTGCCCGCCAGGTGCGTGCCGTGCCCGGTGCCGTCGACGTCGACCGGGTCGACGCAGCCGCGGTACTCGCACGGCCCGTCGACCGGCACGCCGTTCTCGTCGGCGACGATGTCCTTGGTGAAGTTGCGCGAGCCGGCCAGGTCGAGGTTCGGCGCGAGGTCCGGGTGGGTGGCGTCGATCCCGGAGTCGATCACCCCGACCTTGACCCGCTTGTCGCCCGGCTGGACCGTGCGCGCCAGGTCCGAGCGCACGGACTTGAGGCCCCAGAGCCGGTCGTCGAGCGGGTCGAGACCGGCGGACGAGCCTTTCGGCTTGGCCACGCCGCGGCCGGCGTCCGGCTCGGCGACGTCGGGTTTCGGCGCGGTCCGCCCGGCTTTGGGCACGGTGCCGATCGACCTCGACCGGCCGGCGCCGAACACCGCGCGGTCGCCCGTGACCCGTTCGAGGAACCCACCGGCGGGCGCGCTCGCGGTGATCAGGCCGGCCGCGGCGTTGCTCGTGACGACCGTGCCGCCCGCCGCGCGGATGGCCTTCTCGGCCGCGGCCACGTCGTAGCCGCCGGCCTTCTCCCGGGCCAGGACGGAGAACTCGGTGGTGGGGCCGGACAACCGCGGCTGCGCCGAGCTGGGCACGGCGAGCGCGCCCAGCAGCGGCACCGCGAGGGCCAGTGCGAGAGATCTTTTCACGGCTGTTCTCCTGGATGACGCAATTCCAGCGTGCAGCACTTGACGCTGCCGCCCCCTTTGAGCAGTTCCGACAGGTCGGCGCCGATCGGCTCGAAGCCCCGCTCCCGCAGCTGCGCGCTCAGCCGCGTGGCGGCCTGGGGCAGGACGACGTGCTGCCCGTCGGAGACGGCGTTCAGGCCGAACGCCGCGGCGTCGGCGGCGGAAGCGATGACGGCGTCCGGGTACAGCCGCTCGAGCCGCCGCCGGCTGTCTTCGGCGAACGCCTCCGGCCAATAGGTGATCGTCTCGTCGTCGAGCACGGCCAGCGCGGTGTCCAGGTGGTAGTGCCGCGGATTGACCAGTGTCAGCCCGACCACGGGCAGGCCGAAGAACGCCGCGGCCTCTTCGTGGGCCCGGGGGTCGGTCCGGAACCCCGATCCGGCCAGGATCCGGGGGCCGGCGACCAGGAAGTCGCCTTCGCCTTCGTTGTGCCACCGCGCCTGGCGGACGTCGCGGTACCCGCGCCCGGCGAACCACTCCGCGTACGCCGCGGACTCCGGGCGCCGCTGCCGGTGGCGGAAGCGCGCGACCAGCACCCGGCCGTCGACGACGGTGGCCCCGTTGGCCGCGTACACCATGTCCGGCAGCCCGGGCCGCGGGTCGAGCAGGTCCACCCGGTGGCCCAGGTCGAGGTAGAGGTCACGCAGCCACTCCCACTGCGTGACCGCCAGCCCGGTGTCGGTCGGTTTGCCGGGGTCCATCCACGGGTTGATCGAGTACTCGACGTCGAAGTGGCCCGGTCTGACCATCAGGTAGTGCCGCACTGTTCTCCTCGGGTGATCAGGCCGTCTGCAACGACTTCGTGGTGCCCACCAGCCGCTTGACCAGCTGGTCGCGGATGCGGGGCGGGATGTCCGGGGCGAACCGCCGGAAGTAGCTCTCGGCGTGCGCCGGGCTGTCCATCAGGAACGGCAGGTCGAACACGACCAGCTTGCGCACGGCCAGCAGCGGGACCGGCGCGCGCAGCGCCTTGAACTCGTCGTTCCACAGGCCGGGCTGGTCGCAGACCGGGTGGAACTGCCCGATCATCAGCCCGTCGGCGACGAACCCGTCCTTGGCCTCGCGCTGCAGGTCGTCCAGCGGGGTCGCGTCGTGGTGGTCCAGCTGCGGCAGCACGAGCAGGATCGTCAGCAGCTCCCGGTGCTCCGGCGGGAAGCCGGCCGAAAGCCGCTCGTACCACGCGCGCAGGCTCTCGATCGCGGCGTGCGCGTCGACGTCGCCGCTCGGGGCGGTCAGCGCGGCCAGATGGAAGAGTCCTTTGTGGAGCGACGGCTGGGTGTAGGGGCACACCGGGCCGTTGCGGCCGAGATCCGGGTGGGCGGACACCAGGTACCGCCACGCCCAGGCGAGGATCTCGCGCAGGGGCGGGAGGTGCTCGGCCGGCACGGCACCGGTGCTCACCTCGGCCGCCGTCCAGATGCCCACCTTGTCGTCGCCGATCATGAGCCGATGCTTTGCGCGAAGGTGAAGAACCCGTCCGGATCGACCCGCTCCTTGATCTCCTTCAGCCGGGGGTAGTTCACGCCGTAGTAGGCGGTGCGCCAGTCCGCGAGGTCCGGGTCGGTGAAGTTCTGGAACGCGCGGCCGGACACGTGCGGCGCCATCGCCTCCCCCAGCTCGCCCAGCCAGCGGAGGTTGGCCTCGACCACGGCCGGTTCGTCGTCTTCGGCCCACGAGGTGTCCATGGCCAGCAGGAACATCGTGTCGCGGTGGACGAACGCGGTCTCCGTCGGGTCCACGCGGTTGATCGCGCCGCCCCAGGAGAACAGCGCGGCCCCGCCGCCGTCCGGGTTGCCGCTGCCGGGACGGCGTTCGACGAACGACAGCATCGTGGCGATCGCCTCGTCGGGCAGCGGCCGGGTGGCGATGTTCGTCCGGGAGGCGAACGCGCCCTCGGCGGTCTCGTGCCGCAGGTCGTCCTTGGCCTGCCAGAAGGTCCGGTCCGCGATGGCCGTGCGGACCGGCGCGGCGACCGACAGCACGGGGTCGAGGATCTCGCGCAGTTCCGCGGCGGACCCGAAGTGCTGCCCGACGGCCGAGACGACCGGGTCGCCGCCGGCCTTGCTGATGCCGATCCGGGCCGCGAACTCGTCCGGGGCCTGCCGCACGGTGTCCTGGAGGACGGAGAAGACCTTCGCCGCGTCCGCGCTGTCCCACAGCAGGACGTAGGTGGCGCAGCCGGCCACCGGTCGCGCCTGGAAGGTGAAGGACACGTTGACGCCGAAGTTTCCGCCGCCTCCGCCGCGGCAGGCCCAGAACAGGTCGGCGTTGGTGCCGGCGTCGCAGTGCAGCAGCTGCCCGTCCGCGGTGACGATCGTGGTCGCGACGAGCGCGTCCGCGGTGAGCCCGTACACGCGTGAAGTGGCGCCGCACCCGCCGCCGAGGGTGAGCCCGCCGATCCCGACCGTGTCGCTGTTGCCCAGCGCGAAGGCCATCTCGTGGGGTTCGATGGCGGCGTAGACGTCCGCCATCAGCGCGCCGCCCGCGGCGGTCACGAGCCCGGTCGAGCCGTCGGCGGTCACCGTGTTCAGGGCGCCGAGGTCGAGGACGAGCCCGGTGCCGACCGAGTGGCCCGCGAAGCTGTGCCCGCCACCGCGGGCGACGACGCCGACGCCGGTGTCGCGCGCCCACGCGATGGCGCGCTGCACGTCCGTCGCGTCGGCCACGGACACGACGCCGGCGGGGGTGATGCCGGCGAACCGTTTGTTGAAGGGCGTGCTCGCCGCGCGGAACCCGGCGTCGCCGGGCCGCCGGACGCGGCCGGTGACCGCGCGCTCGAGGCGTCGCCAGTCCTCGTCGGAGGGGCGCCGGGACACTAGCTCACCTCGTCGAGGTAGGAGACACCGGTGGCGGCGTGCGGGCCGTAGCGCTCCCACACCTCGCGCAGCCGGAGGTGACCGTCTTCCGCCACCTCCGGGGTGTTCACCGTGTGCCCGCAGATCACCTCGCCGGTGGCGAGCACCAGCGTGTACCCCAGGTGGAGGACGCCGTTCTCGCGCTGGGTGCCGGTGAGCGCGCCGCGCCGCACCTCTCCCCCGGCGAACTCCGCCCAGACGACGTCGTCCTCCTGCCGGTACACGGCCACGGCCTCGGCGCCGGGCTTGCGGAACTTCCGCCCGTCGTAGTCGATCACGCCGGTCCCGCCTCACCGGTGTCGTGCGCGACGAACTCGGCCGACATCTCGCGGTCCCACCAGATCGCGTAGTAGGAGAAGTCTTCGCCGTGGGCGGGGTCGTTGAAGAGGTGGTGTTCGAGGCCCGGCCGCAGGAACACGAGGTCCCCGGCGGCGAACGCGTGCCGCCGCCCGTCGCCGGTGACCACCTCGGCCCGCCCGGCCATGCCGATGAAGATCTCGTGTTCGTGGTGGGCGTGGGCGACCGAGGCGTCACCCGGGCGCAGCACGCACCAGGCCCCGCGGAAGGGGGCGGTCAGCCCGTCCCACGGGTACAGCAGCTTCATGTCCAGTCCGTAGGCCCGCGTCAGGTTCTCGGGCTCCAGCCTGCGGATGTCGAGGAGGGCAAGGTCTTGGTCAGTCACATCCCACTCCGATCAGCGTGGTCCGACGCCGACCGACGCTAGGTGCGGCCCGTTTCCCGGCGATAGGGGAACTGTTCCCGATCGCCGGTGAATTCGCCCCGCCCGAGGCCCGCGTCCCGCGCCAGCACTATCGCCTGTGCCCGATCGGCTACACCGAGTTTCGTGAAAATGGCCGACACACGATTGCTGATGGTCTTGGACGCGAGGCCGAGATCGCGGGCGATCACCGCATTCGAGCGGCCCGCGGCGATGCGATCGAGCACCTGCCGTTCCCGGGTCGTCAGTTGCGGAAAGGGATACGGTTCGGGACCGGCGGTGCGCACCAAAGTGCTGAACCGGGCGGCGATGGCCCGGCCGACGATCGCCTCGCCGGCCGCCACGACCCGCACCCCGCGCACGATCTGCTCGGCGTCGGCGCCCTTGACCAGGTACCCGCGCGCCCCGGCGTGGATGGCCGACCGGACGGCGGTGTCGTCGTCGGCCGCGCTCAGCACGAGGACTTTCGTTTCCGGCGACACCATGGCCACTCGGCCGATGACATCGACCGGCCCGGCCCCGCCGAGCTGCGGATCGACCACCAGCACGTCCGGCCGGTGCCGGGCGGTTTCCGCGATCGCCCCGTTCGCCGTGGCCGCCTCGCCCACCACGAACACGCCGCCGGCGTGCTCGAGCGCGGCCCGGACCCAGTGGCGGACCGACGGCTGCGGGTCGGCGAGCAGCACGGTCAGCGGGGCGAGGTCGGGGTGTTCGACCGGCCACAGCCGGGCGGTGTAGCCGAAACCGGTGGCGTGACTCATCGTTCCCCCAAAGTGAACTGCTGCCGATCCGTCGCCGATCGGCTCCTCCGGTGAAAGCGCGCGCCGCGCCTTCCATATCCGACAGGAGAGTCTCTCCGTAAGGGATAATTGATCGCAATCAATTTCCTTGATCGCAATCAATTCGCCGGGGCCGGCGACCGGGACGCAAACGATCTCGGTGAGATTCCCGGAAGCCGGGGAAAGCCGTCCCTACCACCCGGGAAAGAGCGCTCCTTACGATCACCTCCGGCGGCACGCGGCACGCCGACCTATTCCCAGAAATCGGAGTGTATCTGTGACCGAAGTACAGGTGGGTTTGCTCGCGATCGGCGCCGGACCGGCGAACCTCGCGCTCGCGGTGGCCATCGAGGAGTCCGGGCACCCGGAACTCGCCCGGCAGACACTGCTGCTGGAGCAGGGACCGGACATCAAGTGGCAGCGCGACCTGCTGATGCCGTGGGCGCGCAGCCAGGTCTCCTTCCTCAAGGACCTGGTGACCCTGCGCAACCCGCGCAGCAAGTTCTCGTTCCTCAACTTCCTCCACGACCAGCGGCGCCTCGACGAGTTCGTCAACCTCGGGACGTTCCACCCCTTCCGGTGGGAGTTCTCCGACTACCTGCAGTGGGTTGCGAAGTCACTGGAGGAGGTGCGGATCCGGTACGACGCGAAGGTGCGGAGCATCGAGCCCGCGCGCGACGCCGACGGGTCCATCGTCGGCTGGGTCGCCACCCTCGCCGGCGGGGACACCATCCGCTGCCGCGACCTGGTCGTCGGCGGCGGCCGGGACACGCACGTGCCGGACGTCTTCGCCGACCTGCCGGAAGACCGGCTCATCCACAGCGCCCAGTACCGCCGCCGGATCGCGCAGCTGCCCGCGGACGCGCCGCTGCGCGCCGTCGTGGTGGGCGGGGCGCAGAGCGCGGCCGAGATGTTCATGGCACTGCACGACAACCTGCCCAACAGCACCCGCACGATGATCGTGCGGTCGGTGGGCCCGCAGAACTACCAGACGAGCAAGTTCGTCAACGAGCTGTTCTTCCCGTCGTTCGTCGACCGGTTCTACGACAGCCCGCCCGAGGTCCGCCAGCAGGTGCTCGACGAGATGCGCCTGACCAACTACGCCGGCGCGGCCCCGCCGTTCCTCGACCACATGTACACCACGCTCTACCAGCAGCGCGGCATCGGGCAGCACCGGTCGGAGGTGCGGACCCTGACCGAGGTGGTCGGCGCCCGGGTGACCGGCGACGAGGTCGTGCTCGACCTGCGCGACCGCACCAGCGGCAAGGTGGAACCGCTGCACTGCGACCTGGTGCTGCTGGGCACCGGGTTCGACAGCCGGATGCCCGCGCTGGTGCGCGATCTGGCCGAACATGTGGGCCTGGCGGAGATCTCGGTCAGCCGCTGCTACCGGGTCGACCTCGGCGAGTCCGCCTGGGGCGCGGTGTACCTGCAGGGCGTCAACGAGGCCACGCACGGGATCGCGGACTCGCTGATCAGCGTGCTGGCCCACCGGTCCCACGACATCGTCGACGACCTGCTCGCCCGCCGCGGCGGCGGCGAGCGCGAGGCCGTCTGATGGACCGCCTCGTGGTGATCTCACCCGCGCCGACGGCGAACGGGGACCTGCACCTGGGCCACCTCGCGGGGCCGTTCCTGGCCGCGGACGTCTGTACCCGCTACGCCCGCGCGACCGGCCGGGAAGCCTTGTACGGCACCGGCATGCACTTCACGCAGAACTACGTCGTCGCCGCGGCCGAGCGCCTCGGCGTGGACCCGGAGGACCTGCGCGAGCGCTCGGCCGAGCAGGTCCGGCAGACGTTTTCCGCGATGGGCGTCGAGATCGACGGGTTCGGCTGCCTCGGCGACCGGTTCACCGCGATGGTGACCCGCTTCTACGAGCGCCTGCACGCCCGGGGCCTGCTGGAGCTGCGGACGGTGTCGTTCCCGTACCTGCCCAGCACGGGCGAGTACCTGATGGACGCCTACGTCACCGGCGGGTGCCCGTTCTGCCTCGCCGAGGGGTGCGCCGGGATCTGCGAAAGCTGCGGCCTGCCGATCGCGCCCGGGGAGCTGATCGGGCCGCGTTCGACCACGCGTCCGGACGAGCCGCTGGAGCGGCGCGAGGTGGCCATCCTCGTGTTCCCGGTGGAACGCTACCGCGCCGCGCTGGAGGCCTACTTCGCCCGGACGCCGATGCGGCCCGGCATGGCCCGGCTGATCGAGGCCGCACTGGCGCGGCCGCTGCCGGACTTCCCGATCACCCAGCCGGCGTCATGGGGCATCCCGGCGCCGTTCCCGGAGGTGGCCGGGCAGGTGTTCTACGCGCACATGGAAGGCATGCCGTGGAGCATGTTCACCACCGCGCTGGGCGCCGAGCGGCGCGGTGCGGTGCTGGCGGCCGACGACGAGCTCTGGCGGTCCGGCGCCGGCACGACGGTGGTGTACTTCCTCGGCCTGGACGCGACCTACCCGTTCGCGATCGTGGGCACGGCGTTGCTGACCGCGCTCGGCGAGCACGTGCTGCCGGCGCAGTACCTCACCAACGAGTTCTACGAGCTGGCGAGCGAGAAGTTCTCGACCAGCCGGGGGCACGTCGTGTCCGGCCGGGAGCTGGCCGCCGAGGTGCCGCGCGACCTGATCCGGTTCCACCTGTGCGCCACGAGCCCGGAGTACCAGCGCACGGACTTCACCCGCGAGGCGCTGCTGCGCGTCGGCGAGACGCGGCTGACGGGGCCGTGGAACCGGGTCGCGGCGGCGGTCGACCGGTGGGTGGACCGCGGTCCCCTGCCGGTGTCGGCCTCGGCGAGGCGGACGGCCCGGCGGATGGCGGAGCGGTTCGCCGACGGCTACGAGCTGCGGCGGTTCAGCCTGACGGCGGCGGCCTCGACGCTCGCCGAGCAGCTGGCCCGGTTGGACCGGCTGGCCGCGACGGTGACGTCGGAGACGGCCGGCGACCTGTGTCATCAGGTGGACGTGTTCCTGAGGTGCGCGGCGCCGATCCTGATCGACCTCGCGGCGGCGGCCCTGCCGGACACGATGCTGCCGGGCCACCCGGACGCGGACACGGTGACCCCGAAGCGGCTGCCGCGGGTGTCGGTGACGGTGAAGGCGGCCGAGGCGTCCGGCGTGACCGAGCCGGCCGGGCCGGTGATCGCGACGGGGCCGGCCGGAGTGGCCAGGGCGCGCACCGATCCGGCCGGGGCGACGGTGCGCTGATGGCCACGGTCGCCGTCGTCGGGGCCGGGGTCACCGGGCTCGTCACCGCGATCGGGTGCGCTCGGGACGGGCACCGCGTCGTCGTCTTCGACCGCGGTCCCGTCCCGAACCCCGCCGCCACCTCGTCCGACCAGCACCGGGCCTTGCGCGTCCTGCGCCCGGACGATCTCGACGGCACCGCGCGGATGGCCGAGGCCCGCC
The DNA here is from genome assembly GCF_031625235.1 of Amycolatopsis sp. 505. Classification (NCBI taxonomy): domain Bacteria; kingdom Bacillati; phylum Actinomycetota; class Actinomycetes; order Pseudonocardiales; family Pseudonocardiaceae; genus Amycolatopsis; species Amycolatopsis sp. 505. The sequence goes on from NZ_JACKQP010000013.1 coordinate 77,270, forward strand.
GCCGGTGGGCGGAGCTGGAGACGCTCCTGCGGGCCGGTTTCGTCCGGCCCGTCGGGGTCGTCACCGCGGGCACCCCGGACGAGCTCGAGCGGGCCTTCGACACCGCCCGCCAGGCCGGGGTCCCCGCCACCGCCCTCGCACCGGAAACCCTGCCGCCCGTGCTGTTCCCCCACGGGACCAGCGGCGTCTTCGACCCCGGTGGCGCCGTGCTGCTGGCCGACCGGTTCCTCCGCGCGGCCGTCGGCTGGCTCGCCGCGCACCCGGGCGTGACCCTGCGGCCGCGGTGCGCCGTCACCGGCGTCCAGGACCACCTCGTCATCGCCGACGGCGAAGAGTTCGGCGCGGACGTCATCCTGCTCGCGGGCGGGCCGTGGACCAGCGCCCTGGGCGGGCCGCCCGTCGTGCTGTACCGGCAGACCATGGCCTACCTGCGCCCGCCGCCGCACCTGGCGGCCTGGTGGGCGTCGGCGCCCGGGGTCGGCCGGATCGGGGCCGACCGCCGGGCCTGGCTGCTGCCGCCCGGGGGCGGGACCCTGCTCAAGATCAGTTCGGACGCGGTGTGCCGGGAAGTCGCCACCACCGAGGATCCCGACCGCGAACCGTGGACCGGCCGGCTGCTTTCCGAGCGGCTCCTCGCCGGGGACCACACCGTGGTGGCGACCAAGGACTGCCACTACGCGGCCGATGCCGTCACCGGCGGGCCCGTCCTCGCCCGGATCCGCCCGTCGGTGTGGGCCCGCTCCGCCTGCGGCGGCTCCGGGTTCGGCGCCGCTCCGCTCGTCGCCCGGGAAATCCTCGGCGCCATCGAAGAAGTGACCGACAAGGAGTGTGCGTAGTGGAGTTCACGATCGTGGGTGCCGGCATGGCCGGCGCGTTCCTCGCGCTCTCGCTGGGCAGGCAGGGACACGTCGTGACGGTGTACGACCGCCGGCCGGACCCGCGCGGGACGACCGTCGCGGCGACGTCGATGAACCTGGGCCTGTCCCGGCGCGGCCTGGCCGCCCTGGACCGCCTGGGGCTGCAGGACGAGGTGAAGCGGTTCGTCGTGCCGATGCGCGGGCGGCTGCTGCACAACACCGACGCCGGCCTGCGGTTCTCGCCCTACGGCGACGGCGGCATCCTCGCCATCCAGCGCCAGGACCTCAGTGCGGTGCTGGTGGACGCCGCCCTCCGGGAACCCGGGGTGCGGTTCGTCTTCGACACGCGGTGCACCGGCGTGGACCGCGACCGGCCGTCGGCGACCTTCGAAGGCCCGGACGGGAAGTCCTTCACGGTGGAACCGGACGTCGTGGTGGGCGCGGACGGCGCGTTCTCGGCCGTCCGCCGGTTCATGCACCACGAGCTGCGCGCGGAGTTCTCGCAGAGCTACCTGGAGTGGGGCTGGCGCGAACTGCACATCCCGGCCGCCGCCGACGGCAGCCACCGGATGGCCGACGACGTCTTCCACCTCTGGCCCCGCGGCGACACCATGATGTTCGCCCATCCCAACCGCGACGGGTCCTTCACCTGCTCGTGCGTCCTGCCGTTCCACGGCCCGGCCGGTTTCGACTCGCTGCGGACGGCGTCGGACGTGGAGGCGTTGTTCCGCCGGGAATTCCCCGACGTCCTGGCGCTGGTCCCCGACCTCGGCGAGGCCTTCCTGCGCCGGCCCACCTTCAACCTCGTCACCGTCAGCACCGCCCCGTGGACCTACGAAGGCAAGGTGGTGCTGATCGGCGACGCCTGCCACGCCGTCTACCCCTTCTTGGCCCAGGGCATGAACTCGGCCTTCGAGGACGCGCTGGAGCTGACCGACAGCCTGGCCGCGCACCCGGCCGATCCGGCGGCGGCGCTGGCCCGGTACTACGCCCGCCGCAAGCCGAACACCGACGCGCTCGCCACCATGTCCCACCGCAACTTCGCCGAGCTCCGCGACACGGTCCGGTCCCCGGCGGTCCGCCTGGAGCGGGCCTGCGACACGCTGCTGGAGAAGCTGCTGCGCCACCGCTGGATGCCGTTGCACGCCATGGTCACCAACACCACGATCCCCTACCTGCAGGCCCAGCACCGGGCCGGCCGCCAGCACCGCCTCCTGACGTTCCTCGGCGCGACCGCCCTCTCGGCCGCTGCCCTCGCCGCGGGTCGCCGGCTCCGCCGCTGACCCACACCACGGAAAGAGGCCTTCGCCGAACCAGCGGCGAAGGCCTCTTTCCGTTTGCGGGAATGCCCTTACCCGGGACGGACCTCGATCCGCACCAGCCCGGCGGCTTTCTCCGCGCGCTGCAGGGCTTCGGCCGGGCTGTCCGCCTGGGCCATGACCAGGCCCGAGCGGTCCCAGGAGCTGCGCAGGCCGGCGAACCGGTGCCCGGGGCCGACCTGGAGGTCGACGAGGAACACGCCCTCCACCCGGCGGGCCTGCTCCAGTCCCACCACGGCCTCGATCACGCCGGGCTCCATCGGGACGAACCGGACCGCGGCACCGCCGGTCGCCCGCGCCGGCAGCTCGGGCGGGGTTTCGCCGCGCATCACGGCGAAGTAGACGCGCAGCAGCTCGATCGAGTAAGCGCGGTCGATGATCTCCATGATGCCGTCCCCGGCGATCCGGCCCGCGCACTCCACCAGGTACGGCACGCCGTCGGCGCCGACGATCCACTCGCAGTGGACGATCCCGTCGGCGAACCCGGTGGCCGTGACGACCCGGCGGGTCACCTCGGCCAGTGTTTCGGTGAGCTCGCCGGGGATGTCGGCCGGCACGATGTGGGCCAGCTCCACCGGGTACGGGCCGGGGTAGAGCTGCTTGCCCGTGACGTTGGCGAACAGCTGCCGGCCGCCGCGGACGAGCATCTCGACGCTGTACTCGGCGCCGGGCACGTACCGCTCGGCCAGCATCCGCAGGTCCATCGGCCGGTCCGGGACGAAGATGCCCTCGTCCTGCTCGACGCAGTTCGCCCAGGCCCGCTCGGCCTCGGCCGGGTCGCGGACGATCTGGGTACCGACGGAGGCCTGCCGGTTCGCCGGCTTGAGCACCACCGGCCCCGGGCAGGCGCGCATGAACTCGAGCACGTCCGCCGGGCCGGTCACCGTGGTGCTCTCGGGGTTGGCCAGCCCGGCCGCCGCGCTGACCCGGCGCAGCACGGCCTTGTCCCGCAGGATGAGCGCGGCGCCGAGGCTCGCGCCCGGCAGGCCGTAGCGTTCGGCGAGCCGGGCGGCGAACGGCGTGGCGTATTCGATCAGCGGGATCACCGCGACCGGGTCCAGGTCCGGATGGGCGGCGTGGAACTCGTCGGCCGAGCCGGGCCGGGCGTGCTCCCACTCGACCAGGTCCCGCACCAGCGCGGAGCCGGCCAGCCGCGCGCGCAGGTCGCGCTTGCGGACCACGTCCGGCTCTTCGACGAGGACCACCGAGCCGTCGGGTTCGGCGCCGGTGAGGGCCAGCAGCACCGGCGTCACGAACCCGACGACCAGGACGGGCCGCTCACGCATCGGCCTCGGGCTCCGTCTTGGGCTTGTCCACGATGCCGAGCATGAACCGCATGGAGGGCCGGGCCCCGACCAGGTGCGCCCCGACCGTCTGGGTGACGCGGTCGCGGGCGGTCGGGTGCATGGCCATGGTCACCGCGTCGCGGAGCCACCGGTTCATCGGGTCACCGGAGCGGATCGCGGCTGTGCCGAGCAGGTCGCACAGCCGCAGCACGACCCGCTTGGCCATCTGGAACGCCTGCCAGCCGGTCAGGGCCGGGGCGACCCGCTCGTCGGGGGTGAGGTCGTCCAGCGTGCCGGTGCCGTCCGCGGTGACCTCCCACTGCCGCTCCAGGGCCCGGTACACCCCGGCCCGGGTGGTGCTGTAGTCGGCCTCGCACTCGGCCAGGGTGATCTGGATGTGCTCGTTGTCCTTCCAGGCGAGGCCGCTCATCCGCCACGGCGAGCCCTTCAGCATGTCGACGCGCTCGATGGTGAGGTCGCGGACGTAGTCCAGGGCGGCGCGCGCGACGCCGAGCGGGGCGCCGCACATGCTGCGCTGGATGACGTCGGGCTGCACCAGCGGCCCGTTGGGGACCTTCGGGTTGTCGAAGGTCAGGGTGTGGTTCTCCGGGACGAACACGTCGGTGATCGTGTAGTCGCTGCTGCCGGAGCCGCACAGGCCGAGGGTGTACCAGTTGTCGAGCGAGCGGATCTGCTCCTGCGGCACCATGAACAGGCGGGATTCGTGCGGGTTGCTGCCGTCGGGGCTGGCGTAGGGTTCGCCGTTTTCGAACACCATGGCGCCGGAGGCCACCCAGTCGGCGTGGGTCGAACCGCTGCCGAAGCCCCACCGGCCGCTGAGCATGTAGCCGCCGGGGACGCGTTCGGCGTGCCCGGTCACCGGGAGCACCCCGGCGGAGTGCATGTCGATGCTGGTGAACATCCGGCGGGCTTCGTCCTGGTCGAGGAAGTTCGCGTGCAGGCCGATGTCCGAGCCGAGCTTGGCGCACCAGCCCACCGAGGCGTCGCCGTAGGACAGTGCCTCGATCACTTCGGTCTGCTCCATGGAGGTCATTTCGGGGCCGCCCCAGGACCGGCTGAAGCCGATCCGGAAGACGCCGGCGTCGCGCAGCAGCTGCACGACGTCCTCGGGCAGGCTGCGGTTCGCCTCGATCTCGGCGGCCCGTTCGCGCAGGACCGGCGCGAGCGCCTTCGCGTTCTCGAGGATCTGCGCGCCGGTCAGCGGCACATCGGTGCGGGCGGGCTCGGTCATGGTCATGCGGAAACTCCCTCGTGTTCGTCGACGTCGAGCAGCCCGGCGGGCATTTCGAACGCGGTTCCGGGTTCCGGTGGGCCGACCGGGACGGCGTCGACCCGCACCGCGGCGGCGGCCGTGTCCAGGCGCCGGTCGCAGGTTTCGGGGTCGTCGGCCTCGCACACCACGAACGAGTGGCGGGCGAGGTAGCCGCCGGGTGGCAGCCGCAGGGTGGTGCCGGGTGCGGTCATCGGTGCCGCGAGGACCAGCCCGGGCACCTGTGCGCGATCGGTGGGGACGGTGATTTCGCGGACCCGGCAGTCGTGTTCCGGGTAGCCGAACCGGATGCCGGCCACCGCGTTCCGGCTGCGGGTGATGACCGGCCGGTTCCCGGTGGCGACGGCGAAGAGGACTTCGCCGGGGTCGATGCCGGTGGCCGTCTTGCCGAGGAAGGGGATCAGGTCGCCGCCGAGGCGCCCGTTCACCTCGATGATCACCGGGCCGCGGTCGGTCAGCCGGACCTCGGTGTGGGTGATGCCGTCTTCCACGCCGAGCGCGCGGTGCGCCCGCACCAGGACGTCCAGCAGCTCGGGGTCGTGCAGCAGCGGGTCGCCGGCGTCGACGACGTGGCCGACCTCTTCGAAGTAGGGCTGGTCGCCGGTGCGCTTGCGGGCCACGAACATCGGCCGGTATTCGCCCTTGTGGACGGCGGCGTCGATGCTGATCTCCGGCCCGCGGACGAAACCTTCGACGATCGCCGCCCCGCCGTAGCGGCTCTGGTCGACGGTGGCCGCTCCCATCGCGACCGCGAACGCGGCGTCCAGCTCGGATTCGTCGCCGGCGAACACCACGCCGATGCTCGCGCCCATGGCCCGCGGCTTGAGCACGACCGGGTAGCCGATCCGGGCGGCCGCCGCGCGGGCTTCGTCGAGGCCGGTGGTCAGGGCGTACCCCGGCTGCGGCAGTCCTTCGGCGGTCAGCACGGTCCGGGTGCGGTTCTTGTCCCGGCAGCCGCGCACCCCGGCCACGCTCAGCCCGGGCACGCCCAGCTCGGCGGCGAGCTCACCGGCGGCGAGCACGACGGGTTCGTCCCAGCACATCAGGCCGACGACGTGGTGCCGGGCGGCGACCTCGCGGGCGGCGGCGAGCATCTCGCCGGCGTCGAACACGTCGACGTGGACGATGTCGTCGAAGTAGGCGCGCTGCCAGGTGGGCTTGAGGTTGTTCAGCAGCACCAGCCCGAGCCCGGCCCGGCGGGCGCACCGGTGGATCGACTCGACCAGGTATTCGCGGTAGGTCCGCAGTCCGCTGCCGATGACCAGCAGGACACTCTGGGGTTCGTTCATGCTCGCTCTCCCACGGCTTCCGGTTCGGGGACGGGCGCCGGCGCCGGGGGCGTCCGGAGACCGTAGATGTGCATCGAGCCGGCGGCGACGGACAGCAGCGCGCAGCAGGCCCAGAACACCGGGCCGCCGTAGCGGCTGAAGACGAACAGCGCGAGCACCGGGCCGACCGTCGCGGCCAGGCCGGACAGCGTCTCCTTCGTCGCGATGTACCGGCTGCGCACCCGCGCCGGGAAGGTGGCCGGGTGCGCAGCCGTGCTCGGGCCGTGGATCATCAGCCCGGACACCGCGAACAGCGCGCCGGCGAGCACGAAGAACGGGGACTGCGCGATCAGCCCGTAGAGGGTGAACCCCAGCCCGCTGACCAGGTTGCCGGTCAGGCCGGCGACGTACTTCGGGATGCGGACGATGTAGGTGGTGATCTTCAGTTCGCAGGTGATCAGCACGACCGAGGAGATCACCAGCACCGTGCTGTACAGCCCGACCGGGTAGCCGGCGGAGACGATGTTCAGCGGCAGCACCGCGACCGAACCGGCGTAGACCATCATGCCGAACACGCCGGCCACCAGGTAGCAGAGGAACCGGGTGTCGCGCAGCATCGTCCCGTACACCGCACGGGCGCTCGCGGCCCTCGCCGGAGCGCTGCCGGGTTCGGTCCGGTGCCGGTCCGCGGTGCGCCGCGGGAGCAGGGTGAAGGCCAGCAGCGCCCACGCCGCCGCGGTCGCGCCGTCCAGCCAGAACAGCAGGTCCCAGTTCACCAGGATGAGCACGGCCGCCAGCAGCGGCGCCACGGCGGCGCCGATGTTCAGCGCGATGCGCATCATCGAGAAGCCCATGACCTTGTGCTCTTCGGGCATGGACTCCGCGAGCAGCACCGCGGCCGCCGGCCGGTACGCCTGGATGGCCAGCCCGGACAGCGCGACCACCGCGAGCAGGGCCGCGGGCACGCCTCGCACCAGCGGGATCGACGCGACGAGCGGCGCCGCGCAGGTCATCACGGCCACGATCGTCGTCCGGCCGCCGAACCGGTGGGTCAGCTCGCCGCCCAGCATGGCGCCGAAGATCGCGCCCACGCTGTAGGCGGCGAGGCAGACCCCGGCGAAACCGGGCGAACTGCCCCGGAAGGTCAGATACAGCACCAGGAACGTCTGGACGAACGCGCCCAGCTGGTTGACGAGCATGCCGGCCAGCAGGTACCTGACCGGGGCGGGGGTCGCCCGCAGCACCGCGAAGACGCCGGTCCGCGTACTGCCGGTCACCCGGCCACCTCCTTGGTCGGTCGCACAGTCACCTCCGTGGTCACGAACTCACGACGGCCGGCGGCGCGCGGGCGTCCAGTGAGTACACAGTGGACTGTGAGCGCCGCCGGCCCGGTGCACGAAGGCTAGGTTCGGCCGGTTCCCGGAGGGTAGGGGAACTATTCCCGGCGACCCGGGAATCTCGCCGTCGCTTCCGCGGCGAACACCTTGACCAGTTCGGGAATCGCGTAGCGACCGGCGGCGTCGGCACGCCGGATGAGCCCGGAGTCCACAATGGACTCCAACAGCTCGTCGGCGGTCTCGATGGTGACACCGATGGCCGCGGCGATGCGCGCCGGTGTCACGCTGCCGGTGGCGAAGTGGCGGACGGCCGCGCGTCCTGCGGCGGGAAGGCTTTCGTACGCCGCGGTGAAGCGGTCGCGGACGTTGACGTCCCCGACGCTGAGGCTGTCCAGGAGCCGGTCCCGGCCGGTCGTGGCGGCGATCGCCCGTTCCGGGCGCGCGGCGATCCTGCGTCCGATGATGCTGACGGCCAGCGGCAGATCGCCGCAGCGCGCGGCGATGGCGTCCGCGGCGGCGTGTTCGGCGTGGATCCGGCGTTCGCCGGCGATCTTCCCGAGCAGCGCCAGCGAGTCCGGGCGGGTGAACGCGGTCAGCTCGACCCGGTGGGCGTCCTCCAGGGCCGGCAGCCGGGCGCGGCTGGTCACGACGACCTGGCTGTGTGCCGACCGGCCGAGCAGGGGGCGCACCTGCGCCTCGGTGCCGGCGCCGGTGAGCAGGACGAACAGCCGGTGTTCGGCCAGCAGCGACCGGTACAGGTCGATCCGGTGCGCCGGGTCGTCGGGCACGAGGTGGGCCGCCACGCCCAGGGCGCGCAGGAAGCCCCGCACGATGCCGTCGGTCGAGCGGCCTTCACCGAGGTCGGCGTAGAGCTGCCCGTCCGGGAAGCCCGCGGTGATCTCTTCGGCCAGCCGCAGGGCGAAGGTGGCTTTGCCGGTTCCGATCGGCCCGGTGACGAGCACCGGCGCCGTCCCCGGTCCGCTCGCCGCGACGGCGTCCGCGAGCTCCGGTTGCCGGCCGACGAAGGTTCTCGAGCCGGGTGGTAGTTGCGCCGGCCGGACGGTTTTGCCGCGGGCCTTCGGTGGTTCGTCGTCTCCCTTCTGGCCGGCGATGCTCCGCCAGCGCTGTTCCCACGCGAGGCGGTCCCCGCCGCAGGCGGACACGAAGGCCAGTGTCACGGCCAGGGTCGGCAGCCGGCGGCCGCTGGCGGCACTGGACAACACGGACGGCGCGAAGTGCGCGGCCCTGGCGAGTTCCCGGTAACTGGCGTTCCCGGCCCGGCTCCGCAACGCCCGCAGTTCGTGAGCGAAGGCGGCGATCGGTCCGGCGGTGAGGTCCAGCGGGCGTTCCGGCCGACCCATGCCATCTCCCTCTGCCTGAGCTCATTGCTAAAGGGGCAACGAGCTTTACCACAGATACAAAGGGAAATCGGGCCGCCGCGGATGGCCCGATCGGCGTAACCCGGGTGGCAGGAAACGACGCCGTTTTTCCGGTCACCGCACGGGCCGCGCGGGGCTACGGTGGTGGCGCGGCCCGAAACGCCCGCCGGCTCAGGTGGATGTCTTCAACGGCCGGTGACATGTGCGCTGCCGACCGGGTGGCCTCCGCCGCGGCCGCGTGTATCAAGCGGTGGCCCGCCCGCTCCGGGAAGTGTGCCCAGGGAAATCCGGCCGCTCCGCGGCCAGCAGCGCGACGATCGCCGGCGTGTTGCGCACCCTCGCCAGGCACCGGGCGCGCGACGGGCCGATCGAGCCGACCGGAATCCCCAGCGTCGTGCTGATTTCCCGGTAGGACCTGGGTGGGTCGTCGAACAGCAGCGAGAGCAGTTCCCGGTCCTGCCGCGACAGCTGGGCGCAGGCGTTGCGGGCGGCGACCAGCCGCTCGGCTCCGATCACCGTGGCGTCGGGCGCGGGCCCTTCGGGGTCGGCGAACATCGTGCTCTCGGTGGGGATCTGCCGGTTCCGGTGGCGCAGCAGCCGCAGGCACTCGTGCCGGGCGGTGGTGCGCAGCCAGCCGGGCAGCGCGTCCGGTTCGCGGATCTGCGCCAGGTTGGCCACCAGCTGCAGCCACACCGCGCCGCTGATGTCCTGGGCGTCGGCATCGCCGATCCGGTGTTGCCGGCACACCGCGTGGATCAGCGAAGAATAGCGGGCGACCAGCTCCCGCCAAGCCCATTCCGCACCTCGGGCCGCATTTTCCAGCAATCGTCCCGGCGACTCGTCCCGCATGGTCCCTCCTCGAACTCGGCTGTTCCCGGGTTCACGATTCCGCCACGCCCTGGACGCCGACCTTGCAGAGACCTTGCGGTGCGGGCAGCATCGACGTGGCCGGTCCGGACGCGTCGACCACGGGGAGTCCGCCGCATGGAGTTTCTGCTGTTCGGGGCGGTGCAGCTGCGCGTCGCGGGAGAGCCGCTGGACGTCGGGACCCCACGACAGCAGGCCATTCTCGCGGCATTGGCGGTCGATGCCGGGCGCCCGGTTCCGATGGAGACGCTGATCGATCGGGTTTGGGGTGAAAACCCGCCGGAAGAGGCGCGCAATGTCGTCTATTCCCACCTGAGCCGAATACGCCGGCTCCTCGATCGGGTGACGGAACTGACCGGCACGCCGGCCGGGGTCACCCGGAAAACCGCGGGTTACCTGCTGGAAATCGACCCCGGCGTCGTCGACCTGCACCGGTTCGCCCACCTGGTCGACCGGGGCAACGATCTTCGCGCCACCGACGCCGACCGGGCCGCCGCGTTGTCGGAGGCCCTGCGCGGCTGGCGGGGTGCGCCGCTGGCCGGCCTCCACGGTGATTGGGCCGAGCAGGTCCGCACGGCCTGGCACCGCCGCCGGCTCGACGCGGCCGTCGCCTGGGGCGAGCTGGAACTGCGGCTCGGCCGGCCCGGCGCGGTCATCGGCGCGCTGCCCGAGCTGGCCGCGGAGTACCCGCTCGCGGAGCCGCTCGAAGCGTTGCTCATGCGCGCGCTGCACGCCGCGGGACGGGACGCGGAGGCGATCGAGCGCTACGCCGCCGTCCGCACCCGGCTCGCCGACGCGCTCGGCACCGACCCCGGCGCCGAGCTGCGGGCCCTGCACGGCGAGATCCTGCGGGGCGAGTTGCCGCCCGGCCCGCGCGCCGCACCGGCTTCCATCCCCGCGCAGCTGCCCCCGGACACGCCGGGGTTCGCGGGCCGGGAGCGGGCGCTGCGCCGCCTCGGCGAGATCGAGAGCGAGCGGTCCCCCGCCCCGCGGATCGTCGTGCTGTCGGGCACCGCCGGCGTCGGCAAGACGGCCCTGGCGTTGCACTGGGCCCACTCGGTGGCCGACGAGTTCCCCGACGGCCAGCTGTACGTGAACCTGCGCGGTTTCGATCCGACCGGGTCGCCGGTGGCTCCGGCCGACGCGGTGCGCGGGTTCCTCGAAGCCCTCGACGTCCCCGACAACCGGATCCCCCGCACCCTCGACGCGCAGGCCGGCCTGTACCGGACGCTCCTGGCGAACCGGCGCGTCCTGGTCGTGCTGGACAACGCCCGGGACGCCGGGCAGGTGCGGCCGCTGCTGCCCGGCGCACCGGGCAGCGTGGTGCTGGTGACCAGCCGCGACCAGCTCACCGGTCTGGTCACGGCCGGCGCCCGTCCCCTCGCCGTCGACCTCCTGGACACAGCGGAGGCGCGGGAGCTGCTGCGCGGCCGGCTGGGCGCGGACCGGATCGCGGCCGAGCCCGCGGCGGCGGACGAGATCATCACCCTGTGCGCCCACCTGCCGCTGGCCCTGGCGGTGGTGGCGGCGCGCGCGGCGATCCACCCCGGTTTCGGGCTGGCCGCGCTGGCCGGCCAGCTGCGGGACGCGCGTGGCCTCGACGAGTTCGCCGCCGCCGACCCGGCGACCGACCCCCGGGCGGTGTTCTCCTGGTCGTACCTGCGCCTGGATCCCGCGGCGGCCCGGCTGTTCCGCCTCCTCGGCCTGCACCCCGGCCCGGACCTCGGCACACCGGCGGCGGCGAGCCTGGCCGGGCTGCCCGCGGGACGGACCCGGGTGCTGCTGACCGAGCTGGCGCACGCGCACCTGATCGCCGAGCCGGCCCCCGGCCGCTACACCCTGCACGACCTGCTGCGCGCCTACGCCGCGGAGCTGGCGTTCGAGGAGGAGTCCCCCGCCGGGCGGGCCGGGGCGGCGCACCGGCTGCTCGGCCACTACGCCCACACCGCCTACCTCGCCGACGGCTTCCTCGACCCGCGGCTGGAAGTGCCGCCCGAGCTGACCCCGCTGCCCGAGGGAGCCGAGCCGGACCGGATCACCGACCACCGGCGGGCGCTGGCGTGGTTCGAGGCCGAGCACCGGGTGCTGCTGCAGGCCGTCCACGCGGACGCGGAGTTCGACGCCCGGGTCTGGGAGCTCGCCTGGTCGATGCAGCGGTTCCTGAACATGCGCGGGTACTGGCACGACGAGAAGGAAGTGCTCACCACCGCACTGGCCGCCGCGCGCCGGCTCGGTGACCGGCGCAAGCAGGCCTTCGCCCACCTGCACCTGGGCGGCACGCACGCCAGGTTCGGCCGGCACGCCGAAGCCGGCACCGACCTCGGAGCGGCCCTCGAGTTGTACCGCGCGAGCGCCGACGTCGTCGGGCAAGCCCACGCCCACCGCCAGTTCGCCTGGCTGCTCGACAAGCAAGGCCTCGCCGCGGACGCGCTCCCGCACGCCGAACAGGCCCTCGAGCTGTTCCAGGCGGCCGGGCACCGAGCAGGCGAGGCGACGGCGCTCAACGCCGTCGGCTGGTTCCACACCCTGCTCGGCGCGCACGCCAAGGCCATCGGGTTCTGCCAGCAGGCCCTCGACCTGCAGACGCAGCTCGGCGACCAGATGGGCGCCACCCAGAGCTGGCACAGCATCGGCTACGCCCACAAGCAGCTCGGGGACCACCCCCGGGCGATCGCCTGCTACGAGCGGGCGCTGGAGATCGTGCACCGCAACGGAAACCTCGTGACGGAGGCGCGGGTGCTGATCGAGCTCGCCAACCTCCGCCACGAACTGGGCGAGGTCGAGGCCGCCCGGGCCGGCTGGCAACAGGCGCACGACATCCTCGTCCACCTCGCGCACCCGGAGGCGGACGAAGTACGGATGAGATTGGCCGAAGTACACAGTGGATAGTCACCGAACCGGAGGAAACAATGTCCAAAAAGGACCAGCCGACGGGCCTCACCGATTTCTGGCCGAATCTGAAGAAACTGGCCAAGGCGCTCCCGGAGGAGCAGCAAAAATTCCTTTCCGCGGTGCTCTGGTTCGCCTGGCTCGCGACGGCAAAAGAGGACGCGGTCGAGCGCCGGATCGCGGAGGCTTTCGGTTCCGAGTTCCACGAGTCCTTCACGCCGGAGCAGCAGGAGTTGCTGGTGAACTACCAATCCGACTCCTCGGCGGCGTTCGTGGTGCCGCGGTTCATCAAGGCCTTCATCCGGTAGCACCCGAAGCCGCCGCGTGCGGGGTTGGAGCCCGGCCATGACCACGTCACCCGTTGTCCTCGTTTCGATGCCGTTCCTCGACGCCGATCGGCCGTCCATCCAGCTCGGGCTGCTCAAGGCGATCGGGGAACGGCACGGGTTCCCCGTCCGCACGCTGCACCTGAACCTCGACTTCGCCGTCCGGATCGGCCTCGAGCGGTACCGGAAGCTCGCCGACCACCGCGGCCGGCAGCTCGGCGACTGGCTCTTCTCCGTCGCGGCCTTCGGCGACGCCGCACCGGACCCGGACGGCAAGCTGCTCGCCGAGGTCGGCGCCGAACTGTCCTACCTGGACGACCCCGCCGGGGCGGCACCGGACTGGCTGGCGGCCGTCCGGGACCGGGACGTGCCCGCGTTCCTCGACGCCGTCGCCGACGAGCTCGCCGGAGCCCGGATCGTCGGCTTCAGCTGCACCTTCCAGCAGAACGTGGCGTCGTTCGCGCTGGCCCGCCGGCTCAAGGAGCGCGATCCCGGGGTCGTCACCGTGTTCGGCGGGGCCAACTTCGACGGCGAGATGGGCCTGGAGCTGGTCCGGTCCGTCGACTGCATCGACTTCGCCGTGCTCGGCGAAGGGGACGTCGCGTTCCCGCGCCTGCTGGAGGCGCTGACGACCGGCACGGACCCGGCAACCGTCCCCGGGGTCGCCCGCCGGGCCGGCGGCTCCGGCGGCGAGGTCGTCTCGGCTCCCGGCGAGGCGCCGCACGACCGGCTCGACGACCTGCCGGTGCCGGACTACGACGAGTACTTCGAGCGGGCCGGCCGGCTGGGGCTGCCCACCGGGCACGTCGCCCTGCCGTTCGAGTCGGCGCGCGGGTGCTGGTGGGGCGCCAAGCACCACTGCACGTTCTGCGGGCTCAACGGCACCACCATGCGGTTCCGCGCCAAGTCGCCGTCCCGGGTGCTCGGCGAACTGGACCGGCAGGCGCGGCGGTACCGGACGTTCCGGTTCGACGCGGTCGACAACATCATGGAGCCCGGCTACCTCAAGACGCTGGTCCCGGCCCTGGCCGAGGCCGGCCGGGAGTACCAGCTCTTCTACGAGGTCAAGGCGAACCTGTCCCGCGCCCAGCTGAAGCTGCTCGCCGCGGCCGGCGTCACGCAGCTGCAGCCCGGCTTGGAGTCGCTGAGCTCCGAAGTGCTCCGGCTGATGGACAAGGGGGTCCGGGCGGCGCAGAACGTCAACCTCCTGCGCTGGGCCCGCTACTACGGCATCTCCGTCGCCTGGAACATCCTCTGGGGGTTCCCGGGCGAACCGGCCGGGGCGTACGCCGAACAGGCGGCGGTCATCCCGCACCTGGTCCACCTCCAGCCACCCGCCGGCGCGTCCCGGCTCTGGCTCGAGCGGTTCAGCCCGCTGTTCACCCGGCCCGGCCGGTTCCCGCTGCGGGCGCGGGAACCCGAGCCCAGCTACCGGCAGGTCTACCCACCCGCGGTGGACGTCCGCCGGGTCGCCTACTTCTTCGAGTACGAACCCGAGGACGAGTTGCCCGCGGAGGTCTACGCGCCGCTGCGGGAGGCGGTTTCGGCGTGGTCGGCGGCCTGGCGGGCGGCCCCGGAACCGGTGCTGGTGTACCGCTGCGCCCCGGGGTTCCTGCAGATCTACGACGGCCGCCACCCCGGCAGCCGCGGCACCCACACCTTCCGCGACACGCTCGCCGAGCTCTATCTCGCCTGTGTGGACCGGCCCCGCACCGCCGCGGCCGTGCACCGCGAACTCGGCCTCACCGTGGGCGTGCCCGCGGTCGAAGCCGCCTTCCGGCAGTTCGGGGCGCGGGGGCTGATGTTCCTCGACGGGAACCTCGCCCTCTCCCTCGCCCTGCCCGCGACACCCGGCCGGTGACCCGTATCAAGCGCCTCCCCCGCGGCTCTGTCCGGCGGTAGCACTGCGCACGAGCGGAAAGGCACTCGACATGGACCCGTCGGTCATCATGGAGGCGGCGAACGCCTCAGCGAAACGGCTCAGCGGCTGGACGCCGTGGGAATTCACCTGGGGGCTGATCCGGAAGGGGGACTGCACGATGTTCGAGGGCGCCAAGTGGACCCTGTTCCCCGACGGGACCGCCGCCTTCGACGCCACGGTGACCAGCGGGGACGACGATGACGCCTGGGTCATCTGGCACGTCGACCTGCTCGACGCCAACCGGGCGATCCTGGGGTCGCTGGCCACCGAACACCCGGTCGGCGGCGACTGGCGCAAGTTCGTGCAGAACATGCCGAGCAGCGCCGAACGCTACCGGTTCCGGGCCTGGGCGACCTTCGACACCGGCCTCTGGGACGACATCGTCCACCTCAAGATGCATTCGAGCTGCTGACCGGCCGGTGGCCGGTTCCGCGGTGGCGGAACCGGCCCACGGGACCCGCCTTCTCAGCCGCGCACGTCCTGCCGGGACAGCTCGACCGGAGCCGGCGTGACCGCCAGCGCGTGCACCGCCACGCCCGCCGCCGTCGGCGCCAGGTCCGCCGGCAGCTCGTAGGCGTCCGCCGCGTCGATGTCGACCTGGTAGCCGAGGTCGCCGAGGGAAGCGACGGTGACCCGGCTGAGCGGGTTCGGGGCGTGGCCGACGAAGCCGGTCATCAGCTCGTTGCCGAAGGTGCGGTCCCGCCAGTGCACGTCCCGGGTGCCCGGCCCGCCGGTGTCCTCCACCGGCACCCGCACCGGCTCGCCGGCCCCGAGCAGCAGCTTGTGGTACTCGGCCATCGCCGCCGGGCCGGCGAACACCGGGTCGCTGGTGCCCTTGCCGACCAGCAGGCCCTTGGGGCCCCAGAGCGAGCCGACGCCGAGGACGTGGCCCATCTCGTGGGTGATCACGTCCTCGAGAATGCCGGTGGCCTCCATCTTGGCCAGGTCGGCCCGGTCGAACGTCATTTCCCCGCGGACCGGCAGCAGCGCCCACGGTTCGGGGCCCGCCGGCCGCACGTGGGTGATGCGCGCCTGGCCGAGGATGTGGCCCTCGCCGTCGATGTCGGCGCCCTTGGCGACGATCAGCACGTCGTCGATCGGTTCGCCCTCGAACACGACGTCCGGCAGGTCGCCGACGATCACCGTCGCCCAGCGGTCGGCGGCCGCGGCGAAGGCGTCCTGCTGGACCTGGGTCAGCCCGCCGGCGAACTCGACGGTGATGGTGAACGGCGAAGTGGTGCCCGTCAGCAGCCGGGCGCGTTCGGCGTCGGCGCGGGCGTGGTGGGTCTTCGGTTCCGGCATGGTCGTTCCTTCCGCAGTGGGAGCTGTGCCGGACAGAGCCCGGAAACGTCCGGCAGATACACCGGCGTTCCCGGCGTATTTCCCCGGCGGCTCGCGGCTCCGTCTCGATGACGGAAGGGGACAAACCGTGAGCGTCCTGCTGATCCTTCTCGCGTTGTCGCTGGTGGCCGTGCTGCTCTGGCGACGACGCCGCCGCCGCGCGGACCGGCCCGCGGCGCTCCTCGCCGGCCCGCCCGGCGGGATCCCGGCGTTCCGGATCGTCACACTCGGGCTGCAGGGCTCGGGCAAGACGCTGCTGCTGACCGGGATCTACCGCCGGCTGCAGACCCCGGGTGACCGCGGCTTCTACCTGCGCGTGCCGCACGAGCAGCTGATCGAGCTGAACCGGTGGTACCGCAAGGCGGCCGACGTCCACGAAGAGTGGCCGCGCGGCACCACCCGCGGGGAACTGCGCGAGTTCGAGTTCAGCGTGCTGACCGACGTCGCCGGCGCGGCCGAACCCGTCGTCAAGCTCGGCTACCTCGAGTACCCGGGCGAACTGCTGACCGACCCGGACGCGCCGGGCTCGACCGCGCAGGCGACGCTGCTGGAAGCGATCGCCGACGCCGACGCGCTCGTCGGCATCATCGACGGCTTCCGCCTGCTGCAGGCCGAACAGGGCGACCAGCGGGGCATGCTGATGCTCGAGGCGTCCCTCGACGCGATGATCAACGCGATGCTGCCGGTGCGCAGCCCGATCGTCTTCGTCATCACCAAGTGGGACCTGCTCGACCACCTGCACCCGGACGAGAACGAGCGGCTGCGGATCGTCCGCGACCGGCTGATGCGGACGCCGGGGTTCGCCGACCTGGTCAAGGTGCACAGCGCCCGCCGGATCGTGCGGCTGATCCCGGTGACCGCGGTCGGGCACGACTTCGCCGTCTTCTCGGACGGCATGGTCCGGAAGAAGCCCGACGGGCAGTTCCGGCCCGGCAACGTCGAAGCCGCGTTGTCGGTGGTCGTGCCGGACATCCTGCGCCAGACCGAACTCGCCCTCGACCGGGCCACCCGCGCGGAGCTGCTCGAGGCCGCGCAACGGCGGCTGCGGATGGGCCCGGCCGAGGCACTGCGAACCCTCGGCGGCTACCTCACCGCGCACGCCGCGCGGGTGCTGGCCTCCGCGGTCGGCGCGGGCCTGGTCGCCGAGTCGAGCCTGATGCTGCTGCTGGACACCCTGCGCCCGCACGACGACCCGGCCGAGCGCGGCGCCCGGATGGCCCGGCTCGGCGAGGCCGACCAGCTGGCCGAGCACTACGTCCAGGCCCGCCGGCGCGTGGTCGGCGAGCTGCAGCGGCAGGTCGCGGTGCTCGAAGCGAAACTGCCGGTGTCCCGCCTCGGCGGCGACCGCTGGGGCGACTGGTGACCGGCCGGGCGTGGCCGTTCCTGATCGCCCGCGGACGGCGGCGCGGCTACTCGGCCCTGCTGGTGCCGGGCTTCCTGCCGGAGCACGGGTTCCTCGAAGCCACCGCGACACCGCTGGACGACGTGCCATCGCGTGCCGCGCCGACACCGTACGGGGTGCTGGTCTGGGCCGAGCACGCCGTGACCGAGGTGGAATCCGGCGGCGAACCCCGCGACGAGTACGGCCGCCCGCTCGTGCTGCTGCACGGGTTCCTCTGCCCCGACGGCGATCCCGCGACCGTCGCGGGCGCGTTGTCCCGGACGCGGGCCGTCGCGCTCACGGTGTACGGCCGGTTCCTCGCCGGCGAAGAGGACTTCCGGGCGGAGCGTTCGGAGCCGTTCGCGATCGACGTGGTGGCGCGCCCGCGCGTGTCGCCGGCCGAAGCGCCGGTGCGGTCCCGGCGCGGCCTCGCGTGGGCGGGCGCCGGCGGGCTGGTGGCGGCGGGCGCGGTGGCCGCGGTGGTGGGGTTCGCCTCCGGCGGTGCGGCGCCACCGCCGGTGTGCGGCGCCGACGTCGTCGCACTCACAGTCGCACCGACGTCTCCGGCGTCTCCGGCGGCGACTTGCGTGCGCGGGGGAACGACCGTGACGTACTCACCGTCGCCGTCCGGCCGGCCGCGGTGAACCGGGGTCAGGACGTCACGGCGAGGCCCTCGGGTTCGCTGCCGACGGGCACGGTCGCGACGACCGTGTTCGTCGCGATGTCGATCACCGACATCGAGCCCGACGCCGAATTCGTGACGAAGACGTAGCTGGTGTCGGGGGCCGCCGCCACGCCTTCGGGCTCGCCCTGCACCGGGATCGTCACCGGCGGGTTCCGGCCGAGCAGGGACACCGTGCCGGAGCCGGCGTTGGCGACGTAGACCTGCCCGCGCGGGGTGACCGCGACCCCCATCGGCACCTCCCCGACCGGTTGCGTCGTCATCAGCGTCGGCCCGGCGGCGTTGATGGCGTTCACGCTGTTGGCGCCGGTCGCGGCCACGTAGACGCGGTCGCCGACCGGGCTGGTCGCGATCCCGGCCGGGAACCGGCCCACCGGCAGCGTGGCCACGACCCGGTCGGTCCCGGCGTCGATGACCGACACAGTGGCCGCACCGTTGTTGGTGACGTACACCCGGCGCCCGTCCGGGCTGGCGGCCGGGCTGTGCGGGAACCGGCCCACCGGGATCTGCCGCACGACCGTGTTCGTCGCGGTGTCGAGCACCGAGACCGTGTCGGCCCCGAAGTTCGTCACGTAGGCGTGCGAACCCGCGACCGCCGCACCGAACGGGTGCAGGCCCACCGGCACCGTGGCCACGGTGGAGTACGTGCGGGCGTCGATCACCGAAACGGTGTCGGAGAGCTCGTTGGTGACGTAGACCCGGTCCCCGCCGGGGGCCGCGCCGACGCCGACCGGTGACCGGCCGACCCGGACGGTGGCGACCACCTCCTGCATCCGGGTGTCGTACACGGTGACGTTGTCCGAACCGCTGTTGGCCACGAACACCTGCACCCGCGCGGGATAGGCGTGCGCGTCCGGGCCGAGCGAGGCGGCGGCCAGCAGCAGCGCCGCCAGTACCCCGCCGGCCCGCCCGGCGCGGGGGCGTCGCGCCCGCGGAATCGTCGTCGCGCCATTGCCGAATGACATAACCTTCTCCGGTTCAGCAGCCAACCCTGCCCTTGATCGAAAACGAAGGCTCTCGTGATCGGACGCCTTCGGGGAAGCCGGTCGGCGAAGCGCTTGTGGCGCGCCGTTTCCCGGGCCGGGATCACGCTAACCGACGGTTCGGCGAACCGGCCACCGGAACAAGATCATGATCGCCTTGATGAGTGAACCCGGCGCCGGGACCCGGTATTCGCCGCATAAACCTTTTCAACCCGACCGGGTGGCACGGACGTCGCGGAAAACGGGTCTCGGCGCCATTTCCGGTGATTCACGAAAACGAGGAGGAGCCCCAGCCGGTGCTCGGCTGGGGCTCCTCTCGGATCACTCAGGTGCTAGCGCTGCAGCGTCAGCACGCCCGGGCGCCACGGGAGGCGGTTGTAGTCGCCGCCCGCTGCCGGGTCCTTGCCCTGGTAGAGGAACTGGAGGTTGCAGGGGTCGATGGTCTTGGTCTGGTCGGGGTTGGTGCGGACCAGGTCGCCGTGGCTGATGTCGTTGGTCCAGCTCGCACCGCTGTTGGCCTTGCCCGCGAACGGCCGGCTCTCACTGGCCGCCTGCGGGGTCCACGAACCGCTCAGGCTGTTCGAGGTGAACGACCGGAAGTAGCGGCCGCCCGAGCCCATCGCCTCGACGATCATCAGGTACTGGTTCTGGCCCTGGACCTTGTAGACCTCGACGGCCTCGAACAGGTTGGCCTGCGTGTCGCTCATGATCGTCGTGTAGTTCGACCCGAAGCTGCCCGGGAAGTTCCCGATCGGCATGCTCGCCCGGTAGATCTTGCCGTTGTCACCGGCGAAGAACAGGTACATGTTCGAGCCGTCGGCGATCAGGGTCTGGTCGATCGGGCCGGTGCCGGAGCCGGAGATGCTGCCGGTGAACAGCGGCTGCGGCGCGGACCACCCGTTGGGGTTGGTCGGGTCGCTCGACGTGCGGTAGATGAACGGCCACTGCCCCCACTGGTAGGCCAGCACCCAGATGTTCTTGGGCGCGAAGTAGAACAGCGTCGGGGCGACCGTGCCGGAGTTCATCCCGTTCTGGCCGGCCGAAGCCATGTCCGACCAGTTCGTGAACGGGCTGAAGGCCATCGAGCCGTACGACCCGGACGAGTTGACCGTCGAGCCGTAGACCAGGTGCTTGCCGTTGTAGACGACGTTGGTGAAGTCCTTGAGCGACAGCCACCCGTTCTTCGGCTGCGCCAGCGCACCCGAGGAGGACCAGCGGTAGGTCGAGGGCAGGGAGCAGCCGGTGCCGCCGCCGGTCGTCGTCGTGGTGGTGGTCGGCGTGGTGCCGGACAGGCCGGTCCACTGCTGGTTGCTGCCGCCGTGGCAGGTCCACATGGCGACCGCGGTGCCGTTGGCCGTGCCGGCGCCGGTGACGTCCAGGCAGAGCCCGGACTGGACTCCGACGACCGAGCCGTCGGAGTTCACCCGCCACTGCTGGTTGGCCCCGCCGTGACAGGTCCAGATCTGCACCTTGGTGCCGGCGGTGGTCCCGCTGCCGGCCACGTCCAGGCACTTGTTGCCGAACACCGTCAGCTGGCCGCTGGCGGTCGACGTCCACTGCTGGCCGGCACCGCCCGAGCAGTCGTAGATCTGTACCCCCGTGCCGTCGGCCTGGTTGGCGTTCTGGACGTCCAGGCAGCGGCCCGAACCGACGCCGCGCAGGGCGCCGGTGGCGTCGGCTTCCGCGGCGCCGGCCCCGAACAACGCCGTCACCGCGACCGTCGCCGCGGCGGCGGACACGGCCATCAGGTGCCGGCTCCTGCGGCTGATGCTTCTTCTGTTCATGACGATCTTCTCCCGGTCAGCTACCCGCCGTTGGACGGCCAGATCGGTATTCGTCCAAGCAAGACTGTTATCGCTAACATGCGTCGGGCAAGCCTGAACTTCCGGCAGCGTGATTGTCAATGCACGCGCACCGGCCCAGCCGCTTCCGGCGCCGGACCGGGACGCTTTGCCTCCTCAGGACCACTGTCCGCGGTCCACAAAGGACAACCGAACCGTGAAACTTACACGGCTCGCCGCCCGTCGAAACTTTCGAGACCGCTGGTCACGGCCTCAGCGGCCGACCTTGCGATCGGCCCAGCCGATCACCGCCCGGAAGTAGTCCGGCGCGTTGGGCGCGTAGTTGATCGCGTGCCCGTAGCCCTGCAGCGCATACGTCGTCAGATCCACTCCGGCCGCGTAGTACGGCGCCTCCGACGTCTTGATCCCGCCCGCCGACGCACAATCGGTCGCCAGCAGCCCGCAGAACACCGTGTCCTGGCCCAGCACGACCATCACCGGGCGATTGATCAGCAGCGAATACGGCGCGATGATGCCGATCGGGAAGAGATCGGCCGCCTGCTCGTAGGCCGAGGTGTCCTTGGTCGCCTCGTCGAAGGCGATCGCGCCGTCGACCTTGGGCCCCGGCGCGTGGAAGATCGCGTACCGGCTGCCCGGCGTCGTCGTCAGGTAACCGGGGTCGTAGCCGCCCGTGGCGAACCGCGGGTCGAGCAGGGCCGGATAGGTCGCGGCGAACACCGCCGCCGTCCCGGTCAGGTTCAGCTTGTGGGCCAGCCCGGTCACCAGCACCGCGTCGACGTCCCGGAACGTCCCCGCCTCGATGCTCGCGGTACCCGACCCGAACGAATGCCCGGCCAGGATCACCTTGCCGAACCGCGCACCCTGCGAACCGGACCGGACCGCCTGGATCACCTGGTGCACCACCGCGGCCTCGGTGACCGTCGTCAGCACCGCACTCGGCGGAGTCGTGCTGCCCCCGGTACCCAGCCGGTCGAGCGCCAGCGTCGCGTACCCGGCGTTGTTCATCGCCAGCCGGTACGACCGGATCTCCGGCTGGTACCCGATGTCCCAGTACGAACTGTTGTACGTGCCGCCGGGAATCAGCACCTGCACCGTGTTCGCACCCCCCGCGGGCACGCACAGGGTGCCGTGCATCGTCTGCGGGAGCGCCACGAGCGTCACCGGGAAAAACACGTCCCGGCAGCTCGCGCCCTCCGCTCTCGCGGAAACGGGCAGGAGCAGGAAGCCCAGAGCCACCAGCACGAGCACGATGCCCCGCCGGCGACGACCGGCGGCGCGCGTCATCCCACCACGGATTTCGGACACGGGAACATACCTCCGAAGGAAATCAGACGAACAAAACGATCGAAAAAACGGATCAGACCGCGCGCCGGGGCCGCACGGTCATCGGCATCCGATCGGGATAAGCCGCCGACGTCACCGTCAGGCGCACCGGCACCCCCGGCACCGGGAACAGCTCCCACCCGGCCAGCACGGTCGCCGCGACCAGCGTGATCTCGGTGTGCGCGAAGGCCTGCCCGAGGCACTGACGGCCACCCGCACCGAACGGGATGTACGCCCCCCTCGGGACGCGCGCCGCCCGCTCGGGCAGCCAGCGATCGGGATCGAACCGCTCCGGGTCTTCGTGGAACCGCGGATCGAAGTGCAGCGAAAACGGGCTGAACATGACCTCCGTCCCGGCGGGCAGCCGCACCCCGCCGAGCTCGACGTCCCGCAGCGCCCGCCGCATCAGGATCCAGATCGGGTACATCCGCAGCACCTCGCCGACCACCCGGCGCAGGTACGGCAGCTTCCCGACGTCGGCGAACGTGGCCGCCCGGCCGGCCAGGACCTCGTCCACCTCGGCCCGCACCCGACCCGCCACCTCCGGGTGCCGCGCCAGCTCGTGGAACAGCCAGGTCAACGCCACCGCACTGGTCTCGCTGCCCGCGGTGAGCAGCGTGACCACCTCGTCGTAGACCTGGTCGTCGGTCATGCCCTCACCGGTGTCCGGATCCCGGGCCAGCATCAGCATGGACAACAGATCCCCGTGGTCTTCCCCGGTGACCCGCCACCCGGCGATGACCTCGTGCACGATCCCCCGGAGCCGGTCCACGGCCTGGTCGAACCGCCGGTTCGCGGGCACGACCGGCACGTGTTCGAGCACCCGCGGCGACAACGCCCGCACCATCCCCGCCTTGAGCACCACCGGGATCGACCGGCGGGCCTCCGCGACCGCCCTCCGCCCGAGCTCGGTCGCGAACAGCGTCTCCCCGACCACGGTGATGGCCAACCGCTGCATGTCGGCGTCCAGCCGGCGCACCTCACCCGCCCGCCAAGTACCGGTCAGCTCATCGGTGGCCCGCACCATCGTGTCCGCATACGCCGCCAGCCGCGCCGCGTGGAAGGCGGGCTGCACCAGCCGGCGCTGCCGCAGGTGGAACGCACCTTCCGACATCACCAGCCCGTTTCCCATGAACGGCCGGAAACGGTCGAAGATGATCCCTTTCGAGAAGCTCGTCGCCTGGGTGACGAGAACGTGATTGACCAACTCCGGGCTCGTCAG
Source organism: Amycolatopsis sp. 505 (assembly GCF_031625235.1). Lineage (NCBI taxonomy): Bacteria > Bacillati > Actinomycetota > Actinomycetes > Pseudonocardiales > Pseudonocardiaceae > Amycolatopsis > Amycolatopsis sp. 505. The sequence goes on from NZ_JACKQP010000013.1 coordinate 100,744, forward strand.
GAAATACGTCTCCAGCGGACCGAGGAACAAGCGCACCATATCGCCGTGCGCACGCAGGGAAGACGTGAACCCGACGCGCCGCCGCAACAACGACGGAGTGTGTCCCAGCAGGAGCCGGCGGCCTGGTGCGACCGGGACGGTCATTTCCTCTCCTTGGCAGTCCGGAAGAGGACTGCCACCCTAGGCCCGATCGGCGGCACGCGACAGCACCCATCGGCTGAATTGCCGTCACACCTATGGCGTAATCGCGGACGCCGCGTGAGTGAGTATGTTCTTCGTTCGACGGTGAGCGAGGTGCACGATGACACAACATCAAGAAGAGGAATGGGTCCCTCCGGGTATCGACACGACGAAACCCAGCAGTTCCCGGACCTACGACTACCTCCTGGGCGGCGCCCACAATTTCCAGGCCGACCGCGCCGCCGCGGAACAGGCCGAAAAGATCATGCCCGGCATCCGGGACGTCGCCCGGCTCAACCGCGCGTTCCTCGGCCGGGTCGTGCGCACCCTGATGGACCTGGGCATCCGCCAGTTCCTCGACATCGGCTCGGGAATCCCGACCGTGGGCAACGTCCACCAGATCGCCGGCGAAATCGACCCGCGCTGCCGGGTCGTCTACGTCGACCGCGACCCGATCGCCGTCGCGCACAGCAAGATGCTCCTGCGCACCAGCGAAAACGCCACCATCGCGCACGCCGACTTCACCGGCCCCGACGACCTCTTCGCCGACCCGGACGTGCGCCGCCTCGACTTCACCGAACCGATCGGGCTGCTGATGGTCGCCATGCTGCACTGGATCCCCGACGCCAGCGACCCGCACACCCTGCTCGCCGAGTACCGCCGCCGCGTCCCGGCCGGCAGCTACCTGGCCATCTCGCACATGATCAGCGACCAGGAAGGCAACCGGATCAACACCGCCGTGGGCAACTTCAACCAGGCCCGCGGCCAGGACCAGGCGACCACCCGCACGTACGAGGAAGTCGAGACGATGTTCGGCGACTTCGAGCTCGTCGAACCCGGCCTGGTCGGCTGCGCCCTGTGGCGCCCGGGCGGTCCAGGTGACATTTCCAATGATCCGTATACCAACACCCAGCTCTACGGCGGAGTGGCTCGAAAAATCATCAAGTAAACCGCCATATATGACGTTATACAGAAAGGTTTGATGCTCAGGCCGGGCCGAGCAACGCGATCGACGCGCGCACCGCGACCTCGGTGACGTCCCCGGCCCGGCCGCCGTCCTCCACTGTCGTGGCGATCAGCTCGCGCAACCCGCCCAGGAGCATGATCGACAGCTGCCGCGAAGGCGGGCTGATCCCCGCCGCGCGCAGTGCAGGTGTGTCGGTCAGCTGCTGGGTCATCGTGATGAACGCTTCCATCACGTCGCGCTGCAGTTCGCGGGCCGCGGCGCCCAGCGCCGGTACGTCGCGGATCCAGCTCAGCGTGATCGCCGGCTCGGCTTCGGCACAGGCGATCCACGTCTCGATCGCCTGGCGCACCTGGGCTTTCCACGGCGCCTGTGGATCCACCGCCTCGGAGATCTGCTGGATCATCGAGCGGTTCGCCTCCGCCAGGAGCGCGATCAGGCACTCTTCGCGACTGGAGAAGTGCTCGTAGAACGTCCGGCGGGACGTGCGGGCGCGGCGGACGACGTCGGCGACCGTCGTGTCGCGGAAGCCCACCTCGGTGATCGACCCGGCCAGCCCGTCCAAGAGGCGCTGCCGGTGCCGGCGGGTGTCGACGTCCACGGAAGTCACGCTATACCCCTCCCTTGAAACGGGATGGTACACCGGCGTACCGTACCGACGGTACGTTCGCGTACCACCTTCCGGGAGGGTCGATGACGACCATGACACGCCCCGCGACGCTGCCACCGGGGCCCACCGCGCCACGCGCCGTCCAGGGCGCCTATGCGCTCACCCAGCCCCTGCGCGGCATGCGGCGGCTCAAGGACCGTTACGGGGACGCGTTCACGGTCAACGTGCCGATCTTCGGCAACGCCGTGGTGATCAGCAGCCCCGCGGAGATCAAGCAGCTGTTCACCTCCGGACCCGAACTCGTCGACAACCTCGAGGTCAACCTCGGGCGCGTGCTCGGGCCGCGGTCGATGTTCGCCCTCTCCGGTGACGAGCACAAACGGCAGCGCAAGCTCCTGGTCCCGCACTTCCACGGCCGGCGGCTCGCCGCGTACGAGCGGATCGTCGAGGAAGAAACCGTGCGGGAACTGGCGAGCTGGCCCGAAAACCGCGCGTTCGCCACGCTGCCGTCGATGATGCGGATCACCCTCAACGCCATCCTCCGCGCGGTCTTCGGCGCCGAAGGGGCCGAGTTCGCCGAGCTGCGCGAACTGCTTCCGCCGTTCGTCACCCTCGGCTCGCGGCTGGCCGTGCTGCCCATCCCGAAGAAGGGCCGCTTCAACCCGTGGCGCCGGTTCGAACGGATGCGCCGCGAGTACGACGCCATCGTCGACCGGCTGATCGCCAAGGCGCGCGCCGAAGAAAAGGACGACGTCCTCTCGATGATGCTGCAGACCCGCTACGACGACGGGTCCGGGCTGAGCCGCGAAGAGATCTCCGACCAGCTCCTCACCCTCCTCACCGCCGGCCACGAAACGACCGCGACCACGCTGGCCTGGGCCGTGGAGCGCCTCCGCCGCCATCCCGCGCTGCTCGCCGAGCTGTCCGAAGACCCGAAGCTCCTCGACGCCACCATCCTCGAGGTCCAGCGCACCCGCCCGGTCATCGACCTCACCGCCCGGCAGGTCAAGCAGGACGGCTTCCGGCTCGGCCGGTGGACGCTGCCGAAGGGGTACGCGGTCCTCGTCAGCATCGCCCTGATCCACGACGACGACGCCGTCTTCCCGCACGCGGCCGCCTTCGACCCGCACCGCTTCGAAGGCACGCGCCCGGACCTCTACCAGTGGATCCCGTTCGGCGGCGGCACCCGCCGCTGCCTCGGCGCCGCCTTCGCCACCATGGAGATGACCGTCGTGCTGAGGACCCTGCTGCGGGACTTCACGCTGGTACCGACGACCGAACCCGGCGAACGCTGGCACTCGCGGGGCGTCGCCTACGCCCCGGCCAAGGGCGGCCGCGCGGTCGTGCGCCGCCGGACCACCATCGGAGGTGTTTCTTGACCGAGCAGATCGCCGAGGTCGGACGCGGGATTTCCCTGGCGTGCGAACGGATCGGGGACACCGGCGCCGAGCCGCTGGTCCTCGTCGCCGGGCTGGGCCAGCAGCTGCACAGCTGGCCGGACGCCTTCTGCGCACGGCTCGCCGAGCGCGGGTACGAAGTCATCCGGTTCGACAACCGCGACGCCGGCCGCTCGACGCACCCGCGGTTCCGGCCGCCGAGCCTGCTCGGCATGCTCGCCGGCCGGTTCCCCGCACAGCAGTACGACCTGACGGACATGGCCGCCGACACCGCCGGCCTGTTCGACGCGCTGGACATCGAGACCGCCCACATCGCGGGCGTCTCGATGGGCGGCATGATCTCCCAGACCACCGCCGCGCTGTACCCCGAGCGGATCCGCACCCTCACGTCGATCATGTCGACGACCGGGTCGCGCCTGCTCGGCCGGCCCGCGCTCTCGACGTTGCGGATGATGGGCGCGAAGCCGCCGAAGTCACGCGAAGAGGCGGTCGAGAGCGCCGTCCGGATGTTCCGGCACATCGGCTCGCACGGCTTCCCGTTCGACGAGGCGTTCGTGCGCGAGCTGGCCGGGACGGGCTGGGACCGCGATCCGACGTCCGGCGGCGTCGGCCGCCAGCTCGCCGCGATCATGAAGTCCGGCAACCGGACCCCGCTGCTGCGGAAGATCACCGCGCCGACGCTGGTGATCCACGGCGACCGCGACCGGATGGTGCACCCCACCGGCGGGGCCGCCACCGCCCGGGCCATCCGCGGCGCGCGGCTGGAGACCGTCCGCGGCATGGGCCACGACCTGCCCGAAGGCGCCTGGCCCACGATCCTCGACCTGATCGACCAGCACGCGAGGAGCAGCGATGTCACGACCTCGTAGTCTCACCGGCCGCCCGGTGGTCATCACCGGCGCGGCGTCCGGCATCGGCCGCGCGCTGGCCGGCCGGCTGTCCCGGCTCGGCTCGCCGGTCGCCCTCGCCGACGTCGACGAAGACGGCCTCAAGGCCACCGCGGCCACGCTGCCCGGCAAGGTGCTGACCCGCGTCCTCGACGTCCGCGACGCGGCCGACCAGCTGCGGTTCGCCGCCGAGGTCCGCGACTGGCTCCCGGCGCCGCTGGCCGCGGTGTTCAACAACGCCGGCGTCGCGGTCACCTCGTCGGTGCTCGACGCGGTCCCCGAGGACGACGACTGGCTGCACGACATCAACTTCCACGGGGTCGTGCACGGCACGCGGGCGTTCCTGCCGATCCTCGTCGAGCAGGGCGAAGGCGCGATCGTGAACACCTCCAGCGTGTACGGCCTGCTCGGGGTGCCGTACCAGAGCGCGTACTGCGCGGCGAAGTTCGCCGTCCGCGGCTTCACCGAGTCGCTGCGGCAGGAGCTGCGCGGCACCGACGTCCGCGCGGTGACCGTCCACCCCGGCGGCATCACGACCAACATCGCCCGCAACGCCCGGGTGCGCCGCGATCCCGAGGGCCGGGGCCGCAGCCACGAGCAGATGGCCGCGCAGTTCGAGGCCATGACCATGACGTCGCCGGACAAGGCGGCGGCGATCATCCACGCCGGCGTCGACCGCGGGAAGGCCCGGATCCTGGTCGGCCCGGACGCCTACCTGTTCGACGCGCTAGCCCGGATCACCCCCACCCACTACAACGCCGTGCTGACCCGCGTGCTGCAGCGCGCCCGGCGGACGGAGACCGTCTGACATGACCGAACACCTCGACGTCCTCATCGTCGGCGCCGGGCTGTCCGGCGTCGGCGCCGCCCACCACTTGCGCACCGCGTTCCCGCGCAAGAGCTACGCGATCCTCGAAGCCCGTGCCGCGATCGGCGGCACCTGGGACCTGTTCCGCTACCCCGGCGTGCGGTCCGACTCGGACATGCAGACCCTCGGTTACCGGTTCCGCCCGTGGACCGACGCGAAGGCCATCGCGGACGGCCCGTCGATCCTCGAGTACGTCCGCGACACCGCGGCCGACGCGGGGATCGACCGGCACATCCGCTTCGGGCACAAAGTCGTCCGGGCCGCCTGGTCCACCGAGGACGCCTTGTGGACGGTCGAGGCCGAGCACGACGGGAAGCCGGTGGAGTTCACCGCGAAGTTCCTGTACCTGTGCAGCGGCTATTACGACTACGCGGCCGGGCACACGCCCGAGTTCCCCGGTCTGGAGGACTTCGGCGGCACGGTCGTCCACCCGCAGCACTGGCCCGAGGACCTCGACTACGCCGGCAAGAAGGTCGTCGTCATCGGCAGCGGCGCGACCGCGGTGACCCTCGTCCCGGCGATGACCGACCGCGCGGCGCACGTGACGATGCTGCAGCGCTCCCCCACCTACATCCTTTCGCTGCCGTCGGAGGACGCACTGGCCAACCGGCTGCGCCGGCTGCTCGGCCCGCGGCTGGCGTACCCGATCGCGCGCTGGAAGAACGTCGCGGTCAGCACGCTGATCTACCAGCTCAGCCGGCGCCGCCCCGGCGTGGTGAAGAGGCTGATCCGCAAGGCCACGGTGAAGCAGCTGCCGCCCGGGTACGCCGTCGACACCCACTTCAAGCCGCGGTACCAGCCCTGGGACCAGCGGCTGTGCCTGGTCCCGGACGGCGACCTGTTCCGGTCCATCAAGCGCGGCGACGCCTCGATCGTCACCGACCGGATCGCGTCCTTCACCGAGCACGGCATCCGGCTCGAATCGGGCGGCGAGCTGGAGGCGGACGTCGTCGTCACCGCGACCGGGCTGCGGCTGCTGGCCTTCGGCGGCATCGAGCTGTCGGTGGACGGCGAACCGGTGAAGCTGCCGGAGACCATGGCCTACAAGGGCATGATGCTCAGCGGCGTGCCGAACTTCGCCTTCACGATCGGCTACACGAACGCGTCGTGGACGCTCAAGGCCGACCTGGTCGGCGAGTACGTCGTCCGGCTGCTGCGCCACCTCGACCGGAACGGCTACGACCAGGCCGTGCCGGTCAACGACGACCCGGCGGTCACCGAGCGGCCGCTGCTGGACTTCGACGCCGGGTACGTCCAGCGGTCGATCGACGAGTTCCCGAAGGCGGGTTCGCGGGCACCGTGGCAGCTGGGCATGAGCTACGCGCACGACGTCGTCAAGCTCCGGCACGGGCGAATCGACGACGGCGCGCTGCGCTTCTCGCGGCGACCGGCGGCGGGAGGGGGCAGACTGAGCGCATGACGCTCTCTTCGCCCGTCCGGGGCCGCTGACATGCACTCCGCGGGACTCGTGCTGCACCCCCGCCGCGACTCCGCGGCCGCCGTCGAAGCCGTGCTCGGCTGGGCGGACAACCGGAACATCGAAATCCTCGGCATCGAAGACGAGATCGTGCGGCTCAACTGCGCGGCGGAGGGGGTGTCGGCCGAGGAGCTCGGGCGGCGGGCCGACCTGCTGGTCAGCCTGGGCGGCGACGGCACGATGCTGCGGGCCATGCGGCTGGCCGACGGGCAGCGCGCGCCGGTGCTGGGGGTGAACCTCGGCAAGCTCGGCTTCCTGGCCGAGGTCGACGTGCCCGACCTGCCCGGCGCGCTGTCCGCGATCGACGACCACGAGTTCACGGTGGAGCCGCGGCTGGCCGTGGACGCGGTGCTGCAGGGGCGGCGGATCACGGCGTTCAACGACATCGCGGTGGTGCGCGTGCCCGGCGACGGCAGCGCGGTGGTCGCGGTCCGGGTCGGCGGCCAGCCGTTCGTGAGCTACTCGGCCGACGCGGTGGTGGTGGCGACGCCGACCGGCTCGACGGCCTACAGCTTCTCCGCGGGCGGCCCGATCACCAGCCCGTCGGTGGAAGCCCTGCTGGTGACGCCGGCGGCGCCGCACTCGGCGTACAGCCGGGGCGTGGTGCTCTCGGTGCACGACGAGGTGACGCTGGAGCTGCTGCCGACCAGCGGCCGGCTGGCGGTGGAGGTCGACGGCCAGGTCGAGGGGTACGTCTCCCCCGGCGAGCGCCTCGACCTGCGCGCCCGGCCGAGCGCGGCGCGGGTGGTCCGGCTCGGGATGACGACGTTCTACCAGCGGGCCCGGCGCAAGCTGCGGCTCACGGACTCGGCCGAAATCCCCCAGGACGGCGACCACTGACGGTGTCCTGCGTCACAGCGCGGGCGCGTCGGCAATGGTCACGGAAAGGTCACGGGTAGCGTGCGCGGCTGCGCCTGAACCAGCCGAACCGCCCCGGAGTGTCTCCCTACATGCTGTGTCCCGCACCCGTCCGTCCCCGCCTGCGCGCCCGCCTGCTCGTCCCCGGGGCGCTCGCCGCCTTCGCCGGCGCCCTCGTCCTGCTCGCCGTGCTGCACATCGACCGCAGGCTCGCGCCCCTCGACCCGGTCAGCACGATGCTCAGCGACTACGCGCTGAGCCCGGGCCGGTGGCTGTGGGACAGCGCGTTGCTGCTGACGAGCACGGGATCGGCGCTGCTGCTGGTCGCGCTCTACCGCCGTGGCCTCCTGGCCGATCCGGGGCTCGTCGCGGCGAAGGTGCTGTGGTGCGTGAGCCTGCTGGCGGTGGTGGTGTTCGCGAAGGACCCGCAGGGTGGCGCGATCACGGCGACGGGCAAGATCCACCTGTACGCCTCGGCGGTGACGTGCCTGAGCTTGCCGGTGGTCGGCTGGGCGCTGGGCCGCCGCCACCGCGACGACCCGCGCTGGCGCCGGTTCGCGACCTGGTCCCGGCGCCTGGCCCTGGGGGCGATCCCGTTCTACCTGCCGTTCATCGTCCCGTTCGCGGTGAACGTCGTGTTCGGCGGCCACCTGCCGACAGTGGCGACGGGCCTGGTCGAGCGGTTGATGATGCTCCTGGAGATCACGCTGCTGGGCGTGCTGGGGTATTGGGCCCACCGAGCGATGCACCCGGCGCGGCGGTCTCATGCCGGCCCCGGTGTTTCGCCCGCCTGACCGAGCACGGGCGGCGTCGTGCCGCCGGGTCGCTACGCCGCCTCACCCGGCTGGTCGCGGGTGCGGTGCAGGAGCCAGTCGCGGGCGGTGCGGATCAACGCGTACCGCACCGCACCAGCCCGGCCGTGCAGCGTGAACAGGATGCGCTTGGCCGTCCGGTCGTGTTCCTCCCACCAGCCCGTGTCGGCGATCTTCTTCGTGTCGTCCTCGTACGCCAGGTGGTCGAGCGCGTGGTCGGGCACCGCCACCGCGAGCCGGTCGCTTCCCGGGTCCGGCGGGAGGCCGCGCGGGACGGCCCAGGACCGCAGCACGCCGTCCTCCTCCAGGCGGAGGTCGAAGTGGTGCCGGGGGCGGAAGTGCTCGTGGAGCACGAACGCCGGATGCCGATCGGTCACGGCGTCCACCCTGCCAGATCACCCGTCCTGGCCACGGCGGCTAGGCTCTCCGGTGATTCCAGGGGAGGCCGGGTGAACGTCGCCGGTGCGGTGCTGCCGGTTGCCGCCGGGGTGGCCCTCGTCGTGTTCGCGGTCCGGGTGGCGCGCGAGCCGCGGCGGCTGGGCAACGCCGTGTGGCTCGGCTTGGCGCTGCTGCTGACTTCGTTGTGGCTGCTGCGCGCCGCACTGCACCTCGAGTGGTTGATGCCGGTGCTGCTCGGGTTGCTCGGCGTCGTCGCGGTGCTCGTCGCCCTCGTGCTGCCGACCGCGCTCATCGCCAACGGGGTGCGGATGTGGCAGCGAGAAGGGCGCAGCGCGGGAAACCTGCTGTCGCTCGGCCTGGGCGCCGGGCTGGTCACGCTCGAAGCGCTGGCGTTCGCGCCACTGGGCCGGTGGGGTTCGGCGCTGGTGGCCGTCGCCGCCGTGCTGGCCGGGTACTTCGGCTTCCTCTTCCTGTCGCTGCTGGTCTACTCCGTGGTGTACAGCCGGATCGGGCGCCGCGGCGGGTTCGACGCGATCATCGTGCTCGGCTGCGGCCTGGACGGCGAGCGCGTGCCGCCGCTGCTCGCCGGGCGGCTCGACCGCGCGATCCGGCTCCACGCCCGGGAAGCGACGCCGCCGCTGCTCGTCGTCTCCGGCGGGCGGGGTCCCGGCGAGACCGTCACCGAAGCCGAAGCGATGGAGGCGTACCTGCGCGACCGCGGTGTCCCCGACGACCGCATCCGGCGCGAGGACCAGGCCCGCACGACCGAGGAAAACCTCCGGTTCTCGGCGGAACTGCTCCCCGCCGGCGCACGCCGGGTGGTGGCGGTGACCAGCAACTACCACGTGTTCCGGACGGCGGTCGAGTGCCGGCGGCTCGGCCTGCCGTTCCACGCGACGGGCTCCCCGACGGCCCGGTACTTCCTGCCGAGCGCGCTGCTGCGCGAGTTCGCGGCGCTGATCCTGCACTACCGCCGCACGACGATCGCGGCGTGCGTGCTGATCATCGGCACCGGCCTGCTCCTGGCCGTCTTCGCGACCGCCTAGCCCGCACGCAGCAGCGAGCACGCGCGGGCCACGCCGTCCTCGGCCCGCAGGCGTGCGCCGACGTACTGGGCGCCGCGCCGGAACAGCGGGTTTCCGGTCAGCTCCCGGAGTCGCGCGGTCAGGGTGTCGACGTCCAGCTCCTCGAGCGGCACGGGTTTCGGGCCGGCGCTCAGCTTCGACACCCGGTCGCCCCAGTAGGGCTGGTCGGAGAAGACGGGGCAGACGAGTGCCGGCACCCCGGCCCGCAGCCCGGCGGCGGTGGTCCCGGCGCCACCGTGGTGGACGACCGCGGCGGTGCGCGGGAACAGCCAATCGTGCGGGACATCGCCGACGACCAGCACGTCATCGGCGTCCGCCCCGGTACTGAGGACGCCGCGCAGCCGGGCCCGGCGCAACGCCGCGCGGACGACGTCGGACGTCCGCGCGGCGTCGGCGGGCCGCATGCTGCCGAAGCCGACGTAGACCGGTGGTGGACCGGCGGCGAGGAAGTCACGCAGCCGCGGGTCCGGCCGCGGGGTGGCGGTGTCGAGGAACCAGTACCCGGTGAGGTGCACGCGGGCGGGCCAGTCGGGTGGCCGCGGCACGACGGCGTCGGAGAATCCGCACAGGACGGCCGACCGCCGCCGCGGGCCTCTTCGTCCGGTTCTGGGCAGGCCGAGCGTCTCGGCGCGCCAGCGGTCGATTTCCGGCCGGAGGACTTGCCAGGCGACGGCGTCGACGGCGGTGAAGCTGAGGTGCCGTGCCCAGGGGCCGAGCCGGGTGGCCCGGGGCAGGAGCGGGTGGGCGAAGGCGCGCGTCGGCACGCTGGGCTGGTAGTGCAGTTCGACGTCGGGGACGCCGAGGTGGGCGCCCAGGTGCGCGCCGAGGAAGCCGAGCGAAGGAGCGAGCACGAGGTCGGCGCCGGCAGCCCCGGCGTGGACGTCGGCGAGGAGCGTGTCGAGCACCGGCCGGAGGACGGCCCGCAGCCCGGAGAGGAACCGCCTGCCGCCGGTCCACGCTTGCCCGACGGCCGAGCCGAGCAGGGCGGCCGGGTCCGCCGAGAGGGGCGCGAAGCCGAGGCCGTGGGATTCGACGAGCCCCCGGAACGCGGACGCGGCCAGAACGCGAACGCGATCGCCGTGCGCGGCAAGGCCCCGCCCGAGGGCGACGCACGGTTGGACGTCACCCCGCGAGCCGGGCGCGACGATCACGACCAGGCGGCTCATCGCTTCGCCGCCGTCAGGTGGTACCTCACCCGGAACGGCAAGTTCGCCAGCACCGCGGCCAGCCGGGCGTCCCGGCCCACCAGGTACCTCGGCGCCGGACGGCGGGTCGTGAGCGCGCGGACCACCGTCTCCGCCGCACGGCGCGGGGGTACTCCCGTCCGGGCCGACCGGGCCGCGCTCCTCTCCGCCGCGGCCAGCTGCTCCCCATACCTCTCCAACGCCGCCCGCGACAGGGCCGCCCTCACCTCCTCGGCCGCCGCGCGGGCCCGGGGCCAGATCGGCGTCGCCACCGCTCCCGGCTCGACCAGCACCACGCGGATCCCCTCCGGGGCCAGCTCCGCGCGCAGGCTGTCGGTCAACCCCACCAGCGCGAACTTCGACGTGTGGTACGGCCCGACCATCGGTCCCGCGATCCGGCCGCCGATCGAGCCGATCGTCACCACGCGCGCCGACTCCGTGCGCCGCAGCGCCGGCAGCATCGCGCGCGTCACCGCCAGCTGGCCCGTCACGTTCACCTCCAGCTGCTCCCGGAACGCGGCCAGGGGCACGTGCTCGAGCGGTCCCGGCCGGGCCAGGCCGGCGTTGTTCACCAGTCCCCGCAACGGTCCGGCCGCCGCAACGCGCTCGCCGCAACGGGCGATCGACGCCTCGTCACGCAGGTCCATCCGCAGCACCGTGACCGCGTCGCCGTACGCGCGCCCGAGGTCCGCTTCGTCCGCGTCGGACCGCACGCTCGCCCACACGTGGGCGCCCCGCCGGACCAGCTCCGCCACGCACGCGCGGCCGATGCCGCCCGCCGCGCCCGTGACCACATAGGACGGTTTCACGACGCCAGCACCTGCAGCATCCGCGGCCACGTCTTGTGCAGCTGCTCCTGCCAGTACGCCCACTGGTGCGTGCCCGGCCCGTAGAGGTCCACCGTCGCCGGGACGCCGAGGGCGCGCAGCCGGCCGGCCATCGCCGTCGTCTGGGCGCCGCAGAGGAACTCGAGGAGCATCGCGCCGGGCAGGACGTCGATCGGGAGCTTGGCGTCCAGCGGGCCCGGCAGCCCGTTGCCCGCCGAAAGGTACAGCTCGGTGCCGCGCAGGCGGTCCGCGTTCACCAGCGGGTCGTGCGCTTCCCAGCGCGCGGACTCCCGGCGCCGGTCGCCCCACAGGGCTTCGGGGTCGAGGTGGGCCGACGTGACGATCGCGCTGGTCAGCAGGTCGCCGCCCGCTGCGGACGGGTTGAGGTTGCCGCTGAAGGAGGCCGCGTACCGGAACACGCCCGGCCGCCGGGCGGCGAGTTCGAACGCGCCGTAGCCGCCGAGGGACAGCCCGGCGGCCGCGCGCCGGCCGTCGCCGCGGTAGCCGCGGTCGATCAGCTGCGGGAGTTCGACGGCGGTGAACGTCTCCCACTGGTTGAGCGCGATGTCCTTGCCGTAGTTCCACCAGTCGCTGAAGAACCCGGCGGAGCCCGAGCCGGGCATCACGACCAGGACGCCGGCGTCGTCGGCGAGCTGCCGGACGTCGGTGTTCGCGCTCCAGCCGCGGTAGTCCTGCAGCCGCGTCTCGCCGGCCAGCAGGTAGACCGCCGGCCAGCGGCCGCCGGCCCAGTTCTGCGGCAGGATCAGCCGGACCATCGCGTACGCCCCGACGCCGGTCGAGCGCACGGTCAGGTCGAGCACCCGCGCGTCACCGTCCACAGTGGTCTGGGCGACGACGTGCGAGCCGTCGTCGGCCCGGGCGTCCGGGACGTCGGCCGCGGCCGGCGCGGGGGTGCCGGGCAGCACGCACACCGCGGCCGCCAGGGCGGTGAACCACCTCACCGAAGGGCGCATGCGTTTCCTTTCCCCGATCGTCGAAGGTGCGGCCAAGCTAAAGGAATTGCGCCCACGAGCGCAATTGTCCTGCCCACTATGTGAGCGGACAATGTGAATGGCAGGAAAACAAACTCCCCCGCGGGGGTGAGGCGACGGTCGCGCAGCGTGACCAATCCCGGACGGCCGTGCCACAAGCGCTTGCCGAACTCGCCAGTAACCTGCAATCCAGCAGCTCACCCGCTGTGCACGACGATGTTTACGCCGTCTTGAGGTGCTTCCGGTAACCGATTTCCCGGCGTAGCCTTCGCCGTGCCGCCGGATCGGCCGTCGCTCGACGTGCTCCCGGCGAAGGGTTCCAGCGCAGGGGCCGCACCTCCCCCGAGAATGCTCCCGGAAGGGTTGTTCATGGCTGCCCGAATTCGCTTTCCCCCGGCCGCGCTGCTGATCGCCGCGGCCGCCGTGGTCACCATTTCCCCGGCCAAACCCGCGACGGCGGTCCCGGCTCCCCCGCCAACCGCCGTCCCGCCGGCCGCGCTCCTGCCCGCCGAGACGATCCCCGGACGGCCCGCGGCACGCGACGTGTTCGACCTCGCCACCGCACTGTCCACTTCGGACCGCAGCGACACCGGGGACTGCGCCGACGTCGTCCACGGCCGCCTGCTGCGCCCCGGCGCGGGCACCGGCCAGGGCTTCCAGACGGCGGTACCCGGCGGGCAGCTGTCCGAACTCGTCGCGCGCACCCCGCACCCACCCGACCTGACCGCCTGGGCCGCGCAGGCCCGCCGTTGCGCCCGCATCACCGTCGACGACGGGGAGCTCCCCACGGAGTCGACCACCACCGTCGGGACCGGCCCTGCCGTTCCCGGCGCGCAATCCCTGTCCTACCAGCAGGTCCTGACCCTGCCCGGCCGGCCGGAACCCGGCCTGCGCCTGCGCACCGTCGCCATCGCCGCCGACGGCGTGCTGGTCCTGCTCCGCGACGCCGGAGCGACCGGCCTCGACCTCGACACCCTGGCCGTCGCCGCGTGGCAGCACGCCGCGCCACGGCTGGGCCGCTAGCAAGGAGAACCCCATGTCCCAGCAGAACTTCCCGGCGGTGGGCGGCGACACCCTGACCGCGTGCCTGCGCCACTGGGCGGCGACCACCCCCGACGCGCCCGCCCTCACCTTCGCCGACTTCGCCGCCGACCCCGCCGGACGGCGCCGCAGCCTGACCTGGCGGCAGCTGGCCGAGCGCGTCGACGCCGCCGCGGGCGCGCTGCCGGTGGCGCCGGGCGACCGGGTCGCCGTGCTCTGCCCGCAGGGCCCGGACTACGTCGTCGGGTTCCTGGCCGCGATCGCCGCGGGCGCGATCGCGGTGCCGCTGTTCGACCCGGACCTGCCGGGTCACGCGGGGCGGCTCGCCGCGGTCCTCGCCGACTGCGCGCCGTCGGCCGTCGTGACCACCGCGACCGCCCGCGCGGGTGTCGAAGCGTTCGTCGGCAACGACGTCACCGTCGTCGCGGTCGACCGCCCGGAACCGGCGCGGACCCGGCCGGTTCCGGCCGCGGCCCCGGGCGACGTCGCCTACCTGCAGTACACCTCCGGTTCGACCCGCAGCCCGGCCGGCGTGGTGCTGACCCACGCGAACGTGCTCGCCAACGTCACCCAGGCGGTGCGCGGGCTCGGCCTCGACCCGGCCGCGGCGACCACGGTTTCGTGGCTGCCGCTGTTCCACGACATGGGGCTGGTCCTCGGCCTGATCACGCCGCTGGCGCTCGGCCTGCGCTCGGTGCTGATGGACCCGCTGGCCTTCATCGAGCGGCCGGTCCGCTGGCTGGAACTGCTCGGCGACCACGCGGGCAGCTGGAGCGCGGCCCCGAACTTCGCCTTCCACTACTGCGCGAGCCGGATCCGCGACACCGACCGCGCGCGGCTGCGGCTCGGGCGGGTCACCGCGATCGTCAACGGCGCCGAGCCGATCAACCCGGACGTCCTCGACCGGTTCCACACCGCCTTCGCGGCCGCCGGGTACCGGCCGGAGATGACCCGCCCGGCGTACGGCCTGGCCGAGGCCACCGTGTTCGTCACCACCGGCCCCGCCGCGGCCCCGCGCGTCACCACGTTCGACCGCGACGCCCTTGCGACGGGCGCCGCCCGGCCGGCCGCGGACGGCGTCCGGCTCGTCGCCTGCGGCACCCCGGCCGGGCAGCTCGTCGCCCTCGTCGACCCGGACAACGCCGTCGTGCTGCCGGACGGCTCGGTCGGCGAAATCTGGGTGCACGGGCCGAACGTCGGCGACGGATACTGGCAGAAACCCCTGGAGAGCACCGAAACCTTCGGCGCCCGGCTGGCCGGCGGCCTGCCCGAGGGGCCCTGGCTGCGGACCGGCGACCTCGGCGTCCGCCACGACGGCGAGCTCTACATCGCGGGCCGGATCAAGGACCTGATCATCGTCGACGGCCGCAACCACTACCCGCAGGACGTCGAAGCGACCGCCGCGTCGACCGACCCCGGGATCCGCCCGGGCAGCGTCGCCGCCTTCGCCGTGGCGGGCACCGACACCGAGGCCGTCGTCGTGGTCGCCGAACACCGCGGCCACGCGGACCTGGCCGAGCCCGCCGAACGCGCGCTGGCCGCCGCGATCCGGCGGCTGGTCTCCGACGCGCACGGCCTCGCGCTGCGGGACGTGCTGCTCGTGCCACCCGGGCGGGTCCCGCGCACGTCCAGCGGCAAGATCGCCCGCGCCGCCTGCCGCGACCGCTACCTCGCCGGCGACTACGGAAAGGCACTGGCGCGATGAGCGACACCCTCCGCCGTTGGCTCCTGGACACCGTCGCCGAGCACACCGGCGTCCCGGCCGAGCCCGACCGGCCGCTCGGCGACTACGGCCTGTCCTCCCGCCAGGCCGTCGGCATCGCCGCCGACCTCGAAGACCGGCTCGGCCGCCGGCTGCCGGCGACGCTGCTGTGGGAAAGCCCGACCATCGACCACCTCGTCCGCAGCCTCACCGGCGAGGCCGAGCCCGAGGCCCGGCCGAGCACCGACCGCCGTCGGACCGATCCGGTCGCCGTCATCGGCCTGGGCTGCCGGTTCCCCGGCGCGGACGGGCCCGAGGCGTTCTGGGACCTGCTGAGCAGCGGGCGGGACGCCGTCCGCACCGCGCCGCCCGGCCGCTGGAGCGCCGAGGCCGCGCCGGTGCTCGGCGGATTCCTCGACGACGTCGCCGGGTTCGACGCCGAGCACTTCGGCATCACCCCCCGCGAAGCGGCGACGATGGACCCGCAGCAGCGCATGCTCCTGGAGGTCACGTGGGCGGCGCTGGAGCACGCCGGCCTCGCCCCGGCGTCGCTGCGCGGCAGCCGGACCGGCGTGTTCACCGGGATTTCGACCCACGACTACGGCCACCTCACGATGACCGGCGGCGCGCCGGACCTGTGGACGGCCACGGGTGCGGCGGGCAGCATCGCGGCCAACCGGCTGTCGTACGTCTACGACCTGCGCGGGCCGAGCATGGCGGTGGACACGGCGTGCTCGTCGTCGCTGGTCGCGGTGCACCACGCGGTGCGCGCCCTGCGCGACGGCGACGCGGACCTGGCGCTGGCGGCGGGGGTCAACCTCATGCTGCTCCCCGGCCCGACGGCGGCGTTCGCGGCGGCGGGCCTGCTCGCGGGCGACGGCCGCTGCAAGACGTTCTCGGCGGCCGCGGACGGCATCGCGCGAGCGGAGGGCTGCGGCGTCGTGGTGCTCAAGCGCCTGGCGGACGCCGAATGCGACGGCGACCGCGTGCTCGCGGTGATCCGCGCCTCGGCGGTCAACTCCGACGGCCGGTCCCACGGCCTGGCCGCACCGAACCCGCTGGCGCAGCAGGCGATGCTGCGGGACGCCTACCGCGGCGTCGAGCCGTCCACTGTGGACTACGTGGAGGCGCACGGGACGGGGACGCTGCTGGGCGACCCGATCGAGGCGGGTGCGCTGGGTGCGGTGCTGGGCGCGGGCCGCGCGGCGGGTGCGCCGCTGCTGATCGGCTCGGTGAAGACGAACATCGCCCACGCCGAGGCGGCGGCGGGGATCGCCGGGCTGATCAAGGTGGTCCTGGCGATGACGCACGGGGTGCTGCCGCCACAGCTGCACTTCGGCGCGCCGAACCCGCACATCGCGTTCGGCCCGTTGGGGTTGAAGGTGGTCACGGAGCCGACACCGTGGCCCCGCCACACCGGCCGCGCGACGGCGGGGGTGTCGGCTTTCGGGTTCGGCGGGACGAACGCGCACGTGGTGCTGGAAGAGGCGGCGGCTCCGGCTCGCGAAAGTGGTGGTGCCGCGACCCGGCGCGGCGGCGAGGTTGCGAGCGCCGGTGCCGCGACGGGCGCGCACGTGGTGCTCGCAGAGGCGGCGGGCCCGGCTCGCGAAAGTGGTGGTGCCGCGACCCGGCGCGGCCACGAGCCGACGAGCGCCGCTTCCACGACGGGCGGGCGCTCGCTCGGCAGCGCCTCTCCCCGGCCGGACGGCGGGCTCCCCGCCGGGCGAGCCGGTGACCGGCCGCCGGGCAGCGGCGGTGTCCGGATCGGGCTGCTGTCGGCGCGGACCCGCGACCGGCTCACCGAGCGCGCCACCCAGCTCGCCGCCTGGCTGGACTCCCCCTCCGGGCGGCGGAGCTCCCTGGCCGACGTCACGCACACCCTCTTCCGGCGTGACAACTCCGGACCGCACCGGGCCGCCTTCGTCGCCGCCGGTCACGGGGAACTCGCCGCGTTGCTGCGGGCCGTCGGGGACGGGGCCGATCCGCTGCCCGCCGGCGCCTTCGCCGGTTGCGCCGTCGGCGGGGAGGGGCCGGTCTTCGTCTTCTCCGGGCACGGGTCCCAGTGGGCCGGGATGGGCCGCCGGCTGCTCGCCGCCGAACCCACCTTCGCCGCCCAGGTCGACAAGCTCGGCGATCCCTTCACCGAACACGCCGGGCGATCGCTGCGGTCGCTGCTCGCCGGCGCCGCCCCGGCGTCCCTCGCCGAGACGCAGCTGGCCATCTTCGGGACGCAGGTTGCGCTGGCCGCGCGGTGGGAGGCGCTCGGGGTGCGGCCCGGCGCCGTCCTCGGGCACTCGCTCGGGTCCGCCGCGGCCGCCGTCGTGGGTGGGGTGCTGACCGCCGACGAGGCCGTCCACCTGGTCGCCACCCGCGCCCGCCTGCTGGGCACGATCGGCTCCGGCGGCGCGATGGCCGCGGTCGAGCTGACGCCCGGCGAGCTCGCCTCGCACCCCGGCGTCGAACTGGCCGTGGATTCCGCTCCGGGGCAGGTGACGGTCGCCGGGGACGCGGTGGTGCTCGACCGGCTAGTCGCCGGCCTCGAGGCCATCGGGCGGAGCGCGCGGCGGCTGCCGGTCGGGGTCGCCGGGCATTCGGCGGGGGTCGAGCCCGTCCTCGGCGCCCTGCGTGCCGCACTCGCCGAGCTGGGCGGACGGCGGCCGTTGGTGCCCTGGTACGACACGGTGCTGACGGACCCGCGCGAGCTCCCGGACTTCGACGCCGGCTATTGGGCCGCGCACCTGCGCCGCCCCGTCCGCTTCCGGCAGGCGGTCGCCGCGGCGGCCGCGGACGGGCACCGCGTGTTCGTCGAGGTCTCCCCGCACCCGATCCTGCGGGGGTCGCTGGCGAAGACGCTCGAAGCGGGCGGAATCCCCGAAGCGGTGGTGACCGGCACCCTGCGCCGCGGCCAGGACGAGGTCCGGGCGTTCGCGGCCGCGGCGGCAACGCTGTACTGCGCGGGCACCCGCATCACGCTGACCACCCCGGACGACGACGCCCGCATCACGGACGTCCCGCCGATGCCCTGGCGCCACGAGCGGCACTGGTACACCGACGGGGACGAGCACCCCGCCCCGGCCGGGGAGTCCCGGCCCGCGGCAACGCCCGACGGGACCCGGCCCACTGCAGGCCGAGCCACCCAGCCGTCGGCCGGACCCGGACCCGAAGCCGCCGGTGGTCGGCTCACCCGGATCGTCGCGGCCGTCATGGGGCTCGCCCCCGACCGCCTGGACCCCGATGTGCCGCTCGTCGACCTCGGGCTCGACTCGCTCATGGCGAACCGGATCCGCGAAGCCGTCCGCCGGGAGCTCGGCACCGAACCCGACGCCGCCGCCGTGCTGCGCGGGGCCACCCTCGCCGATCTCACCCGGGACCTCGTCCCGCGGGGCGACGAACCTCCGGCCCGCGGCCGGGCCTGGGACGCCGCCGACCGGCTCGTCCTGCGGCTCTGGCGGCAGCACACCGGTACCGACGCCGCCGGCCCGCACGTCCGCCTCACCGGAACCGCCGACCCGCACCGCCTCGCGCGGCTGCTCGCCGGCAGCCTCACCACTGAACTCGACACTCCCGTCGACGCCGCGGACCTCCTCCGGCACGACTCGCTCGCCGCCGTCGCCGACGTCGCGCGGGCCCTGCTCGACACGCGCGAAGACGTGCACCTGCTCAAGCCCGGCGACGCCGGCACCACCCCTCTCCTGCTGTTCCACCCCGGCGGCAGCACCTGCACCGTCTACCGCCCGCTGCTGGACCGGCTTCCCGCCGGGATCCCCTGCCTCGGCTTCGAACGCGTGCCCGGCACCACCATCGAAGACCGCGTCGACCGGCTCCTCCCGCTCGTGCGCGCCCGCCTTCCCCACGGCCCCTACCGCCTCGCCGGCTGGTCCTTCGGCGGTGCCCTCGCCTACGGCCTCGCCGCCCGGCTCGCCGACGAGGGCGAACCGGTCGAGCTCGTCGCCCTCATCGACACCATGCGGCCGCTGCCCGAACCGGACCTCGACCCGCGCGCGTCGTCGGCCCGGCGGTTCCTGCGCTTCACCGGCTACGTCGAGGGCACCTACGGCCGGACCGTCCGGCTCGGCCACGACGAACTCGCGCCCCTGCTCGAAGAAGAGCAGATCGAGCTCACCATGCGGCGCGTGGCCGAAGCCGGGTTGCTGAGCCCCGGAGTCCTCCGCCACCAGCGCCAGTCCTTTTTGGACACCCTGGCCGCCGAACGCGCCACGCCGCCGCCCTACGCCGGCCGCGTGGTGCTGTACCGGGCCACCGAACCGTACGCCGCCGGGCTCGCGATGGAACCGCGCTATTCCCGCACCGACCCCGACGCCGGGTGGGGCGGGCTGTGCCCGCGGCTCGAGATCGTCCCCGTCCCGGCACACCACCTCTCGATCGTCGATCCGCCGCACGTCGACGTCGTCGCACGGCACCTGGCGGACGAGCTGTGGCCGTGACCCGGACCGCGCCGCTGCTGGCCGTGCTCGGCGCCGGCCTCTTCCTGGTCGCGGTGGACGCGACCGTGCTGCACGTCGCGCTGCCCGACCTCGTCCGGCAACTGCGGCCCGGCGCGGCCGCCCAGGTGTGGATCGTGGCGATCTACCCGCTCACCGCGGCCCCGCTGCTCCTGCCGTCCGGCACACTCGGCGACCGCTTCGGACGGCGGCGCGTGCTCGTCACCGGCTACGTGGTGTTCGGGGTGGCGTCGCTCGGCTGTGCCCTCGCCCCCGGCGTCCCGGCCCTGCTCGCCGCCCGCGCCGCGCTCGGCGTCGGCGGCGCGCTGATCATGCCGGTGACGATGTCGCTGCTGCGGGAGCTGTTCCCGGACCGACGGCGGCGGCGCACGGCGATCGCGGTGTGCAGCGGCATCGCCGGGACCGGCTCGGTGTTCGGGCCGGTCCTCGGCGGGCTGCTCGTCGAAGCGTGGGGGTGGCGGGCGACGTTCCTGGTCAACCCGCCGGTCATCCTGGCCGCCCTGGTGGCGGCGCTGCGGTGGCTGCCGCGCAGCCCGCCCGGGCGCGAGCCGTGGGACGCGCTCAGCGCGGTGCTCGCGGCCGGTGGCGTGCTCGGCATCGCCTTCGCCGTCGGGCCGTCGGGGGGCGGCTTCGTCGCGGGGGCGGCCGGGTGCGTCCTCCTCGTGCTCTTCGTGCGCCGCCAGCGGCGTGCGGCCACTCCCCTACTGGACCTCACCCTGTTCCGGCGGCCGGGCGTACCCGGCGCGGTCGGCGGGGTGCTGCTGGTGATGAGCACCCTCGTCGGGCTGGGCCTGCTGCTCGCCCAGTACCTCCAGGTGGTGCTCGGCCTCTCCCCGACGGCCGCGGCGGCGCGGCTGCTGCTCGTCCTCGGCGCGTCGGCGGCCGGCAGCGTGGTCGCTCCGGCACTTTTGGAGCGGTACGGCAACACCCGCGTTCGCACCGCAGGATTCGCCCTGGCGGCAGCGTCCCTCGGCATCCCGGCGGTGGGCGGCCTGCCGTCGCCGTGGTGGCTCGGCAGTGCGCTCGTCGGCTCGGGGTTGGGCATGGCGCTCGCGCTGACGTCGAGCACGGACACGCTGCTGTCCGCCGCGCCCCCTGACCGGGCCGGAGGCGCGGCCGCGGTCGAGAAGACCGGCTACGAGCTGGGGGCGGGCCTGGGCACGACGGCGTTCGGCTCCCTGGCGGCCGCCGTCTACGCGGCGCACCTGGTGGTGCCACCCGGCGTGCCGGAAGCGGTGACGCGCCTGGCCTCCGCCGGACCGGCCCAAGCGCAAACGGCGTCGCACGGCCTGGCGCAAGCTGCCGAGCTTCTCGCGGCCGCTCGGGCAGCCTGCACCGAGAGCGTGCAGGCTGCCGCGCTCGTTGCGTGTGGTCTGTTCACCCTCGCGACGATGGTTTCGATCGTCCCTCGCCGTATAGGTCGTTATACGATCAGAAGTGTTCGCGGCCGGCCTCGTGGGCGACGACCTCGGCGCGATCGGCGAGCCGTTCGAGCCCGCCGAGGGCCTGGCGCATCCGGTGGTTGCCGCGCAGCCGCTCGGCGTTCCGGTCCAGGAACGCCCAGTACCCCGCGGTGAACGGGCACGCGTCCGGCCCGGTCCGCTTCTTCGGGTCGAAGACGCAGCCGCCGCAGTGGTCGCTCATCCGGCTGATGTAGGCGCCGCCGGCGGCGTACGGCTTGGTCGCGACGAGCCCGCCGTCGGCGTACTGGCTCATGCCGATCACGTTCGCCGGCATCACCCAGGGGAAGCCGTCGACGAAGGCCGTCGCGAACCAGCGGGTCAGCGCGGCCGGGTCGTAGCCGCGCTGGAGCCCGTGGTTGCCGAGCACCATCAGGCGTTCGATGTGGTGGGCGTAGCCGCGGTCGCGGACCCCGGCCAGCGCGGTGCGCAGGCACGCCGCTTCGACCGCGTCGGCGTCGAGCGAGCGCCACCACTGCGGCAGGGCGCGGCGGGCTTGCAGCGCGTTGCGGCGCAGGTAGTCCGGCCCTTGGTGCCAGTAGAGGTGCCACACCCATTCGCGCCAGCCGAGCACCTGCCGGACGAACCCCTCGACGCTGCTCAGCGGCGCCTCCCCCGCCCGGTACCGGTCCTCGGCCCGCCGGACGACGTCGCGCGGGTCGAGCAGCCCGAGGTTCAGCGGCACCGACAGCAGGGCGTGCGCCATCGCCCAGTCGTGGGTGAGCATCGCGTCCTGATGTGGCCCGAAGAACGACAGCCGGTGGTCGAGGAACCGGCGCAGCGCCCGGTTCGCCTCGTCGTGCCCGACGGCGAACTGCCGTGGCCCGTCCACGCCGACCGGCCGGATCTTCCCGGCGCGCTCGGCCGCGTCGAGTTCGGCGCGGACCCGGTCGTCGAGCTCGTTTTCGCGCGGGTGCCACGGCGCCGGGACGCCGAGCCGGGTGGTCTTCGGCGGCGGCTGCCGATTGTCGTGGTCGTAGTTCCAGTGCCCGCCTTCGGGTTCGCCGTCGGCTTCGAGCAGCACGCCGAACTTCCGGCGCTGGTCGCGGTAGAAGTCCTCCATGACGAACCGCGTCCGCCCGGCCGCCCAGGCGGCGAAGTCCTCTTTGGACAGCAAGAAGCCGGGCGTGGGCACGATCTCCGTGACGACGCCTTCGTCGCGCAGCCGCCGGACGAAGGCGTCGGCCGCGTGCGACGTCGGCTCGTGCACCACGACCGGCCGCCCGAAGCGCCGCAGGCCGGTGCGGTAGTCAGGCGCGTCGATCAGGGTGACTCGGTCGCCGAGGTCGGCCGCGAGCCGGTACAGCGCCGCCTGGACCAGGTGCAGTTTCTGCCGGTGGAACGGTTTCGCGGCGAAGGCGGCGGCCGACCGGATCAGCAGCACGTCACGACCGCGGTGCTCGGGTGTGCTGTGGAAGTGGGGCCCGAGCTGGTCGGCGAACAGCCACAGCGCGGGCTCGTCTCGCATGCGCGGAACGCTAACCCGCCTCCGGCGGCTCCGCAGCGTAAGCACGGAGGATCTCCGTGGTGTCCCCGAGGAACTGCGCCACGACCTCCGCCTGCCCGGGCGGCAGGCCGTCCGTCAACCGGGTGATGGCGTCGACGAGCGGCGCCAGCGCGGCCCGGACTTCGGCTCGGGCCGCCTCGCTGACGACGAGGGTGACCCGCCGCCCGTCGCGCGGGTGCGGGCCGCGACGGACGTGACCGGCCGCTTCGAGCCGGTCGACCAGCACGGTCGCCGACGCGGACCGGATCTTCAGCGCGTGTGCGAGGTCGACCGTGCCCATCGGCGTGCCGGCGGACAGGTGCTGCAGCGCCTGGACGTCGGTCGCGCCGAGACCGAGCCGCCGGGCCAGGGCGATCTGCACGTCGTGGGCGAGCGCGAGGAGCTCGCGGAGCGCGAGGTTCACCCGGAGCGCGACGGGGATGTCTTCCACCTGGTCATTCTAAGTTAGCTAGACAATCTAGCTAGTTTTGCTACCGTGGAAACGTGGATGTCCGAGCGATGAACGCCGAAATGACCGCGAAGCTGATCGACGCCCCCGCCGAGGCCCCACCGGACGGCGGGTACGCCCTGCGCGTCGTCGAGACGCGCGGCCGCCGCACCGGCGAGCCGAGGCGCGTCCCCCTCGCCGTGGTCGCGCACGACGGCGGGCAGTACCTCGTCTCCCCCGTCCGCGACCGCGACTGGGTGGAGAACCTCCTGGCCACGCCGGTGTGCGCGCTGCTGTCCCACGGCCACCGCGAAGACCGGCGAGCCGACGAGACCGGCGGCGAGGAAGCGGCCGCGGTCGTCGCCGCCTACCTGGCCGCGATGTCGGTGCCGTGGGCGATCCGGGCGTTCCCGGTCCCCCAGGACGCGACCCCGGCCCGGATCCTGGAGCACCTGCCCACCATGGCGGTGTTCCGTCTCTCCACTGTGGACACGGCATGAGCGTGGCGATCGCCGGCGGCGGGCCCGGCGGGCTGTTGCTCGGCTACCTCCTGGCCCGGGCCGGGATCGAGGTCACCGTGCTCGAATCGCGGTCCGACTTCGACCGCGACTTCCGCGGCGACTCGCTGCACCCCTACACCCTCGAACTGCTCGACCGCCTCGGCCTGGCCGGCGACCTGCTGGAGCTCGACCACTTCAAGGCGCGCTCGTTCCGCTTCCACACCCCGGACGGCGTCTACCGCGCCGCCGACTACGACCGCCTCCGGACGCCGTTCGGCTACATCGCCCTGATGCCCCAGGTGCGGTTCCTCGACTTCCTCGCCGAGCGGGCGAGCGTGCTGCCGTCCTTCACGTTGCGCACCGGCGCCAAGGTCACCGGGCTGCTCGAGGCCGACGGCGTGGTGACCGGCGTCCGCCACCGCGGCGGCGAGCTCGCCGCGTCCGTCGTCGTCGGCGCCGACGGCCGGTTTTCCACCGTGCGGCGCCTGGCCGGGCTCGAAGCCCGGTCGCTCGGCGCGACCACCGACCTGCTGTGGTTCCGGCTGCCCCGCTCCCCCGGCGACCCGCCGGACGCGGACCTCGACCTGTACTTCGGCCGCGACGCCTACGTCGGAGTCCTCGGCGGCGTCCACGACTGGCAGGTCGGCTACAGCATTGAAAAGGGCTCGTACCCGGCGTTGCGCGAACGCGGGGTGGAGCCGATCCGGGCGTTCGTGCGCGAGCGCGTCCCGTGGCTGGCCGACCGCGCCCACCTGCTCACGGACTTCGCGCAGACGACGCTCCTGTCGGTCGACATCTCGCGGGTGGACCACTGGTCCCGGCCGGGCCTGTTGCTGCTCGGCGACGCCGCGCACGTCATCTCGCCGGTCGGCGGCAACGGCATCCTGATGGCGATCCAGGACGCCGTCGCCGCGGCGAACCGGCTGGTTCCCGCGTTCCGCCGCGGCGGTGTCACGCCCGCGGACCTGGCGGGAGTCCAGGCCGACCGGATCCGGGCGATCGAGCGGGTGCAGGCCGACCAGGTGCGCGTCGAGCGGCGGGCGGCCGCCGCGCGGGCCCGCGGGCGCGGCGCCGCCCCGCCGAAGCTGCTCAAGTACCTGTTCGCCGTGCCGGCCGTGCGCACCCGCGGCGCCCGCGGCAACGCCTACGGGCCGCTACCGCCTCAGCTGGACGTGTCCCTCTTGTCGTCGTAGGAGGTCCAGCCGCCCTGGCCTTCGGCGGCTTCGACGTCGGCGTCGGACGACGCGGCGTGCGTCATCGCCGCGATCGTGCGTTCCAGGCCCTGCTGGACCTCGTCGCCGTCGGCTTCGCGGACGCTGTGCAGCGTCACCGTGATCTCCGAGGACGCCGGGCCGTCGTCGCGGATGCGGAGTTCGCCGTGGTAGTCGTCGGGGCCCTCGGCACCCCACGTCAGCGACCTCGTCGCCGGGTCGGTGTGCAGCCACGCCTCACTGGCCACCCGTTCGCCGTGCACCTCGGCCTCGACGTGGACGCTGTCGCCGCCCTTCGGCTCGGCGACCTTCATCTCCGGGAAGTACCGGGGCAGGTTCTCCGGGTGGCTCAGGAAGGCGAACAGCTCGTCCGCGGGGATGTCGGCGGTCGCGCTGTGGCGGTACTCGGTCATCGTGTCACTCCTCGTCGGCGTCCGGATCGTGCCCGGATACCCCGGATGCGGTGCATTAAAAGGGTGCGCGCGGGGAACCCCGGAAACATGACGGCCACCGAACCCGAGACCCGGGCACCCCGGCGGGGCCCCGCCCCCGTGCAGGGCATGGGCATGCTGATCGGCCTGCTGTTCCTCGTCCTCGCCGCGCTGGAGCTGATGGCCGGGGTCGCGGACGGCGGCGGGCCGCGCGTGCTGTTCGGTGTGCTCGCCGTCTCCGGGGTGTGGACGCTGGTGCACCTGCTGACCGGCGCCGCCGCGGTGTTCTGCACGCGCTCGTCGCGCTGGGCCGCGCGGTTCCTGGTCACCGCCGGTGTCGGCTACGTCGTGGCCGGCTTCGCCGGGCTGCTCCCGCTGCCGTCCGCGGTCACCGACACGCTGCCGTGGAACACCGCCGGCATCTGCTTCGACCTGGCGCTCGGCACGGCGATGCTCATCCTGGGAGCGGGCTGGCTCCGGCGTGGGCCGGCACGACGTCGCTGACGAGGCCGTCCCGGCGCGGGAACCGCACCAGCACCGCGGTGAGCAGCACCGCCAGTCCGAACAGGACATAGCCGTTGCCGGTGAGCTGCTGGACGAAGTTCCAGTGCCGCTCCACCTCCCCGCCACGCGGCCACCACCACTGCGGCCCGGCGACGAAGAGCACCGCGCCCGTCCCGGCCAGGACCGCGAACCCCCGCCGCCGGGTGCGGCGGGCCAGCTCCGCCCAGCCGAGCAGGACCACCACGGCCCACACCCAGTGGTGGGTCCACGAAATGGGCGAGACCAGCAGTCCGCCGAGCGCGTTCAGGCCGAGCGCGATGGTCGGCTCCCCCGCCGCGAGCGCGCGTCGCACGCCCCACGCCGTCAGCACGAGCACCACCGCCACCAGCGGCAGCCACCACGCCGTCCGCGCCTCCGGCGGCACCCCGGCCCTGGCCAGCAGCCCGAGCAGCGACTGGTCGCCGGCGTAGGTCGGCTCGCCGACGCGGCCGGTGTCCCACAGTGCACCCGTCCAGTACCGGACCGAGTCGGTGCCGGCGAGCAGGAACCCCAGCGCCGTCGCGGCCAGGAAGGTCACCCCGGCGGTCACCGCGGCCCGGGTGTCGCGGCGGAGCAGGAAGTACAGGAGGAACACCGCCGGGGTCAGCTTGACCGCGGCGGCGAGGCCGATCAGCAGGCCGCGCGGCCAGCGCGGGTGGTCCACCAGGACGTCCAGCACGACCAGCGCGAGCAGCAGCAGGTCGATCTGACCGGCGTACAGCGTGCGCAGGACCGGCTCCAGCACTTCGGCGGCCAGCAGCAGCGTCACCACGCGCCGCGAGTCGCAGCGCGCGCCGAGGGCGCGCAGCACGGTCACCAGGACTGCCGCCAGGACCCCGAGGGTCAGCAGGGTGAGCGCGAGGCAGCCGGCCCAGTACGGCAGCACCGCCAGCGGGGCCAGCACGATCGCCGCGAACGGCGGGTAGGTGAAGAGCAGCAACTGGCCGTCGCCGGTGGGCGGCAGCGTGCCGTACAGCGCCTGGCCGTGCAGCAGCGCCGACGAGCCGAGCCGGTAGACGTCGAGGTCGACGCGGTAGGCGGGGAACCGCCACCGGCCGCCGTTGTACGACACGAGCACCGCCACCAGCACGAGCACTTGCGCGCCGAGCAGCACGTACCTGTTCCCCAGCCGGGCCCGCAGCCCCGCTCCCCCTCCGGTCATCCTCGCATTCTGTCGGGTCCGGGCCCGGGCACCATCCGGGAACCCCCCGGGTCCGACCCGGGGAAAACCGGTTGCCGCCCGTGTCACCCTGGGGCGCATGGGGACACCGGAGGGCTTCGCCTACCGCGACGAGCACGGCACCGTGACCATCACGCACCACGGCCGGCCCGCGGGGACACTGCGCGGGACCGCGGCCGCCCGCTTCCTGGCCGCGGTGGCCCGCGGCGATGACCAGCAGCTGCTGATGGCCAAGGTGACGGGCAACTACAAGCACGGCAACGAACGCCGGGCGCGTGAGCACCCGCGCAACCGGGGGCGCTGACTTCCCGACCAGGGGATCTTGAGGCCGGTGGCCGCCGTTCGGCATGCTGGCGGCGTGACCTACGACGTTCAGACCATCCGAGCGCACTTCCCCGCCCTCGACGGCGGCGCGGCCCACTTCGACGGACCGGGTGGTTCGCAGGTCCCCGCCGTCGTCGGGGAAGCGGTGGCCGGCACGCTGTGCGCGGCGATCGCCAACCGCGGCGTCGTCACCGCGGCCGAGCGGCGAGCGAGCTCGGTCGTCGCCGAAGCCCGCGAAGCCGTCGCCGACCTGCTCGCCGCCGACCCGGCGGGCGTCGTCTTCGGCCGGAGCATGACGCAGCTGACGTACGACTTCTCCCGGACGCTGTCCCAGAAGTGGGGCCCCGGCGACGAAGTCGTGGTGACCCGCCTCGACCACGACGCCAACATCCGCCCGTGGGTCCAGGCCGCGGCGGCGGCCGGGGCCACCGTGCGCTGGGCGGACTTCGACCCGGCCACCGGAGAACTCGCGCCGATCGGCGCGCTGCTGTCGGAGCGGACGCGGCTGGTCGCGGTGACGGCGGCGTCGAACCTGCTCGGCACCCGGCCGGACATCCCGGCCATCGCGGCGCAGGTGCACGACGCCGGTGCGCTGCTCTACGTCGACGGCGTCCACCTGACCCCGCACGCTCTGGTGGACATCACGGCGCTCGGGGCTGACTTCTACGCCTGCTCGCCGTACAAGTTCCTCGGGCCGCACCTCGGCGTGGTCGCGGCGGCGCCGGCGTTGCTCGAGACGCTGCACCCGGACAAGCTGCTGCCCTCGACCAACGCCGTCCCGGAGCGGTTCGAGCTGGGCACGCTGCCCTACGAGCTGTTGGCGGGCACGACCGCGGCGATCGGTTTCCTCGCCGGGCTGGTGCCGGGGACGGGGACGCGCCGGGCGCGGCTGCAGGAGTCGATGGCGCGGCTGGAGGAGCACGAGAACGCGCTGCTGGCCCGGCTCGACGCCGGTCTGGCCGCGCTTCCGGACGTCACGCGGTACGGGGCACCGGAGCGGCACCGGACTCCGACGGTGCTGTTCTCGGTGGCCGGGGTGGCGTCGCAGGCGGTGTACGAGCACCTCGGCGCGCACGGGGTGAACGCTCCGGCGGGGAGTTTCTACGCGCTGGAGTGCTCACGGCACCTGGGGCTGGGTGACACGGGAGCGGTCCGGGCCGGGATCGCGCCGTACACCACGGAGGACGACGTCGACCGGCTGCTGGCCGGGGTGGCGTCCCTCCCGCGCGGCTGACCGGCGCCCCGCGGCGTGCCGCGAATGACTCATTCGGGACACCAGAGGTCCCGAATGAGTCATTCGCGGCGTCACCGCGGTGGGGCGTCGGCGCTCACGGCACCGGCGCGAAGCCCACCGGGCGGGCGGTGAACGTGCCACGGCCCTGCGTGCGGCTGCGCAGCCGGGTCGCGTAGCCGAACAGCTCCGCCACCGGCACCGTCGCCGTCACCACCGCCGTCCCCTGCCGGACCGCCGAACCGGCCACCCGGCCCCGGCGGGCCGCCAGGTCGCCGAGCACGCCACCGACGGCGTCGGGCGGAACCGTCACCGCCACCTCGGCCACCGGCTCGAGCAGCCGCAGCTCCGACGACCGCAGCGCTTCCCGCAGCCCGAGGCGGCCCGCCGTGCGGAACGCCAGGTCCGACGAGTCCTTCGGGTGCGTCGCCCCGTCGGTCAGCGTCACGCGCAGGCCCGTCACCGGGTGCCCGCCCAGCGGTCCCTCGGCCAGCGCGTCCCGGCAGCCGGCCTCGACCGCGCGGACGTACTCCCGCGGCACCCGGCCGCCGACGACCGCCGAAGCGAACTCGAAGCCCTCGGCCGCCGGGGCGACGTCGAGGACCACGTGGGCGAACTGGCCCGCCCCGCCGTCCTGCTTGACGTGGCGGTAGACCAGCCCGGTCACCCCGCTGACCACCGTCTCGCGGTAGGCCACCGAAGGACGCCCCACCGCGACCTCGAGGCCGCGGTCCCGCCGCAGCTTCTCCACCGACACCTCCAGGTGCAGCTCGCCCAGCCCGGACAGCACCGTCTGGCCGGTCTCCGGATCGACCCGCACGACCAGCGACGGGTCCTCCTCGGCCAGCCAGGCCAGCCCCGCCGTGAGCCGGTCGCCGTCGCGCCGGGCCTCGACCGCCACCGAGACCACCGGGTCCGCCGTCGCCGGCGGCTCCAGCAGCACCGGAGCGCCGGGCGCGCAGAGGGTGGCGCCGACGCGCGCCGCCTTCGGCCCGGCGACCGCGACGATGTCACCGGCCACCGCACTGTCCACTTCGGAATGCCGGTCGGCCTGCACGCGCAGCACGCGCGCGATGCGCTCGGTGCGTTCCGCGTCCGTCACCCGATCTCCCTTCCGCAGCGTTCCCGAGTACACCCGCAGGTACGTCAGCCGTCCCGTGGTCGTCGAGACGACCTTGAACACCAGTGCGGCCAGGGGCGCCGCCGGGTCGGCGGGCCGGTCGGGCCGCACCGGCGGGACGTCGGCCGGCGACGGCAGGTACGCGACGACGGCGTCGAGCAGAGGCTCGATCCCGCGATCGCGGTAGGCCGCGCCGCACAGCACGACGAGCCCGTCGCCGCTGAGGGTCAGCTCCCGCAGCGCCTTCTCCAGGGTCTCCGCCGAGATCCGGCCGGTGGCGCAGAACTCGTCGAGGGCCACCGGGTGCAGTTCGGCGACGGCCTCCTCCAGCTCCCGGCGACGGCGGTGGGCCTCGGCGACGAGCTCGGCCGGCACGTCGTGCGGGCGCAGCAGGTCGACGACGCCGGTGAAGCCGTCCTCCCGGCCGATCGGCAGCTGCACGACCAGCGGTGCCGGGTGCAGCCGCGCCCGGATGGACGCGACGGCGGTGTCGAGGTCGGCGCCCGCGCGGTCGAGTTTGTTGACGAACGCGATCCGCGGCACGCCGTACCGATCGGCTTGGCGCCACACGGTTTCGCTCTGCGGCTCGACCCCGGCGACGGCGTCGAACACGGCGACGGCGCCGTCGAGCACCCGCAGGGAACGCTCGACCTCGGCGGTGAAGTCGACGTGGCCGGGCGTGTCGATCAGGGTGAGCCGGTGGCCGTCCCACGTGCAGCTGACGGCCGCGGCGAAGATGGTGATGCCGCGGTCGCGTTCCTGCGGGTCGAAGTCGGTGACGGTGGTGCCGTCGTGGACCTCGCCGGTCTTGTGGGTGGCGCCGGTGCGGTGCAGGATCCGCTCGGTGATGGTGGTCTTGCCCGCGTCGACGTGGGCGAGGATGCCGAGGTTGCGGAGGTTGCGCACAGTGGTGTCCTTTGTGGACGAAGTGACCAGGGCGGCGCGATTCCCCGCGACGGTCGTCAGGAACGCGTCACGGAGTCCGGTGCAGGCCGCGCGGCAGGCACCGGGGACGCGAAGACACCAGGATCACCTCGGACCGCGACCGGGCAGCGACGGCGACGCGACAACGCACGGCCGGCTCCCTTCGATCGACGCGGCAGGCGAGTTCCCGCGAAGGGTAACGACCCCCCGCCCGCCGGCCAACGCAATTTCCGCGTGTCTGAAGGGTCGACACGCGTGATCAGGGAGCCGACACACGTGATCAGGAGGTCGACACGCCGGCCGGCCGCGGGTTCCGCCGTGTCGACCCTTCAATCACGCGTGTCGACCCTTCAATCACGGTGTCAGGGGGCGGGTGGGGCGACTACGCGGAGCTGGAGCATGGCCGCGAACCTGGCCTGCGGGTCCGTCAGGTCGAAGCCGCCGACCTCGGCGAGGCGGCGGAGACGGTAGCGGAAGGTGTTCGGGTGGACGTGGACCGCCGCGGAGGCGGCGATGACGTCGCCGAAGGCGTCCAGCCAGGCTCGGAGCGTCTCCACGAGGTGGGCGTGGTGCTGGGCGTCGTAGTCGAGCAGGCGGGCGACGACGCCGGTCGGGCGGTCGCCGCGGGCGGCGACCAGGTCCTGCAGCTCCAGCAGGAGGGCCTCGACGTGCACGTCGGCCAGCAGGGCGACCCGGCGGCCGGCGCCGCTGCCCGAGCGCAGCACCCGCAACGCCCGGTCCGCGCTGCCGCGGGCTTCCGGCAGCTCGGCCGCGCTGCGGGCCACCGGGCCGATGCCGACCACGGCGCGGGCCCGGTCGCCGACCCGGTCGAGGAAATCGGTGGCGATCCGCAGGGCGCGCTGCTCGGCGTCGGTGTCGCGGGTCACCGGCACCAGCCCGTAGGCCGTGTCGCCGACGAGCGCGGCGGCGCACCGCGGGTGGACCGCGCTCAGGTGCATCGCCAGCCCGTCGCTGAGGCGCTGCCGGTCGGCGGCGAGCTCGGCGTCGGCGGCTCCGGTCCCGAGCACGGCGAGCGCCAGCACGACGACGGGCTGATCGGCCAGGCCCAGCCGGCTCAGCGCCTCACGCGCGCCGGTCCCCCCTTCGAGGGCGGTGCTCAGCAGGTCCGCCCGCAGCCGCCGTTCGACGTCGGCCCCGGCCCGGATGCGCAGCAGGTGCAGGGCCACCAGGCGGGCCGCGTCGCGCAGGGCCTGCGCGCGGTCGGGCGTCAGCGGGGCGCTCACCGCGGCCCAGATCGAGCCGAGGATCTCGTCGCCCGCCCGGACCGCGACGGCGACGCGCGGGATCATGAACCCCTCCGGGCTTTCCGGCGGGCGGTCGACGTAGACCGGCTGCTCGCTGCGGTAGAGCTCGCGGAACACCCCGCGCTCGGCGAGCATCCGCGCGAACCGCTCGGGTACCCGCCGCCCCAGGATGGTCTCGACGCGCGAGGGGTCGGCTTCGTCCTGCCGTCCGGAGAAGGCGAGCACGCGGGAACGCCGGTCCTCGATGGTGACGGGCGCGTCGATCAGCGCGGCGATCGCGTTGGCCACGGCGAACAGGTCGCCGGACGGCAGCCCGGCCAGGGTCTCGCGCTGCGCGTCCCCGACGTCGCCCTCGGCCAGCAGCGACCGCAGCATCGCGGCGAGCTGGGCCCAGGACGCACCCCGGGCGAGGCTCAGCAGGGCGACGCCGGTCTCGTCGACGGCGGCGGTGATCGCCGGAGTCACCTTGACCGGCGCGCGCACCACGAGCCCCGCCGCGTCGTGCCGGGCCAGCGTCCGCAGCTGCCGCACGACCTCGTCCGGGTCGGCGAGGCCGACGCCCAGCACGAGGGCGTGCTGCGGCAGCGCGGGCTCGTCGAGCGGATCGTGGATGGCGACACCGCCGATGCCGCCCGGGCGCTCACCGTCGCCGAGGACGAGGTCCAGGAGCGTGCCGCCCAGGTCGTCGAGGACGCGGCCGAGGCCGGCGTGCGGGCGCAGGTTCATGGAGACGAGCACCTCCCGAAGCTAGGCGCGACGCCGCTAGCGTAGTTCGTCGCGGCGGACGAATTCAGTATCTGCTTTGGTCGTCTCCGACGAACTCCTCCCACCAGGGGATGATCCGGCAGGAGGCGTCGCCGAGCCCGCGGGGGAACAGGCGCCGCGAGCCGGGCGGGAAGTCCGGCTCGTGTTCGTGCACGCTGTGCCGCCGGCGGCGCGGGGTTCCCCGGAATGCCAGCGGATCAGGGCGTGCAGCGGGGATTCGTCCGGGTCGAGCGGGAACCGCCCGCCGCCGGGGACGATCCGGTGGGCGAGGAGGACGGAGAGGGGCAGGTGCGGGATCAGGGGTTCCAGGCGGGCAAGGCCGCCGGGCTGAGTGAGCAGGTCGACCAGGGGCAGGGCGGCGACAACGGTATCGGCGTGCGGGCCGGTCCCGACGCGATGAAGCTGCGCGAGCCGTTGCGCGGGTGGGGGCCGGTGCCGGTGAGGATCCAGAGAGCCGGCGAGCGGCCGGTGCCCGACCGCGCCACCGTACCCGGCCCGGCGGCGCACCAGCGGCAAGGTCCGGACCTTTCCGTGCCGCCGGGCCAGCGCGTACCGGAACAGATCACCCTGCGCCCGATCGCGGGCCCGCGGATGCACGAGCCGGATCACCGCGCCGAACCGCAAGGGCCGGGGCGTGCCGATGCTTCCGTGCCGCGGGAGATCGCCCCGGACGAAACCAGCTCGAAGTGGTGCCCGCCGTCGTCGTACGCCAGCAGATGCCCCGGGTCGTCCGCACGGCACAGCACCGACGCGATCACCTGCCGCGACATCCCGTGCTCGCCCCGCTCCAGCCGCCGGCCACGAAGGCCGCCGCCCCTCCCCCGCACCGGCACTCCTCGTTCGCAGGCCCCGCGAGCGTAGCGACGGGGTCCGACAAACCGCGGCTAGATCAGCTTCGCCGCCACGTTGTACGCCTCCACCAGCAGTTTCGCGTTCGGCACCCGCCGGCGTGGCTCGACGCGGACCGTGCGGCTCTCCCCCGGCAGCAGCCAGAAGTAGTTGTCGCCGTAGCGGGTCGGCAGCACGCGGTCGGTGCCGTTCTTCTCCCGCAGCGACAGCCGGATCATCGCCGCCACCGTGCGGCCGTCGTTGCGGACCGTCGCCGTGTACGCGTCGCCGTCGGACCGCAGCGACGTCGTGAGGCGCGCACCCGCGAGCTGGTTGAGCGCGCGCATCGCCGTGTCCGTCCGGTAGCGCCAGTACGTGTTCTCCGACAGCACCGTCCCCCGGCCGTCGGTCAGGGTCAGCCGGAGCAGGTGCAGGTCCGGCCGGCCGGCGTCGAACGGGACCGTGAACGCCGCGGCGGCCGAAACCGGCGCCACGTCGAGCTTCTGCTGCTGCGCCTGGCCGAGTGCCGTCCCGTCGAGGCCGTACAGCCGGGCCGTGGCGGTCACGCCGGTGAGCGCGGCCGGCGTGTGGTTGACCACGCGCACCTGCCACGTCGTCAGGTCGGCCTGGACGTGCCGGGCCTCGCAGCCCTTGCGCGCGCCGTAGTAGCTGCCGTTGACGTCGAGGTCGTAGTCGTAGGTCTGCCAGACCGTGCTGTGCCACGCCGGGTGCGACATCCACAGCAGCACGCCGGTGGCGTCGTTCCACAGCTTCGCGTTCCACGCCTCGAAGATCGCGCGCATGCTCTCGTAGTTGACGAACTGCGCCTTGCGGCAGAACTCGGCCAGGCTCGTCGACGGCGCCAGCCGCGCGTCGATCGCCGCCAGGTAGCTCTGCGGCGACTGGTTGCCGTTCGTGGACCAGTCGTGCAGGAACCAGGGCGCGCCGATCGGCCAGCCGGGGTCGTCCTTGCCGACGAGGTTGCGCATGCTCTCCACGACCGACACCGTCGGGAGGCCGATCTCGCTCCAGAACCCGGCTTTGCCGCCGGTCGCCTCGCCGGTGAAGTACCGTTTCGGGTCCTGCCAGTAGTACGGCCCGTCGCCGGTGATCACGCCGCCCGCCGAATTGCCCTGGTAGAGCAGGTCGGTGTTGCCGTGCACGATGTCCCGCAGCGCGTTGTCGATCACCGGCGGCGGGGTGCCCTCGTTGCAGCCGAACCAGACCGTCGCGCACGCGTGGTGGCGGTAGCGCAGCACGGTGTCCTTCGCCTGCGCCAGGAAGATGTCGTGGTTGGCCGGGTCGGTCGACCAGCCGTCCCAGAACTCGTTCCACAGCAGGATGCCGTACTTGTCGCAGGCGTCGAACAGTTCCGGCCGGTACGACGACCCGACCCAGTTGCGGATCAGCGTGAAGTTCATGTCGCGGTGCATCGCGACGACGGCGTCGGCCCGTTCGGCGGGCATCCGGCGCAGCAGCTCGTCCCAGCCCCAGCTCCCGCCGCGGGCGAAGATCTTGACGCCGTTGACCAGGAAGGTCAGCGGCTTCGGGCTGTTGTCCACCGACGCGACGTCGGTCCAGGTGTCGCCGTCCTGCGACACCTGGATCTTGAACGTCGCCGCGTAGGCGGTTTCCCAGGTCAGCACGACCCGGTCGAACGCCGTCGGGGCGCCGAGGTCGACCTGGAGCCACTGGTTGTCGCTGTATTCCGACGTCCAGCGGGTGTTCGGGTCGCCGTCGAAGGCGCGCTCGGGCGGGTTGCCGTCGGCCACCGACTGGGACGACGACGGCTTGCCCTGGGCCAGATCGGGGCCCGAGCCGTTCAGCACGGACATCGTCCAGAGCGAGAACCCCCAGCCGGTGGCGCGCTTGAGGCCCTGCATGCGGACGAACCGGGCGTTCTGCGGCGCGAGGTCGACGGTCTGGGTGGCGCGGCCGTCGGCGATGACGATCGGCAGGTCGTAGACGTAGCCGATTTCGCGCAGGCCGATCTTGACCGTCCGGCGGTCGCTCGTGGCGGCGCCGATCGCCGCGGTGAGCGTCAGGTCGTAGAGGTTCGGGTCGCCGTAGCCGTTGGGCCACCACAGCTTCGCGTTCTCGACCCGCTGCTTCGGGAACACGACGTCGGTGCTCTGCCCGGCCGGGACGGTCACCGTGGCCGCCAGGGTGACCGGGCCGAACGCGGCGGTGACCTTGACGCGCTGGGCGGTCGCGGCGGCGTTGCGCACCGGGACGGTGAGCGTCACCTCGGCGGTCTTTCCGTCGGGCACCTTCGTGTCGACGCGGACGTCGCCGAGCACGGCGGCGCCGGTCGAGCGCAGGCGAACGTGGTCCCAGAGGCCGGACGCGCGGTCGCGCACCGCGGGCATCCAGTCCCAGCCGGAGACGGCGAGGTAGGTCGGCGAGTTGTCGAACATCGTGCCGCCCGCGTCGACCCAGGAGCTGCCGTCGGCGCCCTTGTCCCCGGGGCTGCCCGGCCGCGGCATCGGCGAGATCTTGACGGCCAGGACCTGCTCGCCGGTCCGGCGCAGCGCGGCGGTCACGTCGTGGACACCGCGGCCGAACGGGTGGCTCTGGGTGGCGATTTGGGCTCCGTTGAGCCAGATCTGCGCTTCGTGGTTGACGCCGTCGAACTCCAGCCAGACGTGCCGGCCCGGGGAGGTGTCCAGGCCGCGCGGGAGGGCGAAGCGGCGGCGGTACCACCACGCGTGGCGGGAGAGCGCTTCCGGGACGTGCAGGTTGTTCATCCCGGCCACCGGATCCGGCAGCTGCCCCTGCTCGACGAGCGAGGCCAGCACGGTGCCGGGCACGGTCGCCGGCAGCCAGCCGCGGGTGTCCACAGTGGTCGCCGAGAGGGCCTTGCCGTCGCCGGTGGGCGCCCAGTCGTCCATGGTGAGCACCCAGCCGGATTCGAGCGGCACGGTGCCGTCGGCCGCCACGGCGAGGGCCGGCGGCTCGTCGTTCGGCCGCACCGGGAAGCTCGTCCAGCCGCGGACGGCGGGCCGGGCCGGACGGCTGGTGCCGAAGACCTGGAAGCCGTTGAGCCCCAGGGGGTTGCTCGTCGAGCGGCGGCTCGCGGTGAAGCGGACCCAGCGCGCGGTGACGGCCACCGGGATCGTGACGACACCACCGGTGCCGGCGTCGGTGTGGTGGACGGTGCGCCACGCTTTGCCGTCGCCGGAGACGTCGAGGTCGAACGCCGTCGCGTAGCTGGACTGGACCTCGAAGCCGCTGGTGCGGGACCGGGAGGCACCGGCGTCGAAGGCCGGATCGCCGGGCTGCGCCTCGAAGGTGAGGACGACGGATTCGATGGCGCAGGGCGCCTGCAGGTCGACGACGATCCACTGGCCGTCCCCCTGGGCGGCGCGCCAGCCGGAGCCGCGGACGCCGACCTGGGCCAGCCCGTCGACGGCGAACTCGGCCGGGGTCGCGGCGTAGGCGGTCGAGGACACCTGGACCGGCCGGAACAGGGCGAGATCGCTCTTGCGGCTCTCGGGAGCGGCCGGTGCCGCCGAGGCAACCCCGGGCAGGACGGCGGCGAGGCCGAAGCCGGCCAGCAAGCCGGTTCCCGCCGTCAGGACGTGCCGACGGGACATGGCCGACACCTCCGCGCGCGCGTTCTCCTCCGCCATGCGGACTCCGTTCTTCAGGCGGCAACCGAGGACCTGGCGGGGTGGGGTGCCGGGAAGCTGACAACGTTGCCAGGAAGCTTCCGCTGTGGGCCTGGAGAGCGTCAAGAAGACAAGGAAGACAAGAATTCGGATTAATGACATCGATGTCCGCGCTTCGCCCGGGATGGGCTTGTGCGGGGCCGGGGCCGGCCGCGGTGGGGCGGGGCTGGCCGGGCTGGTCGCGGTAGCGCAGGGCTGGGGTGGGCCGGGCGCGAGGCCAGACTGGGCAGGGTCGGTGCGACGCCGGGCTGTTGCGAGCCCGGGACGAAGCGAGTCCGGGGCCGGGTGCAAGCCTGGCCTGGCCTGACCCGGGCTGGCCCGGGCTGGGCTCGCCCCGGCTGGGCTGGCCCCAGCTGGGCTGGGCTGGCTGACCCGGGGCTGGGCTGGGCTGACCCCGGCTGGCTGAGCTGGGCTGGGCTGGGCTGGGCGCAAGCCTGGCCCGGCCGCGCTGGGGCTAAGCCGACGCAAGGCCGGGAAGGGCCACCGCGAGCCCAGAGCGAGGCCGAGCCGGGCGCAAGCCTGGCCCCGGCTCGGGCTGGGCCAGCTAAGCCGACGCAAGGCCGGGCGGGACCGCCTCGACCCCAGGGCCGAAGCCAGGCCGGGCGCAAGCCTGGCCCGGGCCGCCTCGACCCGGGCTGGCTGACCGGCCTGGCCGGGTGGGCCGGGCCCGTGCAACCCCGGCCCACCCGGCGGCGGACGTCGCGAATGACTCATTCGGGACACCAGAAGCCGCGAATGAGTCATTCGCGACCTCGCCGGCCGGTGGTCAAGCACGGACGAACGGCCGACTCAGAACTCCGCGTGCGCCACGGCCAGCTCCACCGCGGCCCCCAGGTCGTTCACCCACCGGAAGCCGCGGTCCGCCAGGTGCGCCCAGCCCGGGCCCGCCGTGCCCACTTCGCACCCCAGGGTCCGGAGCCGCGCCGCCAGGAGGTCGTCGGCCGTTGTCGGGGCCATCGACCACAGCACCACCAGGACCGGGTCGATCCGGGCCGCCAGGTCCGCCACCGTCTCCGCCGGGACCAGCTGTCCCAGGTACGTCACCGGGACCGCCGCCTCGGCCAGCGTCGCCCGCAAGGCCTCGATCGGCAGCGAGTGCCTCTCCGCCGGGCAGCACGCCAGCAGCACCGGGCGGCCCGGCACCGCCGCCGGGAAGCGGCCGCTGAACCGCTCGAACGCCAGGGAAATCTCCGACGTCAGCGCCCACTCCGAGGCGAAGCACGCGTCGCCGCGCTGCCAGCGGTCGCCCAGGCCGCGCAGGACCGGGGCCAGCACGTCGGTCCAGGCCGCCGCCGGGCCCAAGGTGCCCAGCGTTTCGTCCAGCAGGCCCGCCACCGACGCGTACCGGAGCTCGTCCGCGGCATCCGTCAGCTCGCGCGCGCGCCGCGAGGCCGGCACCTCGAGCCCGGCCGGGGCGTGGCCGAACGCCGCCTCGGCCGCCTCCCGGACCGGCATCCCGCGGGCGACCAGGCGCTGCATGTGCTGGAGGCGGCGGACGTCCGCGTCCGAATAGCGGCGGTGGCGCCCGGCGCCGGCGGGCGGCCCGATCCCGTACCGCGCGCTCCAGCTGCGCAGCGTCACCGGCGACACCCCGAGCAGCTCGGCGACCTTGCCGGGCGCCCAGGCCCCGGGCGGTGCGTCGTTGTCGGGTTCCACCGTGCCCCTTCGCCTCGCGGACCGCGAACTGCCGAAGTTTACCGATCCCCGCGGCGGCCGAACGGCGAAGACACGCAGGCCCCGGCGCCGGACGTCACGAGTGAATTCGCCCGCGGTTGGGTATTTCTGTCCCGGTGCCCGATGAGGAGTGAACCATGACCGAATCCACCGGCCCGACCGACGCCGGAGTGGTGATCGTCCGTCGCGCGGGCGAGCTCGACCTCGCTCGCACGCCCGAGCTCCGGGAAGCCCTGCTGGGGCCCATCCGCGCCGGCGCCCGCGGGGTCGTCGCGGACCTGACCGAAACGACCTACTGCGACTCGACCGTCTTCAGCGTGCTGGTCGAGGCCCACCGCGAGGCCACTGCCCGGAACGTGCCCTACGCCATCGCCGCGGAGGAGACCGCGGTCCACCGGCCGCTGCAGATCCTCGGCCTGGACGCGCTGCTGCCGCTGCACCCCGGGCTCGACGCCGCCCAGGCGGCCGTCGCGGGGCGGCCGCTGCGGCCGCGGGAGACCGCATAGGGGTGGCGATCACCCCGTCGGCCCTGGTCCGGGGCCTCCGCGTTCGCTAGCTTGACGGTGATCGCAGTTTTTCTGCGCCATCGCCGGGCGGCGCCGCGGGGAGCCGCCGGTCCGGCCGTTTCCAGGGGGATCCACCGTGTCCAGAACACCCCTGCGCGGGGTGAGACGGCTCTGCGCCGTGCTCGCCACCGTGCTCACCGCCGGCGCCTTCGTCGCGCCGGCCGCCCACGCCGACGGGCCGTCGCTGCTCATCACCGCCTCGGTCGGCGCCGGGCCGCAGCTGGTCGCCAAGCCGTTCCCGATCACGCTGACGCTCACCAACACGACCGACCAGCCGCTGACCAAGGTCACGCTCTGGGACGAGCACCTCGCGGGCTCGTGGCTGTCGATCCAGGACTGGGCCGGCCTCGGCGGCAGCCCGCAGGCCGGTGTCACGATCGACGCCGGGGCCACCCGGACGTTCACGATCACCGCCGCCGTCTGGAGCTGGAACGGCGCGCCGCAGGACCGGTTCCGCGGGCCCGACGCCGAGGGTGGCGAGCTGGCCGTCCCGATGGTCGACCCGACGACGACGCAGGGCCCGGCATCCGGTGTGCTCTACGGCGACCGGAACGAGAACGGCGCCTTCGACGCGGGCGAGGGCCTGCCCGGCGCCATCGCCTACCTGTACGGCACGAGCTCCGGCAACCCGATCGAGGTCACCACGGACGCCGACGGCCGGTTCGCCTTCACCGGCCTGCCCGCCCAGCGCTACGGGATCTCCAGCCGGAACCTGCCGGACGGCTGGGTCTACGAGGCCGCCACCGAGCAGCGCCTCGACGTCGACGGCAGCGACCCCGGGCCGGTCGTCCAGCTGCGCGCGGTCCGGCCGTTCTCCGAGAAGCTGCACGCGACCGGCTCGTTCGACCGCGGTACCTACCAGGTCGGCGACAGCGTCCAGGTCACCTTCACGGTGACCAACGTCAGCGCCGGCGACCTGCACGGGATCACCCTCGGGTGCGACCGCTTCGGAGGCCCCGACCACCTGCTCGGGTGGGACGGCTGGAACGACATCACCGCCCCCGGCTCGTTCGACCTCGCCGCCGGCGAGACGCGGACGTTCACCGAAACCGGCACCGTGCCCTCGGCCGCCCCCACCTACGGCGGCTTCTACGCGGCCTGCGACTTCGGGATCGACCCCGGTCCGCTCGACGGGCGGCCCGAGGTCGACCTGTACGCCCACGTCGCGGCCCCGCCGGCCGCCACCGGTGGAGTGCTCTACCACGACGACAACGCCAATTACGCGGTCGACCCGGGTGAGGCGATCACCGGTGCGACGGCCGAGCTGGTCGACCGGGTCGACGGCGCGGTCACCGCGACCGCCGTGTCGGACGCCCAGGGGCACGTGGCCTTCGGGACCGTCCCGGCCGGCCCGTACATCGTGCGCATCGACGGCTGGCGCCCGTTCGGCGCGGACGGCGCGTCCGTCACCGTCGGCACCTGTTGGTACTGCGGGGAAGACTGGGCTCTCCGGTACCAGCGCTGACCTCGCCCGGTGGCCCGGCCGCGCGCCGGGTCACCGGGGGCGCCGGCCGCTCCGGCGTCGCGATCACCCCGGCAGTGACGGAAAACTCGCCGAATTCCCCTGTCCGCCAGACTGCGCCACGGGCCCGGGAGGCCCTAGGGTTCGCATCATGAAGGTCGGCCTGCTCACCCGCGAATACCCGCCGGAGGTCTACGGCGGCGCCGGGGTCCACGTGGAGTTCCTCGCCCGGGAGTTGCGACCGCTGGTCGACCTCGACGTGCACTGCTGGGGCGCGGACCGCCCCGACGCCACCGGGCACACCGATCCGCACGGCTACCGGCAGCCGGCGTTCACGACCATGGACATCGCGGTCTCCATGGCGAACGCGCTCGAAGGCCACGACCTCGCGCACAGCCACACCTGGTACGCGAACCTCGCCGGGCACCTGGCGAAGATGACGCACGGCATCCCGCACGTCGTCACCGCCCACTCGCTGGAGCCGCTGCGGCCGTGGAAGGCCGAGCAGCTCGGCGGCGGCTACCGCGTCTCCTCCTGGATCGAGCGCGAGGCCTACGAAGCCGCGGACGCGATCGTCGCGGTCAGCGGCGGCATGCGCCGGGACGTGCTCGCCGCCTACCCCGCGGTGCCGCCCGAGCGCGTGCACGTGATCCACAACGGCATCGACACCACGCTCTACCGCCCCGACCCGGGCACCGAGGCCCTGGCCAAGCACGGCATCGACCCGGACCGGCCGTACGTGCTGTTCGTCGGCCGGATCACCCGGCAGAAGGGCGTCCCGCACCTCGTCCGGGCCGGCGCTTCGCTGGACCCCGGCGTCCAGCTGGTGCTGTGCGCGGGCGGCGCCGACACGCCCGAGCTCGACGCCGAGTTCCGCGGGCTGGTCGCCGAGCTGGAGAAGACCCGCACCGGCGTCCGCTGGATCCCGGAGATGCTGCCGCGCGGCGAGGTCGTGCAGCTGCTCACGCACGCCGCCGTGTTCGCCTGCCCGTCGGTCTACGAGCCGCTCGGCATCGTGAACCTGGAGGCGATGGCGTGCGGCACGCCGGTGGTGGCCAGTGACGTCGGCGGCATCCCCGAGGTCGTCGACGCCGGCCGCACCGGGCTGCTGGTGCACTACGACGAACAGGACCCGCAGGGGTTCGAGGCGGGGCTGGCCGCCGCGCTGAACGAAGTGGTCGGCTCCCCGGAGCGGGCCGCCGCGATGGGCACCGCCGGCCGCGAGCGCGCGGTCGGCGAGTTCGGCTGGAAGGCGATCGCCGAGCGGACGGTCGCCCTCTACGAGGCGTGCGGGAGGTCGCTGTGAACAGCGAATGCCATGTCCTGGGCATCGTGCTCGCGGGTGGGGAAGGCAAGCGCCTGATGCCGCTGACGGCGGACCGGGCGAAACCGGCGGTGCCCTTCGGCGGCACCCACCGGCTGATCGACTTCGTGCTTTCCAACCTGGTGCACGGCGGCATCCGGCGGCTGTGCGTGCTGACGCAGTACAAGTCGCACTCGCTCGACCGGCACATCTCGACGACGTGGCGGCTGTCGTCGCTGACCGGCGAGTACGTCACGCCGGTGCCCGCGCAGCAGCGGCTGGGCCCGCGCTGGTACCAGGGCAGCGCCGACGCCATCCACCAGAGCCTCAACCTCGTCCACGACGAGAACCCGGAGTACATCGCGGTGTTCGGCGCGGACAACATCTACCGGATGGACCCGCGGCAGATGCTGGAGGCGCACATCGCCTCCGGTGCGGGCGTCACCGTCGCCGGCATCCGGGTCCCGCGGAAGGAGGCGAGCTCGTTCGGGGTCATCCGGACCACCGACGGCCTGCTGATCGACGCGTTCATGGAGAAGCCCGCGGACCCGCCGGGCCTGCCGGACTCGCCCGAAGAGGCGTACGTGTCCATGGGCAACTACATCTTCACCACGAAGGTGATGCTGGAAGCGCTCTACGCCGACGCCGAAAACGCCGCCTCGCACCACGACATGGGCCGCGACATCATCCCGGCGCTGGTCAAATCGGGCGAAGCCGCCGTCTACGACTTCAACACCAATGTGGTGCCCGGCGAAACCGAACGCGACCACGGTTACTGGCGCGACGTCGGGACCATCGACAGCTACTACGAGGCGCACACCGACCTCATTTCGACGCACCCGATCTTCAACCTCTACAACCGGCGGTGGCCGATCCTGGCCCACCCCGGCCAGCGGGCGGCGGCGAAGTTCGTCGAGGGCGGCTCGGCGAACCAGTCGATCGTCAGCAACGGCTGCATCATCTCCGGGGCCCAGGTGGTCGACTCGGTGCTCTCCCCCGACGTCATCGTCGAGCAGGGCGCGGTGGTGCAGGGCTCGGTGCTGCTCGACGGCGCCCGCGTCGGCCGCGGCGCGGTGGTGCGGCGGGCGATCCTGGACAAGAACGTCGTGGTCCCCGCCGGGGCGCACATCGGCGTCGACCTGGCCCGCGACCGCGGCCACTACCACGTCAGCGAGGGCGGCATCGTCGTGCTGGGCAAGGGGGAACGCGCGATCTGAGCCGCGCTCAGGAACGGGTGGCCGCCGAGATCCGCTCGACGACCTGCCGGGGGTCGATCCCCCAGCGCTCGGCGAGCTCGGAGATCGACGCTCCCGCCGCGTACTCGGCGGCGATCATGCTGTTGACGACGCCGGCCACGGTCCCCTCCTCGGCCACGGGTGCTCGGGCACCCGGGATGCTACATGTCCGTCGCGGACGGCGAACAACCTGCTGCACGTCACCGCGCGGATTTGTCCGGTTCCCGCGGCGGATTCGGCGGATTCGCCTTCGCGCGCGTCGCATTGAACACGGCGTCGAAGATCGGCGTCGGCTCACCGTCGTCGCGCTTCGGCCGCTCGTCACTCTTTTCCTCTCCCACGCGCCCAGTTTCTGGGACGACCGCCGATTCCGCTGGAACGAACCCGGAAAATCGCCCGGCCGGGGGATCTTGTTTTCGCGCTTTCCCAGTGCCGAAAAACGATTTCCCGCGCGCATTTCCGCAGATGCGGGGAATATCCCGGGCGGTCCGCGGATTGCACCGGGTATGAAGGCAGTCGTCTACCGCCGCCACGGCGGACCCGAGGTGCTGGAACTGTCGGAGCGGGCCGTCGCGGACCCGGGACCGGGCGAGGTGCGGGTCCGGGTCGTGGTGTCCGCGGTCAACCCCACGGACTGGAAGGCCCGCAGCGGGCTGCGCGCCGAGCCCGGTGCCGAAATCCCGGAAACCGTGCCCAACCAGGACGGCGCGGGCGTGGTCGACGCGGTCGGCCCGGACGTGACGGAGTTCGCCCCCGGCGACCGCGTGTGGCTGATCATCGCGGGGGCGTACGGGCCCGCGTCGGGGACGGCGCAGGAGTACACGGTGCTGCCGGCCTCGAAGCTGGTCCGGCTGCCGGACGGCGCCGGGTTCGACGAGGGCGCCGGCCTCGGCATCCCGGCCCTGACGGCCCACCGCGCGCTGACGGTCGCCGAGGACGGCCCGGCCCGGCTCTCCCCCGGAGCGTTGACCGGTCGCACGGTCCTGGTCAGCGGCGGAGCGGGTGCGGTCGGCAACGCGGCCATCCAGCTCGCCCGCTGGGCCGGGGCGACGGTGATCGCGACGGTCAGCAGCGCGGAGAAGGAGGCACTGGCCCGGGCCGCCGGGGCGCAGCACGTGCTGCGTTACCCCGACTCTTCGCTGGGCGCGCAAATCCGCTCGGTCGCCCCCGATGGCGTGGATCTGGTGGTCGAGGTGGCGATGGGGGTCAACGCGAAGCTGCACACGGAGGTGCTGCGGCCGAGGGGCACGGTCGCGACGTACGGCGACGACCGGGGCACCGGGACGGTGAGCCTCGACTTCGGGACGAACCTGTGGCTGAACGCGCGGTACCAGTTCCTGGTGCTGTACACGGTG
Organism: Amycolatopsis sp. 505; assembly: GCF_031625235.1. Lineage (NCBI taxonomy): Bacteria > Bacillati > Actinomycetota > Actinomycetes > Pseudonocardiales > Pseudonocardiaceae > Amycolatopsis > Amycolatopsis sp. 505. Next base: position 145,472 of record NZ_JACKQP010000013.1, read on the forward strand.
GGCGAGGACAAGCTGCGCGCGGGCGCGGAGGACATCACGGCGGCCATGGCCGAGGGCGCGTTGCGGCTCGGTGAGGACCGCGGGGTGCCGCTCCACCGCTTCCCGCTGGCGGAAACGGCGAAGGCGCACGCGGCCTCGGAGGACGGGATCACGGGGAAGGTGCTGATCGACGTCGGTCCGGCCGACTGAGCCGGGCGGGCTGCACGCGTCCTGACCGGCTTTCCTGTCACGAGACCGGAAAGCCGGCCAGGACTTTGCGGCCTCCGCCGGCCGCCGGTCCGCGACCACGGCCGGTGGCAGGTCGTCGAGTTCAGCCGTCGATGCGCAGGCCGCGGCGCAGGGCGTCGACCTCGTCGGCGAACATGCGCCGGGAGATCCCGGCCGTTTCGACCATCGAGGAACCGTGGAAGGTGCCCGGGTAGTGCCTCAGGTCGACGGGCACGCCCGCGTGGGCGAGCCGCTGGGCGTAGGCGATGCCTTCGTCGCGGAGGGGGTCGAACTGGCAGGTGGTGACGAACGCGGGCGGCAGCCCGGCCAGGTCGGTGGCCCGCGCCGGGGCGGCGTAGGGCGAGACGTCCGCGCCGCCCGGTTCCGCGCCGAGGTAGCTCGTCCAGCTGTGGATGGCGTTGGGCCGGTTCCAGATCGGCGTGTCGGTGTAGTCCCGCATCGACGGGGTGTCCAGGCGGTCGTCGAGTTCCGGAATGCCGAGGTACTGGAAGCAGAGCTGGGGACCACCGCGGTCGCGGGCCAGCAGCGCCACCGCGGCCGACAGGCCACCGCCGGCACTCTCGCCGGCCACGCCGAGGCGGGCGGGATCGATGCCCAGCTCGTCGGCCTTGGCCGCGACCCAGGCCAGGGCGGCGTAGCAGTCCTCGACGGGGGCCGGGAAGGGGTGCTCGGGGGCCAGCCGGTAGTCGACCGAGACGATCACGATGCCGAGCTCGTCGACGAGGCGCAGCAGGGCGGGGTGGAACATGTCGAGATCGCCCATGACGAACCCGCCACCGTGGATGTAGAGCAGCCCGGGCACGGCGGAGGTGCGGTTCGCCGGAGAGTAGATCCGCACGGGGACATCGGGCGCATCGGACGGCCCGGGCACGGCGATGTCCTGCACGTCGACGGGGTTGGCGGGTTCGTAGGACGGCAGGATTTCGCTGAGCTGCCCCATCGAGGACCGCGCGGCCACGAGCGAGGCGTGGTCGGTGAGGGTGACGGCGGGGAGCATGTCGAGCCAGGGCAGCAGCTCGGGATCGATGGCGTAGGTCATGCTCCGATCATCGGCGCCGGCCGTCCGGCCGGGCCACCGCCACGCGGCGGGGGTTGCGGGGAGGAACCTCGCCACCCGGCGGAGGGGCAGGTGAGCGGGGTCGGCGCAGGCCGACGCGGTTGATGGGCCGAAGTCGCGCGGGGGTTGGCCGGGCGCTGGTGGGTTGGGCGCGCGGGGTCCGGCGGCGCTTGGTGAGCGGACCGGCGGGGGTGGGCGGCTTTGCGGTGTCGGCCGGGCGCTGGTGGCTTGGGCGCGCAGGGTCCGGCGGCGCTTGGTGAGCGGACCGGCGGGGGTGGGCGGCTTTGCGGTGTCGGCCGGGCGCTGGTGGATCGGGCGGGCGGGTCCGGCGGCGGGGCGCTTGGCGGGCGGAGGCCTTGCCCGGCCGGACCTCGCTCGCCGTCGCGGTGCGTTGCCTGGGCAGAGCTCGCCATCCGGTGGTGGGCGCGCCTATCGTGGCGGGATGAAAGGCCTGCTGCTGCGGCTGTCCGGGCTCGATGCCGACGCCGAGAACGCCGTGCGGGTGATCGGGTTCTTCGACCGCCTGATCACCGGCCGCTCCGGAGTCGATGCTCTGGTGCGCAGCACCGCCGAGCTCGCCGGGTGTCCCGTCGGCGTGCATGCTCCCGGCCGGGGCTTGTCGCTGCGGGCGGCGCCGGGCCACGACGTCGTCACCCTGGGTGCGGCGCCGGTGGGCGCCGCCGCGCGGACGCTCGAAGGCGGCGTCGTCGTGTGGGTGGCGCGGGACGGTGCGCCCCTCCCCCTCGATGACATGCTGCTCGAACGGTTCGCCATCGCCGCCGCGATCCTGCTGGAGCACTCCGGGGTGCCGCGGCCCGAACTCGGGGATCCGGCGCTGGTCGAGCTGGTGCTGTCCGAGGACACCGGCACCGTCGAACGGTCCCGCGCCCTGCACCTGCTCGGCTTCGGCCCCGCGACCCGGCTGCGGGTGCTCGCGGGCACCGGCGTCGACGCGCTCGCGGGCCGTTCGGCGCGGCTGGGTGGGGTGCGTGCCGTCCTGCTGCCGGGCGAGGTCGCCTCGCTGCCGGAGGGCGCCCGCGCGGGTGTCGGGCCGGCGGGGCCGGCCATCGAGGTCGCCCGTTCGTGGGCGGCCGCCCGGACGGCGCTGCGGTTCACCTCCGCGGCGGAGCCGGTCGTGTGGTGGGAACGGCTCGGCGGGCTGGCCGCGCTCGCGGACAAGCTGGCCCCCGCGGAACTCGCGGAGCTGGCCGACGTCCGGGCCCTCGACCGCCTCGCGGCCGAACCCCACGGGGCGGACACACTGGCGGCGTTGGACGCCTTGTGCGCGACGGGCTCGGCCCGCAAGGCCGCCGCGGCCCTGCACCGCCACCACAGCACGATGCCGGCCCGGCTCGCCCGCGCGGAAGCGGTGCTGGGCTTCGAGGTCGACTCGCCGGCCGGACGGTTCCGCCTCCACCTGGCCCTGGTGCTGCGGCGCCTGCGGGACAACGCCGACCTCGGCTGACCCGCCCCGAGCGGACCCGGCAGCTCCGGGACAACGCCCGCGCCAGACCCCCGGAGGACACCCCGACAGGTCCGCACCGTCCTCAGTGGACCCGGCAACCCGGACAACGCCCGCCTCGGCCGACCGTCCCGAGTGGACTCGGCGAGCTCTGGAACAACGTCGACCCGGCGTCCACCGGTCCGCACCGGACTCAGCCCACCCTCGACGGCCGGCGTGACCGGCGCACCAGGTCCTCCGCAGCGGCCGGCCATTCCGGGTACCCGAACGAGAATCCCGCCTCCGTCAACCGGCCCGGGATCACGCGACGGCTCTTCAGCAGCAGTTCCGTGTCGCTGCGGAGGACGAACGCGCCGATCTCCGCCATCCACTTCGTCGCCGGCAATCCCACCGGCATCCCCGCCGCCGCTCGCAGAGCGCGCAGGAAGTCGCGGTACGGCAACGGTTGCGGGGCCGCCACGTTCACCGGGCCGCTGATCTCCTCCCGCTCGATCAGGAAGCCGATCGCGCGGACCAGGTCGTCCTCGTGGATCCACGACATGTACTGGCCGCCGCCCGCGACCGGGCCGCCGAGGCCCAGGCGCGTCAGGCGCAGGAGCATCGCCAGCGCTCCGCCGGGCTCCGGGCTCATCACCATCGCCGTGCGCAGCGCCACCTTGCGGGTGCCCGGGGTCTCCGCCTCGCGCTGCTCGCGTTCCCACGCCTTGGCGATGTCGACGCTGTACGACCAGTAGGCCGGCACGTCCGGCTCGTCGCCGCCCAGCACTCCGGTGGTTTCGTCGTTCGGCGCGTCGAACCGGTGCGCGTAGATCGTGGCCGTGCTCATCTGCAGCCACACCCGCGGCGGCCGGGCCGCGCGGGCGATCGCGCCGCCGACCACCCGCGCCGAGTCGACGCGGGAGTTCCGCATCTCGCGCAGGTTCGCCGGGGTGTACCGGCAGTTCACCGACCGGCCGGCCAGGTTGAGGACGACGTCGCTGCCGTCGACCTCCGCCGTCCAGGGCCCCGGGCCGCGGCCGTCCCAGAGGACGTGCCGCACGCCCGGCTCCGGCCGGGCCTCCCGCCGGGTCAGCACCACGGTCTCGTGCCCCTGCTCGACCAGCGCGCGGCTCAGTACCCGGCCCAGGTGGCCGGTGCCGCCCGGAATCACAACCTTCATGTTCTCGACCGTACCGCAGGAGTTGAACATGTTCAATTATGACTGGGAGTAATCACCGCAATGCGAGCCTCAACCACCACCCCAAGAGGCGCCAAGACCACCGAAGACCCCTTCGGAAGATCACGAGGAGGTCTCCGCCATTCGGCCGAACGGGTTTGGATAACCACAGGTCACACTCCTGCATCAGAGCTTTACTCGCTGGGGAGGACGTCGCATCCTGCGCGCGTAACACGACGGGCCCTCGAGGACAAGAGACCTCGGACCTTCGCAGTCGGGCCGGTCGCCCGGGGAGAAGATCGCCGGGGAGTTCGCACACTCATCGTGACGGTCCACACCGGACCAGCCGGACCGCGACCGAGCCCGGCCTTCCCGACGGAACAGCTCCCAGGAGAACCTCATGCGCAAGATCAGCAAGCGGTCCGCGATCGTCCTCGGTGCCGCCGGAGCGGTGGTCGTCGCCGGTGTCGCCTACGCGGCCTGGACGAGCACCGGCAGCGGCACCGGCTCGGTGTCGTCGACCACGTCGGTCAATTCGACGATCACGCCCGCGGGCTCCGGCAGCGCCCTCTACCCGGGCGGCGGCACCGACTTCACCGTGACCGTCGACAACCCGAACAGCTACCCCGTCGTGGTCACCGGGATCAGCGCCGGCTCCTCGAACGCGGTCAACGGCTGCGCCGCGGGCACCGTCACGAGCGCCGTCCCCGCGGACACCACCGGCACCATCGCGGCCGGTGGCTCCAAGACCTACACCCTGCACGCGACGATGAACGCCAACGCCACCGACGCCTGCAAGAGCCAGACCTTCGTGCTGCCGCTCACCGCCACCCTCGCCTCGAACGCCTCCTGATCCACGGCGGGGCGGTGCGCCAACCACCGCCCCGCCCTTCCCCGGAAGGACCCCGATGTCCAGGTGGCGGAGCGGTGTTCCGGCGGGCGCGCTCGCGGCCGTCGTGGTCACGTGGTTCGCGATCGGCCCCGCGCCGGTGGCGAACACCGCGAACGGCAACGGCATCAAGCAGTTCGGCATCGCCGACGTGCCCGGCCGGGCCACCGCGCTGGTGCCCGGCGCGACCGGGACCCGGTGGATCCGGCTGGCCAACGCCGAGAACTTCCCCATCCTCGTCCAGACCGTGACGGCCGCGGTCGGCAAACCCGTCGACAGCCGGGGCCGCCCGGTCCCGGCCTGCCCGGCGGCCTCGGTGCAGGTCGACCCGCTCGCCCGGCCGGTGACGGTGCCCCGTGACGGCACCGCCGACGTCGCCCTCACCACCCGCATGCTGCCCGGCACCCCCGAGGCGTGCCGATCGCTCACCTTTCCCCTGACGTACACAGGAACGGCGGTCAAGCCATGAAGAACCCGACCCTGCGCCGCGTGCTCGTGGTCACCACGGTGGTCGGCGCGACGCTGGGCGGCGGGATCGCCGTCGCGGCGTGGACGAGCTCCGGTTCCGGGGCGGCGAACGCGAAGGCCGGAACGGCGGCCGCGCCGACGACCGGGACGGTGCCGGCCTCGGCCCTCACGACCGGCCCGCTCTACCCCGGCGGTCCGGTGGGCGACGCCAAGATCCTGGTCGGCAACCCGAACCCGTACCCGGTCAAGGTCAGCACGATCGTGGCGAACGGGACGCCGACGGGAGCCAACGGCACCGGCACCTGCACGACGACCGGCGTGAGCTGGACCGCGCAGTCGCCCAACGCGCCGGTGCCCGCGGGCGGAAGCACGACCCTCACGCTGACGGGTGCGGTGTCGATGATCACGGCTTCCGACGACGGCTGCCAGGGCGCGGTGTTCACGATCCCGGTGACGGTCACGGTGGTGAGCGGATGAGCGCGCCCAGGGTGGTCTTCGCGGCCGCGATGGTGGCGGCCGCGTGGACCACGGTGATCACCGGCTTGACCGCGATCGGCGCGGCGCGAGCGGAGGCGGCCTGGCTGAAGTCCGGCCCTGGCACCGGGTATGCGGCGGGGCTCAAGCTGCAGACGCCCGGCCAGCCGGTCGTCGACTCGGCGAAGTGCAACAACGGCAACGGCAGCGGTCCCTCGGCCACGCTCCACTGGACCTACCCGACCCCGTTGCCGCCCGGGTTCGAGCTCCTCACCGCGACCACGGCGGGCGGCCCGGTTTCCACCGCGGGCACCGCCACGACCACTTCGGCCACCATCCCCCTGCCCGGCAACAACAAGGTCTACGTGAGCGTGCGCGCCACGGCCGGTTCCTGGAAGGGGACGCGATCTCCGGAGGTGGCCGCCTGCTGATTCCGGAACACCCCTCGAACCCTGCAACGCAAAGGAAAGAACCATGCTGGAAAGACTGCGCGCCGTCCGCGCCCACGAAGACGGCTTCACCCTGATCGAACTGCTCATCGTCGTCGTGATCCTGGGCGTGCTCGCCGGGGTCGTCGTGTTCGCCGTGCAGGCGTTCAACGGCGACGGCAAGGCCGCCGCGTGCAACGCGGACTGGAAGAGCGTCGAGACCGCCAACGAGGCCTACTACGCCAAGACCGGCAGCTACGCCGCCAGCCCGGCCGCGCTGAAGACCGCCGGTTACCTGAAGGATGAGCCGTCGACCACCAACGGCTACACGATCTCCATCACCGCCGGGGTCGTCACGGCCGCCGGTGCCTGCACCCACTGAACCGTTCCGTGGGGGTGGGTGACCCACCCCCACGGACGCACCTCGCCCCGGAGGGAAACCATGCCCACCCAGATCGGCAGCCGCGTCGACGGCCTGCTCGAGGCCTTGTGGCAGGCGCGTGGCACCGACCTGCTGCTCACCGCCGGACTGCCGCCCCAGCTGCGCGTGCACGGCGACCTCTCCGCGGTCCCCGGCCAGCCCGTCCTCACCGGTGAGGACACCCGCGCCCTGCTCACCGAGCTCCTCACCGACGACCAGGCCCTCGCCTGGCGCGCCACCCGCGAATTCGACTTCTCCTTCGGCTGGCGCGACGAAGCCCGCGTCCGCGGGAACGCCTTCACCCAGCGCGGCGAGACCGTCGTCGCGCTGCGGATGATCCCGCGCCGCATCCCCGGCATGGCCGACCTCGGCCTGCCGCCCGTCCTCGCCGACTTCGCCCGCCGGCACCAGGGTCTCGTGCTCGTCACCGGGCCGACCGGCTCCGGGAAGTCGACCACGCTCGCCGCCGTCATCGACCGGATCAACTCCGAACGCGCCTGCCACATCCTCACCGTCGAGGACCCGATCGAGTACGTCCACGAGCACCGGCGCTCCGCGGTCAACCAGCGCGAGGTCGGCACCGACACCGAGTCCTTCCCCGCGGCGCTGCGCAGCGCCCTGCGCGAGGACCCCGACGTCCTGCTGGTCGGCGAGATGCGCGACCTCGAGTCGATCCGCTTCGCCCTCACCATCGCCGAGACCGGGCACCTCGTCTTCGCCACCTTGCACACCAACGACACCGCGCAGTCCCTCGCGCGGATGATCGACGTCTTCCCGGCCGGGCAGCAGGAGCAGGTCCGCGTGCAGCTCGCCGCCGCCCTCACCGGGATCGTGTACCAGCGGCTGCTCCCCCGCATCGGCGGCGGGCTCGTCGCCGCCTTCGAGGTCCTGGTGGCCAACACCGCCGTCCGCAACCTCATCAAGGAGGGCAAGCCGCACCAGCTGCGCAACGCGCTGGTGACCGGGCGCCGCGAAGGCATGGTGACGCTGGAGCAGTCGCTGTCCCAGCTCGTCGCCGCCGGGCTCGTCACCCCCGCCGACGCCGCCGCGCGCAGCCTCCACCCGCAGGACATCGCCCCGCGGCCCCGGAGCGTGCCGGCATGAGACTCCGCACCCGGACCGTCGACCTCCGCACGGTGACCCCGGACCGCGCCGCCGCCGACCTGCTCGGCGAGGCGCAGGCCCGCGAACTCTGCGCCATCCCCCTGGCCGTCCGCGAAGACACCGTGCTGGTCGCGGTGGCCGACGCCGCCACCGCCCCGGCGCTGCAGCAGGCGCTCGGCCGGCCGGTGACCGTCGCCGTTGCCGAACGCGCGGACATCCTGGCCACCATCGGCCGCACCTACCGCGCGCTCACCGGCGTCGACCAGCAGGTCAAAGCGTTCGAAGCCCGCGACGCCGTCCGCCGCGACGCGGCCCGCACCGAAGCGCCGGCCACCGCGAACGACGATGCGCCCGTCGTGCACGTCGTCGCCCTGATGATCAAGCAGGCGCTGCGCGACCGCGCGTCCGACATCCACGTCGAGCCGCAGGCCGAGCGGATCCGCGTCCGCTACCGCATCGACGGTGTCCTCCACGACGTCCTCGACCTGCCCGGCTCGATGGGGCCCGCGGTGACCAGCCGGATCAAGATCCTCGCCGGCATGAACATCGTCGAGCGCCGCCGCCCGCAGGACGGCCAGATCAGCATGGACGTCGAAGACCGCCCGGTGGACATCCGGGTGGCGAGCACGCCGGTCGTCGGCGGCGAGAAGGTCGTGCTGCGGCTGCTGGACAAGAGCCGCCCGCTGTTCCGGCTGCGCCAGCTCGGGATGCCGGAGGAGATGGCCGCGCGCTACACGGCGGCGTTGCAGTCGCCCTACGGAATGGTGATCTGCGCCGGGCCCACCGGCAGCGGCAAGACCACGACGCTCTACGGCTCGCTGAGCGAGCTCGACAGCAGCGAGCGCAACATCATGACCATCGAGGACCCGGTGGAGTACACCATGTCCTCGATCAACCAGATCCAGATCAACGAGCAGACCGGGGTCACCTTCGCCGACGGCCTCAAGTCGATCCTGCGCCAGGACCCGGACGTCATCCTGGTCGGCGAGGTCCGGGACGTCGACACCGCGCGCATCGCCGTCCAGTCCGCGCTCACCGGCCACTTCGTGCTCTCGTCGCTGCACGCCACCGACGCCGCGTCGGCACTGCACCGGCTGCTGGACATGGGGATCGAGAACTTCCTCGTGGCGTCCTCGGTCACCGCGGTGCTCGCCCAGCGGCTCGTCCGGCGGATCTGCGCGCGCTGCAGCGAGTACTACGAACCGTCCGCCGAGGAGATGTCCTTTTTGGACGCCCTGGGTGCGGACGGCCCGGCGGGCGGGTTCGTCCGCGGGGCCGGCTGCAACTTCTGCGCGCAGACCGGGTTCCTCGACCGCACCGGCGTCTACGAGCTGATGCCGGTCAGCGAAGGCATCCGCACGCTGGTGCTGGAGAGCGCGCCGCACCGCGAGGTGCACGAGCTGGCCCGCAAGGAAGGCATGCGGACGCTGCAGGACGAGGCCCTGCGGCTGGTGGCCGAGGGCGTCACCACCCCGGCCGAGGTCCTGCGGTCGATCTACCTCACCGGAGGGGCGCGATGAACCGGTACGCCTACGTCGCCACCGGCCCGGACGGGCAGCGCACCCGCGGGGTGCAGAAGGCCGCCGACGCCGATTCCGCCGTCCTCGCGCTGTACGAACGCGAACTGCGCGACATCGAGATCACCGAGAAGAAGAGCGTGCTGAGCCTGGAGCTGACCGCGCCACGGGTCAAGCGCGAGGTCGTCATGCACCTCTCCCGCCAGCTCGGCGCGTTCGTCCGGGCCGGGCTCCCGCTGATCGACGCGGTCCACATCCTCGGCGAGGAGGCCGCGAACTCCTCGGTGGCCCGGATGCTGCGGGACGTCGGGCAGGGCCTGCGCGGCGGCGACCGGCTGTCGGACTGCATCGACCGGCACCCGAAGATCTTCCCCGAGTTCTACCGCGAGATCCTGCGCTCGGCGGAGCTCACCGGGCAGCTCGACGTCGTCCTCGACCAGCTCGCCGGCTACCTCGAGCGCGACCTCGAAGCCCGGCGCAAGATCAAGGCCGCGCTGATCTACCCGGCGATGATCGCGCTGATGTCGGTTGTCACCGTCGTCGTGCTCGCCACCTTCGTCCTCCCCCGGTTCAAGTCGTTCTTCGCCAGCCTGAACGCGAGGCTGCCGCTGCCGACGCGGATGCTGCTGGCCGTCACCGACTTCCTCGGCCAGTGGTGGTGGGCGCTGCTGGCCGGGCTGTTCGCCGGCATCGCGGGGTACCTGGTCGCCGTGCGCACGCCCGGCGGCCGGTACGCCCGCGACCGCGCGCTGCTCGGCGTCCCGGCGATCGGCCCGACCGTGCGGCACGCGCTGGTCGAGCGGTTCTGCCGGATCCTGTCGTCGATGGTGAGCGCCGGGGTGCCGCTGCCGGAGGCCCTGCGGGTCGCGACGGACTCGCTGCGCAACCGCGTGTTCATGCGCGCGCTCGGCCGGGTCGCGCAGGCGGTGCTCAACGGCGAGGGCCTGGCCCGCCCGCTCACCGGCTCGGGGCTGTTCCCGGTGACCGCCGCGCAGATGATCCGCGTCGGCGAGGACACCGGCACGCTCGACACCCAGCTCGAGGTGACCGCCCAGTACTACGAGAGCGAGCTGGACTACCGGCTGAAGAAGCTCACCGCGCTGTTCGAGCCGGCCGTCATCGTCGTGATGGGGCTGGTCGTCGGGTTCGTCGCGGTCGCGCTCGTCTCGGCGATGTACGGCATCTTCGGCCAGGTGCACCTCTGATGGGCGGCCTCCGATGAGCACGGACGACCGGGGCGAGAGCCTCCTCGAACTGCTGGTCGCGGTGGCGATCCTGGGGGTCGCCGTCCTCGCGGTCGTCGGCGGGATCGGGGTGAGCGTGTTCATGTCCGACGTCCACCGCAAGCAGGCGACGGCCGGGGCCGGGGTGCGCGACTTCGGCGAGGCCGTCCTGGCGGGCGGGTACTTCCCGTGCGCCGCGCCCGCGAAGTACGCCGCGCCCGCCGGGTTCACCGTGCCGTCCGGGTTCACCGGCTCGGTGACGTCGGTGAAGTACTGGACCGGCTCGGCGTGGTCGGCGACCTGCGGCACCGACAGCGGGCTGCAGCAGGTGACCCTCCAGGTCGCCAGCGTCGACGGGCGGGCGAGCGAACGCCTGGAGGTCGTGGTGCGCAAGCGGTGCGGGCTCGGGGAGGCGCTGTGCTGAGCCGCCGGTCCGACGCCGGGTTCACGCTCATCGAGCTGCTGGTCGTCGTCGTGATCCTCGGGGTGGTCGCCGCGCCGATCGCCAACGCGGTGATCGTCTCGATCCGCAACACCGACGCGACGTCCGCTCGCTTGGCCGTGTCGCACGACGCCCAGCAGAGCTCGGCGTTCTTCGCCCAGGACGTCGCCGCGGTCGGGCTGCGCGACTACTCGGGCCAGGTCGCGAACGGCCAGGTCCCGTACTCGCCGTCGATCCAGCTCGGCGCCGCCTACGACAGCGGCGGGCAGGTGTGCGGCACGGCCGCGACGCCGGTTTCGGTGGTGCGCCTGCTGTCCGACGACTGGGACACCGGCACGCCGGTCGCGACCCGGCGGACCGCGATCGTCGCCTACTACCTCGCCGGGACCGAGCTGCACCGCCTGCGCTGCCTGGATTCCGCGGCTTCGTCGGACTCGGTCGTCGCACACCACGTCGCCCCGGGCACACCCGCGATCACCTGCTCGAGCCCGTGCACCGCCGCGGCCGTCCCGCTGTGGGTGAAGTTCACCTTCACCGCCGTGGCGCCCCGCGCCGACCCCTACCCCATCACCCTGTTCGGGCAACGGAGGCAGACATGACCCGCCGGTGGAAGAGCGACGACACCGGAGCCGCGCTGCCGCTGGTGCTCGTGCTGGTCACGGTGATCGCGGTGGTGCTCGGCGCGCTGCTGTCGTTCGCCGACACCAGCGTCCGCACCACGGTGAACCTGCGCGACCAAGCAGCGTCGGCCTACACGGCCGACGGGGCGCTGCAGGCGGGGATCAACGCGATCCGCACCAGCACGTTCACCGGCGCGGCCGGCGAACACTGCTTCGGCGCGTCGGACACGCTGACGCTGCCGAACTTCGGCGGCGCCGGCTCGGCCGCCGTGTCGTGCACCGCCGATCCGGCGAAGGTGCAGATCCAGTGCCCGTCCCTGAGCGTGTGCAACCGGCCGGGCAACGCGATCCTCACCCTCGGGACCGGCGGCGAGGACGGGCTCAACATCCAGCAGCCGACCGGGTCGTCGTTCAAGGTGCACGGCATCGTGTCCTCGAACTCGAACATCCGCGTGGTCAACGGGGCGCTCGACACGAACACCGCGGTGTACGCCCGCGGCGCCTGCTCGGGCACGATCCGGAGCACGCCCGCGGCGTCCTGCGGCTACGGCGGGTCGAGCCTCGGCGCGGACCCCGGCTACGCGCCGGCGTTGACGTCCGTACCGCCGCGCCAGGCATTGCCGCCGTGCACCAAGTCCGGCTCGCTGGTGACATTCCAGCCCGGGTTCTACGACGACGCGGCCGGGCTGTCGGCGATGATGTCGAGCAGCAGCAAGTGCAAGGACAGCACGTTCTGGTTCACGCCCGGCACGTACTACTTCGACTTCCGCAACAGTGCTCCGGTCCGGCCGCCGTCGCTGCTCGCCGGCGAGGACGTGTGGACGATCGACAACGGATACGTGGTCGCGGGCACGCCGGTGGACGAGAGCGGGCGGATCATCGCCAAGCCGCCGGTCCCGGCGAAGATCCCCGGGGCCTGTGACAACCCGATCGACGACGCGAAGGCGGTCGGCGTCCAGTTCGTCTTCGGCGGCGACAGCCGGCTGGCGGTGAAGGCGGGCCAGGCGGAGATCTGCGGGACCTACAGTGCGGACCGGCCGCCGGTGGCCGTGTACGGCCTGACCTCGGGCGCGGAATCCCCGGTGACGGCGACGCTCGTTCCCGGTTCGGTGACCGGCGGCTTCACCGGTACGGCCGCCTCTCTGTCCACAGTGGACGGAACCGGTGCGGCCTGGGTTTCGCCGGGCAAGGGTGGCGGCAGTGCCGCACTGACCGCGACCGGCTTCGCCCCCGCCGCGGTGCCGCCCGCCGGGACGATCCTGACCTCGGCGAAGATCCGCGTCACCCACCGCAACGACCAGGGCGCGAACAAGGACACCCGCACCGCCCAGTTCACTCCCGCGGGCAGCTCGCCGATCACGCTGAGCTTGTCCACGCCGAGCGATGGCACGCCCGCGACCGACGTCACCGACGTGACGAACCAGCTGGCGCAGGCGGTGTACGACGGCACCCTCAGCGGCGGGCAGCTGAGCTACGGCGTGACCGTGAAGCACGAGGGCACGGAACTGGTGGATGCGCTGCAGCTGGAGCTCACCTACACCCCGCCCGCGTTGCGTGCGGAAAGCGGGTGCACCCAGCTGGCGTACAGCAGCAGCGCGGCGTGTGCGCTGGTCACGACGGTGAACAACTCCGGGAACCGGTTCTACGTGCAGGGAACGACGTACGCGCCCAAGGCCGTCCTGGACGTCACGCTGAACAACGCGACCGAGCCGATCTTCCGCTTCGGCGTCATCGCGCGGTCGTTGTGGGTGAAGGAGACCGGGAGCGTGACGTTCACCGGGGCGGTCATCGAGGTGCCGGACGACTCGCCCGGGTTCGTCTTCGGGGTCTACCTCTCGGCGTACGTGTGCCCGGGGTCGGCCACCTGTGCGCCGGGTGGTGTTCCGGCCGCCCGGGCGCGGGTGGCCTATGTGGACGGTGATCCGACGAATCCGGTGCCGGGAGCGCGTCAGGTGTCGGTGCTGAGCTGGTCGGGGAACCGGTGACCGGTCAGGCCAGGCCGGTCAGCCGCTGGTAGGCGTCGCCGAGCGGGCCGGCCGCGAAGATCGCCAGGAGGGCGGCGGCGATCATGAACGGCCCGAACGGCAGCGCGGTCTTGCGGCCGCCCTTGCCGGCGGCCAGCACGACGACGCCGGCGAGGGCACCGAGCAGGAAGCCGCCGAACGCCCCGATCAGCAGGGTGCCCCAGGAGAGGTAGGCGAGGATCCCGCCGAGGAGGCCCGCGAGCCGGACGTCGCCGAAGCCCATGCCGGCCGGGTAGGCCAGCGCGAGGAGGAGGTAGAAGGCGAACAGCGCGGCGCCGCCGATGCCGGCGCGGGCGAGCGACCACCAGTCGCCGCGGTACCAGGCCGACGCCGTCAGCAGGACCACCAGGACGGGGTAGGACGGCAGCACGATCGCGTTCGGCAGGCGGCGGCAGTCGAGGTCGATGAGGGCGAGCGCGATGCCGATCGCGCCGAAGTAGAGGAAGGCGGGCAGGTCCGGTGGGTCGAGCCGCAGGGCCAGGAGCGCGAAGAGGACTGCGGTGGCGAGCTCGACGAGGGGGTACCGGACGCTGATCCGGGTACCGCAGGCGGCGCACCGGCCGCGCAGCACGAGCCAGCCGAAGACGGGGACGTTGTGCCGGGCCTTGACGGCCTGCCCGCAGCCGGGACAGCGCGACGGCGGGCGGACCACGGACTCGCCGCGCGGCACCCGGTGGACCACGACGTTGAGGAACGACCCGACGACCAGGCCGAGCACCGCCGCCGCCACGACCAGCACCGCCATCGGCTCCTCCGGGGTTGGGACCGCCGCCGATCTTGCCGGACCCACCCCCGCCCCGCGACCGGACACCACCCGCCCTGGATGGACGACACGCGTACCCAGCCGGACGACACGCCGACCGCCCGTGTCGACCCTCCAATCACGCGAGCCGACCCTCCAATCACGCGTGTCGTCCATCCAAGTACGCGTGTCGTCCGCGCAGGTACGCGAGTCGTCCATCCAAGTACGCGTGTCGTCCGCGCAGGTACGCAAGCCGACCGCCTGGGTATGCGAAGCGGCGGCCTGGGGCGGGGCGGTGGTGGGGCGGGCGGCGATGGGCCGCGCGGCGGCGGGCTGGCCGCGCCGTGCGGCGGCGAGTTGGGAGCGCCGTGGCAGGCCGGGTACGAGGCGATGGGCTCGGCGGCGGGTCCGGTCCGTGTGGCGGTGGGCTCGGCTGGCGGCGGCAGGCGGGGTGCGCGGCGGCAGGTTGGGGCGCCGTGGCAGGCCCGGAGGTGCGGCGGCGGGTCCGGCACGTGTGGCGGTGGGCTCGGCAGGCCGGGGCGGGCGGCGAGCCGGGGTGGGCGGCAGGCTGGGTGGGCCGGCCGCGGCAAAAGCGCCCCGGGGGTGGGCGTGCGGGCCTACAGTCTTGGAAATGACCGCCGCTGCCGGGTTGAAGGTTGTTGCCGGGGTGGACGGGTCGGCCGAGTCGCTTGATGCCGTGCGGTGGGGTGCTCGGGCCGCCCGGCTTCGGGGTGCTCCGCTCGAGATCGTGCACGCCCTCGATGTCTCCGCGCTTCTCGCCGGGGGTGTTGTGCCTCCGCCCGAGGAGATGGTCGATGCCCTGCGGGCCCGCGGGCGGCGGGCGCTGCGGACCGCCCGGGAACTCGCCGCCGCGCAAGGGGTGTCCGACGCCGCCACGCGGCTCGATCCGGACCGGGCGGCCCAGGCCTTGGTCGAGGCCTCGCGGTCCGCCGCGCTGCTCGTCGTCGGGTCGAGCGGGCACGGCAGGCTCACCAGCCTGCTCGCCGGGTCGGTCGCCGCCGCCGTCGGGACGCATGCTCGGTGTGACACCGTCGTCGTGCGCGGGGACAGCTGGGACGAGCCCGGCGCCTCCGCGCGGCCCGTCGTCACCGGGATCGACGGCAGCGAGGCCGGTGGCCGCGTCCTGGCGACCGCCGTCGCCGAAGCGCGGGCGCGGCGAGCTCCGCTGATCGTCCTGCACGCCTGGGCGGACAGCCCGCCGCCGCACCGGGATCCCCGGTGCGTCACCGAGGCCGGGCGCCGGCTGCTCGGCGAACGGGTGGACGCCCACGACACCGGGGACGTCGCCGTCGAGCAGATCGTCGTCCACGCCCATCCGCGCAAGGAACTGCTCGAACGCAGCGGCGCCGCCCAGCTGGTCGTCGTCGGCGACCGCGGCCGCGGTGGCTTCCCCGGGCTGCTGCTCGGCTCCACCGGGCAGGCCCTGCTGCACCACGCCGCCTGCCCCGTCCACCTGGTCCGCACCACCACCTGAAGGGAAGCGGAACGGAAGCGGCACCGGGCAGGATCACAAGATGCGAGAGGGAGGAAGAAAGATGAAGACTGCGGTACAGGCCGGGCTGGTCGCGTTGCTGGCCGGCACGACGGTGCTGGCAACCCCGGCCGAGGCGGCGACGATCGTCCAGCGGACGGCCATCTGCAAGGCGGGCGGCTTCAGCGGCACGTTCACGCTCCGGTACGAGACCGACGGCAGCTACCACCGCATCCTCAGCGGGTACACCACGTCGGGCCCGTACATCGGTGACGTCGCGGGCAAGGTCTCCCTGCGGATCTCCTACCGCGCCGGCTCGGCGACGCACACGGTGTACTCCCAAACGGCGGCGACGACCGGGAACACCACCTTCACGATGCCGTCGACCACCGCCGTGCCGACCATGTACGCCGGCACCGCGGCGGCGACCTTCGACAACGGCACGAGCTCCTGCACCGCGACGGTGCCGATCAGCTAGCCGCCTGCTCGAGGGCCGCGCGCAGGATCGCGCGGGCCGAACCGGCCAGGACCGCGGCCGCCTGGGGGCGGTCGAGGCCGCCGATGTCGGTGAGCCACACCAGGGACTCGATGCCCGTCGCCGAGCGGATGGCCACCGCCAGCGCGTGGACGTCCAGCGTGTCCGCCAGCGGGGCCAGTGCCTCCTCGATCCAGCGGATCGCCCGGCCGCGCCGCAGCACCGGTTGCGGCGCGCCGGGCTCCAGGGACAGCCTCAGCTGTGCACGCAGCTGGGGCTCCCAGCGCAGGGTGAACTCGAGGAACGCCCGCATCACCAGGTCGAGGCGGGCGACCGGGTCGGCGGGCGCGTCCGGGGGCAGCAGGCCCGCGTCGCCGGAGATCTCCGGGTACGCGGCCAGCAGCAGCGCGCGCTGGTTCGGGAAGTACCGGTAGGCCGTGGTGCGGGAGATCCCGGCCGCCTCGGCGGCGTCCTCGACCGTCGGGGAAACGCCGTTCGCGAGCAGTTCGTGCGCCGCCGCGACCAGTGCCGCGCGCGTCCGGCCCTTCTGCCGGCTCCGGCCCGTGGACTCATACGGTACCTCCATGCCATCATGGTACTCACGTCCCACGAAGGAGGCGGCCATGACCGGTGACCCGGCCGAAACGAATCCCGAGCTGTACCGCGTGGTCTTCGAGAACGAGCGGGTGCGGGTCCTGGAGTACCAGGACACCCCCGGCGACCGGACCGCCCCGCACCGCCACCCCGACACGGTGATGGTCACGCTGAGCGCGTTCAGCCGCCGGATCTCCGCCGGCGGCCGCGAGGTCGGCGTCGAACTGCCCGCCGGTGCGGTGCGCTGGGTCGCGGCCCAGGAGCACGCGGGCGAGAACGTCGGCGCCACGCCGACGCACGCGATGTTCGTCGAACTCAAGGAGCCCCGCCCCGGCGGCGCCGTGGCGGGCACCGCCCTGGGCCCCGGCGGACCGTGACCCGGGGCGGTTCCGTGGTTCAGCAGCTCGAGTGCTGGATGGTCTTGAAGATGTTGACAGCGCTGAAGAGCGACGCGTCGTAAGTGAAGTGCTTCGTCCAGAAGTAGCGCGGCGGCGGGTT
The DNA here is from genome assembly GCF_031625235.1 of Amycolatopsis sp. 505. Lineage (NCBI taxonomy): Bacteria > Bacillati > Actinomycetota > Actinomycetes > Pseudonocardiales > Pseudonocardiaceae > Amycolatopsis > Amycolatopsis sp. 505. Next base: position 162,786 of record NZ_JACKQP010000013.1, read on the forward strand.
GCCGTCGTCCATCCGCGGGCTGTCGAACGTGCCCGCCGAGAACAGCTTCGTCCCGGCCGTGGTCTTGAAGTCGAAGCTGGAGTGCCAAACGTCGCCGGAGTGCGTCTGGAACGTCAGCGTCGTCGCGCTCCAGTCACCCGTGCCGTCCGACCGGATGATCATGGTGCCGTTGTCCTGCTCGCAGTCTCCGACGTGCAGCTGACCCCAAGTGGCACTTTTCACCTCGAGGACCGCCGCGGTGTGCGCCGGCGCGGCGCTCGCCGCCGGCGCGCCCGCCAGCACCGCCGCGCCCGTCGCCGCGAGGGCGAAAACCGGTGCGAGACCCCGAATCATGCGTTTCATGGACTTCCTCCCGAAGAACCGGTGGCCGCGGACCCTCCCGGTCCGCGCCTGCCGAGCTTCGCAGCCTCCGTCGACAATCCATCGACAGTTCGTCGACGCAGGTTCACTCGGGCGTCGGATGTATCCCACGGCGTCCGGCCCGCTCCTGTACGCCGGAGCGCGCGGGATAACCGCGTCGCGGAGGGGCGGGCATGGGCGGGGTGGACCTCGGGGTGCTGGGACCGTTCGAAGTGCGGCTGGACGGCGAGCCGCGGGACGTCGGCGGCCCGCGCCTGCGGACCCTGCTGGCCGTGCTGACGGCGGAGGCGGGCCGTGTGGTCAGCGTTCCCGCCCTGAGCCGCGCGCTGTGGGGCGAGGAGGCTCCCGCACACGCGGACCGCACGGTGCGGACGTACCTCTCTCGGCTGCGCGGCACGGTCGGCGCGGAGGCGATCCGCACCCGGCCGCCGGGGTACGCCCTGCACCTCGCGCCGGAGGCCCTCGACGCCGCGCGGTTCGAACACCTCGCCGCCGAGGGACGGCGGGAGCTGGCCGCCGGGGAGCCCGCGGCCGCCCGGCAGCGGCTGGCCGCCGCGCTGGACCTGTGGCGCGGCCACGCCGCCTACGAGGAGTTCGGCGACGTCGAAACCCTGGCGGCGGAGGGGATGCGGCTCGACCGGCTGCGGCACAACGCCGTCCAGGACCGGATCGACGCCGACCTCGCGCTCGGCGAGGACACCGGGCTGATCGCCGAGCTGGAAGCGCTGACCGCCGCGTTCCCCGGCCACGAACGGCTATGGGGGCAGCTGATGACGGCGCTCTACCGGGCCGGGCGGCAGAGCGACGCCCTGGAAGCGTTCCGCCGGGCGCGGCACGGGCTGATCACCGCGTCCGGGGTGGAGCCGTCCCCGGTGCTGGCCCAGGTGCACCGCCGGGTGCTCGCCCACCACCCGGCGCTGCTCGCCACCCGGGCGGCCGCGGTGGTGACCGACGACGCCCTCACCGCGGGCGAGCACGCCCTGCTCGAGGACGGCGACCTCCGGACCAGCCGGGAGCACTTCGAAACCGCCTACGTGCGGGCCGAGCGGGCCGGGGACGCGACCGCCCTCGCCCGCGCGGCCCTCGGCCTGGGCGGGGTGTGGGTGCACGAACACCGGACGGCCGTCGCCGCGGCGTCCCTGCTGACCCGGTTGCGGCACGCCCTGGATCAGGTGGCTCCCGGCTCGGCGCTGGAATTCCGGCTGCAGGCCCGGCTCGCAGCCGAACTGGACTACGAGGCCGGCACCCACGACCGCGTCCTCGCGGCGGCCGCGCGAACGCGGGCGGCGGGCGACCCGGTCGCGCACGCCGAGGCGCTGAGCCTGGCCCACCACTGCCTGCTCGGCCCGGACCACACCGCGCGGCGGCAGGCCCTGGCCACCGAACTCGTCGGGGTGCGCACGGGCCGGCGCACCGACCTGGTGATGGGCGTGCTGTGGGACACCGTCGACCGGTTCCTGGCCGGCGACCCGCACGCCGAGCGGCGCCTCGGCGAGCTCGACGACCTCCTGGCCGAGCGCAAGCACCTGGCTGCGGGGTTCGTGGCCGACGCGCTCAAGGTCATGCTGGCCATCCGCGCCGGCCGGTTCCGCGAGGCCGAAGCCGGGGCGCAGGCCTGCGCCGAAGTCGGCCAGGCCGCGGGCGACTTCGACGCGCTGGGTTGGTACGGCGCGCAGCTGGTGGCGATCCGGTGGTTCCAGGGCCGGCTCGGCGAGCTGGTCCCGGTGCTGGACGGCCTGATGCACTCCCCGACGCTCAGCCCGATCGACAACTCGTACTACGCCGCCCTCGCGGTGGCGGCCGCCTCGGCCGGCGACCGCCGCACGGCCGCGGGCGCGCTGGCCCGTCTGTGCGGCGAAGACCTGGGGGCGCTGCCGCGGTCGAGCACCTGGCTGACGTCGTTGTCGGGGGCCGCGGAAACGGCGTACCTGCTCGACGACCGCGCGACGGCAGCGCGGGTCTACGAACTGCTGGCGCCGTTCGGGCCGTTGCCGGCGATGGCGAGCCTGGGCGTCGCGTGCTTCGGCTCGGTCCACCACCCGCTCGGGACGACGGCGTTGACGGCCGGCGACCCCGGCCGGGCGGTGACGCACCTGCGCGCCGCGGTGCGGCACAACCTGGCGCTCGCCCACTGGCCGGCGGTGGTGTTTTCGCGGCGCCGGCACGCCGAGGCGCTGGTCCGCCGCGGGGAACCGGGCGACCGGGCGGCGGCGGACCGCGAGTGGGCCGCGGCGGACGAGGAGGCGAAGACGTTCGGCGGGCGGTGAGGTGCTCCGGCCGGGCGCTCCGCCGCTGCCGAAGAGGCCCGGGAGTGCCGCCGGTTGCCGTTACCGGGCGATGAGCTGCTCCGGCCGGCCCTCCATCCGGAACAGCGGGGCGATCGCGGCCCGGTCCAGGGCGCGCCGCACCACCACCGAGCACTTCAGCGCCAGCTCGATGCCCTGCTCCGCACAGCGGGACCGCAGGCGGCCCAGTGACGCCACGCCCGTCACCCCGCAGAACCCCACGCCCAGGAGGTCGACCACCAGCCGCCGGGGATCCGCCGCCACCGCGCGGTCGAGTTCCTCGTCGAGGCGGGGGCGGGTGGCCATGTCGATCTCGCCCGTGACCGTGACCCGCAGCGTTCCCGGGCGGGGCTCCGCGGTCGTCGCCGTCAGCAGCATGGCGGACAGGTCGGGGGCGCTCATCGGGGTGCTCCTTCCACGGGTTCAGCGTTGATGATCACCTCTACCCCGCGGCCGCGGCCCCCAAACCGACCGAAGTGTGTGAAGCTCGGAAACGACTGTGAGGAGCGACGATGCCCGGACTTCTGCTGCGCGACGGCCGTCCTTGGAGAACCACCGGCCCCGCGGACCTCCTCGTCCGCGACGGCGTCATCACCGCCATCGGCCCCGGTATCGGCGCCGAAGACGCCGGGGACGCCGAAGTGGTCGAGCTCGGCGGCCGGCTCGTCCTGCCGGGACTCGTCGAAGCGCACTGCCACCTCGACAAGACCCTTTACGGCGGCCCCTGGCGGCCGCACTCCGCCGGGCCCGCGCTGGCCGACCGGATCGCCGACGAACGCCTCCGCCGCACCGAACTCGGGCTGCCCGATCCCGCCCGGGTCAGCGCGCTGCTGGAAACCATGGCCGCCGCCGGGACCACGCACGTCCGCACGCACACCGACGTCTACGCCGGGACCGGCCTCACCGGGGTCGAGGTCGTCCGCGATGCCGCCGCGCGGCTGGCCGGGCGGATCAGCGTCGAGCAGGTCGCCTTCCCGCAGAGCGGCATCCTCGGCAACCCGGGCACGGCCGCGCTGCTGGAAGAGGCGATCAAGCTCGGCGTGCACGCCGTCGGCGGGATCGACCCGGCCGGGATGGACCGCGATCCGGTCCGCCACCTCGACGTCGTCTTCGGCCTCGCCGAACGCCATGGCGTGCGGATCGACCTGCACCTGCACGACCCCGGCTCGCTCGGGGTGTTCGAGCTCGAGCTGATCATCGACCGGACCCGGGCGGCCGGTCTCGCCGGGCGGGTGACGGTCAGCCACGCCTACGCCCTCGGCCAGGCCGACGCCGCGACGCAGGACCGGCTGGCCGCCGGGCTGGCCGAAGCGGGCATCACGATCACCACGGCCGCCGTCTTCGACTTCCCGGTCCCGCCGGTGCAGAAGCTGCGCGCGGCCGGGGTGAACGTGGCGTGCGGGCACGACGACATCCGGGACCTGTGGAGCCCCTACGGCAGCGGCGACCTCCTCGACCGGGCGATGCACCTGGCCTACCGCAGCACCTTCCGCCGGGACGAGGACATCGAAATGGCCCTGGAAGCCGTCACCTACGGCGGCGCGAAAGCCCTCGGCCTGACCGGCTACGGCCTCGCCGAGGGCGCGCCGGCCGACCTCGTGGTGGTCGACGCGGAGACCCCGGCCCACGCCGTCGTGACCCGCCCGCCGCGCGACCTGGTCGTCAAGGCGGGCCACATCGTCGCCCGCGGCAAAGCGCTTTCACCGCCGCCGGCCCGGTGACGACACCGGCCGGACCGCGACCCCTCCGCGCGCCGTGCCCAGGTCGGTCAGCGCGACCTTCTCCAGGCCGTTGCCCGGGCCGCCGTCGCTGGTCACCGCCAGCGCCAGGGTGTTGCGGCCGTGCGGGTCGAGGATCCCGGTCGGCAGCACGAACGTGTGCTGCGGGCCGACGTCCCCGATGTACTGGCCGACGTTCCAGCCGTTGAGGAACACCAGCACCCGGTAGCGGCCGCCGGAGCGGGGCCTCGCCGGGTCGCCGATCGTCAGGCCCACCGAGGTGTCCTGGTCGCGCGGGATCCGCAACGAGAACGTCGTGCGGTACCACGTCGTCCCCGGGTCGGCCGCCGGTGCGGGCACCGCCGCCGGCGTCCACTCGCGGTCCGGGAAGCCCGGCAGGTGCCAGCCGGCGCGTTCGCCCGCGAGCCCGCCGTTGTTCAGCGGGCCGCGCACCGGGTCCGCCGTCCCGCCCTGCAGCTTCCACGCCACCCCGGTCAGCGACGAAGAGATCAGCCCCCGGCCTTCCTTGTGCGCGTCGTTGACGCCGCCGTCTTCGTTGTGGCCGTTGTTGCGGACCATCACCGACAGCACGTGCGAGCCGTCGCCGCGCAGGCCCTCCGGCACGGTGAACACCGCGGTGCCGGTGGTCGGCGGCGCGGCCAGCGCGGACGGCAGGACGTGCTGGCCGAGGTACTGCCCGTCCAGCCACGCCTGGAGCATCCCGGCGCCCCCGCCGCCGTAGCGGAGGCCGAGCTGCTCCCCCGGCGTCCCGGTGAACCGCCCTCGGTACCAGACGTCGCCGACGCCGAAGCCGTAGTCGTCCGCGGTCAGCACCGGCTGCCCGGCCGGCGGCGGGGTCGTGCTGTTCGTCGTCGTCCGGTCCGCCTGCGGCCACGCCGAGTCGTCGTACCCCGGCTCGGCCTCCGGGGAGCCGGGGGCCGAGCGCCAGCCGGTGAGCTCCGGCAGGCGCGGGCCGGCCGGTCCCGGCACCGGCCGGAACGCGACCACGCTGCCCGACGCGGTGGGCCGCACCGGCACCGGGGCGCCGTTCCACCACAGCAGCGGACCGCGGGCGCCCCACACTTCGAGGTCCCTCGGCGCCTTCGTGTCGCCGGTCAGCACGATCCCGGCGTGGGCGGTCCGCACCAGGTCCGGCCCCCGCACGAGCAGGCCGTCCACCGGCCAGAACGTGTCGGCGGTCGCGTCGTCGGCGAGCAGCAGCGTGACGGCCGGGCGGCCGCCGCCGCTGATCCGGACCCGCGCGAGGCCGTCGTGGCGGTAGTCCAGGCGCAGGTCGTGGCCCGACCAGGTGCTCGTGACATTTCCGGCGAGGACGTCCACCCGCGGCCGCGTCGCGTACCGCAGCACCGTCTCGCCGGTCTCCCCCGGCCGGCCGTGCAGCAGCACGGTGCCGGCGGCCCGGGCCATCAGCTCCGACGTCGAGTACACCAGGTGCTGGCCCGCGACGTCGAAGTTCGCGACCAGGTACTTGGCGTCCTGCCCGGCCAGCCGCAGCGGAACGGTGTAGTCACCGTCCGATGTGGACAGCGGGAAGGTGAAGGAGTCGTCCGTCGTCGCGTTCGACGGCGAGTGCACCGGCAGGTAGAAGTGCACCCCGGTGTCCGGGTTGACGTTGTGGTAGACCTTCACCGCCGCCGACGACGGCGTCACCGGCGCGGCCCGGTCCATCTTGGCCAGATCCGGCACGGTGGCCAGGAAGGACCCGATCTCCTTCATGGTCAGCGCCTTCGGCCGCAGCTGACGTCCTTCGTCGATCGCCGAGCCGTAGTCGTAGGAGCTGTAGACGACCGGCGCCGGGAGCCCGCCCCACGACGTGCCGCCGAAGGTCATGTAGAAGTTCTGCAGCGTCAGGCCGTTCGCCAGGTTGGTGCCGTAGAAGACGCGCTCGTAGCCCGGCCCCTGCCGCACCGCGGTGCACGGGTAGGTGCCGTTGCTGCCCCAGTAGTCGAACCAGCCGCCGCCGAACTCGGCGACGAACCCCGGCGTGTTCGGCGACGCGCTCGCACCGCCTTTCGCCCCGCCCGGCCCGTAAGTCCCCCAGTCCGGGGCCGCGTTCGGGTTGCCCGGCGTCGCGTCGGTCCGGCAGGTGCCGCCGGGGTAGCCGTCGAAGGCGTAGAGGTCGACCTTGCCTTCGACGGTGCCGGCCACCCCGGAGCCCGGCGGCACCCAGATGCCGTTGCGGCCCTTGTCGTTGTGGAAGACCGGGACGGTGATCCCGTCGGCGCGCACCTTGTCGTAGAGGTGGGCGATGTAGTTGCGCTGCGCGGTGCCGGTGGCGGCCAGCTCGTTCTCGATCTGGTAGAGGACCACCGGCCCGCGGCCGTCGGTGTACTGGTGGCGGGCGATGATCCGGTCGATCCGCGACAGCCATTCGTCGGACGCGGCGAGGTAGTCGGGCGCGTCGCTGCGGGCCCGGCCGGCCTGGGTGCTCAGCCACGCCGGGAAGCCGCCGCCGGTGACCTCGGCGTTGATGTACGGGCCGGGCCGCGCGATGACGTACAGCCCGGCTTCGGCGGCGAGGTCGAGCACGCGGTCCATGTCCCGGACGCCGGTGAAGTCGTACACCCCCGGCGCGGGCGAGTGGTAGTTCCAGTCGAAGTAGATCGAGACCGCCGTGTAGCCGGTGGCCTTCATCTTCTGCAGCACGTCCCGCCACAGGTCCGGGCTCGGCAGCCGGAACGGGTGGAACTCGCCGGACCAGACGATCTGGCGGCGCCCGTCCAGCATCAGCGAGTACTTGTCGAACGTGACCTGGTGCCTCGGTGACGCCGCCGGGGCGGCCGATGCCGGTGCTGTACAAAGCCCGGTCGCGACGAGCAGGGTGACGAGCAGGGACAGGAACCGCCGCATGGCTGGATTCTCCGGTCGGACGAGGTATAGGTCGTTATACGGAAGTCAGTACACGTACGGCCAGCCGGCGCTGTCGTAGCCGATGAGGTTGATGCCGAGCTTGCCCGTCAGCGGCGTCGCGTCCGAGTAGTAGTAGTGGTAGACCAGGACGTCGGCGTCGGAGTCGTGGACGACGGCGACGTGGCCGGGGCCGTGGACCGCGCCGTGGCTCGCCAGGATCTGGGTGCCGCCGCCCGCCGTCATCCGGACGCCGTTGCGATCGGTGTAGGGGCCGGTGATCGACGTCGAACGGCCGACCATCACGCGGTAGGTGCTCTTGGTGCCCTGGCAGCACAGGTCCCAGGAGACGAACAGGTAGTAGTAGCTGCCGTGCTGGATGATGAAGGGCGCTTCCTCGGCCGAGGTGCTCCCGGTGCGCTGGGCGATGCCGCGCAGTGCGGTGTCGGAGGTGCTGCGCTTGCCGGTGGCCGGGTCGAGCCGGATCATCTTGATGCCGGTCCACCACGAGCCGAAGCTGAGCCACCAGCGGCCGGAGGAGTCGACGAACAGGTTCGGGTCGATCGCGTTGTAGTCGTTGCTCGTGCTGGTCTGGATGACGATGCCCTGGTTGGTCCAGCTGCCGGGCAGGCCGGTCGTGCTGGTGGCCAGGAAGATCGCCGAGTTGCGGGAGCCGAGCGACGAAGCGGCGTAGTAGAGGTAGTACTTGCCGTTGTGGAACGAGATGTCCGGCGCCCACAGGTACTCCGGCTTGGCGGGATCGGTGAAGGGCGCGGTCCACGGGGCGCCGTTCGGCCAGACCGAGCCGATCTTCGTGAAGTGGATCCGGTCGGTGGAGCGGCGGATCTGCAGGTACTGGTCGGTCGAGTAGAGCAGGTAGCTGCCGTCCGCCGCGCGGATCATCGCCGGGTCGTGCACCGCCTCGATGTCCCCGGTCACGTACCCGGGATCCGGGTAGGTCGCGGCCTGCGCGGCGGGAGCGCTCAGCAGGGCGGCGGCGACGGCGGCGATGGCCGGGAGGCGGCGCAGCTTCATGGGTGTCCTCGGGGTCGGCGCTGATCCGGAACGCTGTTAACGCTAACAACGTCTGACGGTGAGCATGGTCGGCGGTCACGGGCCGGTGCGTCAAGGGCCGGACGGAGGGTCTCCCCCGCCCGGCCCCCGGCGGTCAGTGCACCGGGTTCCACCCGTCGCCGCCGGCCAGGTACTTCTGCGGGGTGTAGTTCCCGGCCTGCGCGGCGGGCAGCTGCGGCCGGTCGGTGCCGGTCCCCGCGCCCGGGCCGGTGTTGCGGTACTCGGTGAACCGGGCGTCCTTCCAGGAGAAGCCCGACATGTCGGTCCACGGCGCCTGCTTGATCGCCGCCGGCAGGGACGTCTCGCGGATCAGGACCTGGGCGATGGCGTCGACGTCGCCGCCAGGGTGCCACGGGCGGCCCAGGTAGAAGCTGGCGTCGGCGGCCGAGCTGAGCACCTTGCTGCCGGTGATCAGGAAGCCGTACGGGTTCGACCGCCGGGTGCTGGCCGCGGTCAGGAAGCCGTTGTTGCTGCTGGAACCGCGGTCGAGCGCGGTGATGGTCACCCGGTCGAACACCGCCGTCGCGCGGCCGAAGAGGAAGTCGACGTCGCCGCTGATGGCGCAGCTGCGGTAGTACTGGCGGCCGATCGTGCCGACGGCCGCGGTGTCGGCGTACAGGGTGTCCTGGTGGCCGAGGAAGGTGACGTTGTCGAAGACCATCCGGTCGCCGGTGGTCTTGACCGCGACCGCCTGGGTGTCCTTGATCTCCGGGTGGGCGCCCCGGTCGAAGGAGTTGCGGAAGGTCAGCGCGGTGGCGGTGAAGCCGTTCGCCGCGATCGTCGCGGTCGCGCTGCCGGACGTCCCGTACGTCGAGCCGTCGGGTTTCTTCGTCCCGCTGGCGTTGTCGTAGTCGATGACGACGTCGGCAGCCTTCCCGGTGGTGCCGCGCATGGTGATCCCGGTCTTGCCGGACGGCACCGAGATAACTTCGCGGTAGGTGCCGGGCTTGATCGAGATCGTGCCGCCGGCCGAGACGGCGTTGATGCCGGCCTGGACCGTCGGGTAGTTGCCGGAACCGTCCTTGGCCACGACGACGTTCGCCGCCGCGGCCCCGGCAGCCGGGGCGGTCAGCGACGCTCCCGCCACCACCGACGCGACGAGCAGGGTCTTGAACATGGCGCCTCCACGGTGGAACGCGCGGGGGTACCGGACGGCGGCCGGCACCCCCGCCGCGGGTCGGTTACTGGTAGGTGATGTTGGCCGCGGTGTAGAGGCAGTTCGTCGAATCCGGACCGCTGCCGACCTTCGTCGGCTCGCCGCTGGTGACGCCCTTGTACTTCTCGCAGGGCACGATCTTGCGGCTGGAATCCCCGACGATGGTGATCCGGGTCAGCTTGGCGGTGTCACCGTAGTTGGTGTTGATGCCGACGAGCGTCTTGCCGGGCACGGTGGCGGTGACGTTGTCCACGACGACGTTGCGCTTGTACTGCGTCTTGCAGTTGCCGCAGGAGCGGTACAGCTTGCCGAAGTCGTTGACCTGGAAGTTGCGGATGTACATCGTGCCGGGACCGTTGTGCTGGAACACCTTGTCCGAAGCCTTGCGCGCGCCGCCGCCGTCGATGGTCATCGTCTGCGAGGCGGACGTGCCCTTGAAGGTCGCGGCGTCTTCGCCGACGTCCTCCCACCAGACGTTGAGCAGCGTGCAGGTGCCGAGGCAGTGCACGCCGTCGGCGGCGGGGCTGCCCAGGACGACGTTCTTCAGCGTGGTGCCGTTGGCCAGCTGGAACAGCGGGCTCTGGCCCTCGTCCTGGCCGCCGCTGCCGAGGTCGCCGGTGCCGTAGAACCGCTTGAGCCCGCCGTCGTAGGTGCCGCTGGTGACCTTGATCGTCGCACCCACCGGCATGCTGCCGCTCGGCGTCGGCCACGACGCGGCCGACGCGGTGGCGCCGGTGCCGACCGCCGCCGAAACGGCGAGCGCGGCGACCGCCACGACCCGGATGATCCGGGACATCGTTGGGGGAACCATTCATCACTCCCTGGTCTCGTGCGTTCAATCGGCGCTGATGGAAAACGTCCGACCGGGTTGTGAAAGCGCTTTCTTGCCCCCGAGTTTCGGGTTGCGGGTCGTGGCGTGTCAATGTCGTTCGCCGCAGCGGCGCGCATGTCGCCCGGATGGTCGCCGCCGGCGCGGGTTTTCAGAAAACGCCGAAACTGTCGAAGGTCAGCGGCCGGGCCCGACGGTCGCCAGTACCAGCGCCGGAACGGCCCAGGTGGGATCGAGGCGTTCGACGAGGGCCGGCGTCCAGCCGACGTCCGAACCCAGATCCGGGTCGTTGGCCGCGTTGTATTCGGCCAGCAGGTCGACCGCGTGCGGCCACTGATTGCCCTGGGCCACCAGCGTTCCGGTCGCGTGCAGCACGGTTCCCTTCCAGTAGTGCACCAGCCGGCCCAGCGGCAGCCCGGCCGGGATCCGGAAGAAGTTGTTCTCCGCGTACGTCCGGGACTCCACGCCGACGCCGAGCGAATACGTGTAGGCGGCCGGGTCCTCGATCGAGTAGAGGTTGTCGTAGACGTGCACCTGGCCGTACCGCACCCGCGGCGCGCGCTGCCCGATCTCGGAGAACAGGTTGTGGTGCAAGGTGACCCGCAGTTTGCCGACGTCGTAGGTGGGTTTGTCGGTGTTGCCGATCAGCATGGTCTTGTCGTGGTCGTGCAGCCGGTTGTAGGACACCGTGACCAGGTCCGCGCCGTTGACGATGTCAAGCAGGCCGTCGTGGACCTCGTACTTGCGCCCGAAGTACGTCGGCTGCGTGTCGTTCCCGCCGTCGCTGAACTCGTTGTGGTCCACCCAGACGTGCGTCGCGCCGACTAGGTCGAGGTTGTCGTACTCGGAGTTCCAGTTGCCGTCGGCGGTGTCCAGGGGATCCCACTGCGGGAAGCAGTCGTGGGCGTCGGAGAAGTGCAGGTTCCGCAGGATGACGTTGTCACCGGTGACGCGCAAGGTGAGCCCGTGCAGCGTCGCGTCGCGTCCCAGGCCGACGATCGTGGTGTTCGGGCCGACGTCGAGGACGACCTGCTTCGCCTGGTTGGCCTGCGACCGCTCGCGCGCTTCCTCCAGCGGCCCGGACGGCGGCACTCTCCCCCAGGTGGCCGGGTCGTACGCCGCCAGGTACGCCGGAAGGCTGTACGCCGGATCGGCGAAACTTTCACAGCTCACGGGCCGGTCGGTCGCGTCCACATTGCCCTCGACCGTGCCGCGGACGTAGATGATCTTCGGTGCGCCGGGCTGCGCGGCCAGCGCGGCCGCGAGTTCCGAGCGCTTGGTCACCGTGCGGATGTCTCCACGAGCGGCGGCCGAACCGCCGGTGGTGCCGGTGGTCGCGGCGGCCCAGCCGTCGTGGGCGCCGAGGACGACCCGGCCGGGGGCGCGGCCGTGGGCTTGGGCGGGTGCCGCGGTGAGCGTCAGTCCGAGCAGGGCGAAGCACCCCGCGAAAGCCTTCCAGCGCATGTCGGCTCCTTTAGTCGGTGTCCGGTCTCCTGAGCGCCCGCGCGGCGTGCCGGGCGAGCCCGGCCGTGTCCGGGGCGCCGTCGATCACGACGACGTGGTGGGTCAGGGCCAGCTCCTCGCCCGGTTCGAGCAGCCACGGCCGGTGGTAGGTCGCGGCGAAGCTGACCACGGGGAACGGTTCGGCGCGGACGTACCACGCCGTCGGGTGGGCGGCGTTGTCCGGGCTGTCGGCGAACAGCAGCGTCGAGGTCCGCAGGCTTTCGTCGTGCTGGCCGGTGAAGGCGAGCCAGGGCGCCCGGTGGCCCATCGCGTCGGCCGCGGACTTCCCGTCCGACGTCCGGACCGTGCCGCCGACGAACGAGCGCGGCCCGCGCCAGAACAGGCCGCCGTAGCCCGCCGTGTCGCGGCCCTCGGTGACCGGGCTCCCCCAGCGCAGCTCGTGACCGCTGGTGTTGCGCAGCCGGCTGGACCAGGTGAGCGTCCAGTGCCCGCCGCGCAGCGAGACGTCCCCGAACCGCAGCGTCCGGTGTTCGGTGAGCCAGCGCCGTCCGGCCGCGGTGCGCCAGGCCAGCTCGTGCCGCAGCTCGCAGTGCCCGCCGGCGTCGTCGATGCTCTCCCAGCGGACGTGGCCGACGGTGCCGTTGTTGTCGAGCGGGGTGTAGCCGCGGCCGCGGACGTAGGTGCGGCCGCCCCAGAAGTTCTCGCCCGAGAGGTGGGCCATGGTGAACTGCAGGCCGTTGTGCCAGGTGTGGTCGTGCGGCCGGACGGCGGTCACGACCTCCCCCGCGGTGGTGCGCAGCGGGTGCAGGTACGGCTTGGGCGAGTCCCCGGCCGGCGTCGGCGGCTCGACGACGTACTCGGCCAGGACGACGTCACCGAGGCGGACGCGCACCCGGCCGTCGGCCTCCTCGGTCGCCTCCGGTGTGCTGTCCCCCACCGCGGCCCGGCTCACACCGGTTCCCCGATCTCCTCCAGCAGTTCCCCGACGGACACGGGCCGGCCCGTTTCCAGGGACCGGTTCGCGGCCAGCCCGGTGAGCAGGGCCTGCAGGCCGGCGTCGTGGTCGGCCGCGCAGCCGAGCGCGTCCGGTTCGGCGTCGCCGAGCAGCTCCGCGAGCATCCGTTCGTCGCCACCGCCGTGCCCGTCCCCGAGGAGCCCGTCGAACACGGCTTCCGCCGGCTCCCAGTGCCGTTGCACGGTCAGCCGGGCGCGCGCCCGCTTCGCCACCGGCTCGGCGCCGGCCGCGTGCTCGTTCTCCCGGACGTCCAGTTCCAGCCGTCCTTCGCTGCCGGAGAACGCGACGCGATAGCCCTCCCGCGGGGAGTACGCGTGCAGGTGGTAGTTCAGCACCGCTCCGCCGTGGTGGCGCACGAGCACGGACACGTCGTCTTCGATGGTGACGCCGGGCGCGAACACGTCCTGGTTGCGGACATAGCCGTCCTCCCGCTCGGCGTCGAGGTAGAGCGCGCGCAGCTTGGGTGACGCTTCGAGGTCCAGCGCGAACCGGTCGCCGTCGGTGCGGTGGCCGGTCTTGTCGCCGTAGAAGAACAGCCGGCCCAGCGCGAACACCGTTTCGGGGCCGGTGCCGAGCCACCAGTTGACGAGGTCGAAGTGGTGGCCCGACTTGTGCACGAGCAGGCCGCCCGAGTTGGCCTTGTCCCGGTGCCAGCGGCGGAAGTAGTCGGCGCCGTGCGCGGTGTCGAGCAGCCAGCTGAACTCGACCGAGCCGATCGCCCCGATCGCCCCGGCGGCCAGGAGTTCCCGCACCCGGCGGTGCACCGGGTTGTACCGGTAGTTGAAGGCGACCCGCACCGAACGGCCCGTCTCGCGCCGCGCGGCGAGGATCCGCCGCGCGCCTTCGACGTCGGTCGTCATCGGCTTCTCCGTGACGACGTCGCAGCCGGCCTCCAGCGCGGCGACGACGTAGCCGGCGTGCGTGTGGTCCGGCGTGCACACCACGACGACGTCGATGCGTTCCTTCGCCAGCATCGCGGTGAAGTCCTCCGGCCGGTAGCCGGGGATTTCCGTACCGAGCCAGCCGCTGTGGACCCGCATGCGGGTTTCGTTGTGGTCGCAGAAGGCCGCGAGCTCGGCCCGCGGCGACGTGGCCAGGGCCCGGGCGAACAGCTGGGCGCGGGAGCCCAGGCCGACGATCGCGTGGCGACGCACCGCCATCACCTCATCTCTTTTCAGGCGCGCGTGCCGGCGCCGGTCCAGGGCAGGGCGAGTTCCGAGAAGAGCGCGAGCCGTTCGGCCGCGGTGTCGACGTCCCGGTCCACGCCCGGCACGACGAAGTGCCGTTCGGGCCCGGTGTCCACGGCCTGGACCCACTCGGCGGGCAGCGGCAGCGGTTCGGGGGCGTCGCGGACCGCTTCCACCAGCGCGGTGAACGCGCGGGTGGCCGCCAGCGGGGCCAGCAGCGGCTCGCCGTCGCGGATGTGCGCGACGAGGTTGGCCAGCAGGTCGCGGGGCGGCGCGACCGTGCGCTGCCGGCCGCCGATGGTGACCAGGTCCGTCTTGTAGTGCCAGCGGATCCGGCCTTCGGTGCCGTGGACCAGCACGTACGGCTCGTGGTCGGCCTCGGCGTCGAGCGTCGCGGCGACGACGACGTCCGGTGCCCCGGCGAAGCTCAGCCGGGCGCAGGCGGTGTCGTCGGACTCGATGTCCCGCGCCCGGTACAGCTCGACGGCGATCCGCTCGGGCACGTCCTCGGCGGTGCCGTTCACCAGCAGGGCGGTCGCGACGGCGTGGGCGAACGGGTTGGTCAGCGCCCCGTCCACGACCGGCTGCCCGCCGACCCGGCGGCGGCCGGCCCACTCGGCGCGGGCGAAGTACCGGTCCCGCCGGATCCACGCCCCGGCGGCGGCGATCCCGGTGACCGTCCCGATCTCGCCGTTTCCGATCGCCGCCCGGACGACGGGGACGGCGGCGGAGCCGAAGCTCTGGAAGCCGGTCTGGCAGGCGCGGCCGCGGGCCAGCTCGGCGAGTTCGCCGAAGGCCGCGAGGTCGAGCACCGGCGGCTTCTCGACGAGCAGGTGGCACCCGGCGGTGAGCGCGAGCCTCGCCAGAGGCAGGTGGGTGTGCGGCGGGGTGGCCACCACGGCGACGTCCGGCGTGGTGCGAGCGAGCAGTTCGGCCGCGTCCCGGGTGATGACGGCGCCTTCGGGGAGCAGCGCGCGCGCCTCCGGCGGCGGCTCGCGGATGTCGCACGCCCCGGCGAGGACGAGTTCGCCGCGGTCGTGCAGGGCGCGGGCCCGGCGCAGGTGCTGGCCCGCGTAGCCGGCCATGCCGAAGACGACGACGTCCGGCCTCATCGGCGGCCACCGGTCGCGACGGCGGCCAGGGCGAGCGGCCCGGCCACCACGAGGGCGAGGATCGGCAGCATCCAGACGAGCAGGACGGCGATCCCGAGGGCCGCGGCGAGGAGCAGGGCGTTAGTGGGGTCGGCGGCGGTTTCCCGGGCGGCGGTCGACATCGCCCGGCGCCAGGCCGGGCCGCCGGTCGCCACCAGCTCGCACGTCCGCACGGCGACCACCACCCCCGCCACCGCCAGCACCCACAACGCCGGCTTCAGCACCCCCGCCCCGGGCATCGACGCCACCACCTCGAGGTCCACCGCGAACACCACCACCGCCGCCAGGCACCCCAGCCCGAAGAGCACCCCGCCCCGCGCGGCCTCGCGGAAGTCCGCCCAGAACGTCGTCCACAGTGGACTCCCCACGTCCCGGCGGGTCCGGTCGAGGACCCGGCAGCCCGCCACGAGCGCCGGAGCCGCCGTCACCACCGGAACCGACGCCAGCGCGACCAGCAGCCCCGCCAGCAGGCAGTCCGAGAAGTCGCCGAGCCCGGTTCGCCATCGGGTACGCAACGCCGTCACCCCTTCAGGCCGCTGGTGCTGACGCCCTCCACCAGCAGCCGCTGGAAGGCGAGGAAGAACAGCACGATCGGGACCAGCGCGAGCGCGGACATCGCGAACATCGCACCGAAGTTCGACTCGCTGCTGGTGTCGACGAACAGCCGCAGCCCCAGCGGCACGGTGAACTTCTCCGTGTCGTTCAGGTACACCATCTGCGTGAAGAAGTCGTTCCACGTCCAGATGAACGTGAAGATCGACGTCGTCACCAGCGCCGGTTTCGACAGCGGCAGCACCACGTGCCAGAACGTGCGGTACACCGAGCAGCCGTCGATGATCGCCGCTTCGTCGAGCTCGCGCGGGATCCCCCGCATGAACTGGACGATCAGGAACACGAAGAACGCCTCGGTGGCCAACAGCTTCGGCAGGATCAGCGGGACGACCGTGTTGACCAGCCCGGCCTGCTGGAAGATCACGTACTGCGGGATCAGCGTGACGTGGTAGGGCAGCATCAGGGTCGTGATCATGAACGCGAACAGCGCGCCCCGGAGCCGGAACTTCAGCCGGGCGAAGGCGAACGCGGCCAGTGAGCACGACAGCACGTTCGCCGCCACCGACAGGCCGGCCACCAGGAACGAGTTGAGGAAGAAGCGGCCGAACCCGACGTCCGCCGCGCCCTCCCAGCCCTTCGGGTAGCCGTCGAAGACGAACCGGGTCGGCAGCAGCGCGAGCCGGGACAGGATCTCGTCCGGCGGCTTGACCGACGCGAACGCCAGCCACACCAGCGGGTACAGCACGATCGCGACGATGACCAGGCACAGCACGTGCCGGCCCACCGAGCGGGCACTCCGCGGCAGCACCGTCATTTGCGCTCCCCCGTGCTCTCCACGTCGTCGTAAAAGACCCAGAGCTTCGCCGTGCGGAACACGATGGCCGTCACGATCGCGATGACCACCAGCAGCACCCACGCCATCGCCGACGCGTAGCCCATCCGGAAGTCTTGGAAGCCGACCTCGAACAGGTAGAGCGTGTAGAACAGGTCCGCGTCGGCCGGGCCGCCGCGGCCGCCGCCGATGACGAACGCCGGGGTGAACGCCTGGAAGGCGTGGATCGCCTCCATCACCAGGTTGAAGAAGATCACCGGCGAGAGCATGGGCAGCGTGATGTGCCGGAACCGGCGGAACGCGCCCGCGCCGTCGATCGCGGCCGCCTCGTGCAGTTCCGCCGGGATCTGCTTGAGCCCGGCCAGGAAGATCACCATCGGCGCTCCGAACTGCCAGACGCCCAGCAGCACGATCGAGGCGAGGCTGAACTGCGGATCGTCGACCCAGCTCGGCGTGTGCCAGCCGAAGAAGGCGAGGACTTCGTTGACCGGGCCGCCGCCCATGAACAGCGCCCGCCACACCAGTGCCGCCGCGACACTCGCGCCGAGCAGCGAAGGCGCGTAGAACGCTGCCCGGTAGAAGCCGTTCGCGCCGCGGCGGGTGTTCAGGAGCATCGCCACCAGCAGGGACACCGCCAGCTTCAGCGGCACCGAGACCAGCACGTAGATCAGCGTGACCTTGACCGACTGCAGGTAGCGGTCGTCGCCGGTGAACATGTGCGCGAAGTTGCCGAACCCGACCCACTCCGGCGAGGTGAACAGGTCGTAGTCGGTGAACGACAGGTACAGCGAGACCACCATCGGGCCGACGGTCAGCGCCACCGCGCCGAGCAGCCACGGCGTGAGGAAGGCGAACGCCTCCGGCTGGCTCTTGCGGCGGCGCCCGGCCGGACGGCCCCGGCGGCCGCGCGCGGCGGGCGCCGGGGGCGCGACCGGCGGGTCCGGCGTGCGCAGGGTCGTCATCGGCTAGGACAGTCCCTTCTGGGCTTCGGTCATGAACCGGTTGACCGCGTCGTCGATGCTCATCCGGCCGAACGCGACCTCTTCGTACGTGCGCTGCAGCAGCTTCTGGATCGCCCCGGCACCCTTCGGCGGCACCGGTGGCGCGGCCCCGAGCTTCGGCTCGAGCGCGGCCTCGTAGTCGTAGAGCGTCTTGTCGTTGCCCTTCGCCGACGACGCCAGCTGCGCGCGGACCTTGAGGTTCGGCGCGAGCCCGCGGTCGGTACCGACGATCTTGCCGACCTCGGGGTCGTTGATCAGGAAGTCGACGAGCTTCGCGGCGGCCTCCTGCTGCTGGCTGCGCGCGGACACGGCGAGGAACATCGACGGCCGCCGGTACTGCCCGGTGTCGCCGTTCGCGCCGGTCGGGTACGGCGCCACGTTCAGCGGCTTGCCGTTCGCCTTCTGGTAGGCCGGCAGCAGGTTGTCGTAGGCGAACTCCGAGCTGGTCAGCTTCTTGCCCAGCGGGGACTGCTCGGGCGAGGTGTTGTAGGACGCCGTGACGTCGGCGGGCGAGGCGGCCTTGGTGTCGCGGAACCTGCTCGCCAGCTGCCAGTAGCCGCGCAGGTCGCCGGCGGTGAAGCCGAGCTTGCCCTCGGGGGTGTAGAACTGCTTGCCCTGCTGGCGCAGCCAGATCTCCAGCGTGGTGTCGAGGATGCCGAAGTCGGTCACCCCGCGCGCCGGGCCCGCGGTGCCGGCCTTCCGGGCCACCTCGGCGTAGGCGTCCCAGGTCATCCCCTTCGCCGGGTCGCCGCCGGCCGCGGTGAAGGCCGCCGGGTCGTAGATCATCGCCGGGGTGTTCTGCGCCCACGGCACGGCGTAGCGCTTGCCCTGGTAGACGCCGGTGGCGGCCAGTTCCGGGTTCACGTCGGCGAGCGATATCGCCTTGCCCGCACCGGAGTTCAGGTCGGCCAGGACGTTGCGGCCGCCGTATTCGGCCAGGTAGCGGCTGTCGACGTTCAGCACGTCCGGCGGCTTGCCCCCGGCGGTCTGCGTCGCCAGCTTCTCCCAGTAGGCCGCGTACGCCGAGAACGACGTCTGCACCTTGATGCTGGGGTTCTTCTGCTGGAAGAGCTCGACGGCCTTCTTCGTGAGGTTCGCCCGCCCTTCGCTGCCCCACCAAACGAAGTTGATGGTCACGTTCCCGCCACCACCGGAGTCCGAGCCGCAGGCGGCCACCCCGGTCAGCAGCAGCGGGACCACCACGGCCAGCGCGGCCACACCCCGCCTCTTGGTCCTGCGCTCAGTTGTCCGCCCCATCGAACTCTCCGTCCTCAGCGTGTCAGCACTTTTCTGAAAACGCTGTCAGCGCGCTCACGGTAGGCAGTGCGCCGCAGCGGTGTCAACGGGCAAATGGTGGCAATACCCTTTGCACACCAACGCTTTCACGGTTCAGCGGGCACACTGAGAAAGCGCTTACAGCAACGGCGTCGACGACCGGGCTGCCAGCGCTGGTGCGCACCGGGCGGGGCTATCCGGTGCGTTCGGCGGCCGCGCCGCCCGTCCGGCGTCGTGCGGCACTCGCCCACGGGACGCCGATTTCCGAGAACAGCGCCAGCCGGTCCGCGGCGACGGCGACCTCTTCGCCGATCCCGCGCACGACCGGGTGCCGGCTCGCCCCTTCGCCGACCGTGCGGATCCAGCCCGCCGGGATCCGCGACGGCGACGGCGCGTCCCGCACCGCCTCGACCACCGAGGCGAACGCCCGGGTCCCGGACAGCGGCGCGAGCAGCGGCACGCCGTCCGGGTCGAGGTGGTGAGCGATCAGGTTGCGCAGCAGGTCGGCCGGTTCGCCGAGGTGGCACCGCTCGTCGTCGATCTCGAGGCGGTGGCTCTTGTACCAGAACTTCGCGCGCGCCCGCTCGCCGTGCACGACGACGTAGGGCTCGTGGTCCTGTTCGGCGCACAGCGAAGCGGCGACGACGATTTCGGGCCCGTCGGCGAACCGGATCCGCAGGCAGGCGGTGTCGTCGGCCTCGATGTCCCGGGTGCCGTAGAGCTCGAGGGCGATCTCCTCCGGGTCACGCCCGGCTACCCCGCCGACCAGCAGCGCGGTGGCCACGGCGTGGGAGAACGGGTTGGTCAGGGCCCCGTCGACGACGGCCTCGCCGTCGAGCCAGCGCCGGCCGGCCCACGGGTTGCGGCGGTAGTAGGCGTCGGTGCGGATCCACGCCCCGGCCGCGCCGACGCCGGCGACCGCACCGAGCTTGCCGTCGGCGATCGCGGCCCGCAGGACCGGCAGCACCGGGGAGCCGAAGCTCTGGAACCCGGTCTGGCAGGCCGCCCCGGTCTCCGCGGCCAGCCGCGAAAGCGTGGCGAAGCCGTCGAGGTCGAGCACCGGCGGGGTCTCCAGCAGCAGGTCGCTGCCCGCCCTCAGCACCGCGGCCCCGGCCTGGACGTGCGCGTGCGGCGGCGTCGCGACGACGGTGATGTCCGGGCGGCAACGGCGGAGCAGGTCATCGACACTCGGGTGCGCGGTGCCGCCGGGCGGCAGCAGCGCCCCGGCGGCGGCCGAGGGAGGCCGGATGTCGGCCATGCCGGCGAACCGGACCAGGCCTTCGTCGTGCAGGATCCGCGCGCGGTGCAGGTAGCTGAAGGCGTAGCCGGACGTGCCGACGACCGCCAGCCTCGGCGGGTCCGCCACGGTGCGGCTCCGGCTCCCCGACATGGATCTCCGATCGGCGGGCACCGGTGAGCGGCCCGCGCGGGACTGACGAATGGGGTCAGGCTTTCGGGAGAAACTTCCGGTCGCCACCGTAGGGTGTGCGCGACAAACGTGTCAATCATCAGGACCGCGATGTCGAAATCATCGAACATTCGATACTCCGGATGGCGGCGCGCGTTTCGAGATAGCGCTTACTGGAATAGACCAGCTCGGCCTGCAAGTCGCGGGAACGGTTTGCAGGATTTGTTGACAACGCTCGCGGCCGTTTCCATGATGTTGCTCGGAGCCTGCCGAGGAGTTGCCGTGACCGTGACCATTCACGACGTCGCCCGCCGGGCCAACGTGTCGATCTCGACCGTCTCACGGGCGTTCACGTCCCCGGACCTGGTCCGGCAGCAGACGCGCACCCGGGTCCTGGCCGCGGCCCACGAGCTGGGATACCACGCCGCCGGCGCGCCGCAGCCGGGACCGGCGGCCCGCACCGGGCACATCGGGATCGTGGTCTCCGACCTGGGCAACCCGTTCTTCACCGGGGTGCTCAACGGCGTCCAGGCCCGCGCCCGGCAGGACGACATCGCGGTGCTGTTCGCCAACAGCGACGAGGACCCGGCGATGGAGCAGAACCTCGTGCGCCGGATGGCCAAGCAGGTCGACGGCGTCGTGCTGTGCAGCCCGAGCATGACCGACGACCAGCTGCGCGCGCTCGCCGGCCAGACGACCCTGGTGCTGCTCAACCGGGAGGTGCCGGGAATCCCGTCGATCGTGCTGGACGCCGCGGACGGCATGCGCCAGGCGATCGAGCACCTGGCCGCGTTGGGCCACCGCCGCTGCGCCTACCTGGGCGGGCCGCGGGCGTCGTGGGCGAACCGCGCCCGCAAGCAGGGCCTGGCGGAGACCGCGCAGAAGCACGGCACGGACGTCGTCGAGTTCGGCCCGTTCCCGCCGGTGTTCGAGGGCGGCCTGCAGGGCGCGGACCTGGCGCTGGCGGCGGACGTGACGGCGATCATCGCCTACAACGACCTGGTCGCCTTCGGCGCGCTGGCCCGGCTGAACGCCCGCGGCGTGCCGGTGCCGGACGAGATCAGCCTGGTGGGCTTCGACGACCTGGTGTTCGCGGCGATCTCGGCGCCCCCGCTGACGACGATCGCGATGCCGACCGAGGCGGCGGGCCGGGCGGCGGTGACGATCCTGCTGGGCCTGCTCGACGGCGAGGCCGACGAGCACACGGCGCAGGTGCTGGACACGCACCTGATCGTGCGCGCCACCACGGCCCCGCCGTCGGGTTAGCCCCCGAAGACGTTGCGGTCCAGGAACGGGTTGCGGAACTTGCCCTGCGGGTCCAGTTTCCCCGCCAGTGCCCGGAACTCCGCCAGCCGCGGGTACTCCCCCGGGACGCCGTGGAAGAGCTTGCCCCAGTGCGGGCGCGCCCCGAACGGGGCCAGGCGCTCCTCGAGGACCGGCAGCACCGCCTCGACCTCCGGCTGCCGCGGCTGCCAGGTGAAGTGCAGGGCCACCCGGTCGCCGCCGTGGCAGGGGCTGAGCCACAGGTCGTCGCCCGCGATCGCGCGGATTTCCGAGACCAGCAGCAGCGGCGCGACGAGCTCGCCGATTTCGCGGACCGCCCGGATCGCGGCGGTGGCCGCGCCGTAGGGCACGAAGTACTCCGACTGCAGCTCGTCCCCGACGCTCGGGGTGAACGCCAGCGCGAAGTGCGGCAGCCGCTCGTGCCACGGACCCGGCACCCCCTGCTGGGGCGTGCAGTTGTCCGCGGGGATGCCGGCGGCGTGCGCCGGGTGGCGCGGCCCGTCCGCCGGGACCGCGCCGAACAGGCCGGTGCGCCCGGTGCCTTCGCGGCTCTTGACCCACACCTGGTCGATCCGGTCGTTCGCCCAGTTCGTGAACATGCTGACGCTGTAGCCGGCGTCTTCGATCTCGTCGAAATGCGCGTCCGCGGCTTCCCACGGCAGGTCGTCGAACACGTCCTGCCGGACGTCGAACGTGGGGACCACGTCGAGCGTCAGCCGGGTGACGACGCCGACCGCGCCGAGGCTCACGACCAGGCCCGGGAACTCGGCGTCGGCGCGGGTGAAGGTCTTCAGCGAGCCGTCGGCGGTGACCAGCTCGATCCCGGACACCGCCGCGGCGAGGCCGGGCTGGCGGCGTCCGGAGCCGTGGGTGCCGGTCGCGACGCTGCCCGCCACGGTGATGTGCGGCAGCGACGCAAGGTTCGGCAGCGCGAGGCCGGCTTCGTGCAGTTGCTGCGCGAAGTCGCCGTAACGAGCCGATCCGCCGACCGTCACGGTGCCGTCGCCGATCTCGACGCCGGTGCCGAGCGCGTGCAGGTCCAGGAGGAGCCCGCCCGGGGAGTCCGCGATCGTGTTGAAGCAGTGCCGGCTCCCGAGGGCCTTGACGTGCGTCGCGCCGGCGACGGCGTCCTGGACCTCGGCGACGGTCCGCGGGGTCGTCACCGCGTCCGCGCCGTAAGTGAGGTTCCCGGCCCAGTTCGATTCGCCCACCCGCTGTGTCCTTCCGCCGTACTGGATCGCTTCCGACCCTACGCGGCCGCCGCGCGCCAGAAGTCGCGCATCCAGCCGGGCGGCACAGGGTTGTCCTCGCCGACCTGGGTGAGCAGGACGGCCACGGTGCCGGTGGCGGGGACGACGTGCGCCGTGGTGCCGGTGCCGCCGACCCACCCGTACCGGCCCGGGACGTGCCACGGCTCGGTGGCGGCGATGTCCACCGAGCCGCCCATCCCCCAGCCCTGGCCTCCGAGGAAGAACGCGCCGATCTCGCGGTGCGCCGGGGTGGTGTGGTCGGTCGTCATCAACCGGACGGCCTCGGGGGTGAGCACGCCCGCGTCTCCGCCCAGCAGCATCCGGCCGAACGCGAGCCAGTCCCCCGCCGTCCCGGCGAGGCCGCCGCTGCCGAGCGGCAGCGCGGGCATCGTGCGCCACTGCCCGTCCGGCGGATCGGCGAGCACCAGCCCGCCGGCGGTGTTCTTGGAGAAGGCGGTGGACCGGCCGGGCTCGGCCACGAAACCCGTGTCGGTCATGCCCAGCGGGGCGAAGATCCGTTCGGCGAGGAACTCCGGGAAGGACCGCCCGGACGCGCGGGCGACGAGCAGGCCCTGGAGCACCGAACACGTGTCGTACAACCAGGATTCCCCCGGCTGGTAGGCCAGGGGGACTTCGGCGAGCCGCGCGAGCCAGACGTCGGGTTCGGGGAAGCTCTGCACCTCGCGGCCGTCGCCCTGCACCGGGAACAGCGCCTGCACGGCCGGGAGCGTGAAGTCCGACGGGAAGCCCCAGCCGGCCTGGCCGGTGAGCACGTCGAACACGGTGATCGGCCGCTTCGCCGGGACGACGTCGT
This sequence comes from Amycolatopsis sp. 505, assembly GCF_031625235.1. Classification (NCBI taxonomy): domain Bacteria; kingdom Bacillati; phylum Actinomycetota; class Actinomycetes; order Pseudonocardiales; family Pseudonocardiaceae; genus Amycolatopsis; species Amycolatopsis sp. 505. Next base: position 186,309 of record NZ_JACKQP010000013.1, read on the forward strand.
CGAGCGGGCTCGACGGGGTGCGCACGACCTTCGGTTCGGCCAGCTCGGGCAGCCAGCGGCCGATCGGGTCGTCGAGGGCGAGGATGCCGTCGTCCACCAGCACCAGCAGCGCGGCCGCGGTGATCGGCTTGGTGATGGAGGCGATGCGGAACAGCGTGTCCTCGGCCATCGGGCGGCTGCCCTCGACGTCGACCGAGCCGACGGCCACGACCTCCCGCCGGGCGCCGGTGTCCACGATGGCCACCGCGCCGGGCAGCGTGCCGGCGTCGACGTGGCGTTGCAGGGTTTCGCGCAGGCTCATGATCCTCCCCAGGTCGGTCCGACCCTGGTTCAGCGGGCCGGGATGATCGCCTGGTGGGTGCCGGCGAGGCCGTGCGGGCTGAGCAGGCGGCCCATCCGCTTCGGCATCCGCAGCGTGATCGCGCGGTCGAGAACGCGCGCCCCGGGCGCGGCTTCCGCCAGCCGCGTCTCGTAGGCGGTGCAGTCGGCCGGCACCCGCAGCCACGCCGAGACGACGAGGTTGCCCTCCCCCACCACCGCGGCCGACAGCCGGGTCTCCGGCAGCTGCGCGATCGCCGTGCCGGCGCGGTCGAGCTCCGTCGGGTGGACGTCGAGGCGGTAGCCCGCGATCACCGGCCAGCCGGCCGGGACGTGCGCGAGGTCGCAGCGGAAGTCCAGTTCGTGGTTGCGCAGCATCCGGGCGAGGGTGCGCCGCACCGCCGACTCGCTCATCCCGCAGTCGCGGGCCAGCACGGCGTAGCTGCGCCGCCCGTCCTCTCCCAGGGACTCGACCAGTGCGCGCAGGTCCCGGTCGTTCCACTGCTGCGGGACGACCAGCCGGGCCTGCACGGCGGTGTCGTCCAGCACCGCCCGCTGCTCCGGGGCGAGCGCGTCGACCAGCCAGCCGCTGCCCTCGCGGTAGACGCGGGTGGCGACGGCGAACCGGACCTCCCGCACCCCGGGCAGGGTGCCGATGCGGCCGGTGACCAGCGCGTCCAGCGCGTCGAGGTCGCGGGCGGCGAGGCCGAGGAACAACGCGAACCGGCTGGTGGTGCGCTCGACGCTGAACACCGACGGCCAGCCGCAGAGCTCGCGCGTCAACGCGCTCAGCGCGTCCGGGCGGCAGACGAGGTCGACGTAGCCGACGGTGGTCGTCGGCGGCGTCGAGTAGGCGGTGAGCCAGGCCAGCCCGGCGGTCTGCAGCCGTTCCCAGCGGCGGGCGGCCGTCGTCGCGTCGGTGCCGACGGCGGCGGCGATGCGGGTCCACGGCGCCCGCGGGTCACGCTGCAGCGCCTCCACCAGCGCGAGGTCCGACGCGCTCAACCCCGGGCGCGCCGCTTCCGGCGGCGCACCGGGCGAAACGGGCATGGCGCATTGTGACCTGATCATGACCGGCTGCCAAGGGGCCGCCGGACTCCTCCGGCGGCCCCTCGTCGTCCTCCCGTCGTCCTACCGCCGCCGCAACCGCGGCACCGCGGCCGCACCCGCGGCCAGCACGAGGACGCCGCCGAGCACGAACGGCAGCGCGGGGACGTCACCGGGGTCGGCGGCGGGCACCGCGCGTTCCCGGCCGCCGTAGCCGCCGCCCGCGCCGTCGCGGTCGTAGGCCGAGCCCGGCAGCTTGTCCGCGTACCGCCGGTGCAGCGCGGCGCGGTAGTCGGCCAGGGACAGCTTCGTGCCCGCGGCGAGGCCGGTGACCGAGCCCTCCAGGACGGTCACGGCGTCGCCGTGCACCGCGTACCAGGCGTTGACCTGCGGTTCGTGCAGGAGGTAGCCGCCGGCCGCGGCCTGGGCGTACTGCCGCTCGTAGTCGCCGGACGCGACGTTGACGACGGTCCAGGCCGGGCCTTGGCGCTCCGCCCAGACGGTCGCGGGGGTGCCGTCACCGGTCTTCGCCGGGACCGCCACGTAGGCGAGTGCGGCGGGGACGTCCGACTTCCCGGCGACGAACGCCGCGGTCGGCTCGTAGACCGGGACCTGCGTGCGCGGGTCGGCGCTCTGCCGCGCCACCGTCGCCGCGTGGCTGCCGGGGAACTTCGTCTCGGCGAGGCGGCCGAGGGTGTCCGGGCCGCCGGTGACCCGCCCGATGGCGGCGGTGTCGGCGGCGGTCGGCGCGCCCTCGGGCCCGCTCGCCGCGCTCGCGGCGGCGTCCGTGGTGAGCATCGCGGCGCCGGCCAGCACGGCCACGCCCATCGCTTTCCGCAGCATGCTCATCCCTCGATCCCGTACAGCGTGTGGGTCCACTGGAACTGGTTGTTCGAGCGGTAGGTGTCGTAGTTCATCGAGTTGTAGCGGCTGTTGTTCGGCCACGGGTCGCCGTATTCGACGCGGGTGGCGCCGCCGGAATTGTCATATCCGTAGAGCACGTGCATGTGGCCGCCGCCGGACCGCCAGCCGATGCGCGTGCCGACCGGTTTTCCGGCGTCGATCTGGTTTTTGACGCCGGTGAAGGAAAGCGTCTGGCCGCTCGAGTTGTACGACCCGACGTTCGTGAAGCCGAGGTAGCGGAACACGCGCTGCTGGTCGGACAGGTAGCCCTGGTTGTTGGCGCAGTCGCTGCCGGACTCGTTGTGCGCGATCTGGCAGAACCGGGTCTGGGTCAGGGAGTATCCCCAGAAGGCGGCGATGGTGTTGCCGCTGGCGTCCCAGCACCACTGGTCTTTCTGCTGGGCCTGCATGGTGATCCCGAGATCGGTCCGGGCCGCGGCCGCGGCGGCCGGCGCCTGCAGCGTGCCGGCCGCGACCGAGAGCGCGGCGAGTCCACACAGGACTCGTGAGGTGGTTTTCACGAAGTGCTCCTCCAGCCGGTGACGATTCGACGTGGTGGCACGGAATACTCCGCGCCCGGCACGGTGATCCGGTACCTACCAAGGGAGGATTGCGTTGAGGGGAAACGATTCGGGCGGATCCCGGCAGTTCCGGGACGCCGGATTCCGGCATCGGCTCGGGGCCGCCGGACGGATTCCGGCGGCCCCTGCTTCGCGACCCGGTCAGGACACGGTCGTCGTGCCGAGAACGGCGTCCTGGTCCGGCGGGTCGAGCGTCAGGGCGACGTCGAACTCGCCGAGGCTGCTGTCGGTGACGACGTGCGTGCTCGCGGCGGCGTCGACGCTGCTGGTCGCCTCCCCGGCCGGGGTGCCGGCCGGGACGGTGAAGTCGACCTGCCCGACCGCGGTGAACTTCAGGCTGCCTTCGGCGGGCACCGGCGTCCCGGGGATCGGCAACTCGACCGGGATCGCGACGGACTGGCCGCCGACCGCGACGTTCACCTGGGACTTGATCGAGCCGGAGAGCTGGGTGGCGCCGACCAGGCGGAGGCCGTCGCCGGCGGCCTGACCGGCGTCGACGTCGAGGCTGAACGGCACCGAGATCGTGCTGCCCGCGGTCGTGGCCGCCGGGATGTCGGCCTTGACCACCACGGCGACCTGCTGGTCACCGATCAACGGGAACCCGCCCCGGTAGGTGAGCGGCTTTTCGGCGGCCGCGGCCGGTCCGGCGGAAACAATGGCGAGCGCGGCGGCCAGCAGCGCGGCAACGCCGATTCCACGGGTTTTCCGCATTGGTGCGTCCTTTCCTCGTCGGGCTTCGGATACTAGGTGGAAAACTTCCCAACCGGCCACGACTGTTTTCGGTTGCGGGGAAATTTGTCATGGGCGTCGGTCTTCGCCGTCGCGGTTCTTGTCATTCGCCCGCGCGAGAGCGGCGGTGTAGAGCCGGTGTAGCGGCGGGGCGCAGGGTTCTCCTCGCCGGGCCGCCCGCCCGGCCTACTGAGGGAGAAACCATGCGCATGATCTGCCAGGCGGCCGCGCTCTCGGCCGCCCTGCTCTTCGGCGGCGCGACCGTCGCTTCGGCCGCCGTCGCCCCGTCGGAGGTCTACGCGGAGGTGACCGCCGCCGACATCGCCGACCCGGGCGCGGTGATCACCGACTCGGCGGCCGACCTCGCCGCGGCGCGGACCGCGAACCAGGCGATCGCCTGGTTCTCCAGCCGCAACGGCAGCACCGCGTACCAGGGCTACTGCGAGAAGGCGGTCCGCCTGGCGTGGGACCGCGTGACCCACCACGCGAGCGCGATCGACCACTGGCGGTCGTCCGACGGCGCCCGTCACACGACCGGCACCCCGCCGCGCGGAGCGTTCGTGTTCTGGAACATTTCGGCCTACGGCCACGTCGGCATCGCCGACGGAAGCGGCGGAGTCTGGGCGACGAGCGTCAACGGCGCCATCGGCCACGCCCGCCAGGGCTACTTCGCCAACTACCTCGGCTGGAAGCCCGGCAACAGCAACTGAGGTCCGGGGTCGGCGGCGGCGCTGGCGCGCCGCCGCCTCACCGTGTCGACCCTCCAATCACGAGTGATGCCCCTCCAATCACGCGAGATGCCTCCCGAATCACGCGAGACGCGCGCCGGATCACGTGAGTTCGGGTGCCGGTCACGTGAGTTCTGGGCTCGATCACGCGAGTTCGAGCCGGATCACGAGCGGAGCGGGCTCAGGTGCGGGCCGCCGCCGAGGGGGCTCTCCGGCGCTGGACCTGCTCCAGCAACGCCAGGCCCGTTGTCTCGCCCTGGTGGTTGCCCGTCTCGCGGAACACCCGCAACGCCCGGTCGCACACCCCGCGGGCCTGGATCGGCTCGCCCGACTCCAGCAACGTCTGGCCGATCCCCAGCAACGCGTACGCGCTGCACCTCTCGTCGTCCAGCTCCTCCAGGATGCTCAACGCCAACCTCAAGCACGTCAACGACTCCGGGAGCCGGCCCGTGTCGCGGTGCAGCGTGCCCAGTTCCGTCAAGACCTTCGCCTCGCGGTGGGCGTCCTCGATCTCGCGCGCCAGTTCACGCGCTCGGTGCAGCCACGTTTCCGCCTCCTCGAACGCCCCCAGCAACGCATACGTCGACCCGATCGAATTGCGCATCTGGGCGACGCCGCTGCGATCGTCCGCCCGCTCCAAGCCGGACAGCGCGCGCCGGTAGAAGTCCAGTGCCTCACGCGGGCGGTCGCGGACCCGGGCCACCGTACCGAGGCCCGCCACCGCCAACGCCTCGCCACGGACGTCGCCCAGCTCGGCGAACAGCTCCGCCGAACGCCGCATGTCCTTCGCCGCCGCCTCGTATTCGTCGTGGTACAGGCGGACCTGGCCGAGGCCTCGGCGGAGTACCGCCGCTCCCCTGCGGTCGTCCGCCGCCTCCACGGCCGCCAAGGCCGTCGCATGACTGCGTCGCCAGTCGTCGTACGCGCCGCGGAGGTCGTAGAACGGGACCGCCGCCGCCGTCAGCTGCCAGGACAGTTCGGCCAACCCCGCGTCCGCCGCGAGCTGGACCGCCGCCGCGAGCAGTTTGCGCTCCGCCGTGAACCACGCCAGCGGGTCGCTCACCAAACGAGCCGGGACAGCGCCGGCAGCGACAGCGGGGCCGGTCATCGCGCCGAACGCCGGTGGCAGGGCCGCCGACGCCGTTTTCGCCAGCGCCAAAAGCACCGACAGGACACGGGTGAGCGTCTCGCGGCGGGCCGGAAGGGGTTCCTCCGCCAGCAGTTCGCTCGCGTAGCAGCGCAGCAGGTCGTGCAGACGGTACCGCGGGTGCCCGCTCGCATCCTGCCCGGTCAGCGACACCAGGTTCGCGTCGACGAGCACGTCGAGGACGTCGTGCGTGCCCGCGCGGTCCAGCAGCGCGTCGACCACCCAGCTCGGGAAGTCCTGCGCGCCCAGCACCGCCGACCGGCCGAACGCCGTCCGCGCGGCCGGCGGCAGCTGACGCAGGCTCAGCTCGAAACTCGGCCGGACACCGAGGTCGCCGACGCGCAGCTCGCTCAGCCGGCTCGACTCGTCGGCCAGGCGGTCGTGCAGCGTGCGCAGGCTCCACGCCTGACGCCCGGCCAGCCGCGCGCCCGCGATGCGGATCGCCAGCGGCAGGTACCCGCAGCACCGCACGATCGCCGCCGCTTCGGCCGGCTCGCCGACCACCCGGTCGGGCCCGGCCAGCTCGGCCAGCAGCTGCGCGGCCTCCCGCTCGCCGAACACGGGCAGCTCGACGTGCTTCGCGCCCGCCAGCTCGGGCAGCCGGCCGCGGGTCGTCACCAAGACCGCACACCCGTGGTCGGCGGGCAGCAGCGGACGGACCTGCCCGGCGGTCGCCGCGTCGTCGAGCACCAGCAGCATGCGACGCCCGGCCAGGCGTGAACGGAACAGCGCCGCCCGCTGGCCGAGTCCGGCCGGCACGGTGTTCCCGGTGACGCCCAGTGCGTGCAGGAAGTCGGCGAGCACCTCGGCCGGGTCGCGCGGCGCGCCCGTGCCCGCCAGGTCGACGTAGAGCTGGCCGTCCGGGAAGCGGTCCGCGAGGCCGTGGGCGACGTGCATCGCCAGCGCCGTCTTGCCGGTGCCGGGCGCGCCGGTCAGCACGACCGGCGCCGGTCCGAGCGCGGCGGACACTTCGCGGACGTACTCCTCGCGGCCGGTGAAGTCCGCCAGGTCGGCGGGCAGCTGCCGCACCGGCGCCACCGGCGCGGGGCCGGGCAGCGGCTCGCCGGTGAGGATGGCCGCCTGCAGGGCCCGCAGTTCCGGCCCCGGTTCGACGCCGAGTTCGGTGACGAGCCGTTCGCGCGCCGTCGCGTACGCCTGCAGCGCCTCGGCCCGGCGGCCCGCGCCGGTGAGTGCCAGCAGGTACTGCTGCCAGAGCCGTTCGCGGTACGGGTGCTCGGCCAGCAGCACGGTGAGCTCGGCGATCGCCGGGTCGTGCCGGCCCAGCCGGACCTGCAGCGCCAGCCGCTCCTCGACCGCGGCCAGCCGGTTCTCGACGAGCCGGCCGAGCTCGGCGTCCCAGGCGGGCGCGGTCGGCAGGTCTTCCAAGGGGTCGCCGCGCCACAGCGCTTCGGCGTCGGCCAGCAGCGTCAGCGCCGTTTCGGGCGAGCCGTCCTTGGCCGCGCGGGCGGCGTCGGCGACGAGCCGGGCGAACCGGTGGGCGTCGACGTCAGCGGGGTCGACCTCCAGGGAGTAACCCGGGTCGCGGGTGCGCACGACGATGCCGTCGGGCAGCAGCCGGCGCAGCCGCCACACGTAGGTCTGCAGGTTGGCGGTGGCCGACGTCGGCGGATCGTGCGGCCACAAGGTGTCGACCAGCTGCCCGGGCGAGACCGTCCGGTTCGCGTTGAGCACCAGGTGCGCGAGCAGCACCCGCTGCTTCGCTCCGCCGAGCGACAGCGGCTGCCCGCCGACCGTCACGGTCAGTGGTCCGAGCAGGTGAAACCGCACTTCAGGCCCCATCGCGCGCTCCCGTTCCCGCGGCCGCCCCCAGGCGGAACCTCGAAGCCGGACTGTAACCGGACGGCGGCGCTGCCCGTGGGGAATTCGCGAACATCCGAGACGCCGAGACGGTGAACGTCACTCGATTGCCGGAGAGTTGCGCGCCGAGCGAGAGTGAGTGTACAGTCACTCACATGACGAAACGCGGTGCCACCCTCTCCACCTCCGACGCCCGGCGGGACGCCGTCGTCGACGCGGCCATCGCCGAGTTCGCCCGCGGCGGCTACCACAGCACGCCGATCAGCGCGGTGGCCGCCCGCGCCGACATCTCGCCCGCGTACGTCTTCAAGTTGTTCCCCGGCAAGGTTTCCCTGTTCGTCGCCGCGCTGGATCGGTGTTACGAACTCGTCGTGCACGCGCTCTCCAACGGCGCCGCCCGCGTCGAGGACGCCGACCCGGGGAAGATCCTCTACGAAATGGGCGGCGCGTACGCCGAACTGATCGCCGACCGGAACCTGCTGATGCTGCAGGTGCACGCCCAGTCGGCCGCCGACACCCCCGAGATCGCCGACGCCGTCCGCCGCGGGCTGGCCAAGGTGACCGAGTTCGCCCGCTCGCGCTCCGGCGCGGCCGACGACGAGGTGCAGCGGTTCATCGCCTACGGCCAGCTCTGCCACCTGGTCGCCACCCTCGACCTGGACGAGCGCGCCGGCGCGTGGGCCGCCGTCTTGTCCGCCGGTATCCGCCACTGAAAACCCGGCCCTGACCAGGGCCCTTTTTTTCTCACCCATCGAGTGATTGATCAGTCACTCACCATCCGGAAGGAAGCTCCCATGACCGTCACCGAAATCGTCCTCCCCGGCATCGTCGAGCCGGACGGCCTGCGCGTCGAACACCGTGCGCTCCCCCGGCCCGGCGCCGGCGAAGCCCTCGTCCGCGTCGAAGCGACCGGCGTCTCCTTCGCCGAGCAGCAAATGCGCCGGGGCAAGTACTTCGACCAGCCGCCGTTCCCGTTCGTGCCCGGCTACGACGTGGTCGGCACCGTGCTCGAAGCCGCCGACCCGGCCCTGGCCGGCAGGCGCGTCGCCGCGCTGACCAAGATCGGCGGCTGGCGCACCCACCTCGTCCTGCCCGCCGCCGACCTGGTCCCCGTGCCGGACGGGCTCGACGCGGCCGAGGCGGAGACGTTCGTCGTCAACGGCATCACCGCGTGGCAGATGCTGCACCGGATCGCGAAGGTCCCGGCCGGGTCGACGATCCTGGTGCACGGCGCGAGCGGCGGCGTCGGCACGACGCTGGTGCAGCTGGCCCGCGCGGCCGGGATCGAGGTGATCGGCACCGCCTCGGCCCGCAACGCCGGCGTGGTGACCGCGCTCGGCGCGACCGCCGTCGACTACCGCGGCGACGTGCCCGCCGAGGTGCGCAAGCTGGCCCCGGCGGGCGTCGACGCGGTGTTCGACCACGTCGGCGGGCCCGGCATTGCCGACTCGTTCCGGCTGCTCGCCCCGGGCGGGACGCTGGTCGCCTACGGCAGCGCGGCCACCAAGGACCAGCCGGGCAACTCGCGGCTGCCGGTGCTGAAGCTGTTGGCCCGCCTGCTGTGGTGGACCGCGCTGCCGAACCGCCGCCGCGCGCACTTCTACAACGTCTGGGGCGGCAAGCGGAACCTCGCGCGGTTCCGCGCCCGCCTGGCCGAAGACCTGACCGCCGTCTTCGACCTGGCCGTCCGGGGGAAGCTCCAGGCCCAGGTGGCCGCGCGGATTCCCCTGACCGAAGCCGCGAAAGCGCTGGCGCTGGCCGAATCCGGCACGGTGACCGGCAAGGTCGTGCTCGTCCCCTGAACGCACCGAAGGCCACCACGGCGAGCGTGGTGGCCTTCGGGTCGTGGGTGATCAGTCCGTGCCGAACTCCATCGCGGCGCTGTCGAGCAGCTCGACGTCATCGGTCTTGCCGCGCGAGGCGATCACCTCGGCGCCACCCTCGGGCATCGCGCCGATCAGGCCGGTCGACGCGGCCTGGGCGGCGCCGATCAGCTTCGGGTTCGAGCCGCCGACCATGCCGAGGCTCGCGTACTGCTCCAGCTTGGCCCGCGAGTCGGCGATGTCGAGGTTGCGCATGGTCAGCTGGCCGATCCGGTCGACCGGGCCGAACGCCGAGTCCTCGGTCCGCTCCATCGACAGCTTGTCCGGGTGGTAGCTGAATGCCGGGCCGGTCGTGTCGAGGATCGAGTAGTCCTCGCCGCGCCGCAGCCGCAGCGTCACCTCGCCGGTGATCGCGGTGCCGACCCAGCGCTGCAGCGACTCGCGGAGCATCATCGCCTGCGGGTCCAGCCAGCGGCCCTCGTACATCAGGCGGCCGAGGCGGCGGCCCTCGTTGTGGTAGCTGGCGAGGGTGTCCTCGTTGTGGATGGCGTTGACGAGCCGCTCGTAGGCGGCGTGCAGCAGCGCCATACCGGGGGCCTCGTAGATGCCGCGGCTCTTGGCCTCGATGATCCGGTTCTCGATCTGGTCGGACATCCCCAGGCCGTGCCGGCCGCCGATGGCGTTGGCCTCCAGGACCAGGTCGACGGCGGAAGCGAACTCCTTGCCGTTGATCGTCATCGGGCGGCCCTGCTCGAAGCCGATGGTGACGTCCTCGGCGGGGATCTCGACCTCGGGGTCCCAGAAAGCCACGCCCATGATCGGCTTGACGATCTCGATGCCGGTGTCCAGGTGCTCGAGGGATTTGGCCTCGTGCGTGGCGCCCCAGATGTTGGCGTCGGTCGAGTAGGCCTTCTCGGTGCTGTCGCGGTAGGGCAGGTCGTGCGCGAGCAGCCACTCGGACATCTCCTTGCGGCCGCCGAGCTCGGTGACGAAGTCCGCGTCGAGCCACGGCTTGTAGACGCGCAGGGAGGGGTTGGCCAGCAGGCCGTAGCGGTAGAACCGCTCGATGTCGTTGCCCTTGTAGGTGGAGCCGTCGCCCCAGATCTGGACGTCGTCCTCGAGCATCGCGCGCACCAGCAGCGTGCCGGTGACGGCGCGGCCGAGCGGCGTGGTGTTGAAGTAGCTGCGGCCACCGGTGCGGATGTGGAACGCACCGCAGGTCAGGGCCGCGAGCCCCTCTTCGACCAGTGCTTCCTTGCAGTCGACCAGCCGGGCGATCTCGGCGCCGTACTGGCCGGCCCGGCCGGGCACCGACTCGATGTCGGGCTCGTCGTACTGGCCGATGTCGGCGGTGTAGGTGCAGGGGACCGCGCCTTTGTCGCGCATCCACGCGACCGCTACGGAAGTGTCGAGGCCACCGGAGAAGGCGATACCGACACGCTCGCCGACGGGCAGGGAAGTGAGCACCTTGGACATGCGAATGATTATGCACGCCTATGCATCGTCGTGCAATCCGGGGTGCTCGTGGTCACGAAAACCCCGTTGACCAGGGTGGTTCGGTGGGAGCATGCCGATGCACGCCGATCAGCACACCATTGACACCGGCCTGGTCCGGCGGCTCGTCGCCGGGCAGTTCCCCCGGTGGGCCGGGCTGCCCCTCACTCCCCTGGCCTCCGGCGGCACGGTCAACGCCGTGTACCGCCTCGGGGCCGAGCTGACCGTCCGGCTCCCTCTCACCGCCGGTGGCGCCGGCGACATCGCGAAGGAACGCGAGGCCCTCGGCGCACTGGGCGAGCTGCCGGTGGCGGTCCCGGCCGTCGTCGCGGTCGGTGAGCCCGCCGAGGGGTACCCGTGGCCGTGGGCGGTGCACAGCTGGCTCGACGGCTCCCCGGCGCTCGAAGGCCGCACGGCCCACGGCCTGGCGGAGTTCGTTCTCGCCCTGCGGGCGAACACCGCGGACGGTCCCCCGGCCCACCGCGGGAGGCCGCTGTCCGAAGTGGACACGGCCACCCGCCGGGCGATCGACGAGCTGAGCCGGACCGACGAGCCGTTCGATCCGGAGGCGGCGCTCGCGGTGTGGGCCGAGGCGCTCGGCGCTCCACAGTGGACCGGTCCGCCGCGCTGGGTGCACGGCGACCTGATGCCGAGCAACCTCCTGCTGCGCGACGGCCGCCTGACCGGCGTCCTCGACTGGGCCACCGCGGGCCTCGGCGACCCGGCGATCGATCTGATCCCGGCGTGGGGCCTGCTGACGGCGTCCGGGCGCGAGAGCTTCCGCGACGCCGTGGCCCCCGACGACGCGACCTGGGCCCGCGGCCGGGGCCGGGCGTTGTCGATGGCCGTGATCCAGCTGCCGTACTACCGGCACACCAACCCGGTCATCTCGGCCAACGCCCGGTACGTGCTCGCCGAGCTGGGCGCGCTCACCGGTTCCCGATGACCGGCAGGTCCCACCGCACGGCGTGCGAGTTCTGCTCCGGAACCGAGCATTCGCCCGTGACCGCGCCCCGGTCGTTGAGGTCCGCGGCACGGCAATAAGCGCCCTCGGCGGGCAACGGCAGCGGAGTGACCCGGCCACCGGGACCCCAGACGACGAACCCGCCCGGGCTGGTCTCCACGAGCGCGCTGCCGCTGTCGTTGGCGGTGGTGAACCAGGTCCGGGCGTCGCCGGCGGCCGGGAACACGGTGAGCCGCCCGGCCGGGTCCCAGCGGGCGGGTCGGCTCTTGCCGTCCTCCCCCACCACTTCGCCGTAGATCGTTCCGTCCGCGCCGATTTCGGCCGCCGAACTGAACTTCCAGGTGGTGTCGAGCACCGTGAGGTGTCCCGCCGCATCCCACTTCGCGGCGTGGAAGCCGCTCGAACCGACGGCCGTGCCCGCGTCGTCGAGATCGGTGGCGGTGCCGCCACCTTCCAGCGGGACGACGTTCCCCGCCGGGTCCCAGTACTTCGCCCCGCCGATCACCGCGCCCGCGCCGTTGATCGCGGAGGGACGGCCGAAGCCGAGGGCCGTGACCGTGCCCCGGGTCGTGTCCCACTTGACGGCCGTGTCCGGCCCCGGAGCACCGTAGGAATACCCGACGGCGACGCCGTGGACGTTGATCGCGGCCACGCTGGAGTTCGCGTAGCCCGGAAAGCCGGGCACCGGCGGCAGGTCCACCGGTACGCCGGACGCGCCCCAGAGCGTGGCCCGCCCCAGCCACCCGTTGGCCGCCATCGAGTTCCCGACCGCCACCCCGTCCTCGCCGAGCGCGACGGGGTCGACCGCCGCGTAGCCCGGCAGCGGCGGCAACTCGGTGATCCGGCCGGCCGCGTCCCACCGGGCCCCGCGCTGGTTGAACGTCTTGTCGTACGCCGTCCCGAACACCGTTCCGGCGTTCGACACGAAGCGCCCGTCGCTGGTCAGGCCGCCGGGCAGCGTGCCCAGGTCGATCGGGCCGCCCGGCTGGTCCGCGCTCGCCGGAACGGCGGTGAGCACCAGCGCCACCGCCGCCGTCGCGAGAACACCTCTGAACATCCCCTGCTCCTCCCCGTCAGGTGGTTCCGGGGTGTCCACGCGCGGCGGCGGTGACCGGTTTAGCTCGGCAGCAGCGCCGGAGCCGCGAGGCGGGTGGCGTTCGCCGCCGCGTCGTCCGGGGCTTCCTGGGCCGAGCGCTCCGCCTCGACGCGCGCGAGGTAGTTCGCCACCTCGCGTTCGCGCTTCGGGGCGTCCCAGCCGAGCAGCGGGGCGATCAGCTCCGCGACGACGGGCGCCGCCGCGATACCCCGGTCGCGCTCCTCGATCGAGATGCGCGTCCGCCGCGTCAGGACGTCCTCCAGGTGCAGCGCCCCCTCGTGGGAGACCGCGTACACCGCCTCCACGCGGAGGTACTCCGAGCCCTCCGTGATCGGCTCCGCGAGCGCAGGGTCTTCCTCGATGAGCGAAATGAGGTTCCAGATCCGCGTGCCGTACCGCTGCATCAGGTGCTCGACGCGGGTCAGCGACAGGCCCGACTTCGCGGCGACGCCGGACCGGTCCTCCCACAGCTCGTGGTAGCCCTCGGCGCCGGCGATCGGGAGCCGGTCGGTCCAGGACGGCGGGGCCGGGCGGCCGAGCTCCTCGACCGCGACGTCGACCGCGTCCGCAGCCATCACCCGGTACGTCGTGTACTTGCCGCCGGCCACGATGACCAGGCCCGGCACCGGGTGCGCCACCGCGTGCTCGCGCGACAGCTTCGTCGTCGCGGCGGCCTTCGCCGCCAGCAGCGGGCGAAGTCCGGCGTAGACGCCCTCGATGTCGTCGTGCGTCACGGGGGTGCGCAGGACGGCGTTGAGGTGTTCGAGCACGTAGTCGACGTCCGCGCGGCTCGCCGCCGGGTGCTCGCGGTCGAGGTCCCACTCGGTGTCGGTGGTGCCGACGATCCAGTGGCGGCCCCACGGGATGACGAACAGCACGCTCTTCTCGGTGCGCAGGATCAGCCCGGTGTCGAGGTCGATCTTCTCCCGCGGCACCACGAGGTGGATGCCCTTCGACGCCCGCACGGTGAACGGCGCCGGGATCCCGGCCGCCTCCGCCATGTCGTCGCTCCAGACGCCGGTGGCCGCCACGACGGTGCGAGCGCGGATCTCGAACTCGACGCCGCTCTCGCGGTCGACCACCTTCGCGCCGACGACCCGCTCGCCGTCGCGGAGGAGCGAAGTGACGCGAGTCCGCGTGAGCACCGAAGCGCCCTGCTCGGCCGCGGTCCGCGCGATCGTCATCGTGTGGCGGGCGTCGTCGACCTGGGCGTCGTAGTACTGGATCGCCCCGATCAGCGCGTCGTCCGCGAGCGCCGGGGCCACCTTGAAGGCGCCCCGCTTGGACAGGTGCCGGTGCCTCGGCAGCGCGCGGGCGCCGCCGAGGGTGTCGTACAGCGTGACGCCGGCGCCGATGTAGCCGCGCTCCCACACCCGGTGCTGCAGCGGGACCAGGAACTTCACCGGCCGCACCAGGTGCGGGGCCAGCTTCTGCAGCAGCAGGCCGCGTTCCTTGAGCGCCTCGCGCACCAGCTTGAAGTCCAGCTGCTCGAGGTAGCGCAGGCCGCCGTGGATCAGCTTGGACGACCGGCTGGACGTGCCGGCGGCGAAGTCGCGGGCCTCGACCAGCGCGGTCGACAGCCCCCGGGACGCGGCGTCGAGCGCGACGCCGGCCCCGGTGACTCCCCCGCCGACGACGAGCACGTCGACCTCTTCGTTGACCAGCTTCCGCAGGGTTTCCGCCCGGTACTGCGGCGATAGCGGGGTCACGGTGTTCCTCCTCATCGTCACTGCACGTCGACCCAGTCGAGCGTGCGGCCGACGGCCTTCTGCCAGCCCGCGTAGCCCTCGGCGCGCTGCTCGTCGCTCCACGACGGCGTCCAGCGCTTGTCCTCGTTCCAGTTCTGCTCGAGCTCGTCGGTCGACTTCCAGAAGCCGACCGCCAGCCCGGCCGCGTACGCCGCACCCAGCGCGGTGGTCTCGGCGACGACCGGCTTCGACACCGGCACGCCGAGGATGTCCGCCTGCAGCTGCATGCACAGCTCGTTGGCGGTGACGCCACCGTCCACCCGGAGCACGTCGAGGGTGACGCCGGAGTCGTTTTGCATGGCCTCGACGACGTCGCGGGTCTGGTAGCAGATCGCTTCCAGGGTGGCCCGCGCGATGTGGGCGTTGGTCGTGGCGCGGGTGAGGCCGACGATCGCGCCGCGGGCGTCGGAGCGCCAGTAGGGGGCGAACAGGCCGGAGAACGCCGGGACGAAGTAGACGCCGCCGTTGTCCTCGACCTGGCGGGCCAGGCTCTCGCTCTGGGCCGCGCCGCTGATGATGCCCAGCTGGTCGCGCAGCCACTGCACGGCCGACCCGGTGACGGCGATCGAGCCTTCGAGGGCGTAGACCGGCTTGTCGTCGCCGAACTGGTAGCACAGCGTCGTCAGCAGGCCGTGCTGGGACCGCACCAGCTCCTGGCCGGTGTTGAGCAGCAGGAAGTTGCCGGTGCCGTAGGTGTTCTTGGCCTCGCCGGGCCGGAAGCAGACCTGGCCGACGGTGGCGGCCTGCTGGTCGCCGAGGACGCCGGTGATGGCGACCTCGCCGCCGAGCGGGCCGTCCGCGCGGGTGGTGCCGAAGCCCGGGTTCGACGACGGCCGGATCGCCGGGAGCATCTGCCGCGGGACGGTGAAGAACGACAGGAGCTCGTCGTCCCAGTCGAGCGTTTCGAGGTCCATCAGCATGGTGCGGGAGGCGTTGGTCGGGTCGGTGACGTGCACGCCTCCGTCCGGGCCGCCGGTGAGGTTCCAGATCAGCCACGAGTCGGTGGTGCCGAACAGGGCGTCACCCTTCTCGGCGTCCTCGCGCACGCCCGGGATGTTCTCGAGGATCCACTGCAGCTTGCCGCCGGAGAAGTAGGTGGCGGGCGGCAGGCCGGCCTTGCGGCGGATGATGTCACCCTTGCCCTCGCGCTCGAGCGCGGAGGCGATCCGGTCGGTGCGGGTGTCCTGCCAGACGATGGCGTTGCCGTACGGGCGGCCGGTGCGGCGGTTCCAGACGACGGTGGTCTCGCGCTGGTTGGTGATGCCGAGCGCGGCCAGGTCGGTGACGCTCAGGTCGGCCTTGTTGAGCGCGGTGGCGATGACCGAGCGGGTGCGTTCCCAGATCTCGGTGGCGTCGTGCTCGACCCAGCCCGGCTTGGGCAGGATCTGCTCGTGTTCGAGCTGGTGGCGGGCGATCTCGTTGCCGCCGTGGTCGAAGATCATGAAGCGGGTGCTGGTCGTGCCCTGGTCCACGGCACCGACGAAGTCCGGCATGGTCGTGCTCCTACTCAGTTGGCGGGCTCGAGGTCCTTGGCGGGCATGGCGTCCAGCGGGTCGCCGGCCGGGAGGTGGCGCTCGATCAGGTACTTGTAGATCGCGCCGCCGATGATCGCGCCGAGCACCGGCGCCACGATCGGGATCCACCAGTACGGGAAGCCGTATTGGTCCGTGAACGCCGTGTCGTAGCCGGTCAGCCAGGAGGCCAGGCGCGGGCCGAAGTCGCGGGCGGGGTTGATCGCGTAGCCGGCGTTGGTGCCCCAGGCCATGCCGATGGCGACGACGAGGAAGCCGACCACGACCGGGGCGAGGTTCGCGCCGGGCGAGGTGTTGCGCAGGTCGGTGATCGCGAAGATCACCAGGACGAGGATCGCGGTGCCGATGATCTGGTCGCGGAAGGCGGCCCAGTCACCGACGGGCAGCGTGCCGTTGCCGGGCAGGGTGGAGAACACGCCCTGGGTCTTGATGGTCAGGCCGGGGTCCTTCGCGTTGAGGACCTCGGTGTAGTTCCAGCGCACCAGCATCGCAGCCAGGAACGCGCCGGCGGTCTGGGCCAGCGCGTAGGGGGCGACCTTGCGCCACTCGAAGCCCTTGAACACCGCGAGGGCGACGGTCACGGCCGGGTTCAGGTGGGCGCCGCTGATCCGCGAAGCGACGTAGACACCCAGGGTGACGCCGAGGCCCCAGGCCCAGGCGATGCTGTCGTGGTCCCCGATGCCCGCGGCGACGACCTGCGCCACCACGCCACACCCGAACAGGATGAGGATCATCGTCCCCACGAACTCGGCGGCCATCTCGCCGGCGAGCCCGCGGGCCTTGAGGCTTCGCACCATTGCTTTCCTCCACAAAGGACCTTGTCCCCCTATTGGTGGATGAAAGTTAAGTTCGCGTGTCAGGCCGGTCAACGGACGCCGGTCGGCATTGTCGAACGGCCGAAGTGGATGTTCGACATTGTCGAATCGGGGCCGGTCGGGTTAGGGTCGCGCCGTGCCCGGTCCGATCCAGTCCATCGAGCGCGCCGCCGCGATCCTGCGGTTGCTGGCGCGCGGCTCGGGCCGTCTGGGCGTCGGCGAGATCGCCGAGTCCCTCGAGCTGGCGAAGGGCACCGCGCACGGCATCCTGCGCACGCTGCAGGGCGTCGGCTTCGTCGAGCAGGACCGCGACACGGGCAAGTACCAGCTCGGCGCGGCCCTGCTGCACCTGGGCACGAGCTACCTTGACGTCAACGAGCTGCGGTCCCGGGCGATCAACTGGGCCGACGCACTGGCCGCCCGCAGCGGCGAGGCCGTCCGGATCGGGGCACCGCTGGAGGGCCGGGTGCTGGTCGTGCACCACGTGTTCCGCCCGGACGACAGCTTGCAGACCCTCGACGTCGGCACCTTGCTGCCGCTGCACGCGACCGCGCTGGGCAAGGTGCTGCTGGCCTACGACACGACGCTGAAGGCGGTCCCGGAGCCGTACACGCGCCGCACGCTGGTCACCCAAACGGCGATCAAGCGGGCGTGTGCGAAGGTACGGGAGGCGGGCTGGGCGGCGGAGAACGGCGAGATGATCTCGGGTGAGGCCGGGATCGCGGCCCCGATCCGCGGCCACGGCGGCATCGTGGTCGGCGCGATCGGGGTGTCGGGTGCGGTGGAGCGGATCTGCGAGCCCGACGGCGCCCCGAGCCCGAGGCTGCTGACGCAGGTCCGCGACGCGGCCCGGGCGGTCTCGCGGGACCTGGGCGCGTCCCGGTGGTGAAGGAGGTGCTCGTGCCCCCGTCTCGCCGCTCCCCGGCCATCCGGCCGGGCGCCGCACCGGTGTCGCGAATGACTCACTCGGGACGTCGGAGGTCTCGAATGAGTCATTCGCGACCTCCGAACCGGCCGGCGCGCGGGCGCGTCCCGGTGGCGAAGGGAGGACCATGGTCCAGCGGTACGTGATGTCCATCGACCAGGGCACCACCTCCACCCGGTGCATCCTGTTCGACGCGCGCGGCCGGCTCGTCTCCGTCGTGCAGCGGGAGCACCAGCAGCACTTCCCGCGGCCCGGGTGGGTCGAGCACGACGCCACCGAGATCTGGCGGAACCTCTCGCGGATCGTCCCGCAGGCCCTCGCCGACGCCGGCGCGACCGCCGAGCAGGTCGTCGGGCTCGGGATCGCCAACCAGCGCGAGACCACCGTCCTGTGGGACCGGCGCACCGGCAACCCGGTCGGGCGGGCGATCGTCTGGCAGGACACCCGGACCGACGCCATGCTCGAACAGCTCGCCCGCGAACCCGGCGCCGACCGGGTGCGGCAGCTGTGCGGCCTCCCCCTCGCCACGTACTTCTCCGCTCCCCGCATCCGCTGGCTGCTCGAACGCACCCCCGGCCTGCGCGAGCGCGCCGAACGCGGGGACGTCCTCTTCGGCACCATCGAGAGCTGGCTGATCTGGAACCTCACCGGCGGCGCCGAGGGCGGCGTGCACGTCACCGACGTCACCAACGCCTCGCGGACCATGCTGATGAACCTGCGCACCCTCAACTGGGACGACGAGCTCCTCGAGTTCTTCGACGTCCCGCGCGCGATGCTGCCGGAGATCCGTTCGTCGACCGAGGTCTACGGCACGACGTCCCGCGTGGTCCCCGGCATCCGCATCGCCGCCGCACTGGGTGACCAGCAGGCGGCGCTGTTCGGCCAGACGTGCTTCGCGCCGGGCGAGGCGAAGTGCACCTACGGCACCGGCAGCTTCCTGCTGCTCAACACCGGCCCGACCCCGGTCCTGTCCACCCACGGCATGCTCACCACGGTCGGCTTCAAGATCGGCGACGAGCCCGCGGTGTACGCGCTCGAAGGGTCGATCGCCGTCACCGGGTCGCTGGTGCAGTGGTTCCGCGACGGCCTGGAGCTGATCGGCAGCGCGCCCGAGATCGAGACCCTCGCCCGGACGGTCGACGACAACGGCGGCTGCTACATCGTGCCCGCGTTCTCCGGCCTGTTCGCGCCGCACTGGCACAGCGAGGCACGCGGCGTCATCGCCGGGCTGACGTCGTACATCACCAAGGGCCACCTCGCGCGGGCGGTGCTGGAGGCGACCGGCTGGCAGACCCGCGAGGTCGTCGACGCGATGAACGCCGACTCCGGGCTGGCGCTCTCGACGTTGAAGGTCGACGGCGGGATGACCGCGGACAACCTGCTGATGCAGTTCATCGCCGACGTGCTCGACGTGCCGGTGGTGCGCCCGATGGTGGCGGAGACGGTGTCGCTCGGCGCGGCCTATGCGGCGGGGTTGTCCGTCGGGTACTGGCCGGACCTGGAGGGGCTGCGGCGCAACTGGCACCGGGCGGGCCAGTGGCTGCCGGCGATGGACCCGGCCCGCCGCGACTCCGAATACGCGCACTGGCGCCAGGCGGTGGAGCTGACGTTCGGCTGGATGCGCCCGGCCCCGGCCGCGGCGGCACCGGGTTCGGACCTGGTCGAGGTGCTGCTGGCCGACCACCGCCGGTTCGAGCAGCTGCTGCGCGACCTGCGCAACACCGAAGCCGACCGGTCGGCCCTGGTGGCGGAGCTGTCGGCCCTCCTGGTCGCGCACGCGACGGCGACCGAGCGGATCGTCCGCCCGGGCGAGCCGGGCTCTCCCTTCGCCGACGACCTCCTGGCCGTCCTGGACGGCGACGACTTCGAGAAGGCGTTGCTGCGGCTGGAGAACGTCGTCGACGCGCACGTCCGCGGCGAGGAACGCGGGCTGCTGAACGACCTGCGCCGCAGTATGTCCACTTCGGACCGGACGGGGCTGGGCCGCGCGTTCGTCGCGGAACGCCGCCGCCAGCAGGACCTCGACTGCGGCCGGGCGGACCACGTCCGCGGGCTCGGTGACCGCCTGAAGCTGTAGTGCCACACCGGCGGTCCGCCGAATGGTGGCCGGTCGGCGACCTGGCTCCGTCGGCGACCCGGCTGCCGGACATTGCCCGGCCGGGGCATCGGGAGAAGACTGCGGGGACCGCTTTCCGCCACCGGAGGGAGCACTCGTGTCCGCAGCCGCCGACCAAGCCCTGCTGTCCCTGTCCAGCCCGGCCGGGCTCGCCGATCCGTACCCCGTCTACGCGAAGCTCCGCGAAGAGACGCCGGTCTTCCGCAGCGAGGTCTTCGGCGGCTGGGTGCTCAGCCGGTTCGCCGACTGCCAGCAGGTGCTCGCCGACGGCGAGACCTTCCGCGTCCTCGACGCCGGGTGGCGCGACCGGCACACGCCGGGCTGGCGGGACAACCCGGCGATGGCGTTGCTGGCCGATCTGCTGCCGTGGAAGAACCCGCCGGACCACACCCGCGAACGCCGGCTGCTGGTCCGCGACTTCACCGTCCGGCGCGTCCAGGCGCTGGAGCCTTCCGTCCGCCGGGCCACCGACCGGGTGCTCGACCGCTTCGCCGACGCCACCGCCGGCGGGGCCGCGGCGGAGTTCGTCGGCACCGTCCTCTACCCGCTGGGGATGGCGGTGATCGGCGATCTGGTCGGCGTGCCCGAAACCGACCACGACCGGCTGCGCCGCGTCACCGACCTGATCGGCAAGCAGGTCGACCCCGCGATGTCGCCGGAGCTGCGCGCCGCGGTCGACGCGGCCGCCGTCGAATACCACGCCTATTTCACGGAACTGATCGCACGGCGGCGGGCGGAGCCGCGCGACGATCTGACGTCCGCGCTGCTGGCCAGGCCCGCCGCCGGCGAGGAGCTGATGTCCGGCGAAGAGGTGCTCAACTCGCTGCTCGTGTTGTTCGGCGGCGGCTACGAGACGACCGCGGGCGCGCTCGGCAACGGGATTCACGCGCTGCTGACCCATCCGGACCAGTTCGCCCTGCTCACCGGCGATCCGGGACTGGCGGCCGGCGCGGCCGAGGAGATCCTGCGGTGGGACGGGGCCGCCCAGGTGACCCAGCGCGCGGCCGCCCGGCCGGCGGTGCTCGACGGCCGCGAGGTTCCCGAGGGCGATGTGATCGTGCTGCTCTCGGGGTCGGCGAACCGGGACCCCGCGCGGTTCGCCGACCCGGACCGCTTCGACATCACCCGGGACGGCGGCCGTGGGCTGTTCTTCGGGCACGGCCTGCACCTCTGCCTCGGCGCGGCCTTGGCGCGGCTCGAAATGACCGTGCTGCTCGAACAGCTGGGAAAGCGGTTTCCGACGCTGCGGATCGGCGGCGAAGTGACGCGCCGTCCCAACCCGGCGCTGCGCGGGATGGCGTCCCTGCCACTGACCCGGTGACTTCCGGGCCGGAACCTACGCGCCCTTGAGGCAGCGGCTGCTCTCGCGCACCACCAGCTCGGCCTCGACCGTTCCCCAGGCCGGAAGCGCGACTCCGTCGAGGCGGGCCGCCATCGTGGCCAGGGTGCGGCGGCCCGCCGCCAGGTAGTCCTGGCGGACCGTGGTCAGCGGGGGTGCGAAGTACGCCGCCTCGGGGACGTCGTCGAAGCCGACCACGTGGGCGTCTCGCGGAACTTGCATGCCCGCCTCCGCGAAGGCCGCCAGGAGCCCCAGTGCCATGTGGTCGTTCGCCGAAAACACCGCGCCCACACCCGATTCGACCGCCAGGGACTGGCCCGCGCGGAAGCCCGAGCGGGCCGACCAGTCGCCGCGGACCACGGGCGGGACCTCGGCTCCGTGACGTTCCAGCGTCTCGCGCCAGCCGCGTTCACGGGCGCGGGCCACCGGGCCCTCCTCCGGGCCGCCGAGGTGCCAGACCGTCGGGTGGCCGAGTTCGAGGAGGTGCTCGGTCGCCTGGCGCGCGCCCGCGTACTGGTCGGTCGACGCCGCCGGGACCAACGGGATGCCGGCGACCGGGGCCAGCTCGGCCAGCAGGTGCCCGTCGAGCACCACGATCCCGGCGACTCCCTGCAGCTGGAGGCCGGCCACCGCCGCCAGCACCGCCGCGCTGCTCCGGCTCGACACGCTGAAGACGCTGAGCACGTACTCCTGCTCGCGGGCGGCCTCGCGGAGGCCGTGCAGCACCGGCCCCGAGGCCGACGAGCCGGTGGCGATCACCCCGAGCGTGCCCCGGCGCCGAAGGGGCCGCGCGCGGAGCGGACCGTCAGGACCTGCGTCGTCCACGGGCATGAGGTGATGTTAGCGATCACAAGATCATACGTGAACTTTGTTCACCTTCCATAAATAACGAAAAGGTAACGGGCTGAACCGGTCCCCGGCGGCGGCCGTTCCCCCCAATGCCGGAACCAGTGACACCGGGCGGGTTCCCCCGATACCCGCGCCCGATGCTCACTCCCCGGGTTCCGCGCGTCTCCAGACCGGGTACGCAGGCGTGTTTCGGCGTGCCCGGACAACCGAACGAGGTGAACATGGCCCGGAATAACTCCCGCACCCCCGCCACGGGCAGACATCGCATCACCCGCCGCACGAAGATCGCGACCGGCGGCCTGGCTCTCGCGCTGGCCGTCGGCGGCATCGTCGTCGCGACCACCGCCGGCCGCACCGGTGAGGCCAGCGCCGACGAGGCCGACCCGTCGTTCTTCATCGACATCGCGAAGGTCCCCTCGGGCATCAACGTGAACAAGGCGCTGCAGCAGAAGGGCGCGCGCGGCACGTTCACGGTGGACTGCGGCCGCAACGAGAACCAGCACTTCAACCCGGACAACTTCATCGCCCAGCCGGGGATCAAGAACGGTGCCCAGCACCTGCACGACTACGTCGGCAACCTCTCCACCAACGCCGACTCGAACAACAAGAGCCTCTCGAAGGCCGGCACGACCTGCAAGAACGGCGACAAGTCCGCCTACTTCTGGCCCGTGGTCCGCATCGACACCGGGGACGCCGAGAAGAACCCACCCGCCACGCAGCCCGACCGGGCCGGCAGCGCCAAGGACAAGGCGAGCGCGCAGGTCGACTGCCCGGACGTCGCGAGCAAGCTGCCGGACGTCCCGGACCAGGCCATGGACGAGGTGAACCGCAACCTCGACCTGCTCGACAAGCAGATCGACGAGGCGAACAAGCGGATCGCGAACGGCGACCTCAAGACCCCGCAGGACATCCAGAACGCCGTCGTCGGGCCGCTCAAGGACAAGCGCGCGGCCACCATCGACCGGATCGCCATCGCGATCGGCCGCCGGGCCGCGAAGCCGGCCAACCTCGGCGGGCTCGCGCAGTGCGTGCTCAAGCAGAACGGCAAGGGCGGCCTCGACAACGGCGGCCAGAACTCGGGCGGCCAGGCGGGCGAGCTGCCGGGCGTCAACGACAAGAACGAGGTCGGCGACAACGACGGCGAGATCCAGCGCGTCCAGTCGGCGACGATCACGTTCACCAGCGGCGGCGCGAAGAAGGTCGTCGCGATGCCGCAGTTCCTCCGCATCCTGTACGGCGACGCCAAGCAGAGCACCAACGGCCCGGCCAACGCCCGGCCGAGCTGGACCTGCACCGGCTTCGAGGACCGGCTCACCGACCACTACCCGATCTGCCCGCAGAACAGCAAGGTCGAGCGGATCCACGCCTTCCCGAACTGCTGGGACGGCAAGAACATCGACAGCGCCAACCACCGCACGCACATCGTGTTCGCCGACCAGCAGGGCAAGTGCCCCCAGGGTTTCCAGAACGTGCCCCAGCTGGTGATCAAGCTGGTCTACAACATCCCGCACGACATCCAGGTCAAGGGCCAGTACAAAGTGGACGCCTTCGCGCAGGAGAAGCACAACCCCCGCTCGGACCACGACGACTTCGCCAACGTCATGGGCCAGCGCCTGATGAACCAGGTCGTCAACTGCATCAACACCGGCAAGCGCTGCAACCAGTGAGCCGGCGAGGGCCGCGCCGGAACCCGGCGCGGCCCTCGTGTCGACCCTTCAATCACGCGTGTCGACCCTTCAATCACGTGTGCCGTCCCTTCAGTCACGCGGCTCGCGTGACTGGGGAGCCGACACGCGTGATTGGGAGGTCGACACGGCGGAGGGGCCCCGGCTCAGGAAGCCGCGCGGCGCTTCGTCCAGATGTCGTAGGCCACCGCCGCCAGCAGGACGACGCCCTTGACCAGCATCACGCGCTCGCTCGGGGCGCCGATCAGGGACATGCCGTTGTTGATCACCGCCATGATCAGGCCGCCGGTGATCGCGCCGACCACCTTGCCGACGCCGCCCTGGACCGCCGCGCCACCGATGAAGGCCGCCGCGATCGCGTCCAGCTCGAAGTTGACGCCCGCCGTCGGGCCCGCCTGGTTGAGCCGGCCCGCGAAGATGATCCCCGCCAGGGCCGCCAAGACGCCCATGTTGACGAAGATCCAGAACGTCACCTGCTTGACCTTGACGCCCGACAGGGTCGCCGCCTGCAGGTTCCCGCCCACGGCGTAGATGTGCCGGCCGAACACCGACTTGCCGGCCACCAGCGAGTAGCCGAGCACCAGCGCCGCCAGCAGGATCAGCACCCACGGCAGGTTCTTGAACCGGGCCAGCTGCACGACCAGCGCGAGCACCAGCACCGCGATCCCGGCCAGCTTGAGCACGAACACCGGGAAGGGATCGACGTCCTGGCCGTAGCCCAGCCGGCCCATCCGCTTGCGCCACTGGGTGAACACGATCCCGGCGACCGCGGCCACCCCCGCGAGCAGCGACACCAGGTCGGCGCCACCGAGCGGGCCGAGGCCGATGTTGCCGAGGTAGCCGTCGGTGAAGCCGTTCGACAGCGTGCGGATCGCGTCCGGGAACGGGCCGATGCCCTGGTTGCCCAGCACCGTCAGGGTCAGGGCCCGGAACGCCAGCATGCCGGCGAGCGTCACGATGAACGCCGGGATGCCGAAGTAGGCGACCCAATAGCCCTGCCACGCGCCGATCGCCGCGCCGACGACGAGGGTGATCAGCACGGCCCAGAACCACGGCACGTGCGAATTCACCATCAGCACCGCCGACACCGCGCCGGTCATCGCGACCACCGACCCGGCGGACAGGTCGATGTGCCCGGAGATGATCACCAGGATCATCCCGATCGCGAGGATCAGCACGTAGCTGTTCTGCACGATGATGTTGGAGATGTTCTGCGGTTCCAGCAGCGCGCCACCGGTGAGCACCTCGAACAGCACCACGATCAGCGCGAACGCGACGTAGATGCCGCTCTGGCGCGGGTTGATCGAGATCCTCCGCTTGGAGCGCTCAACCGGGGGCACGGCGGGCCGCGCTTCGGTCGTGGTCATTCCCGTTCCTTAGTCATGTACTGCATCAGCAGTTCCTGGGTGGCTTCCTCGCGCTTGGCCTCGCCGGTGATCCGCCCCGCCGACAGCGCGTAGATCCGGTCGCACAGCCCGAGCAGCTCCGGCAGCTCGGAGGAGATGACCAGGACGGCCTTCCCCTGGGCGGCCAGCTCGTTGATGATCGTGTAGATCTCGAACTTCGCGCCCACGTCGATGCCGCGGGTCGGTTCGTCAAGGATCAGCACGTCCGGATCGGTGAAGATCCACTTGGCCAGAACGACCTTCTGCTGGTTGCCGCCGGAGAGCTTCCCGGTCACGCTCTGCACGCTCGGTGCCTTGATCCGCAGATCGCGCCGGTACCGGTTGGCGGTGTCGTGCTCGGCGTGCTCGTTGACCCAGCCGCGCTTGGCCAGCTTGCCCAGCCCGGCCGCGGACACGTTGCGCTGGATGTCCTCGATCAGGTTGAGCCCGTAGCGCTTCCGGTCCTCGGTGGCGTAGGCGATGCCGTGGCGGACGGCTTCCTGCACCGACCGGACCTCGATCTCCTCGCCGCGCTTGTAGATGCGGCCGGAGATGTCCTTGCCCCACGACCGGCCGAACACGCTCATCGCGAGTTCGGTGCGGCCGGCGCCCATCAGCCCGGCCAGGCCGACGATCTCCCCGCGCCGCAGCGAAAGCGACGCGTGGTCGACGACGACCCGCCCGGCCTGGGTCGGGCTGTGTACGGTCCAGTCCTCGATCCGCAGCACCTCTTCCCCGATCTCCGGCTCCCGCGGCGGGAACCGGTGCTCGAGGTCGCGCCCGACCATCCCGGTGATGATGCGCTCTTCCGTCAGCCCAGCCGCTTCCAGGGTCTCGATCGTCTTGCCGTCACGCAGGATCGTGACGGTGTCGGCGATCGCCGTCACCTCGCCGAGCTTGTGCGAGATGATCACGCACGTGACGCCCTCGTCCCGCAGCCCGCGCAGCAGCTCGAGCAGGTGGGCCGAATCGTCGTCGTTGAGCGCCGCGGTGGGCTCGTCGAGGATCAGCAGCTTGACCTCTTTGGACAGCGCCTTCGCGATCTCGACGAGCTGCTGCTTGCCGACCCCGAGTTCCTGCACCGCCCGCGTGGCGTTTTCGGCGAGGCCGACGCGCTTGAGCAGCGCGTCGGCCTCGTGGTTGGTGCGGTTCCAGTCGATCCAGCCCCGCTTCTGCTGTTCGTTGCCGAGGAAGATGTTCTCCGCGATCGACAACTGGCCGCACAGCGCGAGTTCCTGGTGGATGATCACGATCCCGCGCCGTTCGCTGTCGCGCACCGACCCGAACTCGCACCGCTGCCCGTCGAAGGTGATCTCGCCGTCGTACGTCCCGTGGGGGTAGACGCCCGAGAGCACCTTCATCAGGGTGGACTTCCCGGCGCCGTTCTCCCCGCAGATCGCGTGGATCTCCCCGCGGCGCACGGAAAGGGTGACGTCCGACAGCGCCTTGACCCCGGGGAAGGTCTTGGTGATCCCGCGCATGCCGAGCAGTTCGGTCATTTCAGCTGACCTGCCGTGTAGTAGCCCGAGTCGACGAGTTCCTTCTGGTAGTTCGTCTTGTCCACGGTGACCGGCTGCAGCAGGTAGGACGGGACGACCTTCTTGCCGTTGTCGTAGTCCTTGGTGTTGTTGACCTCGGGCTTCTGGCCCTTCAGCACGGCGTCGGCCATCTTGACGGTGGTGTCGGCGAGCTTGCGGGTGTCCTTGAAGACCGTCGAGTACTGCTCACCGGCGATGATGGACTTGACCGAGGCGACCTCGGCGTCCTGCCCGGTGACGATCGGGTACGGCTGGCCGGCGGTGCCGTAGCCGTTGCTCTTCAGCGCCGACAGGATGCCGATCGACAGGCCGTCGTACGGCGAGAGCACGCCCTGGACCTTCGCGCCACCGGTGTAGGTCTTGGTGAGCAGGTCCTCCATGCGGCGCTGCGCGGTGGCCGGGTCCCAGCGGAGGATGGCCGCGCGGGCGAAGTCGGTCTGGCCGCTCTTGACGACCAGCTTGCCGCTGTCCATCAGGGGCTTGAGGACCGACATCGCGCCGTTGAAGAAGAAGGTCGCGTTGTTGTCGTCCGGGGAACCGGCGAACAGCTCGATGTTGAACGGACCGGCACCGTCACCCAGGCCCTTGACCAGCGAGTTCGCCTGCTCGACGCCGACCTTGAAGTTGTCGAAGGTGGCG
Source organism: Amycolatopsis sp. 505 (assembly GCF_031625235.1). Classification (NCBI taxonomy): domain Bacteria; kingdom Bacillati; phylum Actinomycetota; class Actinomycetes; order Pseudonocardiales; family Pseudonocardiaceae; genus Amycolatopsis; species Amycolatopsis sp. 505. The sequence goes on from NZ_JACKQP010000013.1 coordinate 213,528, forward strand.
TAGTAGTCGACGTTCGGCGAGTTGCGGATCAGCCGGTCGTAGGCGATGACCGGGATCTTCTTGTCGGCCGCTTCCTGCAGCTGGGTGGTGATGGCGGTGCCGTCGATCGAGGCGATGACCAGGAGCTTGGCGCCCTTGGTGATCTGGTTCTCGATCTGGTTCACCTGGGTCGGGATGTCGTTCTCGGCGTACTGCAGGTCGACCTTGTAGCCGAGCTTCTCCAGGGCGGCCTTGATGTTGTCGCCGTCGTGGATCCACCGCTCCGACGACTTCGTCGGCATCGTGACGCCGACCAGGCTGCCCTCGGCGCTGGCGCCGGGAGCGGCCGTCTGGTCCGCGGTCTTCTGGCTCGAGCCGCACGCCGACAGCGTGAGCGCGAGCCCCGCGGCGGCGAGCGCCGCGATTCCTCTGGTGAACTTCATCGTTCCTTCTTCCTTTCTCAGAAGCTCGGTGTTCAGAAACCCTGGGCGAGCCGGTGGTAGGCCTGGTTCCAGCGGATCCGGTCGGCGAAGTCGTGCGGCGTCGTGTCGTGATCGATGACGAGCAGTTCTACTCCCAGCAGATTCGCGAAGTCGCGCAGGGTCTCGGTACCCACGGCCTGGGTGAGCACCGTGTGGTGCGGACCGCCCGCGGTGATCCACGACTCCGCGGACGTCGCCAGCGACGGCGCCGGCTCCCAGACCGCCCGGGCGACCGGCAGGTTCGGCAGCGGCTCGTCCGGCGTGACGACCTCGATCTCGTTGGCCACCAGCCGGAAGCGGTCGCCGAGGTCGACCAGGCCGAGCACGACACCGGGGCCGGGCGCGGCGTCGAACACGAGCCGGACCGGGTCCTCCCGGTTGCCGATGCCCAGCGCGTGGATCTCGCAGGACGGCTTCGCCGCGGCGATGCTCGGGCAGACTTCGAGCATGTGCGCGCCGAGGATCTTCGGCTTGCCCGGTCCGAAGTGGTAGGTGTAGTCCTCCATGAACGACGTGCCGCGATCGCGGCCGACGCTCATCGCCTTGACCGCGGCGAGCAGCGCCGAGGTCTTCCAGTCGCCCTCGCCGCCGAAGCCGTAGCCGTCGGCCATCAGCCGCTGGACCGCGAGGCCGGGCAGCTGCCGCAGCCCGCCGAGGTCCTCGAAGTTCGTCGTGAACGCGCCGAAGCCGCCGTCGGTGAGGAACTTCCGCATCCCGGCTTCGATCTTCGCCGCGTACCGCAGCGACTCGTGCCGCGCTCCCCCGGCCGCCAGGTCCGCGACAACGTTGTAATCCTCGGCGTACTGCCGCACCAGCGAGTCCACTGTGTCCCTTTCGGACACCTGGTCGACCAGTTCCACCAGGTCGTTGACGCCGTAGGTGTTGACCGAGACGCCGAACCGCAGCTCGGCCTCGACCTTGTCGCCTTCGGTGACCGCGACGTCGCGCATGTTGTCGCCGAACCGGGCGAGCCGCAGGTTCCGCAGGTGGTCGGCGCCGATCGCGGCCCGCGCCCACGCGTCGATCCGCGCGACGACGGCCGGGTCGGACACGTGCCCGGCGACGGTCTTGCGCGGCACGCCGAGGCGGGTCTGGATGAACCCGAACTCCCGGTCGCCGTGCGCGGCCTGGTTGAGGTTCATGAAGTCCATGTCGATGGTGGACCACGGCAGGGATTCGTTGAGCTGCGTGTGCAGGTGCAGCAGCGGCTTGCGCAGCGCGTCCAGGCCGGTGATCCACATCTTCGCGGGCGAGAAGGTGTGCATCCAGGCGATCACGCCGACGCAGGCGGCGTCGGCATTGGCCTCCTGCAGCACGCGGCGGATCGAGGAAGCCTCGGTCAGCACCGGCTTGCCGACGATCTCGGCCGGGAGCGCGCCGGAGGCGGTGAGCAGCTGCTGGATGCGCAGCGACTGGCCGGCGACCTGCTCGAGGGTCTCCTCGCCGTAGAGGGCCTGGCTCCCGGTGAGGAACCAGAGCTGGGGTTTCGATGCCGAAGTCATCGTTCTCCTTGGGAAGTCAGTGCTGGCCGTAGACGTTCTGGTACCGGGCGTAGAGCCGGTCGACGTCTTCGGGCGGGAGGGGTTCGGGCGTGCCGAGTTCGAAGGCCTTGTGGACGGTGCGGGCGACGTCCTCGACCATCACCGCGGCCTTGACCGCGTCGCGCGCGGTGCGGCCGACGGTGAACGGGCCGTGGTTGCGCATCAGCACCGCGGGCGAGCGGCTCGAGCGAAGCGTTTCGACGATGCCGCGGCCGATGGAGTCGTCACCGATCAGGGCGAACGGTCCCACCGGGATCTCCCCGCCGAACTCGTCGGCGATCATCGTCAGCACGCACGGGATCGGTTCGCCGCGGGCCGCCCACGCCGTGGCGTAGGTCGAGTGCGTGTGCACCACCCCGCCGATCTCCGGCATGTGCCGGTAGACGTAGGCGTGCGCGGCCGTGTCGGACGACGGCGCGAGGTCCCCTTCCACGAGTTCGCCGTGCAGGTCGGTGACGACCATGGTGTCCGCGGACAGGGTGTCGTAGGACACCCCCGAGGGCTTGATGACCAGCAGGTCCCGCCCCGGGACCCGGGCCGAGACGTTGCCCGCGGTCCAGATGACCAGCTCGTTGCGGGTCAGCTCGCCGTGCAGCTCCGCCACCGTCTCCTTCAGCTCGGCGACGGTGTCGAGCACTTCACCGGTCAGCGACATCAGGACTGTCCTTTCGCGACGGCGCGCTTGCGGGCGGCCAGCCGGTGCATGACATCGTTGCCGCCGCGGCCGAAGTAGTCGTGCAGCTCGGTGTATTCGGTGTACAGCTCGTCGTAGGCGGTGACGTGCGCGGGCACCGGCCGGTACACCGCGCGCTCGACCGAGCCCATCGCCGCGGCGGCCGCCCGGATGTCCGCGTGGGCCCCGGCGGCCACGGCCGCGTGGATTGCCGACCCGAGCGCGGGCCCCTGCGCCGAGCCGATCACCGACAGCGGGAGGTTGGTGACGTCGGCGTAGATCTGCATGAGCAGCGCGTTCTTCGCCAGCCCGCCCGCGATGATCAGCTCGGTGACCGGGACACCGGCGGCGTTGAACGTCTCGATGATCTTCCGGGTGCCGAAGGCGGTGGCCTCCAGCAGCGCGCGGTAGACGTCCTGGGCGCGGGTGGCGAGCGTCTGCCCGACGATCACGCCGGAGAGCTCGTGGTCGACCAGCACCGACCGGTTGCCGCTGTGCCAGTCCAGCGCGATCAGGCCGTGCTCGCCGATCTCCTGCTGGGCGGCAAGGCGGGTGAGCTCCTCGTGCGAGGCGCCGGCGAAGTGCTCGACGAACCAGCCGAAGATGTCGCCGACCCCGCTCTGGCCGGCTTCGTACCCCCACAGCCCGGGCACGATGCCGCCTTCGACGACCCCGCACATGCCGGGGACCTCGTGCAGCTCGGCGCCGTTCATCACGTGGCAGGTCGAGGTGCCCATGATCGCCACCATCTGCCCGGGCTCGACGGCCTGGGCGGCGGGAGCGGTGACGTGCGCGTCGACGTTCCCGACGGCGACCGCGATGCCCTCGGGCAGCCCGGTCCAGGCCGCGGCCTCCGCGGTCAGCGAACCCGCGCGGGAGCCCAGCTGGCCCAGCGGGTGCTCCAGCTTGTCGGTCACGAAGTCCTCGAAGCCGGGGGCGAGCTCGCGGAGGAAGTCGCGGCTCGGGTACTGGCCGTCCTGCAGGATCCCCTTGTAGCCGGCGGTGCAGGCGTTGCGGACGTAGCCGCCGGTGAGCTGCCAGACGATCCAGTCGGCCGCCTCCACCCAGTGCCGCATCGCGGCGTAGACGTCGGGCGCCTCTTCGAACAGCTCGAGGCCCTTGGCGAACTCCCACTCCGAGGAGATCAGGCCGCCGTAGCGCGGGAGCCACTTCTCGCCGCGGGTGCGGGCCAGCTCGTTGATCCGCACGGCCTGCGGCTGCGCCGAGTGGTGCTTCCAGAGCTTCACGTACGCGTGCGGGTTGCCTTCGAACTCGGGCAGCTCGCACAGCGGCGTGCCGTCCGCCGTCGTCGGCACCATCGTGCACGCGGTGAAGTCGGTGGCGATCCCGACGACGTCCGCCGCGTCGACGCCGGCGTCCCGCAGCGCCGCCGGTACGGCGTTGCGGAGCACTCCTACGTAGTCCGCCGGGACCTGCAGCGCCCATTCCGGCGGCAGCGCGCGGCCCGTGGCGGGCAGCGTCTCGTCGAGCACCCCGTGCGGGTACTCGAAGACGCCGGAGCCGAGTTCGGCCCCGTCGGCCACGCGCACGACCACCGCGCGGCCGGACAGGGTGCCGAAGTCGACGCCGACGGTGAGTGGTTCTCCCACGGTGTCTTCCCTCCTGGTTGGTGACCGGGACGCGGCGCGGGCGGCGGTGAACGCGCCGCGTCCCGGGGTCTTAGCGGCCGGTGAGGACCAGCGTCGTCACCGAGTTGGCCGGCAGCGTCAGTTTCGACGTCGCGGCCAGGCCGGTGATTTCCCTGGTCTGCGGCACGATGGCGGCGGGCGCGGCGAGGCTGTTGCGCCCCGCCGGGTCGCCGGTGAGCGTGGTGAGGGTGCCGGTGCCGTCGACGGCGGTGACGCCGGTGAGCGACAGCCGGGCGGTCTGCACCTGCGGAGTCGGGTTGACGAGTTTGACCGTGAAGGTCTTCCTTCCGCTCTTCGTGGTCACGTTGACCACCTGGCGCAGGGGGCTGCCCTGGTTGAGGCGGCTGGTGACGATCTGCTTGCCCAAGGTGCTGGAGAACATCTGCTGCACCCAGTACGACGGCGAGGCGTAGCTCGTCCCGGCGTCGAACCCGATCAGGTTGACCGGCCAGTTGGACTGGTTCTCCTGCACCAGCACCGGCGCGTACATCGACCCGATGACGACGTCGCTGTTGCGTTCGAGCCCGGTCAGGAACGCGGCCTCGCCGATGGCGGCGGCCAGGGTGCCGGTGGGCCGGCCGTCCTGGGCGCCGTACTCGCCGACCAGGATGTCCGGGCCGCTGCGGTCGGCGGTGTCGTAGCGGGTCGAGTTGTCGGTGAACCACTGCGGCGACTGGTAGTAGTGGTCGTCCGCGGCGTCCGGCCGCATGCCCGGCGTGGTCGACGCGGCTCCGCCCTGCAGGCCGCCGGTGGTGGCGATGACGGTCAGCTGCGGGTACTTCGCCTTGATCGCGTTGTTCATGTCCGTGAAGCGCCAGGCGTAGCTGCCCGAGGTGTCGAACCAGTCCTCGTTGCCGACCTCGACGTAGTGCAGGTCGAACGGCGCCGGGTGCCCGTCGGCGATCCGCTTGGCGCCCCACGTGGTCGAGCTGTCGCCGATGGCGTACTCGATCTCGTCGAGGGCTTCCTGGACGTAGGCCGGGTAATCGGCCTGGCTGACGTGCTGGCCGTTGAGGGTGTACCCGGCGAACAGGGCCAGCAGCGGCTGGGCGCCGATGTCCTCGGCCAGCTTGAGGTAGTCGAGGATGCCGAAGCCGTCGGTGGACCAGTAGCCCCACGCGGTGTTCTGGTGGCCGGGCCGCTCTTCGAGCTTGCCGGTGGTCTTCTTCCACTCGAAGCGGGTGTCGAGCGTGTTGCCCTCGAGGTAGTTGCCGCCCGGGACGCGGAACAGGCCGAGCTTCAGCGCCGCGAGCTTCTGGCCGAGGTCGGCGCGGACGCCGTTGGGCCGGTTCTTGAAGGTCGGCGGGAACAGCGACACCTGCTGGAACCAGGCGTCCCCGCTCAGCGCCTTCTTCCCCTTGTTGACCAGGGAGACGACGATCCGGTTGTCGGTGGAGGCGGTGATCGTCGACGGCGTGGTGAAGCTGAACGTCTGCTGCGTCCACGCGGCCCCGGCCGGCTGGACGTCCTTGCTCGCCAGGACCGTGCCGTCCGGCTTCTCCAGGCTGACCCGGACGCCACCGGTCCAGGTGCCCTTGGCGAAAAAGCTGCCGGTGTACTTGGTGGACGGCTTGGCGGCGACACCGTAGAAGCCGACGTTGGCGGCGGCCACCCGGCCCGCGGCGGGGACGGCCTCGGCGTGCAGCTTCAGCGAGCGGTCGAGCGCGGTGTTCAGCGGGTTCGCGGTGTCGACCGAGTACGTCCCGGTGGCGCCCGCCGAGGTGAGCAGAGACCAGTACGGCACCGGCGTGTTGCCCGCGCCGCTGCCGGGCTGGTAGCCCTCCCTGAAGGTGCGGTTGCGGACGAGCTCGGCGTAGAGGCCGCCTTCGACCGAGTGGCTGATGTCCTCGAGGATCGAGCCGTAGGTGGTGGGCCGGGTGTTGGCGCGGACGACGTTGGCGTCGACGGCCAGCTGGTTGGCCCCGGCCAGGGTGCCGATCTGGGCCGCGGTCAGCGGGAAGCGGCGCAGCTCGACCTCGTCGACGGCGCCGGTGAAGCCGGCGCCGACGGTGAACGGGGCCGCCGCGGTGCCCGAGGCCGGGCAGGCGGAGACGTCGAGGGTCGTGCCGGTGGGCGTCCCACAGGCGCTGGTGACCGCGGAGGCGTCCCCGTCGGCGTAGACGGTGAGCCGCTGCGAAGCGCGGTCCAGGACCAAAGCGGCGTGGTGCCAGTTGCCGTCGGCGAGGCCGCCGCCGTTCGTGGTCACCTGGATGGCGCCGATCCGGGCGGTGAGCTTGCCGCCGGTGACACCGAGCGCGTAGCCGTCGCCGTGGTCGACCAGGGTGCCGCCCGCGGTGGTGCGGAACCACGCGGCCAGGGACAGCGAGCCGGTGCCGGTGTCGAACGCGGGCGAGGTTCCCATGTCCACAGTGGACTTGCCGTCGAGCTGGACGGCCTTGCCGGCCGCCCCGGCGGTCCAGGTGGCGCCGTGCAGCGTGCCGTCGGCCGCGTTCGCCGAAGCGTCGCGGGCGAGGGTGCCGCTGCCTTCGTCGAAGTGCCACGAGCCGCTCGCGGCCAGCGCGGCGACGGCGGAGGCGGTCAGCGGCGTCGGGTACGCGCGGACGTCGTCGATGCCGCCGGCGAACCAGTCGGCGGCGGCGCCCGCCCACTTGCCGCGGCCGATCTCCAAGTGCCCGGAAGCGGTCCACGGCGTCGTGAACGGGACGCTCTGCTGGAAGGTTCCGTTGACGTACAGGGAAAGCGTGCCGGCCGCCCGGTTGTAGACGCCCACCACGTGCTGCCACTGGTCGGCTTGCGCGGGCAACGTGGACACCGCTGAGGATGAAGCGGTGTCACCGTCGCCCGCGCGGCGGGTGAAGGCGAACCGGCCGTCGGCGGCGCGCTGCAGGTAGAAGCCGCTGATCGACGAACCGTCGACGCTCACGGCCGTCCGGAAGCCGCCGGCCGCGGTGGGCTTGACCCAGGCCGACACCGAGAAGCTCTGCGCGGTGTCCACGACGGGCCCGGGGACGTCGACCGCGGCGTCGGTGCCGTTCAGCGCGACGCCGTGCGGGCCGACGACGCCGTCACCCCACGCGGCACCGCCGGTCAGGGTGGCGGTGCGGGCGTCGAGGGAGTCGTCGGCGGTCGTGGTGCCGGTGCCCTCGTCGAGGCCCCAGTGCCCGGCGATGGCCAGCCGAGCCGCGTCGGCCGCGGTCAGCGCGCCCGAGTAGGCGCGGACGTCGTCGATCGTGCCGTCCACGAAGTCCACCGGGTTGCCGCCGTACTTGCCGCGGCCGATCACCAGGTGCCCGGAGCCCGCCCACGCCGTGGGCGCGGCGACAGTGGTCTGGCGGGTGCCGTCGACGTAGAGGGACAGCGTCGACGCGCTCGCGTCGTACACGCCGGTCAGCTGGTACCACTGGCCCGCGACCGGGTCGAAGTTCGCGCCCGCGACGACACCGTCGGTCGGCGCGTCCCCGGCCAGCCGGGTGAAGGCGAACCGGCGGGAGTCGTCGCGGAACTGCAGGAAGAAATTGCTCACCTGGGTGCCGTCGACGCTCACGAACGTCTGGTAGCCGGACGTCTTGTCCAGCTTGACCCAGCTGCTCACCGAGAAACTCTTGGTGGTGTCGAGCACGGGTGCCCCCGCGTCCGCGAAGCCGGTGGACCCGTCGGTCGTCAGTGCGCCGCCGCGGATGCCCGGCCCCCAGCCCGCGCCACCGTTCAGGGTGGCCGGGTGGGTGCCCGCGGTGTCGGACGCGGTCGTCCCGCTGCCGTCGTCGAACGTCCACAGCCCCGCCAGGGCCGGGTCGGTTTCGGCCATGGCGGCCGGCGCCGCCGCGATGGGAACGGCGGCGCACAGCGCCAAAGCGGCGAGCACGGCCGTGGGCCGCCGCAGTCTGCGGAGCATGGGTCTCCCTTGAGGTTCAGCGGGTCCGTCGGGTGACGAGCCGCTGCAGGACGATGAAGACGAACAGCAGGGCCCCGGTGATGATCGAGGTCCACCAGGAGTTGAGGGTGCCGTCGAAGGTGATCAGGGTCTGGATGATGCCGAGCACCATGATCCCCAGCACGGTGCCCAGGACGTAGCCGGAACCGCCGGTGAGGATGGTGCCGCCGATGACGACCGCCGCGATCGCGGTCAGCTCCAGGCCGACGCCGTTGAGCGGGTCGCCGGAGGACTTGTAGAGCACCAGCAGCAGCCCGCCGAGGGCCGAGCAGACGCCGCTGATCGTGTACACCGCGATCTTGGTGCGGCCGGTCTTGAGGCCCATCAGCATCGCGGACTGCGCGTTGCCGCCGATCGAGTACACCGTGCGCCCGAACCGGGTGAACGCCAGGACGTACGCCGCCGCGGCGACGACCACCAGGGCGACCACCACGCTGATCGAGATGTGCAGCTCGCCGCCGAGCGGGATCTGCGTCTGGGCCAGGGTGGCGATCGTGGCGTTGTCGATCGAGTAGGCCTCGGTGGTGATCGTGTAGCAGAGGCCGCGGGCGAAGAACATCCCGATCAGCGTCGCGATGAACGGCTGGATCTCGAAGAAGTGGATCAGAGCGCCCATCCCGGCGCCGAGCACGGCGCCGACCACCAGCACCACGGCGATCGCCGCGTACGCCGGCCAGCCGTGCTTCTGCATCAGGTCGCCGGAGACGACGGTGGAGAGGGCGACCACCGACCCGACGGACAGGTCGATGCCGCCCGTGAGGATCACGAACGTCATGCCGACCGCGACCACGAGCAGGAAGGCGTTGTTGATGAACAGGTCGAGGACGACCTGCCCGGACCCGAAGGCCTCGTACTGGATCGCGCCGAACACGTACGCGGCGATCAGCAGCGCCAGCGTCGCGAGGATCGGCACGTGCCGCTGCTGCGGCCGGTAGCCCTTCACGCGGGCGAGCGTGGTCATGCCGTGACCTCCACCTTCTCGGGAGCGGGCGTGGTGGCCGGACGTCCCGGCGTGGCGGCCCGGCGGCGCCGGAGCTTCCGGCGGAAGGCCGGCGACTGCAGGAGGCACACCGCCAGCACGACGACGGCCTTGACGAGCATGATCGCCTCGGGCGGGATGCCGAGGGCGTAGACGGTGGTGGTGAGCGTCTGGATGAGCAGCGCGCCGATCACCGAGCCGCCGAGGGAGAACCGGCCGCCGGTCAGCTGGGTGCCGCCGACCACGACGGCGAGGATCGCGTCGAGCTCGATGAACAGCCCGGCGTGGTTGGCGTCGGCGCTGTGCACGTTGGCGCTGATCATCAGCCCGGCGATGCCCGCGCACAGGGCGCAGAAGACGTAGACGAGCCAGGTCAGGCGCGCCGAGCGCAGGCCCGCCAGCCGGCTGGCTTCGGGGTTGCCGCCGACCGCTTCGACCAGCAGGCCGAGCGCCGACCGGCGGACGAGCACCGACGCCAGCACGAACACCCCCAGCGCGATGAAGATCGCGCCGGGCAGGGTGAACAGGAATCCGCTGCCGATCCACTCGAAGGAGTGGGAGTTGACGGTGATGATCTGCCCGTCGGTGATCAGCTGCGCGATGCCGCGGCCGGCGACCATGAGGATCAGCGTGGCGATGATCGGCTGGATGCCCAGGGCCGCGACGAGCCAGCCGTTCCACACCCCGAGCACCAGGGACAGCCCCAGCGCCAGGCCGAACGCGATCAGCGTGGTGCCGACCCCGTCGGGGTTGTCGCTGACCCAGAGGCAGGCGAGCGCGCCGCTGATCGCCACGACCGCGCCGACCGAGAGGTCGATGCCGCGGGTCGCGATCACCAGCGTCATGCCGATCGCGATGAGGATCAGCGGGGCGCCGTTCTTGAGGATGTCGACGAGGTTCCCGTAGAGGTGCCCGTCGCGCAGCTCGATCTTGAAGAACGACGGGCTCGCGATCAGGTCGCCCACCAGCAGTACCAGCAGGGCCACCACGGGCCAGAAGAGCCGGTGTTTCGTCATGGCTTTCACGCCTGCACCCCCTCGGCCATCGTGGCCATGATGTCGTCCGCGGTGAGCCCCTGGTTGTCCCGGACCGCCACGACCTTCCGGTCGCGCAGCACCACGACCCGGTGGCTCAGCCGCAGGACCTCTTCCAGTTCGGCGGAGATGTACACGACGGCCATCCCGTCGCCGGAAAGCTGGGTGACCAGCTTCTGGATCTCCGTCTTGGCGCCGATGTCGATGCCGCGCGTGGGCTCGTCGAGGATCAGCAGCCGCGGTTCGGTGATGAGCCAGCGGGCCAGCAGCACCTTCTGCTGGTTGCCGCCGGAGAGGTTGCCCACCAGCGCTTCGGGGTTGGCGGGCCGGATGTCGAGCGCCTTGACGTACTTCTCGGCGATTTCGTCCTGGCGGCGGCGTGACAGCGGCCGCGCCCAGCCGCGGGAGGCCTGCAGCGCCAGGACGATGTTCTCGCGGACGGTCAGTTCCTCGACCAGGCCTTCGGCCTTGCGGTTCTCCGAGAGGAACGCGATCTTGTGGTCGAGCCCGGCCCGCGGCGTGCGCAGCGAGGTGGTGTCGCCGTCGACGGTCACCGTTCCGCTGTCGGAGTGGTCGGCGCCGAAGAGCAGCCGGGCGAGTTCGGTGCGGCCGGAGCCCAGCAGGCCGGCCAGGCCGACGACCTCGCCGGCGTGGATGTCGAGGCTGAACGGCGCGACGCCGCCCTTGCGGCCGAGGTCTTCGGCGGACACCAGCACGGGTGCGCCGGCGACCTCGGCCCGGGACGGGCCGGAGTCCTCCAGGTCCTCGAGGACCTGGAGCTCCTTGCCGATCATCCTGGTGACCAGTTCGACCGGCGTGATGTCCGCGGTGCGGTACTCGCCGATCAGTTTTCCGTTGCGCAGCACGGTCATCCGGTCGGCGATGGCGAAGACCTGGTCGATGAAGTGGGACACGAACAGGATCGCCATGCCGCTTTCGCGCAGGGACCGGACGACCTTCAGCAGCTGTTCGACCTCACCGGCGTCCAAACTGGACGTCGGTTCGTCGAGGACGAGCACCCGCGCATCGACGTCGAGCGCGCGGGCGATCGCGACCAGCTGCTGCACCGCGATGGAGCAGGTGGACAGCTCGGCCGAGACGTCCACGTGGACGTCCAGCCGGGCCAGCAGCTCCTCGGCCCGCGTCCGCATCGGGCCCCATTGGATGCGGCCGAAGCGGCGGGGTTCGCGGCCGAGGCAGACGTTCTCGGCCACGGACAGGTTCGGGCAGAGGTTGACTTCCTGGTAGACCGTGCTGATGCCGGCCTGCTGGGCCGAGCCCGGCCCGTTGAAGGCGACGGTGTCGCCGTCCAGTTCGATCGTGCCCGCGTCCACCCCGTACACCCCGGTCAGCACCTTGATGAGGGTGGACTTCCCGGCGCCGTTCTCGCCCATCAGGGCGTGGACTTCGCCGGGGTACATCCGGAAGTCGACCCCGTCGAGGGCGAGGACGCCGGGGAACTCCTTGCGGATACCGCTCATCCGCACCATGGGCTGCGGTTCAGGCATTTGGTGTGCTCCGGGGTGGACGCGGGGGCGAGGATCAGTACTGGCGCTGCGGCAGCGCGGCCTTGGCCGACGCCTGGTCGAACTCGGTTTCCTGGGTCTCGATGCGGGCGGGCACCTGCTCGCCGGCGGCGACCTTCTTGACCAGGTCCATCAGCTGCGGGCCGAGCAGCGGGTTGCACTCGACGATGTGGTTGATCTTGCCGTCGGCCAGCGCCTGCATGCCGTCCTTGACCGCGTCCACGGAGACGATCTTGATGTCCTTGCCCGGGACCTTGCCCGCGGCTTCGATGGCCTCGATGGCGCCGAGGGCCATGTCGTCGTTGTGGGCGTAGAGGACGTCGATCTTGGGCTGGGACTTCAGGAAGGCCTCCATGACCTCCTTGCCCTTGGCGCGGGTGAACTCACCGGTCTGCGAGGCGACGATCTTGTACTTCGGGTCGGCCGCGATGACGTCCGCGAAGCCCTTCTTGCGGTCGTTCGCCGGGGCCGAGCCGGTGGTGCCCTGCAGCTCGACGATGTTCACCTGGCCGGTGGCGCTGCCGAACTCCTTGGTCAGCCACTCCCCCGCCTTCTTGCCCTCGGCGACGAAGTCGGAGCCGAGGAAGGTCTTGTAGAGCGACTTGTCCGGCGAGTCGATCGCGCGGTCGGTGAGGATGACCGGGATGTTGGCGGTCTTGGCTTCCTTCAGGACGGTGTCCCAGCCGGACTCGACGACCGGCGAGAAGGCGATGACCTTGACCTTCTGCTGGATGTACGAGCGGATCGCGGAGATCTGGTTCTCCTGCTTCTGCTGCGCGTCGGAGAACTTCAGCTCGATCCCGGCGGTCTTGGCGGACTCCTGGATCGACTTCGTGTTCGCCGTCCGCCAGCCGCTCTCGGCGCCCACCTGGGCGAAGCCGAGCGTGACGGCCCCGCCGGACGAACCGCCGGACGAACCGCCACTCCCGCAGGCGGTGAGCAGCACGAGTCCGGCCGCCGCGGCCGCCGCGGCGGCCCATCGCTTCTTCAGCACGTTCACTCCTCGATCGACGATGATCAGTGGGAAAACCTGGGTGGGGACTACTCGGGTGGAGATCTCTGGTGCGTGTTAGCGCTAACAATCCCTCGGGAACCACCAGGTCCCCGCCGGCCGCCGCGCTACCGCGGTCCGGTGCTCTCGCGCACGATCAACTCGGGGACGACCAGGGCGCGCGCGTGCCGGTCGCCTCCGTCCATCCGCCCGGCCAGCAGGCCGAACGTACGCCGTCCGACTTCGATGAAGTCCTGGCGCACCGTCGTCAGCGGCGGCGTGAAGTACGCCGCCTCGGGGACGTCGTCGAAGCCCGCCACGCGCACGTCCCGCGGCACCGAGATGCCCGCTTCGGCGAACGCGCGCAGCAAGCCCAGTGCCATCTGGTCGTTGCCGGCGAAGACGGCGTCCAGATCCTTTTCCTTGGCGAGGGATCGCCCCGCCTCGTACCCGGAACGCGAGCTCCAGTCGCCGCGGATCACCCGCGGGGCCCCGACGCCGTGGCGTTCCAGGGTTTCCCGCCAGCCGAGCTCGCGGTCACGGGCCTCCAGCCAGTCCTCCGGCCCGGCGATGTGCCACACCGTGCGGTGGCCCAGCGCCAGGAGGTGCTCGGTGGCCCGGCGGGCACCGTCGCGCTGGTCGACGGAGATGACCGGCACCGGTGCCGCCTCCCCGCCGCCGACCGCGACGACCGGGAAGTCCGCGGGCGCGGCTTCGAGCGCCCGGCCCGCGCTGACGTGCGGGGCGATCACGATGACGCCCTCGACCGCCTGGCGGCGCAGGTTCTCCACCGCGTCGGCGATCGACGACCGGCCCGGCCGGCTGACACTCGAGATGGTGATCGCGTACCCGGCTTCCCGGGCGGCGTTCTCGATGCCGTACAGCGTGCTGGCCGGACCGTACAGATTGGACTCGAGCGCGACGACGCCGAGCGTGCCGGTCCGCCCGGTGACCAGCGCCCGGGCCGCCGAATTCGGCCGGTAGCCCAGTTCCTCGATGGCCGCGAGCACCCGGGCCCGGGTCTCGGGGCGCACCGGGCCGGTCCCGTTGATCACCCGGGACACGGTCATGTGGGACACGCCCGCCACGCCCGCGACGTCGGTCAGGCTGGGCTGCCGCGTCCCGGCGGCGGTCGCCTTGACGGGGCCGCCGGAGCGGGGTCGTTCGGCCACCGGCGTCCCCTTCCGTCCGCTCCGACATGGTCTGCGTCACCTGTTCCGGTGACGACGAGGAGTTAGTGTTAGCGATAACACCCACGGGGTCAACCCCGGGTCGCGTAACGGTCTAGTCACATGCTCTTCACCTCGGCCCGCCGACGAATTCGACGGCGCGACCTGCGCGGAGCGTCGTTTGAAATTCACCGCCCGTCAGCACGGCCCGGTGTTCAACGGCATGTTCGCGCCTCCCGCGGCCCGTACCACAACGGACGACACGCGTACCCAGAGGGACGACACAACGGCCCCGTGGGTCGGCGCCGTGTCGTCCATCCAGGTACGCGTGTCGTCCGTTGAGGTACGCGTGTTCGCCGGTTCAGAACGCCACCGTGGCGGCGACGGGCAGGTGATCGCTGCCGGTCGCGGGCAACGTCCAGGCCGCGACCGGGCGCATCCCCGACACGAAGACCTGGTCGATCCGCGCCAGCGGCAGGCCGGCCGGCCAGGTGAAGCCGAAACCGTCGCCCGCTTCGTCCTGCGCGGCCTGCATCCGGGCGGTGATCGGCGCGAGCGCCCGGTCGTCCGCCGTGCCGTTGAAATCGCCGACGAGCACCGTCCGCGGCGCGGATTCCGCGGCGACGGCGTCCGCCAGCAGGCCCATCGCCTCGTCGCGGCCGTTCGCGGTGAACCCGGCGTCGAGCCGGACCCGCACCGAAGGCAGGTGGGCCACGAAGAGCGCCACCGGGCCCTTCGGAGTGTCCACTGTGGTCCGGAGCGCGCGGGTCCACGGCATGATCGCCACCGGCCGCGTGTCGCGCAGCGGGAAGGTGCTCCAGACCCCGACCGTGCCCTGGACCGAGTGGTACGGGTAGCCCGCCGCGAGGGCGTCCTCGTACTTCGGCACCTCGGGCTTCTTCAGTTCCTCGAGCGCGATCACCTGCGCGCCCGCCGCGGCCAGGGCGCGCGCGGTGCCCGCCGGGTCGGGGTTCTCGTCGTTGACGTTGTGCGAGACGACCGTGAGGTCCCCGCCCGGCGAGCGCTTGTCGAACAGCCGGCCGCCGAAGGACCCGCCCCAGGCCAGCACCGGCAGCAGGAGGGCGACCAGCGCGAGCGGGGCGCGCCGGACCAGGGCCGCGACCAGCAGCGGCACGACGAGCAGGCCGGTCCAGGGCAGGAACGTCTCCAGCAGGCTCCCGGCGTTGCCCACCCAGTTGGGCACCAGCGGGTGCGCGAGCAGCAGCAGCGCGGTCAGGACGGCGAAGGCGGCGGTGACCCGCCCCCGCCGCCACGTCGCACCGGTGGCGGCCGGCCGCTCGGTCGTCGCGGTCATCGGGTGACCGCCGGGAGCTCGCGCTGGATCGCGGCGATGAGCGTCGCGCTGTTCTCCAGGGCGGCCCGCAGCCCGGCGGCCGGCGACCCACCCGGGTTCTGGTGCAGGACGACGCCGAGGATCAGCGCACCGTTGCCGGCCCGCGCGGCCCACATCAGCGCCCCTCCGGCCGCGGTGGACGAGCCGGTCTTCAGCCCGATGACGCCGTCGCGGCCGAGCAGGGTGTTCGTGTTGACGACCGCGCCCGGCACGCCGTCGATCCGCAGGCTGGGTGTGGCGACGATGGCGCGGATCACCGGGTTCTTCATCGCCTCGCGGGCCAGCCGCAGCTGGTCGGTCGCGGTGCTCGTGGTCGAGTCCTCCACGCCGCTGGCGCCGGTGTAGGTGGTGCTGGTCATGCCCAGCGCGGCGGCCTCGCGGTTCATCTTCGCGACGAAGGCTTCCTGACTGCCGGCGTCCCACCGGGCGAGCAGCCGGGCGACGTTGTTCCCGGACGGGACGAGCATCAGGGCGAGCAGGTCCCGCTCGCTCAGCCGGCGTCCCGCACGGACCGGCGCGCTCGATTCTTCGGCCGAGGTCGACTCGGCTTCGGCCTGCTCGTCGACGGTGATCTCCGGACCGGCCTCGCCGGGGCCGAGCGGGTGGTCCTTGAGCACCACGTAGGCGGTCATGACCTTGGTGACGCTGGCGATCGGCACCGGCCGCTGCTCGCCGCGGCTGCCGAGCGAGCCCAGGTTCTGGACTTCGACGCTCGCCTGGCCCCCGGCGGGCCACGGCAGCGGGAGGTCGACGTCCGGACGGGCGGCGAAGGCCCGGCCGGCGGTCTCGGGCGGGAAGACGACCCAGCAGGCGGCGGCGAGCGCCACGGCCACGGCGGCGGCAATCCCCGCGGCCAGGGGCGGGATGCGGGTGCGGGCCATCGGTCTCCTCCGGGTGCCGGGTGCGCCGGGTGCGCACCCCGATCACTCTGTCCGGGGAAGATCGCCGGTTCGTCGGGGATGTTCGACAGGTGTGACCCAGGAATGTCCCGATCCCGTACCAAAGCCGGAGGGAACCTTCCCCGCCCGCGACGGGGAGGTCCCCTCCGGCCGGGCCGGTCAGGCCGTCGAACGCTGGATGCAGTCCAGTCCCAGGCCGAGCGGGGTCGCCACGTACTGGCAGACGTGCGACGCGTGCGCCTGGTCCGTCTGCGTGCAGGCGACCGGCACCCCCAGCAGGTCGACCGAGCAGTACGCGTAGAACTGGGTCGAACTGCCCGGCACCATGTCCGCCGACGCCGGCGTGGCCGCGGCGACGACCGCGGAAACCGTGAGTGCAGCGGCCGTGGCCCAAGAAGCGATCCGGGTGTTCATCGTGCTCTCCTTCCGCCGAGCTTTCCCCTGTGGGCCAAGGGGTTCACCGGGGAGAATGCCCCCTCGAACGTCTCTTCAGCTCGGCGTCACCGAAAAGTGTTACGGGCCCCAGCGTTCACATACGTGACCATTGTTCATCCTGTTGACTGCGCTCGGGCCGGTGACCTATAAAGGAAACGTCCGGGTGTCCGCCGCACACCTCCGCAGGTTCCGCTGTTCCGGAGGCCATCGGTGTCCCCACGCCCCTCGTCCCGCCGCGCCGTTTTCCTCGGCGCCGTCAGTGTTTCCACCGTCCTCGCCGTCACCGCCCTCGGCGGGCCACCGTCCGCCCGGGCCGCCGGGGCGGAACTCTCGGCCGCCTTCGCCCGGACGTCGGTCTGGACCGGTGGCTACGGCGGCGGCTACACGATCACCAACCGCGGCGACACCACCGCCACCGGCTGGACCGTCGAGTTCGACCTGCCCGCCGGCTCGGCCGTCAGCAGCTCGTGGAGCAGCGTCCGCACGCAGGCCGGGCAGCACTACCGGTTCACCAACGCCGGCTTCAACGGCACGGTCCCGCCCGGCGGCACCGAGAACTTCGGCTTCACCGTCAGCGGCGCCGGCCTCCCCACCGGCTGCACCGTCAACGGCACGCCCTGCGACGGCGGCCAGGTGACCACGACCCCCACCACCCCGGCCACGACGACCCCGACGTCGACCACCACCGCCCCGCCCGCGGGCGACACCGTCGACGTCGCCACGGCCGCCCAGCTCCAGGCCGCGCTGGCGAACGCCGTCCCGGGCCAGGCGATCCGGCTCGCCGCCGGCACCTACCGCGGTTCCTTCGTCACCACGAAAGCCGGCACCGCGGCCCGGCCGATCACGCTGTCCGGCCCGGCGAACGCCGTCCTGATCAACGACGGCCCCTCCGGCGACGCCCCCGACTGCCCGATACCCACCGCAGGCTGGGACTCCGGCTACGGTCTCTGGCTCGCGAACGCGCCCTACTGGACCCTGCGCGGGTTCACCGTGCAGGACTCGAAGAAGGGCATCGTCGCGGACAACTCGCCGCACACCACCATCGACGGCGTCACCGTCCACCACATCGACGAAGAGGCCGTGCACTTCCGGCGCTCCTCGGCCGACAGCGTGCTGAAGAACTCCACGATCACCTACACCGGCCTGGTGCAGCCCGGCTACGGCGAAGGCGTCTACCTCGGCTCGGCCAACTCCAACTGGAGCTGCCACGGCAACACCGGCGGCGTCGACCGCGGCGACCGGATCCAGGTGCTGGACAACCACATCGGCCCGTTCATCGCCGCCGAGCCGATCGACGTCAAGGAAGGCACCTTCGACGGCGTCATCCGCGGCAACACCTTCGACGGCCGCGGCATCAGCGGCCAGAACTCGGCGGACTCCTGGATCGACGTCAAGGGCATCGGCTACACGATCGAAGGCAACACGGGCACGTTCGCCCCGCCCGGCACGTTCGCCAACGGCTACGAGAACCACAACACGAGCACGAGCCCGTCGTTCGACAACGGCTGCGGGAACGTCTGGCGCGGCAACAAGTCCGACCTCGGCGGCGTGGGCGCCTACGCGATCAAGATCAGCTCCGTGTCGAAGTGCGCGGCGAACCCGAACGTGGTGTACGCGTCGAACACGGTGACGAACGCCCGCTCGGGGCTGACGAACGTCCCGGTCACGCCGTGACGGCTCAGGGCACGATCGCGTCGACGTACCCGCCGTCCACCCGCACGGCCGCACCCGTGGTCGCCGACGCGAACGGCGAACTGAGGTACACCACCAGGTGGGCGATCTCCTCGGGCTCGATCAGGCGCTGCAGCAGCGATTGCGGGCGGTGCTGCTTCATGAACTCGCGCTGGGCCTGCTCCCACGGCAGGTCCTTGTCCACCAGCTCGTAGACGAAGTCCTCCACACCGCCGGTGTGGGTCGGCCCGGCGATCACGGCGTTGACCGTGACGCCGGTGCCGGCCGCGTGCTTGGCGAACCCGCGGGACACGCCGAGCAGCGCCGTCTTCGACACTCCATAGTGGATCATCTCGGCCGGGATGACGATCGCGGAATCGCTGGCGATGTACTGGATCCGGCCCCAGCCCCGGTCGGTCATGCCCGGCAGGTACGCGCGGGTGAGCCGCACCGCGGCCAGGACGTTGACCTCGAAGTAGTGCCGCCAGTCGGCGTCGGTGATGTCCAGCGGCTCCCGGGCGCCGAAGATGCCGAGGTTGTTGACCAGGATGTCGGCGTCCGGCACCTCTTCGACCACCTGGGCCGCGCCGGCCTCCTCGGACACGTCGCCGGGAGCCGGCAGGAAGTCCGCGTCCGGCAGGTCCTCGCGCAGCCGCGCGATGGCCTTGTGGACGCCGGTCTCGCTGCGGCCGTTGATCGCGACCCGCGCGCCCGCCGCGGCGAGGCCCGCCGCGATCGCCGCGCCGATGCCCTGGGTGGAGCCGGTGACGAGTGCCGTCTTCCCGCTCAGGTCGACCCGCATCGTGAAAGCCCTCTCTCGCTCGCGTGCCTCCCCGGGGCCGATTCAAGCACAGCTCCCCGGAGCCCACCGGCTGGAAATGCGGTTGCCCTCCCCCACCGCGGCGGTCACGATCTGCGCATGACCACGTATCGCACCCCGCTCCTGCCGACCGTCGCCGCGACCACCGCGCCGGTCCAGCAGCAGCCGGGCCGTCCGCGGGGGTCGATCACCTCGGCGCCGTGAGCGCCGCGCTGCTCGCCGGCCTGGTCGCCGGCTACGGCATCGCGATCCCGGTCGGCGCCGTGGGGACGTATCTGGTGGCCCTCAGCGCCCGCACGTCACTCCGGACCGGTCTCGCCGCGGCGCTCGGCGTCGCGACCGCCGACGGGGTGTACGCACTGGTCGCCGTGCTCGGCGGGGCCGCGATCGCGGGCGTCATCGCCCCGGTCGCCGGGCCGCTGCGGTGGGCCTCGGCGGCCGTCCTGATCGTCCTCGCCGCCCACGGCGCCCTGCGTGCGGTGCGCTCCCACCGCGCACCGGCCACCCGGCCGGTGACGCCGCTCGCGCCTGGCCGCGCCTACCTGAGCCTGCTCGGCATCACGCTGGTCAACCCGGCCACGGTCGTCTACTTCACCGCCCTGGTGGTCGGCGATCGCGCCGGGGACACCGTCCCCGTCCTCGACCAGGTGGTGTTCGTGCTCGCCGCGTTCGCCGCGTCGGCGAGCTGGCAAGCCGCCCTGGCCGGCGGCGGCGCGTTGCTCGGGCGGGTCCTGACCGGCCCGCGGGGCCGGCTGGTGACGGCGCTCGTGTCGAGCGCGGTGATCACCGCGCTCGCCGTCCGCCTCGTGCTGCCCTGAGCCCGGCCACCCGGGTTCACCGGCTGGGCGGGGTGCCGCAGGTCAGCGTCGGCACCGCCCAGTCGGCGTGGTCCTGGCCGTTGCCGTCGCCGCCGTCGGAGACCACCAGGTCGAGCACCTGGGCTCCGGTGACGTCGACGTCGACCGGGACCGCCGCTTGCCCGCCCCGGACCACCGGCGTCGTCACCTTCGTGACGCCGTCGGCCGAGACGCTGAAGCTCACGCTGCCGCCGGTGCCGGTTTCGCCGTCGACACCCACCGACGCCGTCAGCCGGGTGCAGGCGCCCGCCAAGTAGAGCTGGACGTCGCTCGCCGCGTGGGCGCCGAGCCCCTTGCCGTAGGCCACGCCGCCGATGGTCATCGGCTTGCCGTCGCCCGCGCTCGCTTCGCCGTTGCTCGTGTCGCGTTCCACCGGGCCCCAGCCGTTCGTGGCGGTGAGGAACGGCAGCGAGCCGACGGCCACCTGCCCCGCGGGCGGCGCCGGCGGAACGGCCCCCACGATCCGTTCCCCGGTCACCGAGCCCGCGCGGCCCGCCTGCCGGTAGGCCACCGCGACCTTCAGCGCGGCGGTGTCCACAGTGGAGGGAGGAGTCACGGCCCAGGTGAATGTGGCGGACTTCCCGCTGTCGATCCGCGGTACCGAAGGCGGCGACGCGGCACCGACCGTCCACCCCGCCGGAGCGGTGAGCGCCGGCTTGACGTCGAAGGCGGGCGGCGCGCCCGCGGGCACCCGCACGGTCGCCGACGCGGTGAACGCCTGGCCGCCCGAGGCGGTGTCCGGCGCGGTCAGCGACACCCCGGCCGTCGGTGCCGGCGGCATCGCGTACCGCGCGGGGTCGTAGCCGGGCGAGGCGTTCTGCCGGACGGTCAGCGGCGAGCGGTAGCTGCCGTAGTTGGTCCAGGCGATCGTGCCGAGGCCGCCGGTGCTGCCGTCGAGGTTCCACACCGCGACGGCGATCGTGTTGCGGCCGTTCGGGTTCAGGATGCCGGTGGGGATCGGGAAGCTGTGCTGCGGCCCCAGGTAGTTCACGTACTGGCCGAGCTGCCAGCCGTTGACGAAGAGCAGCGCGCGGTACTGCCGCGCCGGGTCGTCGGTGATGGTCAGGCCGAGCGAGGTGTCCTGGCCGCGCGGCAAATCCAGATCCGCCGCAGTGCGGTACCACGAGACACCGGGGGTCGTGTCCTGCGCCGGGAGCGACGCCGGTGCCCAGCCGCGGTCCGGGAACCCGGGCAGCGACCAGCCCGCGCGCTCACCGTAGAGCCCGCCGGTGTTGAGCGGCCCGCGCACCGGGTCCAGGCCGGTTTCGCCGCCCCGGACGCCCTGCAGCCGCCAGGTCACCGACGTCAGCGGGGTGCCGGTGAGCCGGGCCGCGGTGAGCCCGCGGGCGGCCTTGTTGCCGTTGCTGGCGCCGTAGTCCTCCTCGTGGCCCATGTTCACGGTGAGCACGGAGATCTCGTTGTCGCCCTGGCGCAGCGACCCCGCCGGGAAGGTGAAGGTGTGCTGCGGGCTGGTCGAGCTGCCGAGGAAGGCGCCGTTGAGCCACGCCGAGAACGCGCCGGCCGGGCCGCCGCTCTGGCTCGACAGCGTGATCCCGGTCTGCTTCCCGTCGCCGGTGAAGTGGCCGCGGTACCAGGTGTTGCCGGTGTGGAAGCCGTAGTCGTCGGCGAACAGGACGGGTTTCGTGCCGAGCGCGGTCGAGCTGTTGGAGGTTTCCTTGTCCGCGACCGGCCACGCGGAGTCGTCGAAGGCCGGCTGGCTCTCCGGCGACTCCTGCTGGTGCTTCCAGCCGGTCAGGGCGGGCAGCGTGACGGCCTTCGCGGCCGGCGCCGTTCCGCTGAGGCTGCCGCTCGAAGTCGGCTTCACCGGCACTCGGGAACCGTTCCACAGCACCGCTTTCGCCGTGCCGAAGACCTCGAACGCGCCGTCGGCTCCGGTGTCGCCGGTCAGGCTCAGGGTGCCGTACTGCCCGGCCGTGGTCCGGACCAGGTGGGTGCCGCGGACCAGCACCGGGCCGGACGCGGTGTCCTGACGCCAGAACGTCGCCGCGGTAGCCTTGTCCGCGAGCAGCAGGAGCAGCGGCCGCGCGCCGGGCGCGGTGACGAGCACGCGGGTCAGGCCGTCGTGGGTGTAGTTCAGCCGCAGGTCGCCCCGGGCGGCGTCCCAAGTGGACGTGGCCGCGCCGCCGAGGACCTGGACGGCCGGCTGCTTCGCGAACCGCAGCACGGTCTCCCCCGGCCCGCCCAGGTCGCCGTAGAGCACCGCGACATCCCGGTTGCCGATGGCGGCGCTGGTCAGGATTTCCGACGTCGAGTACTGCATCCGCGTGGCACCGAGGTCGTAGCCGGCGACGAGGATTTTCGACTGCCGCCCGTTCAGCGTGATGCCGGTGCCGGGCTGCTGCGGCACGACCGGGTAGTAGTCGGTGCTGCCGGAGAGCAGGTCGACCGCGTCCACCACGACGTAGGGTGCGGTGGCCTTGGCGTTCTTCTGCCCGGTGACGGCGATCTTCAGCGTGTGCGCCCCGGCGGGCAGGTCCCGGACCTCGTAGCCGGTGACCTGGTTCTGCTTGCCGGCGGCGTAGAGGTCGACCGAGGAGACCTTCGTGTCGTCCAGGTAGACGTCGGCGACGCCGTGGCTCGGGTCCTTCGAGGTCACCCAGCGAATCCCGGTGCCGGTGAAGGGAATGCTGACGCTGTCGCCGGTGACGTTCGAGAACGACTCGGTGTGCTGGTAGTCGCCACCGGTGTAGTCGACTTCGGGGCCGACGTGGCTCCACGTGCCGGTGTAGCCGACCTCGGTGGCGCGGTCGTCGTAGGTGTACCCGGCGTGCGCGGCCAGGTCGAGCGCGACGCTGGTGGTGTTGGTGGCGGTCGACGTCGAATCGCTGTGGCGCAGGGTGTGGAACTGCGTGCGGGTGTCGGGGTTGATCCGCGCGGTGTCGGTGAGGGCCGGGTCGGTCAGCGGCGCGCCGGCCAGGCCGTCGGTCTTGGTCAGCGGGGCGACGGACTGGGTGAAGTAGCCGATCAGCTTGTCTTCGGCGTACTTCGGGTCGAACTGGCGGCCTTCGGTGATCGCGGCGCCGTAGTCGTAGGAGGTGTAGTTCTGCGGAATCGCGCTCCAGCCCCAGGACGTGCCACCGTGCAGCATGTAGAAGCTCTGCCCGGTGGCGCCGACGGCGATGTTCTGCTTGTAGAAGACGTCGGCGAACTGGTCGTTGATCAGCTGGGCGCACTTCTCGTAGCCGGGGCCGCCCCACGGGTCGAAGGCGCCACCCTGGAACTCGGCGGTGATCAGCGGCTTGCCGGGCACGTGGTCGTAGCTGATGTCGGGAACACCGTTCCACCGCGTGGGGTTCGAGCAGTCGAAGCCCTGCGGGTAGGAGTCGGCGGCATCGACGTCGAGCGCGGCGGCCCCGGCGTTGAAGGTCCCGTTGTTGTTGCCGACCAGCGGAACGGTGATCCCGTCGGCGCGCGCCTTGTCCTCGAGGTGCTGCATGTAGGCGCGGCCGTCGGCGTTGCCGTTGTAGTACTCGTTTTCGACCTGGTAGGCGAGCACGCTGCCGGTACCGGTGGTGAGCTGGTGGCGGGCGATGATCCGGTCGATCTGCGTCTGCCACTCGTCGGAGTACTCGAGGTAGACGGGGTCGGCGCTGCGGGTGTGGCCGGGCGTGGTGGACAGCCAGGTGGGAAAGCCACCCCCATCGACCTCGGCGTTGATGTAGGGCCCGGGCCGAGCGATGACGTAGAGGCCGGCTTGCTGAGCCAGGTCGAGGAGCTTGTCGAGGTCCCGGATGCCGCTGAAGTCGTAAACGCCCTGCTTCGGCGAGTGGTAGCCCCAGTCGAAGTACAGAGAGGTCGCGTTGAAGCCGGCGGCCTTCATCTTTTGGAAGATGTCGAGCCAGAGGTCGGGGCTGGGGAGCCGGTAGGAGTGGAACTCCCCGGACCAGAGGTAGGTGCGCGAGCCGTCGACGAGGAAGGAGTAGCCGTCGTAGGTGACGGTGTGGGTGGGGCGCGGAGGAGGCGCAGCGGCGGCTTGGGGAACGGCGACCCCGGCGAAGGCGAGCAGGGCGGAGAGAAGGACGGTGAACAGCGTCCGACAACGGCGGCGGGAGCGCATGCGGAGCCTCCTGAAGCGCGGGGACCACAATCGAACACGAACCTTTGCCGACCGAACAGAAGCGGTCAAGATACAACACCAGGATGGATCAGTGCAGTGGTCTTGTTAGCGCTAACAGCATTCGGGCGAAAGGGAATGCGCGGCCGAGCAATGGGGTCGACCGGGTGGGGTTGGCCGGGTGGGGGTTGGCCCCGCAGGGCGGGCTTGGCACGGGCAGCAAGACCCACACCCCCCGCAACCCCGATCCGAAGCCCCAACACGGCCGGCGGCGCCGTGTCAAGGCACGCTTTCCCGCCTTGACACGGCGCCGCCGGCCGTAGTCACAATCGGGCATCGGGGTCGCGAAACACACCCGAGCAGCAAGACACACCCACCAGGAAAGCCGGGATCACCGAGCCCGAGTACTCTCCCGCACCACCAGCTCGGCCGCCACCAGATGCCGAGCCCCGGCGTCCCCACCGGCCATCCGCTCCTCGAGCAGCCCGAACGTCCGCCGCCCGACCTCGATGAAGTCCTGGCGCACCGTGGTCAGCGGCGGCGTGAAGTACTCCGCCTCCGGCACGTCGTCGAACCCGGCGACCTGCACGTCCTCCGGCACCCGGATGCCCGCCTCGGTGAACGCGCGCAGCAGGCCCAGCGCCATCTGGTCGTTGGCCGAGAACACCGCCTTGAGCCCGCGCTTGCCCACCAGCGCCCGGCCGGCCTCGTAGCCCGACCGCGGGCTCCAGTCGCCGCGGACCACCGCCGGTACTCGCAATCCGCGCCCCTCCAGCGTCTCGCGCCAGCCTCGCTCGCGGTCGCGGGCCTCCAGCCAGTCCTCCGGGCCGGCCAGGTGCCAGACCGTCCGGTGCCCCAGGGACAGCAGGTGCTCGGTGACGCGGCGGGCGCCGTCGTACTGGTCGACCGAGATCACCGGGACCGGCGCCGCCTCGCCGCCGCCGACCGCCACCAGGGGGATGTCCGCGGGGGCCGCCTCGAGGGCGCGTCCGGCCGTCACGTGCGGGGCGATCACCACGATCCCCTCCACCGCCTGGCGCCGCAGGCTCTCCACCGCGTCGCCGATCGACGTCCGGCCCGGCCGCGTCACGCTGCAGATCGCCACGCCGTACCCGGCCTCGCGGGCCGCGTTCTCGATCCCGTAGAGCGTGCTCGCCGGTCCGTAGAGATTGGACTCGAGCGCGACCACACCGAGCGTGCCGGACCGGCCGGTGACCAGGGCCCGCGCGGCCGTGTTGGGCCGGTAGCCGAGCTTCTGCACGGCGGCGAGGACCCGCTCGCGGGTCTCCGGGCGCACCGGCCCGCTCTCGTTGACCACGCGCGAAACGGTCATGTGCGAGACACCCGCCATCCCGGCGACGTCGGCCAGGCTCGGCTGCCGCGGCCCCGGCAGGGGAGTCCTCGTCTGCTCCCCCGGCTTCGCCCGGTCCACCACCCTGGCCCCCTCCACGTCGTACCGTCTCACCACCGAGACGGTACCGCCGAACCGGCGCGGTCCGGACGCCCCGCGCCGCGTCAGGACCACCCGAACGGACGAGAGAGCGCTTTCACGACCGCGGTGACGCGCTGGGTGCCGTCCGCCCGGCTCGTGGCGGCCGGCTGGGCGGTCAGCACGACCACGACGTACCGGCGGCCGGCGACCACCCCGCTGGTGTGCAGGGTGCGGTCCGGGTCGCAGCACGACCAGCCCTGGTTCACCGCCCAGTCGGTGGCGGTGACCGCGGCCGGGACGCCGAAGAGCTGCTCGGACCCGTCCGCGCCGCGGCGGGCCGTGCTGTCGAGGGCCCGCAGGACGATCTGCCGGGTCGCGACGGGAGCGGCGTCGAGCAGGTACCGGTAGCACCGCGCGAGGTCGGCCGCGGTGACCACGGTGCTGCCCCACCGACCGGGATCGGCGGGCGGGCGGGTCGAAGTCATGCCGATCCGCGCGGCCCAGCCGGTCACGATCGCGGGGCCGCCCAGTTCGGCCCACAGCCGGCTCGCGATCGCGTCGTCGCTGCGCGAGAGCATCTCCGCGACGGCGCCCGCGGGCTCGCCCTGCCGCAGCGCTTCGAGCGCGATGAGCAGCTTGACCAGCGCCGCGGCCGGGTACGGCGCGTCCGGCCGGTGGGAGACGAGGTCCCGGCCGGTTTCGCGGTCGTGGACGAGGACGCTCAGCTTCCCGGGCATCAGGTGCGCGAGCTCGACGCCGGTGGGCAACGCCTGCGCCGGCGCCGCGGTCGCCGTCGTGGCCACGCTCGTCGTCAACGACGGCGGGACCACCGGCAGCGATCCGGCTTCGGCCGGCCCCGGCGGGCGCACCGCGGCGGCCACCGCCAGCATCGCCACCACCGCGGCGGCGCACGTCCCGGCGAGCACCATCGCGTTCCTCCTGCGCATACCGGGTGTTGTCCGCAGGCCGCCGCCGTGTTCCCGGATTGTGGCGTGCGTCTCATCCGGATGGGTGGCCGGGGACGGGCGCGGCGGGCCGCGACAACCAGTACCGTGACCAGAATCGTCGAACGGCTGGACCGGCCCGACCTCGCCGCACGGGATCCGAAGGAGATCTTCGCGCGGCTCTTCGACGAGTACGCCCCTCCCCTGCGCGGCTACCTCGCGGGCCGGGTGGGCGTGCACGCCGCCGACGACCTCGTGGCGGAGACGTTCGTCGTCGCGCTGCGAAGACGGGCGAGCTACGACCCGGCGAAGGCGCCGATCCGCGGCTGGCTCTACGGCATCGCCACCAACCTGCTGCGCAACCACGTGCGCCAGGAGGTTCGCGGGTTCCGGCTGACCGCGAAGGCGGGTGTCGAAGACCGCCCGGCCGAGAACCACGACACCACGGTCGCCGGCCGGGTCGACGCGGCGGCGCGCCTGCGCGTGCTCGCCGCCGAGCTCGCCGCACTGTCCGAACAGGACCGCGACGTCCTGCTGCTCACGTCCTGGGCCGGTCTCGAACCGGCCGAAGTCGCCGAGGCGCTCGGCGTGCCCGCGAGCACGGTGCGCTCGCGCCTGCACCGCGTGCGCCACCGGCTCCAGGCCCAGCTCGTCCCCACCGAGGAGAACCAGTCATGAACGAGCTCGACGAGACCCTCGAGCTGCTCCACCGCGAAGCCCGCACCGCACCGGCCGACCTGGCCCCGGCCCGGGCCCGGCTGCTGGCCGAACTCGACGCCGAGCCGGCCGTCCCGCGGCGCCGGCGTCGGCTCGCGCTGCCGATCGCGGCCGTGGCAGCGGGCGTGGCCGCGGTGACCGTGGTCGTGGTCCAGCAGCGTCCGCCGGCTCCCGGCCCGGCCGCCGCACCGCCGGTGACCACGGTCCCGACCGCGGCGGCCCCGGACGTCCGCCTGATGTCGGCGGTCCAGGTGCTGACCCGGGCGGCGGACCTGACCGTCGGCGCGGCCGACCAGCCCGTCGGGCCGGGGCAGTTCCGGTACGTCGCCGAGCACACGTGGGTGCGGCGCGGCGTCCAGACCGGCGACGGCACGGGCTACACGTACCTGTGGGAGCAGGAGATCGACCGCTGGATCCCCGCGAACGAGAACGACGTCTGGCAGGAGACGCGCAAGATCCTGAACACCGGGAAGTTCCTCGGCGGTTCGGTGCCGCAGTCGCAGGCCCCGGAGCCGGAGCTCACGAAGACGGACCAGGGCCAGTGGCAGGGCCGTTGCGGCGACTTCTTCCCGAAGGCCAAGCCGGCCAAGAAGTGCGGCGACGCGACCGACTGGGACAGCCCGGCGTTCTACGCGGCACTGCCCCACGACCCGGCGGCGCTGTACGCGAAGCTGCAGCAGCTGACGAAGGGCCGCGGCTCGACGCCGTCGGCGATGTTCCACTTCGGCATCGAGATCCTCCGCGCGGGCCAGATGCCGGCTGCGCTGCGGGCGCAGTGGTACCGGGCGCTGGCGAAGATCCCGGGCATCACGGTCCTGGCCGCGTCGACGAACCTGGACGGCCGGACCGGTGTCGCGCTCGGACTGGACGACCGGCACGAGATCCGGCAGCTGATCATCGACCCGGCGACGGGCGGGTTCATCGGCGAGCGCACGATCGCCGGCGCGGAACCGGAGGAGCCGTGGCTCAGGCCGGGCACGGAACTGGGCGCGAGCGCGATCACGACCGGCGTGGCCGGACGGCTCGGCGAGGTCCCGCCGAGGTAGCGACACGGGTCCCCGGTGGCGTTCGGTGCGTCAGCGGCATGGAACGCCACCTCGGCGCGCTCCGCTCAGTCCGCCGCCAGGCGGACGCAGCAGCACCCCGGCCGCGGGTCCAGCCGGGCACGCAGCCCCTGCTCCCCCACGCCCGCCAGCATTCCTTCGACCAGCCCGAGATTCATCTCGCACACCAGCCGCGTGTGGGCCTCGGCCAGCCGGTGGAACGGGCAGTTCGCCAGCAGCACCTCGCCGTCCTCGGTACGCGGTTCGAAGCCGTTCTCCTCCAGCGTGCTCACGATGTCGCGCGCCCCCGCGGCCAGCTCCTCCCCCTGTGCGCGGGCGCGTCTCGCCAGGATCTCCCGCGGTGAAGCGCCGGTCTCGTCGGCCTCCTCCACCGCCGCCGCCAGCATGCGGCCCGCCAGCTCGTACCGGCGCTCGGGCAGCGAAATGCTCACCTGCCGGTCGGACCGCCGGTACAGCTTCGCCGGGCGGCCCGCCCCCGGCCCGCTCCGGCCCGTCCGGCGCTCGTGGCCCACCACCAGCAGCTGCTCCTCCACGAGGCGGTCGAGGTGGAACGCCACCGTCGCGCGGGGCACGCCGAGCGCCTCGGCGACGTCGTCGCGGCTCACCGGCTCCGGGCGGCGGACCACGTACTCGTACAACCGGCGCCGGGTCGGCTCGTCGAGCGCTGCGACCGCGGCCACAGCCTGGGTTTCGTGCATCAGCGCATTCTAAAACAAATGACTGTTGACGAAAACCCCTCGAGGCTTCTAACGTCGGTGCGTCTTGATTTTAGAAGGAGGCGCCCCCGTGACCGTCGAACCCGTCAGCGCACCGACCCCGTTGCGGCACCTCGGTGTCGTCCACGACCGCGACGCCGTCGACCTGCACGCGGCCGAGCGCGCGGTCGCCGACCTGCTGCGGGCCCTCGGCAAGGACCCGTCGTCGGAGCACCTGGGCGACACGCCCCGGCGGGTGGCCAACGCCTACGCGGAAATGCTGCAGCCGCGGGACTTCCAGCTGACGACCTTCCCCAACGACGAGGGCTACGACGAGCTCGTGCTGGCGAAGAGCATCCCGGTGCAGTCGCTGTGCGAGCACCACCTCCTGCCCTTCCGCGGGGTCGCGCACGTCGGCTACCTGCCCGGCGAGCGGATCCTCGGGCTGTCCAAGCTCGCCCGCGTCGTCGAGATGTTCGCGCGCGACCTGCAGGTGCAGGAGCGGCTGACCAAGCAGGTCGCGGACTGGCTCCAGGAGCACCTGGCCCCCAAGGGCGTCGGCGTCGTGATCGAGGCCGAGCACCTGTGCATGTCCCTGCGCGGGGTGCGGGCGAGCGGCGCGCTGACCGTGACGTCGTCACTGCACGGCCTGCTGCGCGAGGAACCCAAGACGCGGCAGGAGTTCTTCGCCCTCACCGGCGTGATCGCCTGATGGACACCTACGTCATCGCCGGCGCCGGGCTCACCGGCGCGAAGGCCGCGGAAACCCTGCGCGCCGAGGGCTTCGAGGGGCGCATCGTCCTCGTCGGCGCCGAACCGGACCTGCCCTACGAGCGGCCGCCGCTGTCGAAGGGTTACCTGCTCGGCCAGGACGACCGCGCGTCGGTGTTCGTCCACGACGAGAAGTGGTACGCCGAGCACGGCATCGAGGTGCTGACCGGGCGGCGCGCCACCGCGCTGGACCGGGCGGCGCACGAGCTGGAACTGGCCGGCGGCGAACGCCTCGGCTACACGAAGCTGCTGCTGGCGACCGGGGCTTCGCCGCGGCGGCTGCGGGTGCCCGGCAACGACCTGGACGGCGTCCACTACCTGCGCCGGCTCGCACACGCCGACCGGTTGCGGGACGCGCTGAAAGCCGGCGGCCGGGTCGTCGTGGCCGGCGCGGGCTGGATCGGCCTGGAGACGGCCGCGGCCGCGCGCCACTACGGCTGCCCGGTCACGATCGTCGAGCCCGGACCGGCCCCGCTGCACGCCACGCTCGGGCCGGAGCTGGGCGGGTACTTCGCCGACCTGCACCGCCGCCACGGCGTCGAGCTGCGGTTCGGCACCGGCGTGACGGGCTTCGCGGGCGAATCCGCGGTCTCGGCGGTGCTGACCGACGACGGCGAGATCCCGGCCGACGTGGTCGTCGTCGGCATCGGCGCCCGGCCGGAGACGCAGCTGGCCGCCGACGCGGGACTGGCCGTCGACGACGGCATCCTCGTCGACGCGGGTCTACGCACGGAGGACCCGGACGTGTTCGCGGCGGGCGACGTCGCCGGCGTGTGGCAGGAGCGCTACGGGCGCCGGATCCGCGTGGAGCACTGGGCCGCGGCGACCAACGGCGGCCCGGCGGCGGCGCTGGCGATGCTCGGCCGCGAAGTGGTCCACGACGACCTGCCGTACTTCTTCTCCGACCAGTACGACGCCGGGATGGAGTTCACCGGCTGGTTCCCGCCCGGCGGCTACGACCGCGTCGTCACCCGCGGCGACGCCGAAGCCTTCCACGCGTTCTGGCTGACCGGCGGCCGGGTGGTCGCGGGACTGCACGTGAACAAGTGGGACGAAGGCCTCGACGCGGTGCGCGAGCTGATCCTCAGTGGACGGACCGTCGACCCGGACCGGCTGGCCGACCCGGACCGCCCGCTCACGAACTAGGCGCTGCCGGCGAGCACCGCCGGCCCGGCTGGCCGGCTCGCCGTCCAGAATGTCCAGCACCTCTTCGACCGGGGTGCGCCGGGCCCGGCACGCAGCGCGGCCATCGTGGCTTCGGGCCGGTTGAGGATCAGGGCTTCCTTGCCGGGGACACGGCGACCACCGCGTTCCCGTGCTGGCCGTCGCGCGGGCCCGGACGAGCTAGTCCTCCCGCCGGTGCCGGCCGCGGCGGACACCCGCCAGTGCGCGGACCCGAGTCGCCAGGTCGCCGCGGCGCTCCCGGCGGGCGTACTCCAGCAACGCCTCCGCCTGGTCGCGCGGCAGCCAGCCGCGGTCCGCGCCCGCCTCCAGGCGCAGCAGGTGGGTCACCAGCTCGCGGGACTCCTCGTCGTGTTCTCCGGCCAGCTCCGCGAAGCGGCGGGCCGCCTCGACCTCGCCGTCGCACCAGGCCGTCATCGCCAGGAGCGTGGCCGTGGCCGTCATGATGTCGCCGCGGTGGACGCCTCCCTCCGCCGCCAGGTGCTCGGCCAGCTGGAAGCTGCGCGTGCCGAGGCCGCCGGCCCCTTCGCGGCGCACCGCGTCCGCGAGTGCCCTGATCTGCCGCGTGACATAGTCCCCGCCCGACAACCCCGCCATGTCGTCCCCTCTGTCGGCGCACGCCACTTCGTGCGTCACCCGACAGGTGTACTCCATCGGTGGCTGGATACGTCGAACGCCCCACCGGTTTCGTCCGATCGGTCGGGAATTCAGCCCGATCGTCCGGGCTCGGCCCGCCGCTGGGACATGTACACCGCCGCCGAGGTGCGCCGCTCGACGCCGAGCTTGTGCAGCACCGAGGAGACGTAGTTCTTCACCGTCTTCTCGGCCAGGAACAGCCGCTCGGCGATCTGGCGGTTGGTCAGGCCCTCCGCGACCAGGTCCAGTACCCGCCGCTCCTGCGGGCTGAGCTGCTCGTACCGCGGGTCGGGGGCCGCGACGTCCTCACCGCGCAGCTTGTTCATCACCGACGCGGTCAGCGTGGCGTCCAGCAGCGAGCCGCCCGCGGCGACCGTGCGGACGGCCTCGATCAGCGACCGCCCGGACACCTGCTTGAGCATGTACCCGGCCGCGCCCGCCATGATCGCGCCGAACAGCGCCTCGTCGTCCGAATAGGACGTCAGCATCAGGCAGGCGGGCGGCGGGTCCACGGTGGACCGGATCTCCCGGCACACCGCCACGCCCTCGCCGTCGGGCAGCCGGACGTCGAGGACGGCCACGTCCGGGCGGGCCTGCGGGATCCGCACCAGCGCCTCGGCCGCCGTCCCCGCCTCCCCGACCACCTCGATGTCGGCTTCGGGCTCGAAGACGGTCTTCAGCCCGGTCCGGACCAGCTCGTGGTCGTCCAGCAGGAACACCGCGATCGTCATCGTCCACTCCCCTGCTCGCCGGTCATCGCCGGCAGCTCCGCCGTCCATTCCAGCCGCGACCCGCCGTCCTCGCCCGCCGCCAGCACGCAGTGGCCGCCCCACCGGGCCGCCCGCGAGGCGAGGTTGGCCAGGCCGCTGATCCGGCCCGCCTCCGCCGGCGGGCCGGTCCCGTCGTCGCGCACCACCAGCGTCAGCCGCCGGCCGAGCCGGTCCACCGTGACCTCGACCGACGACGACTTCGCGCCGGCGTGCCGGGCGACGTTCGTCAGCCCTTCCCGCAGCGATGCGATCAGGTCGGAGCGGACCGCCTCCGGCACCGCGGCGTCCAGCGGCCCGTCGAACCCGACCCGCGGCTCGAAGCCCAGCGCGTCCCGCGCGTCCACGGCCACCCGCAGCAGTTCCGAGCGGAGGCTGCCCTGCGCCTGCGCGGGCGCCTGGAGCGAGAAGATGCTGTTGCGGATCTCCCGGATCGTGCCGTCGAGGTCCTGGGCGAACCCGGCCACGCGCGCGGCGACCCCCGCGTCGGCGATCAGCCTGCTGACCCCCTCCAGCCCGAGCCCGGTCGCGAACAGCCGCTGGATGACCAGGTCGTGCAGGTCGCGGGCGATCCGGTCGCGGTCGGCGAACACCGCCAGCTGCTGGCGCGCCTCCTGCGCCCGGGAGAACTCGACGGCGAGCGCGGCGTGCCCGGCGAAGGTCTCGGCCAGCTGGACGTCGGACTCGGTGAACGGCGAGCGGTCGCGGAACTTCGCGACCACCAGCACCCCGAGCGTCTCCTCGCCGACGATCAGCGGCACCGAGATCGCCGAATCGAGGTCCTTGACCATCGCGGGAATCGGCCCGTCGTGCTCGCGCTGCTGCTCCTGCACGCGCTCGCCGTAGTCGCGGACCACGACCGGGTGGCGGGTGGCGAAGGCCATGCCGGTGGCGGTGCCTTCGACGGGCACGGTCATCCCCGTCAGCCGGTCGGCGTCCTCGCCCGGCGGCTCGACGACGTCGAACACGAGCCGGCCGGGGCCGTCGGGCCGGGCGATCGCGCCGGCCGTCCCGCCGGCGACGACGCGGGCGCGTTCGGCGACCAGCCGCAGCGTGGCCCGCAGGTCCTGGGCCGAGAGCAGCGCGCGGGTGACGTCGTAGGACGCCTCCAGCCAGCGTTCGCGGCGGCGCATCTGGTCGACGAGCAGGGCCTTCTCGACGGCCATCCCGGTGGCCGCGGTGAGCGCGCCGAGCACCTCGCGTTCGCGGCGGCCGAACGCGCGCCCCGCCCCGGGCTCGACGGCGAGGGTCCCGAAGGTCTCCGCGCCCGCGCGGACCGGCAGCTCGACCGCGCCGGGGCCGAGCGCGCCCCGGCCGTAGTCGGCGGTGCCGTTCTCGGCCAGGTCCAGCCGCCCGCGCCGGGCGCCGAGCAGCTCGCACGTCGCCGTCACCGCGCGGGTCAGCAGCGTGGGCAGCTCCAGCTCGCGGGCGATGCCGCCCACGGCGGCCAGGATCGCCGGCATGCTGAATTCGTCCGCCACGTCCCGTCGACCCCGCTGGTTCCGCCCGAGTCCCGGGCCTGCCCCGGGCCGTCAAGGGTCCCACAGGCCACTGCCCGTGTCGGCCCAATCCGGTTCGTCCATCCGGTGGGTCGATGACGAGCGCCGCTCCGTTACGGCGATCGGGAAATCACTCCGCGTGGCACGCGAGGCGGTGACCGCTGATGGTCTCCGCCGGGACGCGCAGGAACCGGTGGCCGGCGCGGGCGGGCGCCGGGCACGGGCAGGTGAGGTCGACGGCGCCGGACTCGGTGGCGCGGCCCAGCAGGCTGACGTACCAGCCGGCGCCCAGGTCGGCGGCGAACTCGTCGACCTCGAAGGCGACGACGGCGTCGCGCGCGCCGGCGTACAGGGGGCTGCCGGGCGGGACGGCGAACACCACGGCGTCGTCGACGACCGTGAAGCGCACCGGGCGCACCGCCGGCATCGCCCGGTGGGTGTAGATCACCCGGCCGAGGCTCGCCGTCCGCAGCAAGGCGAGGCACTGCTGCCGGTCCAGCAGCAGCCCGAAGCCCACTTCGTCCACCATCGCGTCCCTGTGTTTCTCCTGTGAAAAATCCCCGGCCACCAGCGTGATCGGTTCACCCGGTCCGCCGATAGGGCCGTTCGGCCCGGCCACCCGCGACCGCGGCGGGAAGGCACATCGAGCCGATCCGGACCAGGGCCGGAAGACCCGGTTCGGGACGGCCGCCCGGCCGGTGTGGCGGCCACGCGGAGTGACTTAGCGTCGTAACCGTCCGTTGCCGATTCAGCCGAAAGAGGGGGCGAGGGCCGATGCCGCCGCACTCCGCCGAGGGTGGTCCCACGCCCACGGCGACGTTCGCCCTCGACCCGGTGCTCGTCCGGGCGGCGATCCAGGGCAACCGCGCCGCGGTGGCCGGGCTCCTGCGCGCGCTGCGGCCGATCGTCTTCCGCTACTGCCTGGGCCGGCTGCGCACCTGGCAGGACGGTTCGTCGGACGCCGAAGACTGCGCCCAGGACGTGTTGCTGGCGATCGTGCGCGCCCTGCCGGAGTACCGCCACGAACCCGACGGCTTCGTGCCGTTCGTCTTCGGCATCGCCGCGCACAAGGTGTCCGACTTCCACCGCCGCCGGGCGCGCGACCGCACCAGCCCGGTCGCCGAACCGCCGGCCGGCCGCTCGGGCGGCGCGGACCCGACGGGCGAGGAGGTCGAGCGCTCCGCGGCCCTCGACTGGTCGTCCGGGCTGCTCGACACGCTGCCGCCGCGCCAGCGCGAAATCCTGGTGCTGCGGATCATCCTCGGCATGACGGCGGAGGAAACGGCGGCCGCGGTCGGCCTCGGCAGCGCCGGTGCGGTCCGCGTCGCCCAGCACCGCGCCCTCGCGACCCTGCGGCGCAGCCTGCTCGCCCACCGGGAAGCGTCCTGACCCGGGAACCTGCGATCATCGTCCGGTGTCCCCCGTGCCGATCGTGCTCGGCGGCCTGCCCGCGACCGGGAAGACGACCGTCGCCGTGGAACCGGCGCGCCGCACCGGCTTCGCCTTCCTGCGGGTCGACACGATCGAGCAGGCGATCCTGCGCAGCACCCCGCCGGAGCCGCCGCTGGGGGCGGCTGGGTACGTGGTCGCCCGGGAGGTCGCCGGCGATCTGCTCCGGACGGGCGTCAGCGTGATCGCCGAGTGCGTTAACCCGCTCGCTGTCACCCGCGACGCCTGGCGGGCCACGGGACTCGCCGCCGGGCACCGCCCGCCCACCTGAGCGGAGATCGTGGCCTGCGAATACGAGCCGTGGCGCCGCGAGCGGCTGGTCGTCGCTGCCGTGAATCGGCCGCCAAAAGCGCCATTCCCGCATTTCGCGGCAATTCACGACGCCGTCCGCGCTGCGGGCATTCGACCGGTCTCACCGAGGGATACGGATGCCGGTTCACTTCGGTTCAAACTTTTTTCCACGAGCCTGCCGCGGGCAGCGAATCCGCAGGTCAACAGCCTCTTTCGCTACGCAGACGCGAACCCGGCCTGACGGTTCGTAACTGTCGAAAAGAACTTCTTGCCCGGTGTCAAGCGCCCGTGTAGCGTCCATAACGGAACGATAACCAGCCGGTTGACGGCGCGGCCACGGGCAGGTGGGCGCGCACCCACTGATGTCGGGTCAGTGGACCAGCCGGGTTTCGTTCCTGCCGACACATCCCGCACACACCCGCAAGAACCCCGCCTGTCCGGGACGAGCCTGGGCTCGTACCCGTTCAGTGTCGCGCGTTCCCGCCAGCCCGACACCCGGAGGATTTCCCCATGTCCCGCACCCAAGGACGGCATCGCCTTTCCCGCCGGACGAAGATCGCGACCGGCGGCCTCGCCCTCGCGATCGCCGTCGGCGGCATCGTCGTCGCGACGACCACCGGCAACACCGGTGAAGCCAGCGCCGACGAAGCGAACCCCGCCTTCTTCGTCGACATCCTGAAGGTGAAGCCGAACCAGTTCGACCCGCGCCCGGTCACCGGCGCGTCGACGGGAACGTTCACCGTCGACTGCGGCCGCAACGAAAACCAGCACTTCAACCCGGACAACTTCATCGCCCAGCCCGGCGTCCGCAACGGCGCCCAGCACCTGCACGACTACGTGGGCAACCTGTCGACGAACGCCGACTCGAACAACAAGAGCCTGGTCAAGGCCGGGACCACCTGCAAGAACGGCGACAAATCCGCCTACTTCTGGCCCGTGGTCCGGATCGACACCGGCGAAGAGGAGAAGAACGAGCCGGCCAAGAAGCCCGACGGCGACCGGGCGCAGGCCGACCGCGAGGCGAAGACCGTCCAGGTCGCGTGCCCGGACGTCGCCAGCAAGCTGGCCGACATCCCCGACCAGGCGATGGCCGAAGTGGACAGCAACCTCGACCAGCTCGACAGCCAGGCCGACGAGGCCAACCAGCGCATCGCCGCGACGCAGGGCCAGGGCGGCCCCGACTTCGTGCGCAACGCCATCCTGAACCCGCTCAAGGACCGCCGCGCCGCGATCATCGACCGGATCGCCATCGCGATCGGGCGGTTCACGCAGAAGCCGGGCGACCTCGGCGGTCTCGCGCCGTGCACGACGAAGCCGGGCAAGGACACCGGAACGCCGACGCCGCCCCCGAGCAGCACCGCCGGCGGCGCGCTGCCCGGGCAGGACGAGAACAACGAGCTGCCCGGCAACGACGGCAAGATCCTGCGGCCGCAGAAGGTGCAGCTCACCTTCCGCGGCAGCCCGGTCGGGAAGGTCGTGGCAATGCCGCGCTTCCTGCGCGTGCTCTACGGCGACGCGAAGGTGTCGACCAACGGGCCCGCCAACGCCAAGGCGAGCTGGACCTGCACCGGCTTCGAGAACCGGCTGGTCGACAAGTACCCGATCTGCCCGCAGGGCAGCAAGGTCAAGCGCATCCACACCTTCCCGAGCTGCTGGGACGGCAAGAACACCGACAGCGCCAACCACCGCACGCACATCGTGTTCCCGGACCAGTTCGGCCGGTGCGGCAAGGGGTTCAAGGCGGTGCCGCAGCTGCAGATCTCGCTGACCTACGACATCCCGCGGGACATCCAGCTGAAGAAGCAGTACAAAGTGGACGCTTTCCCGCAGGAGAAGCACAACCCGCTGTCCGACCACGACGACTTCGCCAACGTGATGTCGCAGCGGATCATGAACGGCCTGGTGAACTGCGTGAACCGCGGCCGCACCTGCCGGGCGTGACCCGGGACCGGCGGCGCACCCGGGGATGGTGCGCCGCCGGTTCCGCGTTCCGCGGGAGAATGGTGGCATGGTCACCGGTGACGACGTCCGCGCGTTCGCGTCCACCCTCCCGCGTGCTTACGAGGCGGTGGTGCGCGACCGGATCAAGTTCCGGGTCGGGCAGATCGTGTTCGTGGCCCTCTCGGCGGACGAGACCCTGATGGGGTTCGCCTTTCCCCGCGAGCAGCGGGAAGCACTGATCGCCGGGGAGCCCGGCAAGTTCCTGCTGCCGGAGCCGTCGGACCTGCGCTTCCGCTGGGTGCGGTGCCGCCTGGCGGCGATCGACCTCGGCGAGATGCGGGAGCTGGTCGTGGAGGCGTGGCGGATGTGCGTGCCGAAGAAGGTGTGGACCGAATACCTGGAGACCCACCCGCTCTGACGGACGCCCCGGCCTCACCCGGACAGGATCGTCGCCGCGTCGAGCTTGCCCCAGCCGTAGCGGGGGTTCCAGACCGGGCCGGTCGCCGCGTCCCGCCGGGCCGTGGTGCGGAGGCGTTGCTGGACGTCCTCCGGGGTCAGCGCCGGCTCCTGGGCCAGCATCAGCGCCACCAGACCCGCCACGAACGGCGTCGCCATGCTCGTCCCCTGGATCGTCACGTAACAGCCGCTCGGGTGCAGGCGAGCCGCGAGGCGGGGGTCCGCCGCGAACTCCGAACCCTTGCTCAGGGCCGCCGTCACCACCTGGCCCGGGGCCGCGATGTCCGGCTTGAAGCCGCCGATGCGGGTCGGGCCCTGGCTGGAGTACGCCGACAGCGTGCCGACCTGCAACGCCGGCAGCGGCGACGGTCCGTCCGGCCCTTCGAAGCTGGTGCGGCTGATCAGCGACGCCACCGAGATGGCGCGCTCTTCGCACGCCGGGATGCCCACCGTGTAGCCGTCGAGCGGCGCGCCCGGGAACAGCATCCGGCCGCCCGCCACCGTGCCCGCCCACGCGTGCACTTCGCCGTGGACCACCGAGACCGCGCGGATGCGGACCGTCCAGCGGTCGTCGACGTGGCCGTCGATCATCAGGAACGTCAGGTTCTGGTCGCGGTTGAGCGGGTTCTCCACGAAGTCGGCCACGAACGTGCCGCGCGCGGTCGGGACCTCGTCCGGGTCCGGCGCGAACTGCGTCCCGTCCGGGGCCTCCACCCAGACGTCGACGACGTCGCCGCGCGGGATCCACACGTCGCAGTAGAGCAACCCGGTGTCCGCGACGCGCACCGGGAACACCAGGTCCTGGCCGGGCACCAGGCGGCCCGACGCGTGGATGCCGTCGTCGCCTTCGTTGCCCGCCGCCACCACGATGATCCGGCCCGGCCCGGACGCCCGGGCGATCTCGTTCTCCAGCGCCGACGTGCCGTCGTGCGCGCCGAAGTGCGTCCCGCTGCTCAGGCTCAGCACGCAGGGGCGGTCGCCGGCGAGCTCGAACGCGTCCCGGATGCCCCGGATCGTGTGCACGTCCAGCAGCGGTTCGCTGCGCATCGCGTACAACGCCGCTTCGGGCGCCACCCCGCGGAACCGCCGGCCGGCCAGCGCCAGGCCGTTGCCGGCCGCGATCGACGCGCAGTGGGTGCCGTGCCCGCCGGGGTCGCCCTGCGGCAGCGCCGGGCCACCGTCGAGGGCGTCCTGGATCTGCGCGGTGTCGAAGGTGGTGAACTCCGACGCCGTCGCGCCCTGCTGGTGGCGGGCCCAGACGAACCGCTCGAGCCGGGTCGAGCCGTCGCCGCGCCGGAAGTCCGCGTGCGTGTAGTCGACGCCGCTGTCGACGATCGCCAGCAGCACACCGGCGCCGGTCAGCCCGGCGTGTTCCGGGAGGCCGAGCGTGCTGTCGAGGCCGGTGACCGCGCCGCGGGCCTGGTCGAGCCGGGCGAACAGCTCCTTGGGGGCTTCGGCCCGGCGGAGCCAGGTCTGGCCGTCCAGTTCGGACAGCCGGTCGACCGGGACGTCGGCGAGCAGCACCGCGTCGCCGCTCGCGTCCGGCGGGGCCGACACCACGGACCCGCCGGCCTGCTCGCACCACGCCGCGGCGGCCGGCACGGCACCGGCGGGCACCAGCAGCTTGACCGTCGTTTGCGCTGGGCCGGCCACCTCCCCGGCGGCGGCCAGCAGCCCACCGACGTCCAGGGCGCGCGCCCCGACGCCGCCGGCCGGCCCGCCGGCCTGGGCCGCGGCCATCGCCCCGCGCAGCCGCGCGTCCAAGTGGGTGTCACGCCGAGCTTCCATGGGAGCACCTCGCCTCCGGCCGGCTCCGGAACCGTTCCGGACGCCTCGAGGTGCGCGCCGGTCACCCGAGCTGCCGGAGACCCCGCGGCGGCTCGACGGCGAGCACCCAGGGCTCCTGCCCGATCCGGCGCAGGACGCCGGGGGTGACCTCGCCGGTCACCGAGCCCGGGCCGCGGTCGGCGACCGCCGTGCCGAGCTCGGCCAGCCGCTCCGCCGCCGGCCCCGGATCGGTGCCGGCCCGCAGCCGGACGACGACGGTCCGCCGGGCCTCCCGCTCCGCCCGGCGGGCCCACCGGTCCAGCTCCGGTGCCACGGTTCCGCGCCTGGGCTCCATTTCGCCGAGCCTACGCGGGGTCCCGCCGTCCGGCGCACAACTCACCCCTTGAGTCGGTGGTCCCGCGGACCGCGTAACGCGGATTCACCCTCACGCGCGACCCGATTCCGGGCAGCGGGAAATCACCGGACGCGCAAAGATCCGGAAATCGGGAAACGGCCGGCGGATCGGGTATTCCGGTGGCCGTAACGCGGCACCGGGTCCCGGCGACTCACGAGGGCACGGACCCGGGGAGGAAGCATGGCGAAACGTCTGGTGATCTGCTGCGACGGGACGTGGAACTCCCTCCGCCAGCCCGCTCCGACCAATGTGGGCCAGCTCCAGAAGGTGGTCGCGCCCACCGATCCGGCCGGCGTGCCGCAGCGGGTGTACTACCACGAAGGCGTCGGCACCGGAAAGCTGTGGGACCGCCTCACCGGCGGCGCTTTCGGCGTCGGCCTCTCGAAGAACGTGAAGAGCGCCTACCGCTTCGTCGCCGAAAACTACGAACCCGGCGACGAACTGTTCTTCTTCGGCTTCAGCCGCGGCGCCTACACCGCGCGCAGTACCGTGGGTTTCATCCGCAACTGCGGTGTCCTGCGCCCCGGCGAGCTCGGCCGGCTCGAGGAGGCCTACGGGCTCTACCGCGCCCGCGACCGGGCCACTTCCGGCCCGGACAGCCCGCGGGCCCGCGAGTTCCGCGCGAAGTACGCCCGCGAAGACCGCACCCCCGTCCGGTTCGTGGGCGTCTGGGACACCGTCGGCGCGCTGGGCATCCCCCTCAGCGGTGGCCGGCTGATCCACCTGCTGAACAAGCGGTGGCAGTTCCACGACATGGAGCTGACGTCGATCGTGCAGGCTGCGTTCCAGGCACTGGCGGTGGACGAGCACCGCAAGTCGTTCAGCCCGGCCGTGTGGGCACCGTCCAAAGCGGCCGACGGCCGGCTCCGCGAACAGGTCTGGTTTGCCGGCGCCCATTCCGACGTCGGCGGCGGCTACCAGCAGCCCGCCCTGTCGAACCTCGCCCTCCGGTGGATGGCCGACCGCGCCGAGCAGTGCGGCCTCGCCTTCACGGAGAACGCCTTCGACTACCTGGCCGCGCGGGACGAACTCGGCGAACTGCACAATTCGCTCAACGCGTTCTTCCGGTGGTTCGGCTCGGCGAACCGCGTCATCGGCCGGGCGGACCCGGCGACCGAGTTCGCGGGCTCGTGCGCGCTGCACCGCAGCGAACAGATGCAGCCGCCGTACCGGCCCGGGAACCTCCTGGCGTACCTGGCGGACCCCGCGCACCGGATCATGAAGGTGTGACACCGGCCGCGACTACGTCATTCGGGGCAACTTGCGCGAAGGCTGTCACGCGGATCGGGTGATCGCCGATACGCCTCGCGGGGATCTTCGTCATGGGGGCGGAGAACCCCGCGAGGGGGGCGGATTCCGTGTTGTTCCCGTTACGTTCTCGTGGCCGGATGGCCGTGGTCCCGGTGGTGGCCGCGGCACTGGCCACTGTGGTCCCGGGGGTCGCCCACGCGGCGGCACCACCGGCCAACGACGACTTCGACAACGCCACTGTCGTCACGTCCTTGCCGTTCACGGCGGAGGAGGACAGCAGCGCGGCCACCAAGGCCGCCGACGATCCCGGCTGGTGCAGCGGCTACGCCGCGGCCGGCACGGTCTGGTTCAGCTACACCGCGACGCAGGACGGCCTGCTGCGCGCCACGACCGCGGGCAGCGACCACCGGACGCTCCTGTCCGCGAACACGGGAGCACGCGGCGGCTTGCTGAACGTCGCCGACGCCTGTGACTACGGCACCGGGCCGGCCATCACCTTCCGCGCGACGGCCGGGACGACGTACTCCTTCCTGGTCGCCGGCATCGACACCCCCGGCGGCGCCCTGAAGTTCGCCGTCGACTCGGTCGCCCCGGCGCCCAACGACACCTACGCGAACGCCGAGCCGGTGACCGCGCTGCCGTTCACGAGCCAGCCGGACCTCTCGGTCGCCGCGGCCGAGGCCGGCGAGCCCGATTCGACCTGTGTGGACGATGAGGGCCAGCCGTCGGTCTGGTACACGTACCCCGCCTCCGGCCCCGCGCCATCCCTTTCCGCGCGGGTCGAAGG
Organism: Amycolatopsis sp. 505; assembly: GCF_031625235.1. Classification (NCBI taxonomy): domain Bacteria; kingdom Bacillati; phylum Actinomycetota; class Actinomycetes; order Pseudonocardiales; family Pseudonocardiaceae; genus Amycolatopsis; species Amycolatopsis sp. 505. Next base: position 255,618 of record NZ_JACKQP010000013.1, read on the forward strand.
GACCGATGCCACCGTCACCGTCTACTCCGGAAGCTCACCGGCGGCCCTGACCCAGGTCGCGTGCGCGCGGAACAACTCCTCGCGCCCGGCGATGTTCCGCCCGGACCCCGGCACGGTCTACGCCATCCGCGTCACCGGGGCCCACCACGGCTACGGGACCTTCCGGTTCACGCTCCAGGAGACGCCGCCGCTGAACCCGGACGTGGACGTGTACCCGTCGTCCCCCACGGTGTTCGACAACGTCGGCTTCTCCGCTTCGTCCTGGGAGCAGATCGACCTGCCGCTGGGCGGGACGTGGGACTTCGGCGACGGCACGTCGGCCCCCGTGGGCACCGACACCGTCCACCACCGCTACGCCGCCGACGGTGTCTACACCGCCACGCTCCACGCGACTTCACCCGACGGGCGCACCGCGACGGTGACCAGGTCCGTCACGGTGACCACGCACGACGTCGGGATCTCGAAGTTCACCGTCCCGTCGGCGGCCCGGCAGGGAGACAGCAAGCCGATCAACGTGGACGTGACGAACACCCGGTACGCCGAGACGGTGACCGTCGTGCTGTCCAAGCGGTCCACGGACTACTGGGCCGAGGTCGGCCGGCTGACGCTGCAGGTGCCCGCGCGGGCCACCGGCAAGGTCCGGTTCCCGTTCGCCTACACCTTCACCCCGGACGACGCGGCGTCCGGGAAGGTCGCCTTCCGCGCGGAGGTCCAGCTGGCGTACCCGGCGGCCGATGCCCTTCCGGCCGACAACGAGGCGATCTCCGTCGCCACGACCGTCAAGCCGCCCGCCACGCGCATCGCCGCCGTCTGACTTCCCGGGGGAACACATGAGATTCCGACCGCTGCTCGCCTGCCTCGCGGCCGCCACGGCCGCGCTGCTGCTGCCCGGGGTCGCCCACGCGGCCGCCCCGGCCAACGACGACTTCGGCTCCGCCACCGCCGTCACCGCCCTGCCCTTCAAGGCGTCCCAGGACGTCCGGGAGGCGACGAAGGCGGCCGACGACCCGGCACCGTGCAACACCTACACGACGTGGACCGTCTGGTACGACTACACCGCGACCGCGGACGAAATCGTCCGGGTGACGCCGGCCGGCACCGGGGAAAGGCCGTTCGTCGCGGTCTACACCGGTGAGCGCGGGACGCTGACCCCGGTCGCCTGCCGTGCCTGGGGCACTCCCGGCTACGCGACCTTCCGCGCCACCGCCGGGACGACCTACCACGTGATGTTCGCCCAGCAGTACAACCAAGGCGACCTGACCGCCGAGTTCACCGCGGTGCCACCGGCACCGAACGACGGCCTTGCCGCGGCCACGCCCGTTTCCGTGCCCGGCGACTACGCCGGTGATCTCACCGTCGCCTCGGCCGAGGCCGGGGAAGCGCGGCCGAGCTGCGACCCGGGCGCGGAGCAGTCCGTCTGGTTCGCGTTCACGCCGGACCGGACCCGGTCGGTGAGCGCGCTGGCGATGTACGACTGGGGCCCCGGCATCACGGTGTACCGGGGCACGACGGCGGACTCGCTGTCCGAAGTGGACTGCGTGGCCTCCGGTGACCGCCGGGCTGCCGTGTTCACCGCGGAAGCCGGGCAGTCCTACCGGATCCGCGTCGCCGACGACGCCGAGGCCGCGTCGGTGTTCCAGCTCCGGCTCGAGACGGCGCCGCCGCTGCGGCCGTGGGTGTCGGCGTCCCCCAACAACCCGTCCGTCTACACCGATGTGACGCTGTACCCCTCTTCGGGCGACAGCCTGGGCCGGGACTTCGTCAGCGGCGAAGTGCGGTTCGGCGACGGCGGCTCGGCGCCCATCACCGGTGCGCCCATCGTGCACCGGTACGCCGCGGACGGCGAGTACCGCCTCGAGGTCACCGGATCGACCGCCGACGGCCGGACCGGATCCGGCTCCGGCACGGTGCAGGTCGAGACGCACGACGTGGCGCTTTCGGACTTCGTGGTGCCGGCCAAGGCACGGGTGGACGACACCAAGCCGATCAAGGTGTCGGTCACGAACACCCGGCACGACGAGACGGTCGTGGTCTCCCTGTCGAAGCTGAACGAGCAGGGCTACTTCCAGGAGATCGGGCAGCTCAAGCAGTGGGTGCCGGCGGGCCGCAAGGTGGTCCTCCCGTTCGCCTACACCTACACCGCGGCCGACGCCGCGGCGGGCAAGACGCAGTTCAAGGTCTACGCGAGCATCGACCCCTACCGCGAGGACGCGCGTCCGGCGGACAACGAACTGCAGGGCTCGACCGCGGTCCGGGCCAAGACCGCGATCGCGATGTCCTGACGTCCACAGTGGAGGGACGCGCTCGGGCCCCTGTCCGGGGAAGGAGGACAGGGGCCCGTGCGTGGTCAGGGTGTCAGTGGTTGACCTTGAACCACGGCTGCGACCAGCCGAGGTAGGTCTGGCCCCACTTGCTCTTGATCTGCGCGATCGTGGTCTCGGTGTAGCTGCCGTAGCCGTTGATGTCGTTCGACAGGAACTTGCCGTCGCCGATCGAGATCATCGTGTGGCCGGCCCCGCTGCTCTTGAAGAAGGCGAGCCCACCGGCCGGGACCTGGTAGTCACCCGGGTGCTTGAACGACGACGGGATCTGGGTCCAGTGGACGTAGGCCGTCTCCGAACCCGAGGCGGACCAGCCGTAGTTCTGCGCGTTGATCCGGTCGCACCAGCCCTCGTAGGAGTCGAGGTCGTTCGTGTGGATGCGGGTCTTGGCGTAGGCCACGGCCTGCGCGCAGGTCTTCGGGTTGCCGGTGCCCGCGGTGGAGCAGGTCAGGGTCGAGCCGGCGCAGTCCGGGGCGACCCGGCCGTCGGAGCCGGTGTAGACGTAGGCGTCGCTGACGTAGCCGTCGCCGACCTTGTCCCAGATGTCCGAGGTGCCGTACTTGCCGTCGACCGTGGATCCGTTGGTCTGGCAGCTGATGGTCACCGCGGTGCCGTCGGCGATGCTACCGACCGAGCTCGCACTGGCGCTCGGGCTGGACCGCACGGTCAGCGGCGCGCCCGAATCGGTGTGCACCGTGCCCGATGCCGCGAACGCCGGGCCCGCCCCGGCGACCACGATCGCCGCGGCGATTCCGGCCACCCCGGCCAGCCGCTTCACGATCCCCATGTTCATTGTTCCGTCCTCCAGTTTTCCGGTGTGCGGACAGAATGCGTTCCACCGGTACAAGCCGCGTACAAACCGCGGCTGAACTTCTGGAGATGCGGCAAAGCGGACGAAACCCCGCTCAGGAGCGGGGTTTCGTCCGGTTCAGGCGAGATATTCGGCCGCGGCGCGGAGGCTGACCCAGGAACCGCTGAACGTGTCGATCCGCGGGCCGTCGCCGTCGGCCGGCCCGGGGACGCCGGTCTCCACCCAGATGAAGTCCACAGTGGACAACGCGGTCAGCAGCTCCCGCACCCGGGGGTGCCGGTGCGCCTCCCGCGTCACCACGACGACGCTGCCGAAGCCGCGGGCCGCCGCCAGCACCGCGTCGGCGTCGTCCGGTGTCGCGGTCATCGCCCGGGTGCCCGGCACGAGCTCGGCCAGGTGGGCGCCGAGGCCCCACGGCATCGGCCCGGCCGCGATGGTCGGCTCGGTCTGGACGTCGACCACCAGCGGCGGCCCGGCCAGCCGCGGCTCGCCCCGGACCCGCAGCGCCTTGCGGGCCGCCTCCAGGCCGAGCCGCCGGTCCACCGGGCCCACCGACGCCGGCGCCGGGTCGGTGCCCAGTGCCGCCGTCCGGGCCGCCGCCTCCGCCAGCCGCTCCAGGGGCAGCTCCCCCGCCGCGACCGCGGCCACGATCGCCGAGACGCAGGCGTCCAGGTGTTCGGCTTCGAAGGCCGCGCCGCCGAGGCACAGCGCGTCGGCCCCCGCCGCCAGGGCTCGCACGGCCGACCGGCCGAGACCGTCGTGGCGCCCATACGCCCCGGACACCGCCCCCATCTCCAGCGCATCGGTGATCACCGCGCCGGTGAAGCCGAGTTCGCCGCGCAGGACGTCGGTGAGCGCGGTGCGGTTGAGCGTGGCCGGCTCGTCGCCCCAGGCGCGGACGACCAGGTGGCCGGACATCACCGAGCGCACCCCGGCCCGGATGGCCGCGGCGAACGGGACGAGCTCGATCTCCCGCAGTTCCTCGACGGTACGCGGCAGCACCGGCAGCTCCACGTGCGAGTCCTCGGTCGCCGCGCCGTGGCCCGGGAAGTGCTTCGCGCACGCCGCGACGCCGTACTTCTGCAGGCCGGTGACGTACGCCGCGACGTGCGGTGCCGCCTTCGCCGGGTCGGACCCGAACGCCCGGACGCCGATGATCGGGTCCTCGGCGGCCAGGGTGAGGTCCGCGCAGGGCGCGAGGTTCACCGTGACGCCGCAGGCCGCCAGCCGCTCGCCGAGCGCGGCGGCGACCGCCGTGGTCAGCTCCGGGTCGTCGGCCGCGCCGAGGGCCAGCGGCCCCGGCACGAACGACCCGGTGTTGACGTCGAGGCGGGTGACGTCGCCGCCCTCCTCGTCGATCCCGACCACGACGCCGTCCCGCTCGCCCCGCAGCTGCGCGACGAGGGCGGCGACCTGCTCGTCGTCGACGACGTTGCGGCCGAACAGCACCACCCCGCCCAGGCCGTCGGCGACCCGGCGGCGCAGCCAGTCCGGTGCGGTCGTCCCGGCGAACCCGGGCAGGAGGACGGCTTCAGCGAGCTTCTCGGGCGAAGACAACGGCTACCCCTTCACGGCGCCGGCGGTCGCGCCGGACACGAGCTTGCGTTGCACGAGCAGGAAGAAGATCAGCGCCGGGATCGCGTAGATGACCGACGCGGCCATGACGCCGCCCCAGTCGGTGGCGAACGCGGTGCGGAACGACGCCAGCCACACCGGCAGCGTCTCCTTCGGCTTGTCCTGGATGAACACCAGCGCGAACAGGTACTCGTTCCACGCGGTGATGAAGCTGAACACCGAGGTGGTGACCAGCCCCGGCCCGAGCAGCGGCAGCGTCACCCGGCGGAACGCGCCGGTCTGGCTGCAGCCGTCGATCATCGCGGCCTCCTCCAGCTCGTACGGGATCCCGTTGACGAAGCCGTAGAGCATCCAGACCGTGAACGGCAGCGTGGTGGCGAAGTAGATCAGCAGCAGCGACGGCAGCGTGTTGAGCAGCCCGGCGTCCCGCATCAGCAGGAACAGCGGGATGAACAGGGCCGACACCGGCGCCAGTTGCGCCACCATGACCAGCACCAGGAAGCCCCGGCGGCCGGTGAACCGCAGCCGCGAGAGCGGGATCGCCGCCAGGGTGCCGGCCACCAGCGCGCACAGCACCGACCCGACCGTGACGATCAGGCTGTTGAGCAGGTAGGTCGGGAAGTTGTCCTTGCCCAGGGCGGTGGCGAAGTTGCCGAACGAGAACGACGTCGGGATCAGGTCGTACTTCGGCGAGAGGATCTGGCCGGGTGATCTCAGCGACGTGACGAACATCCAGTACGTCGGGAAGACGATGGCCAGCGCCACCAGGACGCCGACGACCGACAGCGCGATCCGCTGCGGCAGCGATTTCCTCACTTGAGATCACCTTCCGGGGTCCGGACGAGCAGCTGGATGTACCGGCCGGTGATGAGCGCCAGCACGATCAGCATCAGCGTCGCGATCGCGCCCGCCGCGCCGAAGTGGTTGCCCGCGATGCCCTTGAGGTACAGGACGACGGCCAGGGTGGTGCTCCCGCCGTCGGGTCCGCCTTCGCGGATCGCCCAGATCTGGGCGAAGGCGTTGAAGTCCCACAGGACCGACAGGAACGTCACCATGGTGGTGATCGGCCGGATGGCGGGCCAGGTGACCGCGCGGAAGGTCTGCCACGCGCTGGCGCCGTCGATGCCGGCGGCCTCGTACTGCTCGCGCGGGACGCCGATGATGCCCGCGTACAGCGAGAACGTCACGAACGGCACGGCCTGCCACACGATGAGCAGCCCGATCACGGTGAGCGTGCTGGGCCCGCTGGAGAACCACGAGAACCCGATGAAGCCGTGGAAGCCCAGCCGGTCCAGCGTCTTGTTGAGGATGCCGTACTGCTGGTCGAAGATCCACTGGAACACCGTGGTCGTGGCGATCACCGGCGTGGCCCAGGCCAGCACCAGCGTCACCTGCACCATGATCCGCACGACCGGGCCGAGGTGGCGCATGAGCACGGCGAGCAGGAGGCCGCCGAGGATGGTGGCGGCCACGATGGCGGCGGTGAACACCAAGGTCCGGACGGTGATCGTCCAGAACTCCGGGTCGGAGAGCGTGTTGGTGTAGTTGTCGAACCCGATCCAGACCATCTTGCCGGAGACGAGCTGGCCGATGTCGAGCTTGCGGAAGCTGATCGCGAGCACCTGGACCAGCGGCCAGGCGAGCAGCACCAGGATGGCCGCCAGCGCCGGGAGCAGCAGCAGGTACGGGAGCAGCCGGTCGCCGAACCGGCCCCGCCTGCGCTTGGTGACCCGGGTGTCGCGCGGCGATGCCGGCGGGGTGGCCCCCGCCGGCATCGTCACATTCGCGGTCGCGGTCATCCGCCGATGAGCTTGTTGAGCGCTGCGTTGGCGTCGGCGGTCGCCTGGTCGAGCGTCTTCTTGCCGGTCAGGTACGCGGTCAGCATGTCCTTGACCGGGTTCTGGCCGGACTCCACGTCACCCCACTTCGGGCTGGCCGGCACGGCCTTGCCGTTGGCCGACGCCTTGGCCATCACGCTGCCCAGCGGGTCCTTGTCCAGGCCGGTGAGGTCGGTCGACGTGCCGGGCACGACGCCGGCGGCGGCGAGCTGGCTCTGGTACTTCGGGCTGGAGAGCAGCTTGATGTACTCCTTGGCCGCGGCCACGTTCTTGCTGTTGGCCGGGATCGCCAGGTTGGAGCCGCCCAGGAAGACCGGGGCGCTCTGGCCGGCGGTCTTGCTCGGGATCGCGAAGGCACCGGTCTTGGCGGTCAGGCTCGCGTCGGTCTTGGCCGCGGTCGCCAGCTCCCACGGGAGGCCGATCATCATGGCCACCTTGCCGGCGCCGTAGACGGTCGCCTGCTGCGGCTTGGCCTCGTCGGCGTCCTTCGGCGCCTTGGTGCCGGAGGTGTCGACGAGCTTCTTGTAGAACTCCAGGCCGGCCTTGGCCTCGGGGGTGTCCAGGCTCGCCTTGTAGTTCTTGCCGTCGGCCTTGGCGATGTCCCCGCCGTTGTCCCAGATGAACGACAGCAGCGCGTACCAGTTCTGGCCCGGCATGTAGAGCGCCTGGAAGTCGGGGTCGGAGCCGAACTTCGTCTTCAGCTTGCCGATCGCGTCGATCCACTCGTCGTTCGACGTCGGCGTCTTGGTGATGCCGGCCTGCTCGAACATGTCCTTGCGGTAGATGACCTCACGGTTGGCCGCGTAGAACGGGACGCCGTAGACCTTGCCGTCGTAGCTGCCCGAGTCGGCGAGGCCCTTGAGCCACTGCGCGCCGTTGAAGCTGTCCTTGTCGGCGGTCAGGTCGGTCAGGACGCCTTCCTGCGCGGCGAACGCCGCGGTCTGCGTGTTGCCGATCTCGATGACGTCCGGCGGCGCGCCGCTGGCCAGCGCGGTGGTCAGCTTCTGCTGGATGCCGTCCCACTGCTGGACCTCGTACTTGACCTTGACGCCGGGGTGCGCGGCCTCGAACTCCTTGTTGAGCGCGCCGGTCAGCGTCTCCGGCGCGGAGCCGGTCATCAGCCAGACCGTGACGGTCCCGCTCAGCGGTGCATTGCCGCTCGACGAGGCCGCGGTGTCCGAGCCACCGGAGCCCGCGCAGCCCGCGGTCGCGAGCGTGAGTGCGGCGGCGCCCGCCGCGAGCTTGAGCCAGCGTTTCACTCGATGCCGTCCTTTCCCTGCCCGGCCACCGCGGCCGGACGCCCCAAATGGTGTAGACCAATGTTGGGGTTAGAGTGGTACGTACCACAGGCCCTGTCAAGGCGGTTGCCGGAACGTTGTAAACGCATGCGGGGAGTAGCCGGGCGGTCACCGGCCACCGGCGGCGGGCGCCAGAAGTCGTCCGGATAGGAAGGCGTCCCGGCCGTTTTTCACCGCTGCGGCACGGGAATCCCGCGCGCCCGCGGTGGCCGGCCACGACGAAAACCGCCCCGGGAAAGAAATCCCGGGGCCGGCGATGGTGCTCAGGCCGGCGTTTTCGCCGGTGGGGCCGCGTGTCGGCGGGCGCGGTGGGCGGCCATCCGCACCGGCGCGTTGCCGACGCCGTAACCCCGGTACCCGCCGATCCGCTGGACCACCTCGAAGAACACCCGCGCCCCGGCCAGCGCGGTGTAGAAGTGCAGGAACTCGCCGTTGGCGTCCCGGTCGTACAGCACCGAGTGCTCCCGCAGCGCGGCCAGCCGCTCGGCCGGCAGGTCCAGGCGGGCTTCGAGGTCGTCGTAGTAGTTGCCCGGGATCTCCAGCAGGGGCGCGCCGGCCGCACGCGTGGCCGCGGCCGCCGCCACCGCGTCCGCGCAGGCGAACGCCACGTGCTGCGGTTCGGGGACGGCCGGCGCCCACTCGCCGCGGCGGACCACGGCGCTGTCCAGCGTCAGCCGGACCGCCCCCGCCGCCACCGCGCGGCTGCGCACCAGCCCGAACGGCGCCGCGAACTCGGCCACCGGGGACGGCGTCAGCCCGAACATTGAGCGGTAGAACAGCGCCGCTTCCTCGAAGTGGTCGAAGGGCTGCGTGAGGGCCACGTGATCGATTCCGAAGATCCCCGCCCCGGGCGCCGTTTCGCCGGTGGGCGCGAAGTCGTCCCGCCAGTCGTCGCCGCAGAGGAACACCTGGGTGCCGTCCGGCGCCGCGACCGACGCCAGGTCGGCCTCGCGCGGGCCGCGCACCCGCGGCAGGACCGGCGCGAGCAGGGCCTCGGCGCGGCGGGCGGAGCGGGCCGGGTCGGTGCTCGCCAGCGCGACCGCCCCGACGGCACCGTGGGCCGCGCCGCCTTCGTTGACCACCACCCGCGCGTCGCCCTGCTCCCACAGCTCGACCGGCTTGGTCCGGTGGACGCCGGTGCGGGCGAACCCGAGCGACGCCAGGATCCGGCCCGCACCCGGGTCGGTGACGACCTCGGCGAACGCGTGGCCGGTCAGCGCGGGCGCGGCCGGCAGGTCCCGCACGCCGAGCGATTCCTTCAAGGCCAGCAGCGAGCGCAGCGCGTCGACCGCGGCCGGGCGCGGGTCGGCCTGGCGGAAGACGTCGTTGAAGACTTCCAGGGACAGCGGACCGCGGTAACCCGTGGCGAGGACGTGCCCGGTGAACGCGGTGAGGTCGAAGTCGCCCTGGCCGGGGAAGAGCCGGTGGTGGCGGCTCCACGGCAGGACGTCCATCGGCAGCTTCGGCGCGTCGGCGAGCTGGAGGAAGAAGATCTTGTCGCCGGGGATCGCGCGGATCGGCGCCGGGTCGTGGCCCTTCGACAGGATGTGGAAGCTGTCGAGGCAGACGCCGAGCGCGGGGTGCGCGGCGCGGCGGACGATGCGCCAGGCGTGCTCGTACCCGCTGACGTGCCGGCCCCAGGCCAGGGCTTCGTACGCGACTCGCAGGCCGCGCGCGGCGGCCAGCTCCGCCAGCGCGTGCAGTTGTTCCGCGGCCAGTTCGTCGTCATCGATGGCCTCCGGCGAGACCGACGAACAGACCAGGATCGTGCCGGCGCCGAGCTCGGCCATGACGTCGAACTTGCGCGCGGCCCGGTGCAGGTTGGCCGCGTGCTGCGGCGGCGGCACGGCTTCGAAGTCGCGAAACGGCTGGTAGAGGTCGATGGACAGGCCGAGGTCGGCGCACCGGCGGCGGATTTCGGCCGGGCTCGACGGGGAGACCAGCAGGTCGTTCTCGAACAGCTCGACGCCGTCGAACCCGGCCGCCGCGGCCGCGGCGAGCTTGTCCTCCAGGGTGCCGGACAGGCAGACGGTGGCGATGGCGGTGCGTGGTTCAGGCGGCACGGGCGGCTTTCCCTTCCAGGGCGTCGAAGTGGCGCAGCATCCGCACCGGGTCGGGTTCGGCGCCGGTGAACAGCCGGAACGACTCGGCGGCCTGGAGCACGACCATGCCGCCGCCGTGCAGCACCCGGCAGCCGCGCGCCCGCGCGGCGGCGAGCAGCGCGGTTTCCAGGGGGCGGTAGACGATGTCGGCGACCCACAGCCCCGGGTGCAACAGCTCGGCCGGCACCGGTGAGCCGGGGTGGGCGGCCATCCCGGTCGGGGTGGCGTGCACGAGGCCGTCGGCGCCTTCGAGCGCGGTCAGGTCGCCGGTTTGCGCGCGGCCGGGGCCGAATCGTCGCTCGAGCGCCTCGGCCAGGCGAGCGCTCCGGCCGCCGTCGACGTCGTGGACGGTGAGCCGGCCGGTGCCGAGGGAAAGGAGGGCGTGCGCGACCGCGGCGCCCGCTCCCCCGGCGCCGAGCAGGACGACGTCGTCCATCGGGGCGTCGGGCAGGCCGCGAGTGAGGCTGCGGGCGAACCCGGTGGCGTCGGTGTTGTGGCCGATCGCGCGGTGGTTCCGGAAGACGACGGTGTTGACCGCGCCGAGGGCTTCGGCTTCCGGCGAAAGCTCGTCGAGGTGCGGCAGGACGGCCTGCTTGGCCGGGTGGGTGACGTTGAGGCCGTCGAACCCGGCGAGCCGGGCGGCGGCGAGGACGTCGGCGACCGGGCGGCACAGGACGTCGAGGTCCAGCAGCCGGTAGACGTAGCGCAGGCCGAGCTCGTCGGCCTCGCGTTCGTGCAGGGCCGGGCTGGCGGACGGCCCGATGCCCGTGCCGACGAGCCCGATCAGGTAGCTGGTCACGCGGCGCCCTCCGGCCGTTAATGTACGAACTAGTACGTTCACGGTAGCGCGGCGTCCTCCCGGACGGAAGGGCTGGGCTAGAGTGAGGCCCGTCGACCTGCAGCGGAAGGAGCCCGGTGGCCGCACCATCGTCGGAGGCCGAGCGCCAGCGCGACAAGGAACGGACGCGGGCCGACATCCTCGCGGTGGCCACGCGCGAGTTCGCGGACAAGGGCTACACCGGCGCCCGGGTCGACGAGATCGCCGCGCGCACCAGCACCACCAAGCGGATGATCTACTACTACTTCGGCGGCAAGGAACAGCTCTACCTCGCCGTACTGGAGCGGGCGTACTCCGAGCTCCGGGCCTCGGAACAGCAACTCGACGTCGAGCACCTGGAGCCCGAGGACGCCCTGCGGCAACTGGCCGCGCTGACGTTCGACCACCACGAGGCGCACCCGGACTTCATCCGGCTGGTCAGCATCGAGAACATCCACCACGCGGAGCACCTGTCGCGGTCGGAGATCCTGGCCGGCCTGGCCGACCCGGCACTCGGCGGGATCACCCGGATCCTCGAGCGCGGCCGGGCGGCCGGCCTGTTCCGGGAGGACGTCGACGCGCTCGACGTGCACATGGTCATCAGCTCGTTCTGCGTGTTCCGGCTGGCGAACCGCCACACGTTCCAGGCGATCTTCGGCCGCGACATGCTCGACCCGGCCCGGCGCGAGCACCACCGCACCATGCTGGGCGACTTGCTGATCGAGTACCTGACGGCTCGCTGAGCCCCGCGCCCCCACCAGCGAAAAGGATCTCTTGACACCCGGCGCCCCGGTCTCGCACTCTTTATTAACTAACTAGACCGTACATTGCTTCCCCGCCGCAGTCTGAGCAACGAAGCACGGACGTCAGGAGCACCTCCCCGTGACCGGATCGATGCCCCGCAAGGCGGCGCTGGCCGCCTGGATCGGCAGCGCGCTCGAGTACTACGACTTCTTCATCTACGGCACCGCCGCCGCGCTCGTGTTCGGCAAGGTGTTCTTCCCCGCCTCCTCCCCCGCCACCGGCACCCTCCTGGCCCTGGCCACCTTCGGCGTCGGCTACCTCGCCCGGCCGGTCGGCGCGTTCGTCCTCGGCCACGTCGGCGACCGGTTCGGCCGCAAGCGCGTGCTCGTCTTCACCCTGCTGCTCATGGGCTTCGCGACGTTCTGCGTCGGCTGCCTGCCGACGTACGCGAGCGTCGGCGTCCTCGCCCCGGTGCTGCTGGTCGTTCTCCGGCTGCTGCAAGGCCTTTCCGCGGCCGGCGAGCAGGCCGGCGCGAACTCGATGTCCCTCGAGCACGCCCCCGAACACCGGCGCGCCTACTTCACCAGCTTCACCCTGAGCGGCACGCAAGCCGGCCAGATCCTGGCCACCGCGATCTTCCTGCCGGTCGCCGCCCTCCCCCAGGAGGACCTGCTGACCTGGGGCTGGCGGCTGCCGTTCTGGGGTAGCGCGCTCGTCGTGGTCGTCGGCTTCGTGATCCGGCGCAAGCTCGACGAGACGCCGGTGTTCGAACGCACCGAGGTCGCGAAACTGCCGGTCGCGCTGCTGTTCCGGCACCACTGGGCGGACGTGCTGCGGGTGATCGTCGCGGCGACGATCGCCTCGGTGAGCACCATCTTCACCGTCTACGCGCTGAGCTACGCGGTCAACACGATCGGCCTGTCCCGCACCCCGATGCTCTGGGTGGGTGTGCTCGCGAACGTCGTCGCGCTGGCGGCGATCCCGCTGCTGGCCGGGCTCGCCGACCGGGTCGGGCGCAAACCGGTGTTCATCACCGGCTGCCTGGCCTGCGGCGTGCTGATCTTCCCGTACCTGTGGTCGATTTCGATCGGCTCGTACGCGCTGCTGTTCGTGCTCGGCATCGTGCTGTTCGGGGTGGCGTACTCCGGGATCAACGGCGTCTGGCCGGCACTGTACGGCGAGATGTTCAGCGCGCGGGTCCGCCTGTCCGGGATGGCGATCGGCACCCAGATCGGCTTCGCGGTGGCCGGGTTCGCGCCCAGCGTCGTGGCGGCGATCGGGTCCGGCAAGGAGGACTGGCTCGGCGTCGCGATCTTCACCGCGGCGGTGTGCGTGGTGGCGGCACTGTCCGCGGCGACGGCCCGGGAGACCTACCGGGTGCCGACCGCGCAGCTGGGCGGCGCCGCCCCCGCGGCACCGTCCACTGTGGTCGCGTCCGCTGTGGACGGTTAGAACGGGACGCCGGCCGCGGCGGCGAGAGCCCGCACCGCGGTCCACAACCCGGCGCCGGCGGTCGCGAGGCCGCCGGCGTCCCGCAGCAGATCCCTGGCCCGGCGCACCTTTGCGCCCACGCCGGTTCCGCCGTGCACGACGTCCCGGTCGACCTCGTCGAGGGCGTCGTGCACGGCGTCCTTCGTGGCCGGCGGCAACCGGGCGGCGTCGAGTTCCGCACGGACCGACCGCACCAGCGACGCGACCTGCCGCGCGTCGAGGCCGCGGTGGATCTCCTGGTGTCCACCGTGGACGGTGTTGATGTCGCCGTGCACGGCGTTGTTGACCGTCCCGGCCCGGACGTCGCCGTGGAAGTGGATGCCGTCCACTACCGCCTCCTGTTCCGGCGCCGCTCGCGCGCCGCCTTGGCCAGCACCAGCCCGATCATCGCCACGACCCCGCCGAGCCCGAAGAGCGCGAAGCCGATCGCCCCGAGCGGCACGCCGTCGAAGACCTCCGGGCCGAGCAGCGGTGGCGGCGCGTCGAACGACCCCGACGAGACCGCGTCGGATCCCGCCTTGACGAACCGGAAGATCACCGACGCCCAGATCGCGAACCCGGCCAGCACCATGAGCAACCCGAGCACCATGACCGCGCGGCCGGCGCCCCGCCCGGTGGCCAGTTCCGAAATCAGCTGTCCCTCGGGGGTGCTGAACTCGTACTTGTGGTGCTGGCGGTTGTCGTAGCTGTTGTTGACATCGCGCCCGGCGTTGTTGATGGTCCCCGCGGACACGTCGCCGAACGAGACCCCGCCGGACGACCGCTGCCAGCTCCGTGTCTGCTGCCCGCCGCCGTCCCCGTCGGAGTAGACCGCGGCGACCGGGCCGAACTCGAGCCGGTCACCGTGGCGGAGCGGGTGGTCCTGCCGCGGCGCCAGCCGCCGCCCGTTGACCCACGTCCCGTTCCGCGACCCGGCGTCGGCCACCCAGGTGCCGCGCGCGTCCTGGCGGATCCAGGCGTGCCGCAGCGAAACCTGGTCCGAGGGCAACCGCAGGTCCGCGTCGGGCCCGCGCCCCACCAGCCACGAGCCCCGGCGCACCACCAGGCGCACCCCGGCCCCGCCGACCGTCTCGATCCTCGCCCCGGCCATCGGCTCTCCTCCCGCCGCACGGCTCCCTGCCTCTCAAGGAAGAGCCGCGCGGCGGCCGGTGGATATAGGGCGAACGGGTGAACCCGTTCAGACCTTCGGGGCCGAGGTGTCCGTGGCCTTCACCCGCTCCAAGAGCAGCTGCGCCACATCGCGCACGTCGACGTTCTCCGCCTTCTGCTCGCTCTGGCGCTGGACCAGGCCGTCGGTCAGCATCACGCGGCAGAACGGGCAGCCCGTCACGATCGTTTCCGCGTCCGTGGCGATCGCCTCGTCCACGCGCTCCAGGTTGATGCGCTTGCCGATCTGCTCCTCCATCCACATGCGGGCGCCACCCGCGCCGCAGCACAGGGCCCGGTCGGCGTGGCGGGGCATTTCGGCCAGCTCGGCGCCCGTGGCCCCGACCAGCTCGCGCGGCGGGGTGTAGACCTTGTTGTGGCGGCCGAGGTAGCAGGGGTCGTGGTAGGTGACCTTCGGGCCGTCCTCGACCGGCTTGACCGGGGTCAGCTGCCCGCCGCGGACCAGGCGGTTGAGCAGTTGCGTGTGGTGGACCACCTCGTAGTGCCCGTCCAGCTGGGGGTACTCGCGGCTCAGCGTGTTCAGGCAGTGCGGGCAGGTCGTGACGATCTTGCGCAACCTCGGCTCGCGGCCCTCGAACACGGCGTTGAGCGTCTCGGCCGTCTGCTGCGCCATCATCTGGAAGAGGAACTCGTTGCCCGCACGGCGGGCCGGGTCACCCGTGCAGGACTCCTCCTTGCCCAGCACCACGTACTTCACCCCGGCGATGTGCAGCAGCTCCGCCGTGGCGCGGACGGTCTTGCGGGCCTGGTCGTCGAACGCGCCCGCGCAGCCGACCCAATAGACGTACTCGACGTCCTCGGCCAGCTCGCCGTCGAACACCGGGACGTCGAACCCGAGGTCCTTCGTCCAGGCCAGCCGCTCGGAGTTGTTCTGGCCCCAGGGGTTGCCCTTGGTCTCCAGGTTCTTGAACAGGCCGCCCAGCTCGGTCGGGAACGCCGACTCGATCATCACCTGGTAGCGGCGCATGTCGACGATGTGGTCGACGTGCTCGATGTCCACCGGGCACTGCTCGACGCACGCGCCGCAGGTGGTGCACGACCACAGCACGTCCGGGTCGATGACGCCGCCGTCGTCCTCGGGGCCGACCAGTGGGCGCGCGCCCTCGTGCTCGGTACCCGCGAGGATGTAGGGCGCCTCCTCGAACAGGTTGTCACGCAGGTTCATGATGACGAGCTTGGGCGACAACGGCTTGCCGGTGTTCCACGCCGGGCACTGCGACTGGCAGCGGCCGCACTCGGTGCACGTGGCGAAGTCGAGCATGCCCTTCCAGGTGAAGTCGCCGATCTTGCCGCGGCCGAACGTGTCGTCCTCGCCCGGGTCCTCGAAGTCGATCGGCTTGCCCGCGGACTCCATCGGCAGCAGCGGGCCGAGCGCGTCCGGCAGCCGCTTCGCCGAGACGTTGATCGGCGCCACGAAGATGTGCAGGTGCTTGGAGTAGAGCACGATGCTGAGGAAGACGAGCATGACGCCGATGTGCAGCAGCAGGCCGATGGTTTCCAGCACCTCGGTCGTCGAGTGCCCGAGCGGCTCGAGGAGGTTGCCGACGCCGAGCGAGACGTACGCGCCCGAGTCGTACGGGAAGTTGCCGGACGCCGACGAGGCGCCGCGGAAGAAGAACATCGTCCAGACGACGTTGAAGATCATGATCAGGATCAGCCAGGCGCCGCCGGTGTGCGAGCCGTAGAAGCGGGACGCGCGATCCTTGCGCTCGGGGGCGTTCTTGATGCGGATGATCGTGAACACGCCGAGCGAGACGGCGACCGCGACGGCGATGAAGTCCTGCAGGAAGCCGAGCACCGCCCAGTGGCCGATCCACGGGATGGCGAACTTTTCGTCGAACAACGCGCCGTACGCCTCGAGGTACACCGAGGCGAGGATCACGAAGCCCCAGAACGTGAAGAAGTGCGCCAGGCCGGGCACCGACCACTTCAGCAGCTTGCGCTGGCCGAACACCTCGCGCACCTGCGCGAAGACCCGGGCACCGAGCTCGTCGGACCGCTTGGCGTCGGGCTGGCCGGCCTTGATCAGCCGGTAGAGGAACGCGACCCGCTTGCCGGCGACGGCGAGGCCGACGACCGTCATGAGCAGGCCGAGGATGAGACGAACGAGCACGAGTCCTCCGCGTCGTGATGGAAGGACCGGCTCAGTGCGAGCCGGTGTAGTACCGGCACGCCTTGCACGCGTACCGCATCTTCGCGATCCGCCAGTGCTTCCGGTACAGATCGAGGTCGGGCGAACGCCGGACGCCGAGGCGCTGGTAACGCCCGGGCCGCCGGCCGGTTTCGTACTGCTCGGTCGCGCGGCCGAGGTGGGCGCGCCGCAGCACGCACCCCCGGGTCCGGCACCGGCCGAGCGCGGCGCGGCAGAACCGGTGCAGCAGCACGAGATCGCCGGTCACTTCTTCGACCACGCCGTAGCCGGGGTGGTCGCCCGGCCCGGTGAGCCGCACCGGCAGCCCGCAATACGCGCATTTGAGCGTGCAGGGAAGGCAGCCGGTGAGGTGCCGGATCCGCAGTTCGCGCCGGTCTTCGGAGCCGGGTCCTCGGACGCGCGACGCCATGAAGCCTCCCGGAGCGACTGTGATCGGCACCACTGTCTGCTACTGGAGGGTAATGAGGAGATCACTTCACGCGACAGGACCGTTCGGCCTAGTTTCCCTGGACTGTTCGGCGCAATTTCTCAAGCAAGGATCACCTTACTGTCCGTACAGCGGACGCTTGACACCGCGAATCGTACGTTCGGCCCTGCTGCGCGCTCCGTGTCCCGCGCCACAATCCGGACATGACGTATCACCCGGTCCCCTACCGGCCCGCCCGGCTGCCGGACACCGAAGCGATCGCCCGGGCCGCCGCGCTGCGCCAGCGGATGGAAGCCCGCCGTTCGGTGCGGATGTTCTCCCCCGACCCGGTGCCCGAACGCGCGGTGCTCGACGCGATCGCCGTCGCCTCGACCGCGCCGAGCGGGGCGCACCAGCAGCCGTGGACGTTCGTCCTCGTCACCGATCCCGCGGTGCGTCGGCGGATCCGCGAAGCCGCCGAGGCCGAGGAGCGGATTTCCTACGAGGGCCGCCTCGGCGATGCGTGGCTCGACGCGCTACGGCCCCTCGGCACGGACGCGGTGAAGCCCCACCTGACGGACGCGCCGTACCTCATCGTCGTGTTCCAGCAACGGTTCGCCCTCGACGACGACGGCAGCGTCCGCAAGCACTACTACGTCGACGAGTCGGTCGGCATCGCGGTGGGCATGCTGCTGACGGCGTTGCAGGTGGCGGGCCTCGCCGCGCTGACGCACACGCCGTCGCCGATGCGGTTCCTCGGGGAACTGCTCGGCCGCCCGCGCAACGAAAAGGCGTTCGCAGTGATCCCGGTCGGCTACCCGGCCGACGACTGTGTGGTGCCGGACCTGCAGCGCAAGCCTCTCGATGAGGTCCTCGTGCGGATCTGACCTCTTCAGCCGGGGAAGCCGTCCGGCAGGTCGGCGAACGCCGGACCCGAAAGCAGGTCCACACCCCGGTCCCGCCACCACCCGGCTTCCTCCGAAGTCCGCACCCCGGCGACCGACACCGCGGCCCCGGCCGTGTGGGCCGCGTCGATCAGGGCCGACAGCGGGCCGGCCACCAAGGGGTGTTCGCGCTTGGCCGCCAGGTTCGGTGCGATCCGGACCGCGCCGGCCGGGAACTCCGTCAGGCACGTGATGTCGCCGAGGCCGTGGATCTCCGCCCGGACGCCGATTTCGCCCAGCACCCTGAAGTTGTCCGCCGCGTCGCTGACGTCCAGGGCCGCCGTCGGAAAGCCGGGGCGCAGGCGGTCCGGCGGCAGGCCGGTGTCGTCCAGGACGCGGCGGATTTCGCCGACCAATTCCGGGTCCGCCGCCTGCTGGGTCGTCAGCTCGACGACCAGTGGCACGGCGAGCCCGGAGGCCGCCAGCCGCTCGGCCGCCGTGCGCAACAGCCACGTGCCCAGCGGGAGCGCCAGCCCGATCTCCGCGGCCAGCCGGACACAGGTTTCGTGCGGCAGCACGCCTTCCGCCGGGTGGTTCCATCGCAGGCGCGCCTCGACGGCCTCGGCCGCGCCGGTCGTCGCCGACGTCAGCACCTGGTAGCGGTCTTCGATCTCGCCGTTCTCCCACGCGCCCGCCATCGACGCGGCCAGGCCGAAGTCGTGCCGGTCGCGGCGGTCCAGCTCGCGGTCGAACAGGCCCCACTGGCTGCCCGTCCGCTGGGCGCGCCGCAGGGTCAGGTCCGACGCCTGGAGCAGCTCCGCGGGCGTGATGTCGCGCGGCGGGCGGTGGACCACGCCGATCGCGGCCGGCACCGCGACCCCGCGCTGCCCGTCGACGTACTCCGCTTCGGCCAGCTCGTGGGTGATCCGGCGGACGAGCGTCACCACCCCCGGGGTGTCCGCCGTGTTCTGCACCAGCACGCCGAATTCGTCGCCGCCGAGGCGGGCCACCAGGGCCTTCTCCCCGTCGAACACCAGCTTCAGCTTGGCGGCGACCCCGCGCAGCAGCCGGTCGCCGAGTTCCTGGCCGAGACCGCCGTTGATCTGGGAGAAGCCTTCGAGGTCGAGGTGGAACAGGGTGACTCCGCGCGCGGGGTCCGCGTCGCGGAGCAGGGTTTCCAGGCGGGTGCTGAAGAACTGCCGGTTCGGCAGCCCGGTGAGCACGTCGTGCAGGGCCTGGTGGCTCAGCCGCCGCTGCAGCAATGACACCTCGGTGTCGTCGTCGACGATCGTGAGCAGCTGGCGGGGTTTGCCGACCGCGTCGCGGATCACCGACGCGGCGAAGGTCGCCCACATCGGCTCGCCGTCCTTGCCGAGCAGGCGGCGGCCGGCGCGCAGCCGGTGCAGCCGGCCGGCCACCAGCTCGCCGTAGCTTTCCCGCAACTGCTCGACGTCCTCGGGGTGGACCAGGTCGAACAGCGTCATCGCGGCGATCTCGGCCGGCGTGCGGTTGAGCGTCTTGGCCAGCGCCGCGTTGGCCCGCAGCACCCGGCCGTCCAGTTCGGTGAGCGCGACGCCGCTGGCCGAGCCGGCGAACACCTCCTCGAACTGCGCGCGGGAGATGACGTGCTTCTGCCGCGTCTCCTGCTCGACCTTCAGCAGGGCACGGCTCAAGCCCTCCTGCCGCTTCTGGATGTCCTCGCGCAGCATCTCGCCGTACCCGGAGCTGAACGCGCCGAGCACCAGCACGACCCGCTCGGCCAGCCGGTCGAGCCCGCGCAGCTCCGGCTCGCGCACCAGTGCCTTGCCCAGGACTTCCAGGCTGCGGCGCAGGCTTTCGGCGCCGACGCCGCGCAGCTCGACGAGCCGCCCGCCGGCGGTCGCGGCCGCCGCGAGGTCCGGAGGTTCGCTCGCCACCGCCTCGAACAGCCGCCCGGCCAGGGCGGCCAGCTCACGCTCGATCTCCTCGGGCGTGTGCGGCAGGTACGCCGTGGTGCTGATCAGGTAGCCCCACTTGCGCGCGAGCGCACCGAGCCGTTTCGCCGCGCGATCGGCGTCCGGCTGGTTCCGCGGGGCGTTGCCGCGGGGTTGGGGAGCAGTCACCTCAGGCTGTCCAAGGGTTCAGTACACACCGTTCGGGTCAATCGATATATCTTGGCCCGGAATTGTGCGACACGCACGGGTTCAGTTTCGTCCGATCGAGTGATAACCCTGCGGAGCGATCCCGAGGCGCGCCTGCAGCCAGGATCGGGTCGCACTGCGGTATTCGCCCGCGTTTTCGTGCAGCGCCACGGAATGCCCCGCGCCGGGCAGCACGTACGTCGACAACTTCGACGGGTCGGCGTAATAGGGCGCTTCCTGCGCCCGCAGCACCGCCGCGTCGGAACAGTCGCGCAACGCCAGCACCCCGCAGAAAAGGACGTCCTTTTCACCGACCACCTGCAAAACCGGCACGGAGATTCCCCACGTCGCGGGCAACACGATGCCGAACAACGCCACCGTGCCCATCCCGGGCACCGAAACCTGGTCCTTCGTCGCCTCGTCGGCGGCGATCACGGCCGGGTCGGCGTCGCCCGCCGCGTAGAACAGCCCGGCGCGCGCTCCCGGCTTCGTCGTGAAGTACAGCGGGTCGCTGCCGAGGGTTCCGAGCTGCCCGTCGAGCAGCGCCGGCTGCAGGCCGAGCGCCGCGCCGAGGGCGAGCACGGGCAGGGCCGGCAGGTGCGTGATGCCGGTGAGGACGACGCCGTCGACGTCGCGGTACGTGGACGCTTCCACGGCGACGACCCCGGAGCCGACCGAGTGCCCGACGATGACCACCTTCGCGAACCGGACGCCGCCGGCCCGGCCGGCCCGCAGGTGCCCGACCACCTCGTGCATCGACTCGGCCGCGGCCCAGACCGACAGCGGCAGGCTCAGCGGCCGGCTGCTCCGCCCGGCCCCGAGCTGGTCCGCGGCGAAGGTCGCGTAACCGTGCGCGGCCATGTCGCGCTGGTAGGAATAGCGCTCCGGCTCGTAGGGCAGGTCCCAGTACGCGCTGTTGTACGTCCCGCCGTGCACGAGCAGCTGGACGGTGTCCGGGGCGTCCCCGGCGGGCAGGCACAGCCGGCCGTGGACGGTCGCGGGCGCCCCCGGCACCAGCGGGGGCAGGCCCGGGCCGGTGACCGGCAGATCCGTGTCGCTGCAGGAGATCGCGGCGGCCTCGGCGGGCACCGCCGCGGTCAGCGACGCGCACAGGACACCGCACGCGAACAACGCCGACGTCACCTTGACGGGCAGCTTCACGCCGCACTCCCTCTGGACTCGGACAGGTGAAGGAACTCCGGAACACTACACCCGGTAGCCGAACCGGTACCGTCAGGTCTTGCGCGGCACCACCGTCATCGGCAGGCGGTTCGGCTGCATCGTGACCTTGATCTGCGCGTACACCTTCTTGCCGGGCACCGGGACCAGGCGCCAGCGCGCCCCGATGGTCGCGGCGACGATGCCGATCTCCGTCGGCGCGAACACGTGCCCCGGGCACAGCCGCGCGCCCGCGCCGAACGGGATGTACGCCCCCTTCGGCAGGTCCGCGGTGCGGCCGGGCGCCCAGCGGTCCGGGTCGAACCGGTCCGGCTCGGGGAACCAGCGCGGATCGCGGTGCAGGGTGTGCTGGCTGACGGCGACCTCGCTGCCCGCCGGGATCGGCACCCCGCCGAGCTCGACGTCCTCCCGCGCGCGGCGCATCAGGATCAGCGGCGGGGTGCGGCGGACGATCTCGTTCACGATCTGGTGGGTGTAGACCAGATCCGGCAGGTCTTCGAAGCGCGCGGCACGCCCGCCCAGCACTTCGTCGACTTCGGCGTGGAACCGCCGTTCGACCTCCGGGTGCTGCCCCAGCTCGTGGAAAAACCAGGCCAGCGCGACGGCGGTGGTCTCGGCGCCGGTGGTCAGGATCGTGATGACCTCGTCGTGCACCTGGCGATCGGACATGCCTTCGCCGGTGTCCTCGTCGCGGGCCAGCAGCAGCATCGAGAGCAGGTCGCCGTGGTCGGCGCCGTCTTCGCGGGCCGCGACGACGGTTTCGCCGATCACCTCGCGCAGGCGCGCGGCCGCGGTGTCGAACCGCCGGTTCGCCGGGATCGGCAGCTTCTCGACGAACTTCGGCGAGAAGGCCCGGATCAGCACGTACTTCAGCATGACCGGGATCGAGTGCCGGATCTCCGCCAGTGCCTCCTCGCCGAGCGCGGTGGAGAACAGCGTCTGCCCGGCGATGGTCAGCACCAGGTCCTGCATCCGCTTGTCGAACTCGACGACTTCGCCGGGCCGCCACGAGCTCGCGAGGTCGTCGGCCAGCGTCGTCATGGTGTGCTCGGCGTAGCCGGCGATCCGCGTGCGGCCGAAGGCGGGCATCACGAGCCGGCGCTGGCGGCGGTTGAGCTCGCCGTTCGAGGTGGCCAGGCCGTCGCCGAAGAGCGGGCGCATCTTGTCGAAGACCAGGCCCTTGTCGAACTTGTCGGCGTCGGTGGCCAGCACCTGCCAGGCCAGTTCCGGGGTGGTGACCACGTGCACCGGCAGCGGCCCGAGCCGGATTTTGACGACTTCTCCGTGCGAGGACAGGGAAGTGAAGAACTTCAGCGGGTCGCGCAGCAGCGGCACCGTGTGCCCGAGCAGCGGGACCCGGCCGGGCACGGGACGCGGGTTCGTCATGGCCTCGCCTCCCTCGCGACCGGGCCACCTTAGCCGGACGCCGGGGCTGCGGAGCGCGGGTCCACACGAACGGATGAGGGGCTAAGCTCCGGTCCCGCAGCGTCCGCGAGGGTGGGAGGTCCCGTGACCGGAGAATTGAGCTGGGTACCGCCGGAGATCGACACCTCGGTGCCGAACCCGGCCCGGGTGTACGACTTCTGGCTCGACGGGGACCACAACTTCGCCGCCGACCGGGCGCTCGGCGAGCAGATCCTGAAGATCATGCCGGGCATCCGCGACGCCGCCCGGCTCAACCGCGCCTTCCTGCGCCGCGCCGCGCGGTACATGGTGAACGCCGGGGTCCGGCAGTTCCTCGACGTCGGCTCCGGCATCCCGACCGTCGGCAACCTGCACGAGATCGTCCAGCAGGTCGACCCGTCGTGCCGGGTGGTGTACGTCGACCGCGAATCGGTCGCCGTCGCGCACAGCGAGCTGCTGCTGCAGGGCAACGACAACTGCGCGGTGATCCAGGCCGACCTGCGCGACGTCAACGACATCTTCGACGCGGAGCCGGCCCGCCGGCTGCTCGACCCCGAGCAGCCGACGGGCGTGTTCATGTTGCTGCTGCTGCACTTCGTGCCCGACTCCTGGGACCCGGTGGGCATCCTGGCCCGTTACCGCGAGCGGCTCGCGCCGGGCAGCTTCCTCGCCGTCACGCACGTCGCGGCGGACTCGGGGTCGGAGGGCCTCGACGAAGCGATCGAGGTCTACACGACCCGGCAGAACCAGCAGAACCAGCCGTTCCCGCGCACGCACGACCAGGTGCTCCGGTTCTTCGAGGGCTTCGACCTCGTCGAACCGGGCCTGGTCGGCTGCGCGATGTGGAACCCCGAGGGCGCCGGCGACATGTCCGACGACCCTTCGGTCAACTCCTTGCCCTATGCGGGCGTGGGCCGCAAACCCTAGGTCACCGCAGCGAGAACGTCGCCAGGTTCACCGGGCCGTCGAACGTCAGGTAGACGTCGTGCCGGCCGCTCGCCTTGGCCAGCGCCGCCGTCACCGTCGTGTACGCGTACCGGTCACCCGTCGGCGAAACCGGGACCGTGCCCAGCACGCGGCCGGTCGGCGAGTCCAGGCGGACCGTGACCTTCGACGACGCCGTCGCGGACACCGAGGCCGAGAAGCGCCCCGGGCCGTTCAGCGCCACGTTGCGGTACGCCACCCAGCTGCCGGCCGCGGTGGCGACCGACGTCCCCGAAACCTTCGACGTGTCCGTCAACGTCGTGCCGGAGTAGTCGTCGAAGTTCTGGGCCTGGGTCGGCCGGCTCAGGTCGCGCGGCTGGGGCCGCTCCCCCGGCACGTAGACCGGTTGCGGTGCCGAGAGTTCGGAGGCGTTGCGGCCCACCGAGAACTCGTACACCCCCGCCGCCACGACGGACCGGTCGCGGGCGACGTCCCAGGACGCCAGGTCCGCCACCGGCACGTCGAATCGCACCGTGCGGGTCTCCTTCGGGGCCAGGGTCAGCTTCGAGAAGTCCCGCAACCGCTGCACACCGGAGTTCTTCGAGTAGAGCTGGACGACGTCGGACCCGCTGCGGGCGCCGGTGTTCGTCACGTCGACGCTCACCCGGACCTGGCCGCCCGCCAGGGACGCGCGGACGTTGTCGTAGCGGAAACTGGTGTAGCTCAGGCCGTAGCCGAACGGGAACAGCGGTTTCCCGCGGTAGTACTGGTAGGTCATCCCGGTCTTGGCGATGTCGTAGTCCAGGATGTTCGGCAGCCCGGCGTCGGAGGCGTACCAGGTCTGCGTCAGCCGCCCGCTCGGGTCGGTGTCGCCGAAGAGCACGTCGGCGACCGCGTGCCCGGTTTCCTGGCCCGCGTGACTGGTCCACAGGATGCCGGGGACCGGCAAGGTGTCCCAGCCGGTCGTCGGGTAGCTGTTCTCCACCACGACGATCGTGTGCGGGTTCGCCTTCTGCACCGCTTCGATCAGCGCGCGCTGCGCCGGGGCGAGCTCGGTGCTCGTGCGGTCGTTGGCTTCGCGGCCGTTGATGAACGGCATGCTGCCGACCACGACGACCGCGGTGTCCGCGTCCTTCGCCGCGGCGACCGCGCTGCCGACGCCGCTGCTCAGCACGTCCCGGCCGAACTTGGTCGCGTGCGCGGCATCCGGCGAGGAGATCGTCAGGACGCCGTCCGCGCCGACCACGGCGAACTTGTTCGGGCCGAACCACGGCTCGTTGACCTCGTTGCCCGCGTACTCGAGCACGTAGCTGCCGTCGGGCTGGGCGTCGAGCTTCAGCTGCTGCTGCACGAACCAGCCGGCCGGCTGGTCGACGTCGTTCACCAGCGCGCCGCCGGAGTAGCTCAGGAACTTGCCGTTCGCGGCCGCGCGCAGCGTGTTCTTGCCCGCGCCCCAGTCGTAGACGTCGAAGGACTCGGCGGTGCCCGCCACCGTGCCGCCGGCGGTGATCTTCCCGGTGGTCGCGGGGGCCGTCAGGTACCGGCCGGTGCCGAGGTCCTTCAGCGCGATCCGGTCCACGCCTTCGGACGACGCGACCGTGCCCGCCGAGCCGAGCCGTTCCTTGATGCCCTGCAGCGGCGTGACCTTGTACTGCATCGCGCCGGCGTACCAGTCTTCGTACAGCGTGTTCGAGAGCGAGCCGACGACCGCGACCTTCTTGTTCTTCGCGGCGTTCAGCGGCAGCGCGCCGCCGTTGTTGCGCAGCAGCACCATCTGCGCGTCGGCGGCCTTGCGCGCCAGCGCCTGGTGCTCCGGTGAGCCGATGACGGCCGGGGTGATCTTCGCGTACGGGTTGCGGCCCGGCGGGTCGAACTCGCCGAGCCGGAACCGCAGCGACAGCAGGTGGCGGTCGGCGTTCTCGACGTCGGCCATGGTCAGGAAGCCCTTCGCGAGCGCCTCCTTGACCGCCGCGACGGTGATCGAGCCGTCGGTGTCGTTGTCGGTGAAGCTGTCGAGCCCCGCCTTGATCGCCGCCGCGTCGCCTTCGGCCTTGGTGGCGTAGTACTTCTCGGAGTTGACCAGGTTGGACGGTGCGCCGGCGTCGCTGACCACGGCGATGTCGTCCGGCGCCCACTTCCGCAGCTTGCCGTCGAGGTCCGGGCTGACGTGGTTCGGCCGCCCGTTGACCAGGTTGTACGACGGCATCACGGCGTTGGCCGCGCCCGCCTCCAGCGGGATCTTGAACGCCTGCTCGTCGTAGTCGTGCAGGATCTTCGGCGGCACCGAGGAACTCGTCGTGTCGCGGTTGACCTCGTTGTTGTAGGCCAGGAAGTGCTTGAGCGTCGGCGCGGCCTGCAGGTACCGCGGGTCGTCACCCTGCATGCCGTGGCCGTAGGCCTTCGCGAATTCGCCGGTCAGGTACGGGTCTTCGGAGTAACCCTCTTCGTTGCGGCCCCACCGCGGGTCGCGCAGCAGGTTCACCACCGGGGCCCACAGGTTGAGGCCCCACAGCGTCGGGTTGCGGGCGTTGAAGCCGCGCGCCTCCTGCCCGACGGCCGCGCCCACCTGCTTCACCAGCGCCGGGTCCCAGCTGGTGGCCAGGCCGATGGCCTGCGGGAACACCGTGCCGTCGGCTTTGACGACGGCACCGGAGTTGTCGTAGTCGGTCGACCAGGCGACACCGTGCAGCGCTTCGGTACCGGTCTTGAAGACGCCGATGCCGAGCCGCGGGATGGCCGGCTGGTACTGGTGCAGCAGCGAGATCTTCTCGTCCGCCGTCAGCCGGGACAGCAGGTCGTCGATCCGGGTGGCCAGGGGCAGCGACGGATCGCGGAAAGGGGGTGGCGGCGCCGCGAGCGCCGGCGACGAAGCCAGCAGCAGGGTCGCGGCCACCGCCGGGACGAGGGCACGGCGGAAGAGGGACAAGCGCACGGACGGCCTCCGATTCGTCGAATCGTTTCGACGGCGCGGCGCGGAACATTCGCGTCGAACGGCGGGGAACCCGACGACTATTACAGCCGCGTGAGCAGAAGGTCAAGAGTTCCTGGGAACGCTCCCAGGCCGGTCGAGACGACGGCTTGATCGTGGCACTGAGCTGCAAAAAGAACGTTCAACAGGGACCTTCGACGATTTCGACGAACACCTCTGTTGTCGAATAACCATCGAATACCGGCAAACGGTGAATGATGCTTGTGTTTCCGGCGGGTGTCACTTACCTTCGTGCCATCGTCGATGCGCTTCGACACACCGCCCGTCCCCCTCCCCGCCTTCAGGAGGCCGCCCGTGGTCACGATCAACGACGTCGCCAACGCGGCCGGGGTCGCCCCCAGCACGGTGTCGTACGTGATCAGCGGCAAACGCTCGATCTCGCCGAAGACCCGGCGGCTGGTCGAGGACAGCATCCGCAAGCTCGGCTACCACCCCCACGCCGGTGCCCGGGCGCTGGCCAGCAGCAAGACCAACGTGCTGGCGCTGGTCGTCCCGCTGCGCACGGACCTCAACGTCGCCGTCGTGATGGAGTTCGTCGCCTCGGCGGTCACCGCGGCCCGCGCGCACGACCACGACTTGCTGCTGCTCACCAAGGACGAGGGGCCGGCCGCGCTGCAGCGGGTCGCGTCCTCGGCGATCGCCGACGCGCTGATGGTGATGGACGTCGAAACCGCCGACCCGCGGGTGCCGATGCTGCTCGCTCTCGACCTGCCGGTGGTGCTCATCGGCGTGCCCGACCACCCGGCCGGGCTGAGCTGCGTCGACCTCGACTTCACCGCGGCCGCCTCGGCCTGCGTCGCCCACCTGGCCGACCTCGGCCACCGCTCGATCGCGCTGATCGGCCCGTCCCCGGCGGTCTACCGGCGGGGCACGAGCTACGCGACGCGGTTCCTGCGCGGCTTCGACGAAGCGACGAAGAGCCGGGACGTGCGCGCGGCCTCCCACGCGTGCGCCCACTCCTACGAAGCGGTGAGCGCCTGTCTCGACGAGCTGCTCGCCGCCGATCCCGGCCTGACCGGCCTGGTCGTGCACAACGAGGCCGTGCTGCCCGGGCTGCTGTCGGACCTGCGCCACCGCGGCCTGCGGGTGCCCGAGGACATCTCGGTCATCGCCGTCTGCCCGGACAGCATGGCCGAGCAGCACGCCGTCGCGCTGACCAACGTGGCCATCCCGGCCGAGGAGGTCGGCACCCAGGCCGTCGAAATGACCATGCGCCGGCTCGCCGGCCACACCACCCCGGAGGTCCGGCTGCTCGGGCCCCGCCTCACCCGGCGCGAAAGCACCGCCGCGCCCCGCGCCTGACCCCCGGTTCTGCTCCGCTGCCGAAGGAGAATCACCATGCCCGTAGTCCGTCGCGCCCTCGTCCTGACCGCGAGCGCCACGAGTGCCGTGCTGCTGGCCGCCTGCAGCCCCAGCCCGACGGCCCCGGCCGCGCCCGGCGGCGCCGACGCCCCGGCCGCCACGTCGATCACCGAGCTCGACTACTACGCCGACGAGCAGGGTTCCGCCGCGTGGCAGAAGATCCTCGACACCTGCGCCGGGCAGACCGGGATCAAGATCGAGCGCCAGAAGGTGCCGACCAACCAGATGCTGCCGAAGGTGCTGCAGAGCGCCAGCTCGAAGACGCTGCCGAACCTGCTCTTCACCGACAACCCCACGCTGCAGCAGGTCGCCGCCACCGGCGCGCTGACCCCGCTGAGCGATTACGGCATCAGCACCGACGGCTACTACGACAGCATCGTCAAGGCCGGGACCTACCAGGGCAAGGTGTACGGCGTCGCGCCCGGCGTCAACGGCCTCGCGCTGATCTACAACAAGGACCTCCTGCAGGCCGCCGGCGTCGAGCCGCCGAAGACGTGGGACGAGCTGAAGGCCGCCGCGGCGAAGCTGACCAAGGACGGCAAGTACGGGCTCGCCTTCTCCGCCATCCCGTCCGAGGAAGGCACCTGGCAGTTCCTCCCGTTCTTCTGGAGCAACGGCGCCGAACTGTCCCAGCTGGACTCCCCCAAGGCGGCCCAGGCCCTGCAGTACGTCACCGACCTGGTGAACTCGGGTGCGGCGTCGAAGTCCGTGGTGACCTGGAACCAGAACGACGTCGCCGACCAGTTCGTCGGCGGCAACGCGGCGATGATGATCAACGGGTCGTGGAACATCGCCCGCCTCGACGAGCAGAAGTCCCTGCACTACGGCGTGGTGCCGATCCCGGTGCCGCAGGCCGGCGGCAAGCCGGTGGTCGCCCTCGGCGGCGAGGTCGGCACGATCCCGGTGACCGGCGGGCCCGCCCAGCAGGCCGCGGGCAAGGTGCTCTCCTGCATCCTGTCCGAGCCGACGATGCTCGAGTGGAGCAAGGCGCACGCCTACATCCCGTCGAAGACGGCCACCGCGCAGAAGTTCGGCACCGAGCAGCCGGCGATGCAGGCGTTCGTCGACGAGGTCGGCACCGCCCGCTCCCGCACCGCGGAGCTCGGCGAGAAGTACCCGAAGGTCTCGCAGGCGCTGGCCGACGCGCTCCAGGCGGCGCTGACCGGCAAGACCCCGGTCGACCAGGCCCTCAAGGCCGCCCAGCAGGCGAGCGGCTCGTGACGCTCGCCGCCGCCCCGACGGTCTCGGCGGCCCCCCGCGCGAACCGGAAGTCCCGCCGGGACAACCGGTTCGCCGCGTGGGCATTCCTGCTGCCCGCCCTGGCCTACATCATCGTGTTCTTCGGCTACCCCTTGGTCGCGAACCTGGTGATGAGCACCCAGAACTACACGGTGAAGTCGTTCTACACCGGCGAAGCACCCTTCGTCGGCATCGCGAACTACTCCGCCGTGCTGAACAACCCGCTGTTCTCGACGGCGGCGCTCAACACGGTGCTGTTCACCGCCGGGTCGCTGGTCTTCCAGTTCGGCATCGGCCTGGCGCTCGCGGTGTTCTTCAACGGCCGTTTCCTCGGCAGCGCGCTGCTGCGGTCGCTGCTCCTGCTGCCGTGGCTGCTGCCCCTGGTGGTCAGCGGCGCGGTCTGGCGGTGGATGTTCGACCAGGACCACGGCGTGCTCAACGCCGGCCTGCGGTTCGTCGGCTTCGACGCCGTGCCGTGGCTGAGCAGCACGAGCTGGGCGCTACCGGCGGTGATCCTCACCAACATCTGGATCGGCATCCCGTTCAACCTGGTGATCCTGCACGGCGGCCTGCGCGCCATCCCGGCGTCGCTCTACGAAGCCGCGGAGCTGGACGGCGCCGGGGCCTGGCAGCGGTTCCGGCACGTCACCTGGCCGCTGCTGCGGCCGGTCACCGGGATCGTGCTCATGCTCGGGCTGGTCTACACGATCAAGGTGTTCGACGTGATCATGGTCGTCACCGGCGGCGGGCCGGCCAACGCGACGCAGACGCTGACCACGTGGTCGTACCGGCTGTCGTTCCAGGACTTCGCCTTCGGACAGGGCGCGGCGGTCGGCAACGTCCTCATCGTGGTGGCGACCGTCTTCGGGCTGTTGTACCTGCGCTCGGCCAAGGCGACCCTGGCGGAGGCGGCATGAAGACGGCGAACTGGCCGCGGACCGTGCTCGGTGTGCTGATCGTCGCGGTCCTGCTGTTCCCGCTGTACTGGATGGTCAACGCCTCCCTGCAGCCCAGCGGCGCCCTGCTGCGCCCCGACCCGGCGTTCTTCCCCGTCGGCGGCACCCTGGACGGCTACCGCAAGGCCGTCTCGACGCAGGGGCCCAACCTGTTCTCCAGCGTCGTCGTCGCACTCGGCACGGTGGTCGTGTCGCTGCTGGTGGCGGCACCGGCGTCGTACGCGCTGGCCCAGCTGAAGGTGCGCGGCGGCCCGGCGCTGGTGTTCGTGCTGCTCATCGTGCAGATGATCCCGGGCATCGTGATGGCCAACGCGCTCTACACGGTGTTCAGCAACCTCGGCCTGATCGACAACTACCTCGGGCTGGTGCTCGCCGACTCCACCGCGACCATCCCGTTCGCCATCCTCCTGCTGCGGGCGTTCATGATCTCCGTGCCGAAGGAGCTCACCGAAGCGTCCCGGGTGGACGGTGCCGGGTACTGGCGCACGTTCTTCTCGATCATCCTGCCGGTCAGCCGCAACTCCCTCGTCACCGCCGGGTTGTTCTCGTTCCTGTTCGCCTGGGCGGACTTCCTGTTCGCGGTCACGTTGACCACCGGGCAGTCGTTCGAGCCCATCACCGTGGGCATCTACCGGTTCGTCGGCAACCAGTCCGCCGACTGGAACGGGATCATGGCCACCGCCGTCCTCGCCGCGATCCCCGCGGCGGTCCTGCTGGTCGTCGCCCAGCGCTACGTCGTCGCCGGGCTGACCAGCGGCGCCGTCAAAGATTGACCTCTTCCAAGGAGACCCGCGTGATCACCACGACCGAAGACGGCCGCTCGCTCGAAG
Organism: Amycolatopsis sp. 505; assembly: GCF_031625235.1. NCBI lineage: Bacteria > Bacillati > Actinomycetota > Actinomycetes > Pseudonocardiales > Pseudonocardiaceae > Amycolatopsis > Amycolatopsis sp. 505. The sequence continues at coordinate 286,227 of NZ_JACKQP010000013.1, forward strand.
TCAGGGTGCGGCACGAGGTGCTGCGCATCGAGCCGTGGGGCGAGGGCAGCCTGCGCGTACGGGCCGGACGGCACCGCATCATCGAGGACGTCCCGGGCGCGCTGCTGCCCGCCAAGCCCTCGGCGGCGACCGCATCCGCCGAGGGACGCACCGGCCGGGTCGTCAACGGCCCGCTCACCGCGATCGTCGAGATCGCCGACACCGACACCGGGATCGACGCGCAGCTCAAGTTCGTCCGCACGGACACCGGCGAGGAGCTGCTGTCCGAGCAGCGCGCGCACTTCTGGTGGCCCGGTGCGCGGCTGTTCATGCCCTCGCGCAACGGCTACGGCCGGCTCGAACAGCGGTTCAGCGCCTACGAGGGCGAGCGGCTGTTCGGCCTCGGGCAGCACACGCACGGCCGGCTCGACCAGAAGGGCCTCGTGCTCGACCTGGTGCAGCGCAACGCCGAGGTGTCGGTGCCGTTCCTGCTGTCCAGCCGCGGCTACGGGTTCCTCTGGAACAGCCCCGCCGTCGGCCGGGTCGAGCTGGCGGAGAACGGCACCCGCTGGGTCGCCGACGACGCGCGTCAGCTCGACTACTGGATCACCACCGGCGACGGCCCGCGCCAGATCCTGAGCCACTACGCCGACGCGACCGGGCACGCGCCCATGCTGCCCGAGTGGGCGGCCGGGTTCTGGCAGTCGAAACTGCGCTACCGCACGCAGGAGGAGCTCCTGTCCGTCGCGCGGGAGTACCACGCGCGAGGGCTGCCGCTGTCGGTGATCGTGGCGGACTTCTTCCACTGGACGCACCTCGGCGACTGGAAGTTCGACACCGCGGAGTGGCCGGACCCGGCCGGGCTGGTGCGCGAGCTGGCGGACCTCGGCGTCAAGCTGATGGTCTCGGTGTGGCCGTCGGTCAGCCCGCTCTCGGAGAACTACCGGGAGCTGCACGAGCAGGGCCTGCTGGTGGCCGCCGAGAGCGGCGTCCCGGCGCACGCGCCCTGGAAGGACAAGGGGTTCGGCGTCGAGATGCCGGTGGCGTTCTACGACGCGACCAACCCGGAGGCGCGGCGGTTCGTCTGGGGCAAGGTCAAGGAGAACTACTACGACCTGGGCGTGCGCGCGTGGTGGCTGGACGGCGACGAGCCGGAGATCCAGCCCGGTCACCCGCACAACCTGGGCTTCCACGCCGGCCCGGGCGCGGAGGTGTTCAACCTCTACCCGCAGGCGAACGCCCAGACGTTCCACGACGGCATCCGCGCCGAAGGCGACGACGAAGTGGTGCTGCTGTCCCGGTCGGCGTGGGCGGGCAGCCAGCGGTTCGGGGCGGCGCTCTGGTCGGGTGACATCGGAGCGACCTGGGCGTCGCTGCGGACGCAGGTCCGGGCGGGGCTGAACGTGGCGCTCGCGGGAATCCCCTGGTGGACGACGGACATCGGCGGCTTCCACGGCGGCGACCCCGACTCGCCGGAGTACCGCGAGCTGATGGTGCGCTGGTTCCAATACGGCGTGTTCTGCCCGCTGTTCCGCCTGCACGGCTACCGCGACCCGCGCCCGGCGTTCGGGCCGGAGATGACCGGCGGGCCCAACGAGGTCTGGTCGTTCGGTGAACCGGCGTACGAGTCGATCACGGCGTCGCTGCGCCTGCGGGAGCGGCTGCGGCCGTACCTGATGGAGCAGATGCGGGTGGCCCACGAGCAGGGCATCCCCCCGATGCGGCCGGTGTTCGTCGACTTCCCGGCGGACAGCGCCGCCTGGGACGTCGACGACCAGTTCCTCCTCGGCCCGGACGTGCTGGTGACCCCGGTGCTCGAGCCGGGCGTCACCTCGCGGCGGGTGTACCTGCCTGCCGGAGCGACCTGGACGGACGCGGTGACCGGCACCCGCCACGACGGTGGCGAATGGGTCGAGGCGCCGGCCCCGGCGGACCGGATCCCGGTGTTCCTCCGCGACGGGGCGGACCTGCCGATCCGGGAGTAGTCACCGCTCCCGCAGTTCGACCCACGGCTGCGGCTCGGGCTCGCCCGGCTCCCAGCCCGGCGGCCAGACCCGGACGACGTCGGCGTCGATCCGGACGTGGGCTCCGGTGAAGTCGTATTCGGCGGCTGTCGCGCCCGTGAAGTCGACGGGACCGGCGAAGGACGTCTCCACGAAGCTCGCCCTGCGGACTTCGCAGCCGCGCAGGTCCACCGCGTGGAGCACCAGGTAGTCGAGGTCGAGGTCCATCCCGGGCCAGAACCGCGGGGACTCGCGCCGCAGGTGGGGCCGCAGGAGCTGCCACAATTCGGCCTGCCACGCGACCGGGTCCGGCCAGTCGTCGTCGAACCGGGCGGCGATGGCGTGGACGCACTCCTGGCGCCGCTCGGGGTCGGCGTCGGCCTGCTCGGCGAAGGAGGCCAGCTCGGCCAGCCGGACGGTGTGCTCGTCGGCCAGCAGCCGGGCGGCGACCTCGTCCGGGACCGGCTCCGCCGGCGCCGACGGGGTCAGCACCTCGGCGGGCCGGTCCCGGCGCAGGAGCAGCCACGCCGTCACCGAGCCGGAGGCGGCGCCGATCACGGCCAGGACCGCGAACGGCGTGACGGTGGACATACCCGGAATTCTCCCGGTCGCCGCCAGCGAATTAAAATGGACCTGTGAGTCCAAGGCTGACCCCCAAGGGCGCGGCGACCAGGCAGCGGATCGTCGAGGGCGCCGCGGCGGAGATCCGCGAGCGCGGTGTCGCCGTCACGACGCTGGACGACGTCCGGGCGCGGACGGGGACGAGCAAGAGCCAGCTGTTCCACTACTTCCCGGACGGCAAGGAAGAGCTCCTGCTGGCGGTGGCCCGCTTCGAAGCGGACCAGGTCCTGGCGGTCCAGCAGCCGCAGCTGGGCCGGCTGACGTCGTGGGCGGGCTGGCAGCGCTGGCGGGACACGGTCGTCTCGCACTACGACAGCCGCGGGCAGCACTGCCCGCTCAACGTGCTGATCTCCCAGCTCGGCCGCGCGACCCCGGGCGCGCAGGCCGTGGTCACCGAACTGCTGCGGCGCTGGCAGGACGAGCTCGAGGCGGGCATCCGCCACCTGCAGCGGGCCGGCGAGGTCGGCGCGGACCTGGACGTTCCACGCGCGGCGGCCGCCCTGCTGGCGGGCATCCAGGGCGGGGTCGTGGTGATGCTGTCGACCGGACGCATCGACCACCTCGAAGCGGCGCTCGACGTCGGCATCGGGAACCTGCGGGCGAGCGGGAACCGGTGAGCCCGGTTCCCGCTCCCGGAAGTCAGGCGGACTTGATCGCGGAGATCTCGAACTCCAGCGTGACCTTGTCGCTCACCAGCACGCCACCGGTCTCCAGCGCGGCGTTCCAGGTGATGCCGTAGTCCTTGCGGCTGATCGAGGTGGAGCCCTCGAAGCCGATCCGGTCGTTGCCGAACGGGTCCTTCGCCGAGCCCTCGAACTCGAACGGGATGGTGACCGAACGGGTGACGTCCTTGATGGTCAGGTCGCCGGTGACGTCGAAGCTGGTCTCGCCGGTCTGCTTGATCTCGGTCGAGGTGAAGGTGATCTGCGGGTACTCGTCCATCGACAGGAAGTCGTTGCTCTTCAGGTGCCCGTCGCGGTCGGCGTTGCGGGTGTCGATGCTGTGGGCCTGGATGGTCACCTGGACGCTCGACTTCTCCGGCGCGTCGCCGTCGATGGTCGCGGCGCCGGTGAACTCGTTGAAGCTGCCGCGCACCTTGGTGACCATCGCGTGCCGGGCGACGAACCCGATCCGCGAGTGGGCGGCGTCGAGGGTGTATTCGCCGGTCAGCTGGGGGTAGGTGGTCGCGCTGGTCATCGCTGTTCTTCTCTCCTCGTGGTGGCGCCCCCAGGTGATTGAGGGTTCAACGACACTGTACTCACTTTGGCTGGTTGCGCAAGCAAGCTTTCGGTAGTGTTGCCCGCATGGGTGAACTGTCCGCTCTCGACCTCGACGAAGCCGCCTTCTGGCGGCCGCTGATGCGCATCATGACGGCGCTTCCGCGCGCGCTCGAGGACCAGTTCCTGCCCGAAACGGGCCTGGCGATCACCGACTACGGCGTGCTGGTCGCGCTGTCCGAAGCGCCGGACCACCTGCTCCGCATCTCCGGCCTGGCCGCCACCACCGGGCTGTCGCTGAGCCGGATCAGCCGGGTCGTCGACGACCTGACCCGCCGCGGCCTGGTCGAGAAGCGCCGCTGCGCCGAGGACGGCCGCGCGTCCAACGCCGTGCTGACCGAGGCCGGATTGGCCAGACTGGAGGCGGCCTACCCGAGCCACCTCGCCCGCGTGCGGGCCGCGGTGTTCGACCACCTGAGCGCCGAGGACATCCGCACGGCCGGGCCGGTGCTGGCCCGGCTGGCCACGGCACTGGACACCGCTCCCCCGACCGACGACTGCTGAGGACGCCGATGAGCGACAAGGGCGAGTACAAGCGCGACCAGAACTACCTCCCGGACCGCATCACGGCCGACGGCCGCGACGGCTGGCCGGTCGAGCCGGGCCGCTACCGGCTGGTGGTGGCGCGGGCCTGCCCGTGGGCGAACCGCGCGGTGATCGTCCGGCGTCTGCTCGGCCTCGAGCCGGTCCTGTCGATGGGCATCGCGGGCCCGGTCCACGACGAGCGCAGCTGGAGCTTCGACCTGGACCCCGGGGGCCGCGACCCGGTCCTCGGCATCGAGCGCCTGCAGGAGGCGTTCTTCAAGCGCGACCCGGACTACCCGCGCGGCATCACGGTGCCGGCGTTCGTCGACATCCCGAGCGGCCAGGTCGTCACCAACGACTTCGCGCAGATGACGCTGGACATGTCGACGGAGTGGACGGCGTACCACCGCGACGGCGCGCCGGAGCTGTACCCGGAGAAGCTGCGTGACGAGATCGACGACGTGGCGCAGAAGGTGTTCACCGACGTCAACAACGCGGTGTACCAGTGCGGCTTCGCCCGGTCCCAGGAGGCGTACGACCACTCGTACCGGAAGCTGTTCGCCCGGCTCGACTGGTTGTCGGACCGGCTGGCGGACCAGCGGTACCTGGTGGGCGACACGATCACCGAGGCCGACGTCCGGCTGTTCACCACGCTGGTGCGGTTCGACGCGGTGTACCACGGGCACTTCAAGTGCAACCGGCAGAAGCTGACCGAGCTGCCGGTGCTGTGGGCGTACACGCGCGACCTGTTCCAGACGCCGGGTTTCGGCGACACGATCGACTTCGCCCAGATCAAGGAGCACTACTACGTGGTGCACAAGAACGTGAACCCGACGGGGATCGTCCCGCTCGGCCCGGACAGCTCCGGCTGGCTCACCCCGCACGGCCGCGAGGAGCTCGGGGGCCGCCCGTTCGGCGACGGGACCCCGCCGGGCCCGCCGCCGGAGTCCGAGAGGGTGCCCGCGCTCTGACCCCTTGGCTACGGTGATCGCCATGGAACGCCTGCGCGATCGCCGGGTCCTGGTCACCGGCGCCTGCCGGGCCTCCTGGCGTCTCACACGCACGAGACGTCGCTGGAGCTGTGGAACCGGGTGCTGGCGGTGAACCTGACGGGCACGTTCCTGGTGACGCGCGCGGCCCTGCTGCGGTCCCCGGCGGGCGTGGTGGTCAACTTCAGTTCGACGTCGGCCTCGTTCGCCCACCCGTACATGGCGGCGTACAGCGCGAGCAAGGGCGGCGGTCACGAGCACCCGAGCAGACGGCCCCACCCGGCCACACCCCCTGCCGACCCGATACGCAGCCGCTCTCAACGGCCGGCAGGAAGCACAAAGGCAGAGGACTTCACCTGTCCTATATCCGCGAGATCGTCGCCCCCATGGATCCCTTCCACATCGACATCCCCCAGTCGGACCTCGACGAGCTCCGCCACCGCCTGGCCCGGACCCGCTGGCCCGGCGAGCTCCCCGACGCCGGCTGGGACTACGGCGTCAGCCAGGCCTACCTCGCCGACCTCGTCGGCTACTGGCAGCACGGCTTCGACTGGCGGGCCCAGGAAGCAAGCCTGAACCGGTACCCCCAGTTCACCACGACCATCGACGGCCAGAACGTCCACTTCGTCCACGCCCGCTCCCCCGAGCCCGACGCGACTCCGCTGATCATCACCCACGGCTGGCCCAGCACCATCGCCGACTTCCGGGACATCCTCGGCCCCCTCACCGACCCGAGAGCCCATGGCGGTGACCCCAAGGACGCCTTCCACGTCGTCGCACCATCGGTGCCCGGGTTCGCCTTCTCCGGACCCACCACCGAACGTGGCTGGAACACCCACCGCGTCGCGAAAGCCTGGGCCGAGCTGATGCGCCGGCTCGGCTACGAACGCTACGGCGCCCACGGTGGCGACTTCGGCAGCATCGTCTCCCCGGAACTCGGCCGCGTCGCCCCTGACGCCCTGCTGGGCGTGCACCTCAACGCCGTCGCCAATGCCGGGGTGCCGACCGCTCCCGGGGACCTCGACCGATTGTCCGAAGAGGACCGGAAGCAGGCGCGGGAGAACGAAGCCTGGTGGTACCCCCACTCCGGCTACGCCACCCAGATGGCCACCCGGCCGCAGACCCTCGCCTACGCCCTCAACGACTCCCCCGCCGGCCAGCTCGCCTGGAACCTCGAGTGGTTCGTCGACTGGGATCCCACCGCCACGGACCAGACCCCGGTGAGCCGGGACGCGATCCTGACGAACGTGACGATCTTCTGGCTCACCGGCACCGCCGGCTCGGCCGCGCGCCTCTACCTCGAGGCCGGCCAGGACGGCTGGGGCGAACGTCCCGCGCCCTCCGGGGTCCCCACCGCGGTGGTGAACTTCCGCGGCGACCACGCGATCCGCGGCCTGGCCGCACTGTCCAACACGGTCACGCGCTGGACCGAGTACGACACCGGCGGACACTTCGCGTCACTGCAAGCCCCCGAAGCACTCGTCACCGACATCCGCGAGTTCTTCCGCGGCCTCTAGACGAGTAATGCGTAAGCCTGGGTGGTGGCTGGAGATGGGCGAAGGGTGTTCAAGATCGGTTTGTGACGACTGACCTGAACACCCTTCTGACCGCACTCTACGTCAAGATCGACGACCACCTCG